>NZ_FYDI01000001.1:345829-366713 GCF_900187465.1 Pseudomonas sp. Irchel 3A18
CAGAAGGCCAGAGTGTTGGCCTGATCCAGCCCCAGTGAATGCATCTTGGTTGCCAGAGATATCTTCTTGTTGGTGTAGCGGTGATACAGCGTGATCGTGTAGTCATGAGAGCCGTAGCCACTGGGCAGTAATGTCAGCACCGGGTCGAACTCCTCGAAAGGCGCGACAAACAAACGCCGAAAGCGCCGCTTGAAACGCACCATGCCGTCTACGCGGTTGAACTCGCTGCCGTCATGGCGGCTGACCTTGCTGTGTAGCCAGAGCAGGCAATCGAAACCGATGGCGCCCATGAAGTAGAGGAGGGTGCCTCCCCAAAAGGCGATGTGCATTTCGCTACTGCCCCAGATCGAGCCTTTTAAACAGAGGAGAAGGGTTGCGCAGATGAGGAGGCCAGCAATTTGAATGTAATGGACCCGTTTTTGTCCTGACATGTGCGTAGCAAGAGAAATAATCATTAAAGCTGTAGAGAACAGTGTTATCAGAAATGCGGTTTCGGTTGAGTATTTCTGGTAGTCAAGTTCCTCCAGGAGGAAATAGAAAAAACCCATTCCCCAAGAAACCCATATAAAGAAAAAACTCATTAGTTTAGACGTAAATAATATGTGTGGAATCTTGCTGGAGTTCTGAAATCGCCAGCGTTTTGCATCACAGTACACTTCCTGTTTTTCAGCACCCTCTTCCTGCTTCTGATAAATCAGATGTTCTTCGCACTCCAGTTGCAGAGTGATTTCCGTAGCTGAATCCAGCCCGGCGTAATGACCAAAGGCAAGATGCGTGTTGAACAGGCCATTGCGGTTGAGATGGACGTACCATCTTGGCGGCGGCAGCAGTTCCTGGCTGTCGCTGCGGTAGGCGCTATTGGCGTAGGTAGTATCAATATTTGCGTTCATATACGGTTCTCGATGGTTTCGATCTGCCAATACAGAGGAGGGTTGCTCTCCGGGTTGCCATTGGGTGCTCGGCGGTGGGCAGGCGTAAAAGGCGTCCACTTTTTGGGGTGGGGTTGCGGAAGTAGCAAAGGCGGGCTGCCCGGTTCTGCATGCAATTCGATCTGGGTACTGATTCTCAGCCCTTCGGTTCTGACGGTGCGGCTGATGGGAAAGGTGGTTTCAATGAAAGAGGGCAATACATACAGAACGGTGGTCGCATCCAGTGGCACCGCCGCCAGTTTTGGGTTACCCGCCCTTTGCCAGTGATAGTGCTGGCCAGCGAAGGCCATGCCGGTTTCCATGTGTGATTGAAATTCATGGGCCAGCAGTTGAAAGTGTTGGGCGCTATTGCTGAGCATCCCCAGCAGGGGGGTGCTTAAAGTCACCACCCAATCCTGATCGTCCAGAGCTTGAGCGTTGGGTGTGATGGTTTGTATATGTGTGTTTGTCGGACGCTTGCGTTGCTGGTCGGCGTTTAACAGTGCCTCAAGATGATGTGCTGGGGCTTTTCTGCGCCAGTCGCCGAGTCGCATTGCATTGATCTCGGGTTTGCACAGAAGCCCCGTTAATTGCTGATAGGCAATGAACGGATCTTTTAAATGTAGAAAGTCTTCAGGCGAATCTTCAGCGGCAGAGTCTGTGCCGAGGGGGCCATAACGCACGGCAAGTTCGATTGCATCGTCATCAAATATATTGGCAAGCACTGCTCCGCCAATCACCAATGCTGCCCCGATCAAAAGCGCAAAGGGGTTGATGGTAAGGCCTATGGTATAGGCTAGCCATATTAAATTTCCCGCTGTAATTACTGCATAGCTTGCTGATAGTTCGTAATTGCCTTCCTGATAGTTTCGATGGCTGTCCAAAGCGCTTATTGCTGCGCTAAATAGTGTGGCTCCGCCGCCTAGAGCACGCAGCAGAGGTAGTTTAGGGCTACCTGTCTGTTTTTCTAGATTTTTTGCCCAGCGGGGAGATATTTTCGATACGTTGATACGAGGCTTGGACAGGTAGTTTGCGGTGGTTGCACCAAAAAGAAGTTTACTATGGTTGCCGAGAGCCACTGCCAGATCAACGAGTGCGCTACCGACACCAATCAGGGCACGAAACCCTTCTCCCTCAGCCTTAAAATCCTTATATACATCCAACTGCACCACCAAGTTAAAAACCGCAAACCCCAGCATCAACGTAGGCACCACCCTGGTCTTCTCCAACCCCTGCGTCAGCGCCCCAAAATTCACCCGGAAGTTGCTGTAGTGCGCCAGTTCGGGGTGGCCCTGAGGGATGGCAAGCACCATGACATTGCGCAGCATCGGGGCGTTCTTGCCTTGGCCTTTGGCGCTGGTGCTGCCCAGGGTTTCGCCGGACTGGCTGTGAAGGCTGGCGTAGCGGTAGTTCTTGCGGGTCAGTTCGCTGCGTTCGCTGTCGGTCAGGCCACTGCGCAAGCCTGCGCCCTGAACGCCGATGACCACATAGTTCCCGGCCAGTGCTTCGCCCATGGGCATCAGGCGGATTTCAGCCATCTTTTTCGAGAGAGCCGAGAGGGTGTTAAAGGTCGGCATGAAGAGCCGGTCGAGTTTGATCTTGAGACTGCTGTTGGACAGCCTGCTGAGTTGCGCCACGACGCTAGCCCCGAAAATATCCAGCAGGTCGCCCATGAAGTATGCGAAGGTCTTGCCCAGGCCGGGCCAATCCACCTTGTCGGCAAAGGAGGCGCTGAGCATCAGGGTGCTCAGGCCCATGGCTTGTGGCTCGGCTGGTTGATCAAGGTCGCGCAGGGCAATCAGGCGCTTGAGCAGTTCGGGAGGTTGCCCGGCGTCTGTGGCCAGCAGCATGGCGCCCAGTGGGTGCTCGGCCTGCAGGATGTTCTTGACCAGGGTTCTGATGGAGGTTTCCAGCTCTGTAACGTCCATGCCGGTCAGCAAGGCATCCGCCTGAGCAGGCGTGTACTCAAGTGCGCCCAGGGCATCTGCCATCAGGCTGTAAGGTTCCAGCAACGCTTCGTCGTGGCGATGGGGCCAGTCCATCAGGACGGCGGGCAGTTTTTTGTCGAGCACGTCGACCAGTCGCGCAAGGTGTGCGGCCAGCGATTTGCGTCCGAACTTGCGCTCCTGCTCAAACACCGTTTCATAAAACCTCGGCAGGTCAATCCGGCCTTTCAGGTAAGCGTAATTTCCACCCACAGCGCTATACAGCACCTGCGCATAACGTCCGTGTGGCTGGAAGGCAATCAGGGCGTTCAAAGTTTGCAGATAGGAAACACAGTCGCGTATCTGGGCGGTCGCGTGGCGAACGGTAAACAGCGGGTCTTCAAGAATGAGGGCGACCAGATGGGTGTTGTCCCGCAACTGGTAGCTGTCCAGCAGATCGACGCCTGCTTCCACGTCTGGCAGTGGCGCAGGCGGTTGCTGTTTGAGGTGATGCGCCAATTGCTCCTGGCGGCTTTGCAAACGTTTGAGCAATGTCTCATCGCTGAACGCTGCAAACTCCGGGGTGAAATCCAGCGGGTCCTGCAGGGCGCTTTCACTATTGAAATCCCTGGCCCGCAAGCCTTTGCGGATACGGCTGACCGGCAGGCTCGGGTTGTCCTGTGTGGTTTTCCAGTGCTCCGAACCCACTACAGCGGTGTCCCAGATTCGCGCAATATGCTGACAGCGAACCTTGATCCGGCTGGCATCGCTTTCAAGCCATTCGATGTGCTCCCAGCTCCAGGGCAGTTCGCTGTAGGCCATGCGCAACTGATCGGCGACGAAGCGGCCCTGCAATAGCATCGGCAGCAGAATCACCTGCTGTTTGACGGCCACCGGGTCGCGCTGGTCGGCATTGCCGAGTTGTTGCGCGATCGTGCGCCAGTGCGCGACATCCACCTCGAACAACTGGCCCTGGCCATCGGTTTCCAGCTCTCGCCATAAAACGTTGCGCCAGAACACATAAATGCGGCCCCGACGTGGCAGGCCGCCCCGAGGGTATTCATGGGGTTGGTCATAACCCGGAAGGCGAGCCAGGGGCAGGACGGAGAGCAGCGTATTACGCTGAATGGTTTCCTCTTCCCGGGTGCTTTGAGCATCGGGGAGCAGGGGGATTTGCAGCAGGCCGCCGTCGGTGCGGGGAATCTGCAGCGCCAGCCGCGCATTCTGGTCATTCAGGTACTCGGTTTTCTTGCGTGTGCCCTGGGTGATGGGCTTGTCGTTGAACGTGCTCATGGCTGCTGCTCCGGCCCCGTCAGGATCAACTGGCTGCCATGATCGGGATCGCCCCAGACATCGACGATAAGTGCCTCGGGGCCCTGGCTGGAGGTGGATGGTTCAGGTTTGGGGTTGGACTGCACTGTCATAGGTTTCCTGCCGGCAGCGGATGTATCTGCCGCCTTTGGAGCGACGGGCAGCACGGGCGGCGCCTCGGTCCCGATGCCCGGATAGCCGCCTTCATTGGTCCTGACCAGCGGCCCGTTCATCATCACCCCGCTGTGATCGATCTTGATAAAGCTGCCACCGACCTTGAGGGTCAGCTCCATCCCGGCATCGATCACCAGCTTGTCGCCGGACTTGATATGGATTTCCTGTCCGGCTTCGACCAGTTGTGCCACGCCCACCTTGATGTGTTGAACCTGAGCGATGCTCAAATGATCGTTCGCCCGGATTTCCACCTTGCGGTCAGCATCGACGGTGCAGTGTTGCTCGGCCCTGAATTCGCTGTAGCTGTTGGCCTCGACCCGGTCGTGGCGCTCATTGCCGACCTGGATCTTCTGGTCGTGACCAATGCTCTGGTCCCAGTTGCGCTGGGCGTGGATGAAGATCTGTTCCTGATCCTTGCGGTCCTCGATGCGCAGCTCGTTAGAGCCACCGCCACCGGGGCTGCTCAACGTCTTGAAGACGCTGCGGGTGCGGTGTTCGGGCAGGCTGTAGGGCGGAGTGTTTTCGGCGTGGTAGAGGCAGCCGGTGACCAGAGGTTGATCGGGGTCGCCTTCCAGAAAAGTCACCAGCACTTCCATGCCGACCCGTGGCAGGACGACAGCGCCATAGCGATTGCCCGCCCAACCGGACGACACCCGCAGCCAGCAACTGCTTTTGGCATCCTGCTGGCCCTCGCGGTCCCAGTGGAACTGCACCTTGATCCGGCCATGTTTGTCGCAATGGATTTCCTGGCCCTGGGGCCCGGTGACCATGGCGGTCTGGCTGCCCTGAATGCGTGGCTTGGGATGGCGCAGAGGCGGGCGATAGAAAGCGTCCCACGGCGTACCCCTGAAGGTATTGCGATAGCCCTGCCAGTCAGAAGGACGAGCGGACTCTTCCAGCACCTGCGGTTGGCGGCCTTCGTGACGAACCTCGGTCAGCAGCCAGAGCTGGTTCCAGCTTTTCTGCGGGTGACTGGCCAAGTCCAGAAAGTGGCCGCTGACCAGCCGTGGCTGATCGCTATGGCCTTCGGCGAGGCGGTAATCATGGCGGTGGCGTTCCAGTGCCCGTCGGGCCAGAAGATTGCCACGCTCACGGTTGCTGAAACGGCCGGGGTAATCGTAGTCCTCAAGGTCGGGCAGGGTTTTGTTCTGGACTTCGCTTTCAAGGGGAACCAGCGGTTTCTGATAGTCATAATCCCGCCGCGTGGTGCGAGTGGTGCGGGTTTCAAGACGCACATTGAAGCGCTTGACCACCGGTTCATCGGGGACCATCCCGCTGTCCTGTCGATAGGTCAGCGGCTTTAGCCTGGGAAAGACCGTCTGGTCATCGCCGAATACCAGCCGGTGCATGGCCCTGCTGTGCTGGAAGTGATAGTGCAGGCCTTCTTCTTCACAGAGTCGCTGAATGAAATGCAGGTCCGATTCGTCGTACTGCACACAGTACTGGCGTTTCGGGTACGGCAGACCGAGTTGAAAGTGATAGCGGTCGGCCAGGATGCCGTGCTCTTGCAGGATCCGGGCAATGATGTCCGGCACCGACTGTTGCTGGAAGATGCGTTGATTGATGCGATGGCCCAGGTAGGCGAGGTGCGGTCGCAGGGTCATGGCGTAGTGGGTCAGTCGCTTGCGGGAGTCGCCTTGAGCGATACGGTCGATCAAGCCATGCACGCCAGCGTCGTCGGGGCCGAACTGCAGAAAGGCAGAGCGATTGAGCAGGCTGTCCAGATCCAGCGCCTGGTTTTCGCTGACCAGTTCCAGCTCAAAGGCAAAGGGCTGGTTGATGGCCTCCGTGCCGGTAAAGGCCAGCACCTGAAAGTCATGTCTGACGTCCTCCAGATGCAGGCTGAAATGTGTTTGATGGGCGGGTGCGGACATCCCTTGTTCCTCCGTCTGTATGGGCAATAACGCCCGTTGAGCGGAGAGACGTATGTCAAAAATCATGCCGACTGGTTTTTATCCAGCAAATACAAGCACATGGCATTTGGCTGCTTGAAAAAGAGGCGACTTTTTCAGCAAAAAGTGCGCAAGAGCTTGCGCACCCGCGCAATTCTTTGCGCAGTGATCGAAAGCCTTTAAATACGAGGCTTACAGCGATTATTAGCGTTTTTGCATGCGCATGTTTTTGCGCATAAGGGCGATGTGCTACCGACCATTAATTTCCGTTAAATATTTTGCTTCCAATTCGTTCTTGTTCATACGACCAAGCCTCATGGTCAGGCCTATTCAGCAAGGACCCAATGCATGAATCCCGAACACGCCCATAAACTGGCTCGCCGTTTTGTCGAGCTGCCCCCTGAAAAACGTCGGTTGTTTCTCGACGGTATGCGCCAGGAGGACATGGACTTTTCGTTGTTCCCGATCCCGTCCTGCGTTGGGCTTGTTGAGCGTGATGGCTTGTCCTATGCGCAGCAGCGCATGTGGTTTCTCTGGCAACTCGACCCTGAAAGCTCAGCCTATAACCTGCCGATGTCGGTGTGCCTGAACGGTTCGCTGGATGTTGCCGTGCTGGAGCGCGCATTCAGTGCCTTGGTAGAGCGCCATGAAAGCCTGCGCACGACCTTCGGTCAGGACGGCGAACGTGCATTCCAGCGGGTGGCCGAGCCTGCGCCGGTGACCATCGAATTGCTGGACCTGAGCACCTTGCCACTGGAACAGCGCTGGTCGAAGGCTCATCGGGAAATGGCTCGCCAGGCCGAGCAGTCTTTTGATCTGGAGAAAGGCCCGCTGTTCAGCATTCGCCTGTTGCGTCTGCAAGAGCAGGAGCATGTGTTGCTGTTGAACCTGCATCACATGATCACCGACGGCTGGTCGATGAATGTGCTGATCGATGAGTGGCTGCGCGGCTACGATGCGCTGATGGCCGGCAAGCCTCTGCAACTGAATCCGCTGGCCGTGCAGTACCGCGATTATGCGCTGTGGCAGCGCAGTTGGCTGGAGGCTGGCGAGCAGGAGCGTCAGCTCGATTACTGGCGTGCGCATCTGGGGGAAGAGCATCCGGTGCTGGAACTGCCCACTGATCGGCCTCATCCGGCCTTGCCGACTCATCAGGGCGCGCGCCTGGAAATCTCGCTGGATACCGCCTTGCTGCGGGACCTGAAAACCCTGGCCCAGCGTCAGGGCGTCACTTTGTTCGTGGTGTTGCTGGCTTCCTTCAAGAGCCTGCTGCATCGCTACAGCGGGCAGACCGATATCCGCGTTGGCGGACTGATTGCCAACCGCACGCGCAGTGAAACCGAAGGCCTGATCGGCTGCTTCATCAACACCCAGGTACTGCGCAGCGAAGTGACGGCACAGACCCGTTTTGTCGATCTGTTGCAGACCGTGCGCCAGGCGGCGATGGGCGCGCAGTCGCATCAGGAATTACCGTTCGACGCCGTGATCGACGCCTTGCAGCCCGAGCGCAGTCAGAGCCATAACCCGCTGTTCCAGGTGATGTTCAACCATCAGCCGGTGGTTGCCGATCTGTTGGACAAGCAATTGGAAAGCGGCCTGCGGGTCGCGAATCTGCCAGCCGAACAGCAGGCTGTCGCCGAGCGTACCCATGCTGCTGCCAGCGACCTGATGCTGGCCACCAGTGGTGAAGGCGAACAGCTCAATGCCGCCTTTACCTATGCCACCGATATCTTTTACGAGGCGACCATCGCCCGTCTGGCCGGGCATTGGCGCAATCTGCTGGCCTCGGCTTGTGCCAATCCACAGCAGTCGGTGGGTGACTTGTCGATGCTGGCGGCTGAGGAGCGTCAGCCATTGCTGGATGTGGATGCCGCGCCACGGGCCAGCATTGCCACGCCCGCGCATCGTCTGTTTGAGGCGCAGGTCAAGCGCACGCCCCAGGCTCCGGCTCTGGTCATGGCGGGCGAACGCCATGCTCCCGGTCTGAGCTACGAACACCTGAATACACTCAGCAATCGTCTGGCTCATCGTTTGCGTGAGCAGGGTGTGGGTCCCGACGTGCTGGTGGGCATTGCTTTGGGGCGCTCTCTGGAGATGGCCGTGGCCTTGCTGGCGGTGCTCAAGGCGGGCGGGGCCTATGTGCCACTGGACCCCAAGACACCTGCCGAGCGTTTGAGTCATGTGTTGCAGGACAGCGGTCTCAAATGGCTGCTGACTCGCAGCGAACTGCTGCACGATCTGCCGCCGCTGGGTGATATCCAGTGCCTGTGTCTGGACCTGCTGGATGAACAGGCTGAAGCCGCTGAGCATGATCTGGACGTCGGCGTCGATCCGGCCAATCTGGCTTACGTGATCTACACCTCCGGCTCCACCGGCCGTCCCAAGGGCGTGGCTATCAGTCATGGCGCACTGGCCGAGTTCGTCACCCTGGGTGCGGCCTATAGCGACTTGCGCGAAGGTGATCGGGTCCTGCAATTCGCCACCAACAGTTTCGATGGCTTTGTGGAGCAGTTCTATCCGCCGCTTTGCCATGGCGCGTGTGTGGTGCTGCGTGATGATCGACTCTGGGACAGCAGCACCTTCCATCAGGCGGTTGTCGAGCACGGCATTACCCTGGCGGACCTGCCCGCCGCGTACTGGCTGACCCTGGTTCAGGATTACGCCGCCCGGCCGCCCGCGCACTATGGCGCGTTGCGTCAGATCCATGTGGGCGGCGAGGCCATGGCGGTGGAAGGTTTGCGCTTGTGGCGCAAGGCCGGGCTGGGTCATGTGCGTCTGCTCAACACCTACGGGCCGACCGAGGCCACGGTGGTGTCGAGCATTCATGATTGCAGCGCATTAACGCCTGAAACCGTTTCCTGGCGCGGCGTGCCGATTGGTCAGGGGCTGGCGGGACGTCGCCTTTACGTGCTCGACGACCAGTTGAACCTGCTGCCGCAAGGCGCGGTGGGTGAGTTGTATATCGGTGGGCCGGGTCTGGCCCGGGGTTATCACGGCCAGCCGGCACTGAGCGCCGAGCGCTTTATCGCCGACCCGTTCGTGGCGGGTGAACGGCTTTATCGAACCGGCGACCGGGCGCGGCTGGGAGCCGATGGTGCGCTGGAATACATCGGTCGCGTCGATCATCAGGTGAAGATTCGCGGCTTCCGGATCGAGCTGGGAGAAATCGAATCGTGCCTGCAGCAGTGCTCCGGCATTCGCGAAGCGGTGGTTCTGGCGCTGCCACTGGCCGGCAGCACGCAACTGGTGGCTTATCTGGTGCCTGAAACCGCTGCGACCAGCGATGCCGAGCATGTCGCGTTGCGTCAGAACATCAAGTCCCAGCTGCAAGCCAGCCTGCCGGACTACATGGTGCCGACTCATCTGCTGCTGTTGCCGAACCTGCCGCTGACCCCCAGCGGCAAGCTCGACCGCAAGGCCTTGCCGGTTCCTGACCCAAGCCAGTTGCAGGCCACTTACCGCGCACCGCAAACCGAGTTGCAGGTCTGTCTGGCCGCCATCTGGGTGGAAGTGCTGCACGTCCCTCAGGTGGGGCTGGATGACCAGTTCTTCGAGCTGGGCGGTCATTCCCTGCTGGCCGCGCAAGTGATTGCCCGGATCAAGACGCAACTGGGTGTCAGCCTGCCGTTGCGCACGCTGTTCGAGAAACCTGTACTGAGCGATCTGGCCGCAGAAGTGGCTTTGCTCACCGATGACACGGCCGACAACGACTGGAGCGATATGGACCAGTTCATGGATTCACTGGAGGAATTTGGCGCATGACCGGGACTACTGCTGCACGTATCGCTAAACGCTTTGTCGGGCTGCCCCTCGAACAGCGTCAACAGTTCCTCGCCAGGCTGCGCCAGGAAGGCAAGGACTTCAGCCTGTTGCCGGTGCCGGTCAGTCGTCATGATTTTGCGCAGATCCCGCTGTCCTTCGCACAACAGCGTCTGCTGTTTCTCTGGCAGCTTGATCCGCTGAGCGATGCCTACAAGATGACCACCGGCCTGCGTTTGCGCGGTGAGCTGGACGAGTCGGCCTTGTTGCACTCGTTCGATCATCTGATCGAGCGCCATGAAGTGTTGCGCACGGTGTTCCACACCGAAGGCGATCAACCGCATCAAGTGATTCTCGACAACCAGCATGTGGCGCTGGAGCGTGTCGATCTGTCGGCGTTGTCGGTGGATGTGCGCGAGATCGAGCTGGCTCAGCAGGTCGAGCAGAGCACCCGTCAGCCGTTCGATCTGCAAAAGGGGCCGTTGCTGCGTGCCAGCTTGTACCGCCTGGCTGGCGACGAGTACGTGCTGGTGGTGAGCATGCACCACATCGTCTCCGATGGCTGGTCGATGGATGTGATGATTCAGGAGTTCGTGCATTGCTATCAGGCTTACAGCGAGAGCCGTGAACCTGTGTTGCCGGAATTACCCTTGCAGTACGCCGACTATGCGATCTGGCAGCGCAAATGGCTGGAGGCGGGTGAGGGCGAGCGTCAACTCGATTACTGGCGTCAGCAACTGGGCGATGAGCAGCCACTGCTGGAGGCTGCCCATGACTTTCAGCGTCCGGCGACCCAGAGCTTTCAGGGCGAACGCCTGAGCTTCGACTTCGGTTTTGATCTGTCCCGGCAACTGAACGCTTTTGCCCGTAGCCAAGGCCTGAGCCTGTTCATGCTGGTACTGGCCGGTTTTTCCCTGTTCCTGTCCCGCAAGGCCGGTCAGCGGGATATCCGCATCGGCGTGCCCAATGCCAACCGTGGCCGGGCTGAAACCGAAGGCCTGATCGGCTTTTTCATCAACACACAGGTGCTGCGCTGCGAAGTGGACGAGCGCCTGAGCTATCTCGATCTGCTGGCCCGGATTCGTGAGACTTCCTTTGGCGCCCAGGCGCATCAGGATGTGCCGTTCGAGCAACTGGTGGATCAACTGGCACCGGAGCGCAGCCTGGGCCACAACCCGCTGTTCCAGGCCAAGTTCAACCAGAACGTGGTCCTCAAGCAGAAAGTGGCGCTCAAGCTGCCGGGGCTGGACGTCAGCGAGTACGAGTTCCACAAGGATGGCGCGCATTTCGATCTGGCGCTGGATATCACCGACGACGGCACGTTGATCCATGGCGACATGACTTTCGCCAGCGATCTGTACAAGCGCTCGACCATCGAGGGCTTCATTCCTGCCTTGCTGGAGCTGTTCAAAACCTTGCTGGCGGCTCCCGAAGCGCCTTTGTTCAGTCTGGGCGCCTTGCCGGTTCAGCATGAGCCCGCTGTCCGTGAACCTGCTGCGCAAGTGCTGCAACAGTGGCAGGCTCAGGTCGAGAAACAGCCCGATGCCCTGGCCGCCCGTTGCCTTGAACGCACCTTGACCACCGCCGAGCTGAATCAGGCGGCTAATCGTCTGGCCCATCATCTGGTGGGTCTGGGCGTGAGCGAGGGTCAGCCCGTGGCCGTGCTGATGGAGCGTTCGCTGGACTGGCTCACGGCGGTGCTGGCGATCTTCAAGGCGGGCGGCGTCTACATGCCGCTGGACGTCAAGGCGCCGGATACTCGCCTGCAACAGATGGTAGAAGGCGCCCGTGCGCGAGTGCTGCTGTGTGCCGAAGGCGATCAGCGCCAGACTTCACTGGCAGTCGCTGGCTGTCAGGGCCTGGCCTATGCACCGGCACAGTGGCAGCACCAGCCTGTGAGCCGTCCGGTTATTGAGGTTTCGGCACAGTCGCCGGCCTATGTGATTCACACCTCCGGCTCCACCGGCCAGCCCAAGGGCGTACTGGTCAGCCATGGCGCGCTGGCCAGCTATGTGCGCGGCCTGCTTGAGCGTCTGGAACTGGCACCGAACGCCAGCATGGCGCTGGTCTCGACCATCGCCGCCGACCTGGGCCATACCGTGCTGTTCGGTGCCTTGTGTTCCGGGCGTCCCTTGCACGTGCTGACCGAGGCCTTGGGGTTCGATCCGGATGGTTTTGCCGAGTACATGGCCGAGCATCGCGTTGGCGTGCTGAAAGTCGTGCCCGGCCATCTTGCGGCGCTGTTGCAGGCCGCCAATCCCGCCGACGTGCTGCCACAGCATGCGCTGATCGTCGGTGGCGAGGCGTGTCCTCCTGCCTTATTCGAGCAGGTTCGTCAGCTCAAGCCGGGCTGCCGTTTCATCAACCATTACGGCCCCAGCGAAACCACGGTCGGTGTGTTGACCCATGAAGTCCGGGCCATCGACCCGTCCCGCTCCGTGCCGGTGGGGACGCCGTTGCCGGGTGCTCACGCTTACGTGCTGGACGATGTGCTGAACCTGAGCGACGAACAGGTTGCGGGCGAGTTGTACATTGGTGGCGACAGCGTGGCGCTGGGGTATCTCGGGCAACCGGGCCTGACCGCTGAACGCTTTGTGCCGGACCCGTTTGCCGGGGAAGGGCAGCGCGCTTATCGCAGCGGTGATCGGGTGCGTCGCAGCCGCCAGGGGGTGCTGGAATTCATCGGTCGCAGCGACGATCAGGTGAAAGTGCGCGGCTATCGCGTGGAGCCTGCCGAAGTGGCGCGGGTACTGCTGCGTTTCGAGTCAGTGGCCGAGGCTGCGGTGGTGGCGCAAGCGGTTGAAAGCGACGAATCCCGCCTGCAACTGGTGGCCTATTGCGTGGCCGCTGCGGGCACGACGTTGCAGGTCGAAACCCTGCGCGAGCAACTGACCGCCAGCCTGCCGGAATACCTGGTGCCCGCGCAGTTCGTGGTGCTGGAGCGTCTGCCGCTGACCGCCAACGGCAAGCTGGACAAGCGTGCGTTGCCCACGCCGGGGGTGGTCAAACAACGCTATACCGCGCCGGTCGGCGAGATCGAGGAAAAGCTCGCCGCCGTCTGGGCCGATGTACTCAAGCTGGAGAAGGTCGGCACGACCGATAACTTCTTCGAGTTGGGCGGGGATTCGATCCTCAGCCTGCAAATCATCGCCCGTGCCAAGCGTCAGGGCCTCAAGCTGAGCCCCAAGCAACTGTTCGAGAAACAGACCATCGCCCAGTTGGCGACGGTGGCCAAACTGATCCAGAAGAAGCCCGCAGCAGTCGTCGAGCAGGTGAGCGGCAACTTGCCGTTGCTGCCGATTCAGGCGCGTTTCTTCGAGATGAACATTCCCGAGCGCCATCACTGGAACCAGTCGGTGATGCTCAAGCCCAACAGCCCGCTGGAAGCCAGTCATCTGCTGGCAGCCTTGCAGGCTCTGATCGAGCAGCATGACGCTCTGCGCCTGGGCTTTGCCCAGCAGGACGGCCAATGGCAGGCGACCTTCGGGCCGCTGAACACCCGCGACTTGTTGTGGGAACACGAACTCAATGACCGGTCGCGCCTGACCGAACTGGCTGACGAAGCCCAGCGCAGCCTGGATCTGAAAAACGGCCCTCTGCTGCGAGCCGTGCTGGTGAACCTGCCCGAAGACGAGCAGCGCCTGCTGCTGGTCATCCATCACTTGGTAGTAGATGGCGTGTCGTGGCGTGTCTTGCTGGAAGACCTGCAACAGGCTTACGTTGCGCTGAATACCGGCAAGGCTCTGGCGTTGCCGACCAAGACCAGTTCCCTCAAGGCCTGGGCCGAGCAACTGCATCGTTATGCCGCCAGCGAAACCCTGGCTGCCGAACGTGATTACTGGCGACAAACCCTCAGTGGCGATATCCAGCCGTTGCCTTGTGACAATCCGCTCGGCACGCAACGCAATCGCGACGTTGCCCATGCTTCGTCCTGGCTGAGCAAGGACCTCACCCACAAGCTGCTCAAGGTGGCGCCTGCGGCTTACCGGACTCAGGTCAACGACCTTCTGCTGACCGCGCTGGCGCAGGTGCTGTGCCAGTGGAGCCAGCAGCCATCGGTGTTGATCCAGCTTGAAGGCCATGGCCGCGAAGACCTGTTTGACGATATGGACCTGAGCCGCACGGTCGGCTGGTTCAGCAGCCTGTTCCCGGTCAAGGTGACACCGCAGGCCGATACGGGCGCAAGCATCTGCGGCATCAAGGAGCAATTGCGCGCGGTGCCGAACAAGGGCGTCGGCTATGGCGTTTTGCGTTATCTGGGCGATGCCGGTTTTGGTCATGAACTGGCCGCCTTGCCGCAAGCACAGGTCACCTTCAACTACCTGGGGCAATTCGACGGCAGCTTCAATGAGCGTGACGGCGCGCTGTTTGTGCCGAGCGCTGACAGTTGCGGCCATGCCTTGAGTGAAGACGGGCCGTTGAGCAACGGGTTGAGCATCAACGGCCAGGTCTTCAATGGTCAGTTGCAACTGGACTGGGCGTTCAGTGCCGAGGTGTATCAGGCTTCGACCATCGAGGCTCTGGCGCATCAGTACGAGCAGGCGCTGACGGCTGTGATCGAGCATTGCCTCAATGGCCAGCAGGGCGTCACGCCATCGGACTTCCCGCTGGCGGCCCTGACTCAGGTGCAACTGGATCGCTTGCCGATTGCTGCCGGGAATATCGACGATATCTACCCGCTGGCACCGATGCAGCAGGGCATGTTGTTCCATAGCCTTTTCGAGCAGGAAGCGGGCAACTACATCAACCAGTTGCGCGTCGATGTGTCGGGCCTGGACGTCGAACGCTTCAAGGCGGCGTGGCAAGCTTCTGTGGATGCCCATGAAGTGCTGCGCAGTGCATTTGTCAGCCATCTGGAGCACTCGCTGCAAGTGGTGCAACGTCAGGCCATCGTGCCCTTTGTCGAACTGGATGCCCGCAATCAACAGGCGACGTGGCTGGATGACTGGGCGCAGGCCGACCGCCAGAAAGGCTTCGATCTGACCCAGGGGCCATTGTTGCGTCTGGCGCTGCTGCGCACGTCGGACACTGCCCATCACCTGATCTACACCAGCCACCATATCCTCATGGACGGCTGGAGCAGTTCGCGCCTGTTGGGTGAAGTGCTGCAACGCTACAGCGGCCAGCCGCTGCCACAGCAGAGCAGCCGTTATCGCGATTACATCGAGTGGCTGCAACGCCAGGATGCCCAGGCCAGCGAGCGTTTCTGGACCGAACAGGTGGCCGAACTGGACGAGCCGACCCGTCTGGTCCAGGCGCTTAAATCCAGTGCAGGCGGGCAGGGTTATGGCGATTACTTCCACCTGATCGATGCGGCGGGCACTCAACGCTTGGGTGATTTCGCCCGCGAGCAGCGCGTGACGCTGAACACGCTGGTGCAATCGGCGTGGCTGCTGCTGTTGCAGCGCTACACCGGGCAGGCCAGCGTCACCTTCGGTGCCACCGTGGCAGGGCGTCCGGCTGACTTGCCGGGTGTCGAAGAGCAGTTGGGCCTGTTCATCAACACCTTGCCGGTCATCGCCAGCCCGCGACCTGAACAGACCGTCGCTGACTGGGTGCAGCACGTGCAGGCCAAGAACCTTGCCTTGCGTGAGTTCGAGCATACGCCGCTGTACGACATCCAGCGTCTGGCGGCCAGCGGCGGCGAGGCGTTGTTCGACAATATTCTGGTGTTCGAGAACTACCCGGTGTCCGAGGCCTTGCAACAGGCTCCGGCAGGTTTGGCTTTCAGTGGGTTGCACAATCAGGAACAGGCGCATTACCCGCTGACCCTGGTTGTCGAAGCCGGCGACGTGTTGTCGGTGCGTTTCAGCTACGACCGCCAGCACTTTGGTGCAGAGGCCGTGGCGCAACTGGCCAGCCATTTCGACTACTTGCTGCAAACCTTGAGCGCAGCACCATCGACCTCGTTGGGCGAGCTGGCGTTGCCGACTGGCTGGACGCAAGCCGTGAAGGCGTGGCCAAGTACGCAGTGTGCCCACCAACTGATTGAAACCCAGGCCGCTCGCGTGCCGCAGGCCATTGCCCTGACGCTGGGCAATGAGCAACTGACTTACGACGCACTGAACCGTCGCGCCAACCAGCTGGCTCACAAGCTGCGCGAGCAGGGCGTTGGCCCGGAGGTGCGGGTCGGTCTGGCGGTGGAGCGCAGCCTGGACATGATCGTCGGCCTGCTGGCGATCCTCAAGGCGGGCGGCGCCTATGTGCCGCTGGACCCGGATGTCCCGCAGGCGCGCCTGAGCTACCTGATGGACGACAGCGGCATTGCCTTGCTGCTGACCCAGGATCACTTGCTGGCCAGCCTGCCGGTGCCGTCGCAGGTGAAAACCTTGTCGTTGAACGATTCGCTGGAAGGCTATGCCGACAGCACCCCGGTCAACCTGACGACACCGGATAACCTGGCCTACGTGATCTACACCTCGGGTTCCACTGGCAAGCCAAAAGGTACGCTGCTGCCGCATCACAACCTGATGCGCCTGTTCGCGGCCACCGATGACTGGTTCAAGTTTGACGATCAGGACGTGTGGACGCTGTTCCATTCCTACGCCTTCGACTTCTCGGTCTGGGAGATTTTCGGCGCCTTGCTGCACGGCGGTCGCCTGGTCATCGTGCCCCGCGACGTCAGTCGTTCGCCGGAAGACTTCCATGTCTTGCTGGCGCAGGAGCAAGTCACGGTGCTGAACCAGACGCCATCGGCGTTCAAGCAGTTGATGCGGGTGGCGTGTGAATCTCAAACGCCATTGGCACTGCGTACTGTTGTGTTTGGCGGCGAAGCTTTGGACGTCACCAGCCTGACTCCCTGGTTCGAGCGCTTTGGCGACCAGAGCCCGCAATTGATCAATATGTACGGCATCACCGAAACCACGGTTCACGTGACCTATCGCCCGATCACCCAGGCGGACACCCTGAGTGCCGCCAGCCCGATTGGCGAAGCGATTCCTGATCTGTCCTGGTACGTGCTGGACGCGGACTTCAACCCGGTAGCGCTGGGATGCAGCGGTGAGCTGCATATCGGCCATGCCGGTCTGGCGCGGGGTTATCACAACCGCGCAGCCCTGACGGCCGAACGCTTTGTGCCGGACCCGTTCTCTCAGGACGGCGGTCGCCTGTATCGCACCGGCGACCTGGCCCGTTACCGAGCGGAAGGCGTGATCGAGTACGCCGGACGTATCGACCATCAGGTGAAGATTCGCGGCTTCCGTATCGAACTGGGTGAAATCGAGGCGCGCCTGCTGGCTCAGGCCAGCGTTCGCGAAGTCACCGTGCTGGCGCTGGACGGGCAACTGGCCGCGTATCTGGTGCCTCAGGATTCAAGCATCGATCCGCAAACCCTGCGCGAAGAACTGAAAACTTCACTCAAAGCGCATCTGCCGGATTACATGGTGCCGACCCATTTCGTGGTGCTGGACGCCATGCCGCTGACCGGCAACGGCAAGCTGGACCGCAAGGCCTTGCCGAAACCGGATGCCAGCCAGTTGCAGAACAGCTATGTGGCACCGCACAGCGAGCTGGAACAGCAACTGGCGGCCATCTGGGCGGACGTGCTGAAAGTCGAACGGGTCGGCCTGAACGACAATTTCTTCGAGCTGGGCGGCCACTCGCTGGTGGCGGTGCAGGTGCTGGTTCGGGTGCGCGAGCAATTGCAGCACGAGGTTTCGTTGAAAGAGTTGTTCGAACAACCTTGCGTGGCGGGGCTGGTTGCCGTGATCCAGCAAAAAAATGGCAAAAGTGACCCTGCACTGGACGAATTGACTAAATCACTGGAGGCACTCAAACGTTTATCAGCGGAGGAAATTGATAATTTGATTGCTTAGCAGGAGAGACCCCCGTGCAAGAGTTGCTTGAGTCCGTAAAATCGCTGTCCGCCCGTGAACGCAAGGCGCTGGCGGTACTGCTGAAGCGACAGGGGGTGAATCTTTACGCTGTCACGCCAATCTTCAAGAGAGAGTCGCAGGAAGGTTCTGCGCTCTCTTTCGCCCAGCAGCGGCAATGGATCATCTGGCAGCTTGAACCACAGAGCGCCGCCTACAACATCCCCCTGGCCCTGCGCCTGCACGGCACCTTGAATGTCGAGGCCTTGCGCCGCAGTGTCGAGCACCTGATCGCCCGTCATGAAACCCTGCGCACGACCTTCGAGCAGCAAGGCGATGATGCTCTGCAAGTGGTGCATCCGGCAGGCACTTTCGCTCTGAATGTGGACCGGCTGCAGGCCGGTGAAACGGTCGAGGCTTACGTTGAACAGGAAGTGCAACGGCCCTTCGATCTTCAGCAAGGGCCACTGTTGCGCGTCAAGCTGTTGAGCCTGTCCGACAATGAACATGTGTTGATCCTGACCCAGCACCATATCGTCTCCGATGGCTGGTCGATGCCGATTATGGTCGATGAGTTGCTGCGTTTTTACGAAGCCTGCAGCCAGGGACGCGAGCCGCAACTGGCAGCGCTGCCGATCCAGTATGCCGATTACGCCTTGTGGCAGCGCAACTGGCTGGAAATGGGTGAACAGGAACGCCAGCTGACCTACTGGAAAAACCAGTTGGGCGACCAGCCGCCAGTGCTTGAGCTGCCCACCGACCGTCCACGCCCGGCAGTGCGCACTTATGGCGGCGCACGCCTCAATGTCGAACTCGATGGCGCACTGCCGGGCCGTTTGAAGGAAGTGGCCCGGCAGCAGGGCGTCACCTTGTTCATGCTGTTGCTGGCTTCATTCCAGACTCTGTTGCATCGCTACACCGGGCAGGCCGATGTGCGTGTCGGCGTGCCGATTGCCAACCGCAACCGCCCCGAAACCGAGGGCCTGATCGGCTTCTTCGTCAACACCCAGGTGCTCAAGGCCGAGTTCGATCCGCAGACAACCGTTGTCCAGTTGTTGCAGCAGATCAAGCAGACTGCCTTGCAGGCTCAGGCTCATCAGGACCTGCCCTTCGAGCAACTGGTGGAAGCCTTGCAGCCGGAGCGTGATTTGAGTCGCAGCCCGTTGTTTCAGGTTGCCTATAACCATCAGACCCAAGGCCGTAGCGAGGCTCGCCAGTTGCCCGGTTTGCGTCTGGAATATCAGGTGTCGGACAAGCACACCGCGCAGTTCGACCTGACCCTGGATACCTGCGAACGCGAAGATGGTCTGAGTGCCTCGCTGATCTACGCCACTGACCTGTTCGAGGCAGCAACCGTCGAACGCATGGCCGACCACTGGCGCAATGTGCTGCACGCCATGACGGCCAATCTCCATCAGCGCATTGCGGACTTGCCATTGCTGAGTGCTGCCGAACGTGAGCAAACGTTGCAGGACTGGAACCGCGAGGTGGCGGTTTTCCCCAGTGTGCAGTGCGCTCACCAGTTGATCGAAACCCAGGCCGCTCGCGTGCCGCAGGCCATTGCCCTGACGCTGGGCAATGAGCAACTGACTTACGACGCACTGAACCGTCGCGCCAACCAACTGGCGCACAAGCTGCGCGAGCAGGGCGTTGGCCCGGACGTGCGGGTCGGTCTGGCGGTGGAGCGCAGCCTGGACATGATCGTCGGCCTGCTGGCGATCCTCAAGGCGGGCGGCGCCTATGTGCCGCTGGACCCGGATGCCCCCCAGGAGCGCCTGAGCTACCTGATGGACGACAGCGGCATTGCCTTGCTGCTGACCCAGGATCACTTGCTGGCCAGCCTGCCGGTGCCGTCGCAGGTGAAAACCTTGTCGTTGAACGATTCGCTGGAAGGCTATGCCGACAGCACCCCGGTCAACCTGACGACACCGGATAACCTGGCCTACGTGATCTACACCTCGGGTTCCACTGGCAAGCCAAAAGGTACGCTGCTGCCGCATCACAACCTGATGCGCCTGTTCGCGGCCACCGATGACTGGTTCAAGTTTGACGATCAGGACGTGTGGACGCTGTTCCATTCCTACGCCTTCGACTTCTCGGTCTGGGAGATTTTCGGCGCCTTGCTGCACGGCGGTCGCCTGGTCATCGTGCCCCGCGACGTCAGTCGTTCGCCGGAAGACTTCCATGTCTTGCTGGCGCAGGAGCAAGTCACGGTGCTGAACCAGACGCCATCGGCGTTCAAGCAGTTGATGCGGGTGGCGTGTGAATCTCAAACGCCATTGGCACTGCGTACTGTTGTGTTTGGCGGCGAAGCTTTGGACGTCACCAGCCTGACTCCCTGGTTCGAGCGCTTTGGCGACCAGAGCCCGCAATTGATCAATATGTACGGCATCACCGAAACCACGGTTCACGTGACCTATCGCCCGATCACCCAGGCGGACACCCTGAGTGCCGCCAGCCCGATTGGCGAAGCGATTCCTGATCTGTCCTGGTACGTGCTGGACGCGGACTTCAACCCGGTAGCGCTGGGATGCAGCGGTGAGCTGCATATCGGCCATGCCGGTCTGGCGCGGGGTTATCACAACCGCGCAGCCCTGACGGCCGAACGCTTTGTGCCGGACCCGTTCTCTCAGGACGGCGGTCGCCTGTATCGCACCGGCGACCTGGCCCGTTACCGAGCGGAAGGCGTGATCGAGTACGCCGGACGTATCGACCATCAGGTGAAGATTCGCGGCTTCCGTATCGAACTGGGTGAAATCGAGGCGCGCCTGCTGGCTCAGGCCAGCGTTCGCGAAGTCACCGTGCTGGCGCTGGACGGGCAACTGGCCGCGTATCTGGTGCCTCAGGATTCAAGCATCGATCCGCAAACCCTGCGCGAAGAACTGAAAACTTCACTCAAAGCGCATCTGCCGGATTACATGGTGCCGACCCATTTCGTGGTGCTGGACGCCATGCCGCTGACCGGCAACGGCAAGCTGGACCGCAAGGCCTTGCCGAAACCGGATGCCAGCCAGTTGCAGAACAGCTATGTGGCACCGCACAGCGAGCTGGAACAGCAACTGGCGGCCATCTGGGCGGACGTGCTGAAAGTCGAACGGGTCGGT
>NZ_FYDI01000001.1:366809-696139 GCF_900187465.1 Pseudomonas sp. Irchel 3A18
AGCTGGACCGCAAGGCCTTGCCGAAACCGGATGCCAGCCAGTTGCAGAACAGCTATGTGGCACCGCACAGCGAGCTGGAACAGCAACTGGCGGCCATCTGGGCGGACGTGCTGAAAGTCGAACGGGTCGGTCTGAACGACAATTTCTTCGAGCTGGGCGGCCACTCGCTGCTGGCGACTCAGGTGATTTCCCGGATTCGTCAGCAACTGAACCTCGAGCTGTCATTGCGCAATCTGTTTGAAGCCCAGAGTCTGGCCAGTTTTGCTCAGGCTGCTGATCAAGGGCAGAGCAGTCAGGCTCCGGGATTCGTTAAAGCAGACCGAAGCCAGCCGCTGGGCTTGTCCTATGCCCAGCAACGTCAGTGGTTCCTCTGGCAACTGGAGCCGGAAAGCACCGCGTACAACATGCCGGTTGCCCTGCGCCTTAACGGTTCGCTGGATCTCGAGGCGCTGGAGCAGAGCTTCACGGCGCTGATTGCCCGCCATGAAACCCTGCGCACGACCTTCCGCCAGAACGGTGAGCAGGCGGTACAGGTTGTCCATCCGGCGTCGGCCTTCAGGCTGGTGGTGGAGCATTTGCCTGCGGGCCAGTCCCTGAGCGTCTGCGTGCAACAGGAAGTGCAGCGCCCCTTCGATCTGGAGCAGGGGCCTTTGTTGCGCGTCAAGCTGCTGAACCTGGGCGAAAACGAGCATGTGTTGGTCCTGACTCAACACCATATCGTCTCCGATGGCTGGTCGATGCCGATCATGGTCGATGAACTGGTGCGTCTGTACGAAGGCTACAGCCAGGGGCATGACGTCGATCTGGGTGAGCTGGCGATTCAATACGCCGATTACGCCCTGTGGCAGCGCACCTGGATGGAGGCTGGCGAGCAGGCTCGGCAACTGGCCTACTGGAAGGAACAACTGGGCGACGAGCAGCCGATTCTGGAATTGCCTGCGGACCGGCCACGGCCAGCGGTGCAGAACCATGCCGGAGCAAGGCTGGGCCTTGAGCTGGAAAGTACTCTGCTCGATAACCTCAGAGACGTGGCGCGCCAGGAAGGCGTGACGCTGTTCATGTTGCTGCTGGCCTCGTTCCAGAGCCTGCTGCATCGCCATTCGGGACAAAACGATATTCGGGTTGGCGTGCCGATTGCCAACCGTACCCGCGCTGAAACCGAAGGGTTGATTGGTTTCTTCGTCAACACTCAGGTGCTGCGCGCCGAATTCGACCTGCACACCACGTTCAGGGAGCTGTTGCAGCAGGTCAAGCAGACTGCCTTGCAGGCCCAGGCTCATCAGGAACTGCCCTTCGAGCAATTGGTGGAAGCCTTGCAGCCGCAGCGCAGCCTGAGCCATAGCCCGTTGTTCCAGGTGATGTTCAATCATCAGAGCCAAGGTAATGCCGAGGTTCGCGAGTTGTCCGGGCTGAGTGTTCAGGGCCTTGAGTCGGACAGCCATGCGGCGCAGTTTGACCTGACCCTTGGCACCACGGAGCATGCAGGTGGCCTGAGCGTCGGGTTGACCTACGCCACGGCGCTGTTCGACATCGCCACCATCGAGCGCATGGCCGAGCACTGGCTGACCTTGCTGAAAGCCATCTGCATCAACACCCGCCAGCGAATTACCGAACTGCCGATGCAAAGCGAGGCCGAGCGTCAGCAGATTCTGCAGGGCTGGAACGACAGTGCTGCCGCTTACCCGAGCGAGCAATGCCTGCCTGCACTGATCGAGGCTCAGGTACAGGCCACGCCTGATGCGCCGGCGCTGATGCTGGGCAGCGAACAACTGACCTATCGCCAGCTCAACAGCCGCGCCAATCAACTGGCCCACAAGCTACGCGAACTGGGCGTTGGCCCGGATGTGCTGGTGGGTGTCGCGGTGCAGCGCAGCCTGGAGCAGGTGGTCGGCCTGCTGGCGATCCTCAAGGCGGGCGGCGCCTATGTGCCGCTGGACCCGGATTTCCCTCAGGACCGACTGGCCTACATGATCGAAGACAGCGGCCTGCAATTGTTGCTGACCCAGACGGCGCTGCGCGAGCGTCTGCCGATCCCGGCATCTGTCCAGAGCCTGTGCCTGGATCAGGCCGGTGACTGGCTGGCAGGCTACAGCAGCGAAAACCCGATCAACCCGGCGCATCCGCAAAACCTGGGCTATGTGATCTACACCTCCGGCTCCACGGGGCTGCCAAAAGGCGTGACCATCGGCCATCAGGCGCTGGTCAACTTCCTCCATAGCATGGCGGAGCAGCCGGGGCTGAGCGCTCAAGATAAAGTCTTGTCCCTGACCTCGCTGTCGTTCGATATCGCCGGGCTGGAGCTGTACCTGCCGCTGATGCGCGGCGCTTCGGTGGTGCTGTTGCGTCCCGATGAAAACAAGGACCCGCAAGCCTTGCTGGCGGTGATCGAACAACAGGCTGTCAGCGTGATCCAGGCCACACCGTCTACCTGGCGCATGCTGCTGGACAGCGCTCCGGCAGGCGCTTTGCAGGGCAAGACCTTGCTGTGTGGTGGCGAGGCCTTGAGCGTCGAACTGGCCCAACGGCTGATCGATCAGGCCGGGCATGTCTGGAACGTCTACGGGCCGACGGAAACCACCATCTGGTCGGCGCGCCATGACCTGACCCGCTGTGACGATATCTGGCTGGGTCGGCCTTTGGCCAATACCCGTCTGCACATCGTCAGCGACGATATCAATGTGTTGCCGATCGGCACCCGAGGCGAGATGCTGATCGGTGGCGATGGCCTGGCTCGCGGTTATCACCAGCGTGCTGCGTTGACCGCCGAGCGCTTCATTCCCGATCCGTTCGGCCCGCCCGGTTCGCGGCTGTACCGCACCGGCGACCTGACGCGCTATCACGCCGACGGAGTGATCGAGTACGTCGGGCGCCTGGACCATCAGGTGAAGATTCGCGGTTTCCGTATCGAACTGGGAGAAATCGAAGCACGCCTGCAAGAACACCCTGGGGTGCATGAAGGGGTGGTCATCGATATCGACGGGCCGGCGGGCCAGCAACTGGTGGCTTATCTGGTTCCTGCCGAAGAGGGGCAAGACCCCAATACCCTGCGTGACGAGCTGAAGGCGCATTTGCGGGCCGGTCTGCCGGATTACATGGTGCCGAGCCACTTCGTCTGCTTGCCGCATATGCCGCTGACCCCCAACGGCAAGCTGGACCGCAAGGCTTTGCCCAAGCCCGATGCCAGCCAGTTGCAGCGTAGTTATGTCGCGCCATCCACCGAGCAGGAACGACAGATCGCCGAGATCTGGGCGCAGGTGCTGAAGGTCGAGCGTGTCGGCCTGACTGATGACTTTTTCGAGCTGGGCGGGCACTCGCTATTGGCAGCCCGGCTCATTTCCAGAATCCATTCAGGCCTTGGGGTCGATGTGCCCCTGCGCCTTGTTTTCGAGAAACCGCAATTGAACGACTTTATCCAGGCACTGGAGAGCAGCGGCTTGTCGCTGACCGAGGACGGCTTGTCCGATATCGAAAAAATGATGAATGAAATGGCGGGTATCTGACATGGAAAAGTCTGCAGCAGAACGTATTGCCCAGCGCTTCGTCGGTTTGCCCGTGGAGCAGCGCCGCCAGATTCTCACCAAGATGAGCGAGACCGGGCAAAGCTTCAGGTTGTTGCCCATTGCGGTGACCCGCCATGACGTGCAACGCATCCCGTTGTCCTACGCCCAGCAACGCATGCTGTTCCTCTGGCAACTGGAGCCGGGCAATATCGCCTACAACGTGCCGCTGGCTGTGCGCCTGAATGGCCCGCTGGACGAGCGCGCTCTGGCACAGGCCCTTGAGCGGCTGGTGCAACGCCATGAAACCCTGCGTACCCGGTTCGTGTCGGTGGAGGGCGAGTTTCATCAGGAAATTCTTGAGCAGGCGACCGTCGCACTGGACGTCGCCTATGCCAGCCACGACGACATTGAGGCGCAGGTCAAAGCCGAATTGCAGGCGCCCTTTGACCTGCTGAGTGGCACGCTGCTGCGGGTGAAACTGTTCCGCCTGAGCGACGCCGAGCATGTGTTGACCGTGTGCATGCATCACGTGGTCTCCGATGGCTGGTCGGGTGAGTTGCTGATTCGCGAATTCGTTCAGCTCTATCAGGCGCAGGTCGCCGGACAGCCTGCTCAATTGCCGCCACTGGCGATTCAATATGCCGACTACGCCATCTGGCAGCGCGCCTGGCTGGAAGCCGGGGAGGGTGAGCGTCAACTCGAATACTGGAAGCAACAACTGGGCACCGAGCATCCATTGCTGGAATTGCCGCTGGACCATGAACGGCCTGTCCAGCCGAGTTATCGCGGAGCAATCGTGCGGGCGGACCTGCCGGAAGGGCTCTCTGCCCGGCTCAAGACCCTGGCGCGCAACAACGGCCAGACGGTGTTCATGTTGACCCTGGCTGCGTTGTCGGTGGTGCTGTCGCGCTACAGCGGTCAGGCCGATATCCGCATCGGCGCGCCCAATGCCGGTCGTACCCGCAATGAGCTGGAAGGCCTGATCGGCTTCTTCATCAATACCCAGGTGCTGCGCATTCAGGTGGATGAGCGCCAGACCTTCGTCGAGCTGCTGGACCAGGTCAAGAGCGTGGTGATGGGCGCGCAGTCCCATCAGGAGCTGCCGTTCGAGCATCTGGTGGATGCCCTGGCTCCAGAGCGTAACCTGGGCCACAACCCGCTGTTCCAGTTCAAGATCAACCAGCATGTGTTTGCCGGTGATGAAGGCAGCGCCGGTACGGCTGTGGCCGGGTTGACCGTGGCCGAGTTCCCGGTGGGCGGCGGTGATGCGCGTTTCGACCTGGCCTTTGACTTCACCGACACCCCGTCGGGGTTGCGCGGTTATTTCACCTACGCCACCGACCTGTTCGAGGCGTCGACCATCGAGCGTATCGCGGCGTCGTTGCAGAACGTGCTGGAAGCGCTGGTGGTGCATTCCGGCGAGCGCCTGGCGGATCATCCGCTTGCCGTGACGGCTCCGGTTGCACCCCGGACTGTCGATTTCGCCAGTTCCGATTTCCTGGCCCTGTGGCAAAAAGGCCTGCACGCCGGGCAGGGCAAGCCGGCATTGCGTGTTGGTCAGCACGTGCTGAGCTATGACCAGCTGGAACAGCGCTCCAGCCAGTTCGCCCGTTACCTGCAAGGCGAAGGCATTGCCGATGGCATGACCGTGGCACTGTGTCAGGACCGTTCAGTGGAGTGGGTGGTCAGCCTGTTGGCCGTACTGAAACTGGGTGCGGTGTACCTGCCGCTGGATACTGCGCAACCTGCCGAACGCTTGCAGCAACTGGCCAGGGACAGCGGCGCGGTGCTGCTGATCCACGCCCGAGGCGATGACAAGGCTGCCAGCCTGGGTGTCTGCCCGGTGCTGGCCTATGACGCCAGCCTGTGGGCCGATGTCGATACGAGCCCGTTGAATATTCAAGTGCTGCCGCAGCAACCGGCCTACATCATCTATACCTCCGGCTCCACCGGGCAGCCCAAAGGCGTGGTCATCAGCCATGGCGCGCTGGCCAACTACCTGCAAGGCGTGCTCCAGCGTCTTTCCCTGAGCGCCGAGGCGAGCATGGCCATGGTGTCCACCGTTGCCGCCGACCTGGGCCATACCCTGTTGTTCGGCGCCCTGGCATCCGGTCGTCAACTGCATTTGCTGTCCCATGAACAGGCATTCGATCCCGATGGTTTCGCCGCGTACATGGCCGAGCATCAGGTGGCAGTGTTGAAGATCGTGCCGAGCCATCTGCAAGGCTTGTTGCAGGCCACAAGGTCTTCCGACGTGCTGCCGGAGCAGATGCTGATCCTGGGGGGCGAGGCCAGTTCCTGGTCCTTGATCGAACAGATCAGAACCCTCAAACCGGGTTGCCGGATCGTCAACCACTACGGCCCGACCGAAACCACGGTAGGCATCCTGACCCATGAAGTGCAGGAAAAACTGGAGGCCTGTCGCAGCGTGCCGGTGGGACACCCCCTGGCCAACGGCAAGGCGCGGGTGCTGGATGCCTGGCTGAACCCGATGGCCGAGCGGGTGGCCGGTGAGTTGTATCTGGGTGGTCGCGGCCTGGCGCAGGGCTATCTGGGGCGTGCGGCCATGACGGCCGAGCGTTTCGTGCCGGACCCGGAAGGCGATGGCGAGCGTCTGTATCGCGCCGGTGACCGTGCGCGCCGGGTAGACGGTTTGCTGGAATACCTGGGCCGTGCCGACGATCAGGTAAAGATTCGCGGCTATCGGGTCGAGCCGGGTGAGGTCGGCCAGGTGCTGCAAGCGCTGGATGGCGTGGCCGAAGCCGTGGTGCTGGCCTTGCCACTGGAAAGCGACGAATCCCGCCTGCAACTGGTGGCCTATTGCGTGGCCGCTACGGGCACGACGCTGCAGGTCGAAACTCTGCGCGAACAACTGACTGCCAGCCTGCCGGAATACCTGGTGCCCGCGCAGTTCGTGGTGCTGGAGCGTCTGCCGCTGACCGCCAACGGCAAGCTGGACAAGCGTGCGTTGCCCACGCCGGGTGTGGTCAAACAGCGCTACACCGCACCGGTCGGCGAGATCGAGGAAAAGCTCGCCGCCGTCTGGGCCGATGTACTCAAGCTGGAGAAGGTTGGCACGACCGATAACTTCTTCGAGTTGGGCGGGGATTCGATCCTCAGCCTGCAAATCATCGCCCGTGCCAAGCGTCAGGGCCTCAAGCTGAGCCCCAAGCAACTGTTCGAGAAACAGACCATCGCCCAGTTGGCGACGGTGGCCAAACTGATCCAGAAGAAGCCCGCAGCAGTCGTCGAGCAGGTGAGCGGCAACTTGCCGTTGCTGCCGATTCAGGCGCGTTTCTTCGAGATGAACATTCCCGAGCGCCATCACTGGAACCAGTCGGTGATGCTCAAGCCCAACAGCCCGCTGGAAGCCAGTCATCTGCTGGCAGCCTTGCAGGCTCTGATCGAGCAGCATGACGCTCTGCGCCTGGGCTTTGCCCAGCAGGACGGCCAATGGCAGGCGACCTTCGGGCCGCTGAACACCCGCGACTTGTTGTGGGAACACGAACTCAATGACCGGTCACGCCTGACCGAACTGGCTGACGAAGCCCAGCGCAGCCTGGACCTGAAAAACGGCCCTCTGCTGCGAGCCGTGCTGGTGAACCTGCCTGAAGGCGAGCAGCGCCTGTTGCTGGTCATCCATCATCTGGTGGTGGACGGGGTGTCATGGCGTGTGTTGCTGGAGGACCTGCAACAAGCCTATGTCGCCCTGAATACCGGCAAGGCCCTGGCGCTGCCCGCCAAGACCAGTTCCCTCAAGGCCTGGGCTGCGCAGTTGCACACTTACGCCCAAAGCCCGGCGCTGGCGTCGGAGCTGGCTTACTGGCAAGCGCAGTTGCAGGACGTCAGCGATACCTTGCCAAGCGATCATCCGGACGGCGGGCAGCAGCAGAAACATGCCACCTCTGTGACCACCCATTTGAACAGCGACCTGACCCGGCAATTGCTGCAAGACGCTCCGGCCGCCTATCGCACCCAGATCAACGACCTGTTGCTGACCGCATTGGCCCGCGTGATCAGCCGCTGGACTGGCCAGCCCGATGCCTTGGTCCGGTTGGAGGGGCATGGTCGCGAAGACCTGTTCGACGACATTGACCTGAGCCGCACCGTTGGCTGGTTCAGCAGCCTGTATCCGGTCAGGCTCACTGCGCATGCAGCTCTTGCCGATTCGATCATGTCGATCAAGGAGCAACTGCGCGCCATCCCCAACAAGGGCATCGGTTACGGCGTGTTGCGTTATCTCGGCGCAGAACCTGTGCGGCAGAGCCTGCAACACCTGGCGCAGGGCAGCATTGTCTTCAACTACCTGGGCCAGTTCGATGGCAGTTTCGATGCCAGCGATGCGCTGTTCGCACCCTCGGGGGAAAGCAGCGGCGCGTCCCAGAGCAGCGAGGCCCCGCTGGCGGCCCCGATCAGCATCAATGGTCAGGTCTACAACGGCGAGTTGCGCCTGAGCTGGAGTTTCAGTGCGGCGGTTTTCGAGCCCGATACCGTACAGCGCCTGGCCGATGAATACGCCCGGGAATTGCAGCAACTGATCGCCCATTGCACCACCGAGGGTGGCGCCGGGGTGACACCGTCCGACTTCCCGCTGGCCCGTTTGAGTCAGAAACAATTGGGGCAACTGTCGATCAATCCGCGTGAAATCGAAGACATCTATCCGCTGTCGCCGATGCAGCAAGGCATGTTGTTCCACACCTTGTTCGAGGAAGAAGCGGGCAACTACATCAACCAGATGCGCGTCGATGTGACCGGCCTTGAAGTCGGGCGCTTCCAGGCGGCGTGGCAGGCGACGGTGGATGCCCATGAAGTGCTGCGCAGCGGGTTCGTCAGCCATCTGGAACACTCGCTGCAAGTGGTGCAGCGCACGGTGAACGTGCCGTTTGTCGAGCTGGATGCTCAGGGGCAATCCTCTGTCTGGCTAGATGACTGGGCGCACGCCGATCGGCAGAAAGGTTTTGATCTGACCCAAGGCCCGCTGTTGCGTCTGGCGGTATTGCGCACTGGAGCCAACACTCATCACCTGATCTACACCAGCCATCACATCCTCATGGACGGCTGGAGCAGTTCGCGCCTGTTGGGCGAAGTGCTGCAACGCTACAGCGGTCAGCCAATACCGCAGCAGAGCAGCCGTTATCGTGATTACATCGAGTGGCTGCAACGTCAGGATGCCCAGGCCAGCGAGCGTTTCTGGACCGAACAGGTGGCCGAGCTGGACGAGCCGACCCGCTTGGTGCAGGCGCTCAAGTCCAATGCAGGCGGGCAGGGCCATGGCGATTACTTCCAGTTGATCGATGCTGCCGGCACCCAGCGCCTGAGCGAGTTTGCCCGCGAGCAGCGCGTGACGCTCAACACCTTGGTGCAATCGGCGTGGTTGTTGCTGTTGCAGCGTTATACCGGGCAAGCCAGCGTGACCTTTGGCGCAACCGTGGCAGGTCGCCCGGCGGACTTGCCGGGGGTTGAAGAGCAGCTTGGCCTGTTCATCAACACCTTGCCAGTCATTGCCAGTCCGCGTCCCGAGCAGTCGGTGGCGGACTGGGTGCAGCAGGTGCAGGGCAAGAATATTGCCCTGCGCGAGTACGAACACACGCCGTTGTACGAAATCCAGCGTCTGGCAGGCAGCGGTGGCGAAGCGCTGTTCGACAACATTCTGGTGTTCGAGAACTACCCGGTGTCCGAAGCCCTGCAACAGGCTTCGCCGGACGGTCTGGCCTTCAGTGGCCTGATCAACCAGGAGCAGACCCATTATCCGCTGACCCTGGTGGTGAATCTGGGCGAGACGCTGTCCCTGCGCCTGAGCTACGCCCGCCAGCACTTCAACGAAGAGGTGGTGACGCAACTGGCCACCCACTTCCAGCACCTGCTTCAGGCGCTGGTGCGTGATCCGGCTGCTGCCATCGGCGAGCTGTCGTTGCTGGATGAGCAGGAGCAGCAACAGATTCTGCAAGAATGGAACGCCACCGCTGCCGAGTTCCCGGGCGAGCAGTGCGTACACACCCTGATCGAAGCCCAGGTGCTGGCGACCCCCGATGCTCCGGCGTTGATCTTCGACAATCAGCAGATGAGCTATGCGCAACTGAACGCCCGCGCCAACCAGTTGGCCCACAAACTGCGCGGGTCAGGTATCGGTCCGGATGCGCGGGTGGGGATCTGCGTCGAGCGCAGTCTGGAACTGGTAATCGGCTTGCTGGCGATTATCAAGGCCGGTGGGGCGTATGTGCCGCTGGACCCGGATTATCCTCAGGACCGTCTGGCCTATATGCTGGCCGACAGCGGCATTGGCCTGTTGCTGACCCAGACGTCACTGCTGCAAGGCCTGCCGGTGCCCGATCATGTTCAGTCGTTGTGCCTGGATCAGGAGGGTGACTGGCTGGAAGCTTACAGCCAGGACAACCCGGTCAATCGCACCCATCCCGAAAACCTGGCGTATGTGATCTACACCTCAGGCTCGACGGGTAAACCCAAAGGCGCGGGCAATAGCCATCGCGCCCTGGTCAACCGCCTGCACTGGATGCAGAAAGCCTACGGGCTGGATGCCAGCGACACCGTGTTGCAGAAAACCCCGTTCAGTTTCGACGTCTCGGTCTGGGAGTTTTTCTGGCCGCTGCTGACCGGCGCACGTCTGGCGATAGCTTTGCCGGGGGATCATCGGGACCCTGATCGTCTGCTGCAGACCATTACCCGCTACAACGTCACGACCCTGCACTTCGTACCCTCGATGCTTCAGGCCTTCATGACCCATGAGCGGGTGGAAAACGGCCACAGCCTGCGCCGCGTGGTGTGCAGTGGTGAGGCCTTGCCCGCTGAGCTGGCTTCGCAAGTGCTCAAGCGTTTGCCGCAAGCAGGTCTGTTCAACCTCTATGGCCCGACCGAAGCGGCCATCGACGTGACCCACTGGACCTGCACGCCGGACGATACCCTGAGCGTGCCGATCGGTCGGCCTATCGATAACCTCAAGACGCACATTCTGGACGATGGCCTGCTACCGGCAGCCCGTGGCGCGGCAGCCGAGTTGTATCTGGGCGGTGTCGGCCTGGCGCGGGGTTATCACCAGCGTGCTGCATTGACTGCCGAACGCTTCGTGCCCGATCCGTTTTCGGCCAATGGCGGTCGCCTGTATCGTACCGGCGACCTGGCGCGCTACGGTGCCGATGGGGTGATCGACTATGCAGGCCGGATCGACCATCAGGTCAAGATCCGCGGGTTGCGCATCGAGCTGGGTGAAATCGAGGCGCGGCTCAATGAACATCCGGGCGTGCGCGAAGCCCATGTGATCGATATCGACGGCCCGAGCGGCAAGCAGCTTGCAGCCTACTGGGTAGCGAACGATGGCGCGCAGGATGTGAATGGATTGAAGGAGCATCTCAAGACGCTGCTGCCGGATTATATGGTGCCGACGCACTTTGTAGCCGTTGACGTCATGCCGCTGACTGCCAACGGCAAGCTGGATCGCAAGGCCCTGCCAAAGCCGGATGCCAGCCAGTTGCAACAAGGTTATGTGGCGCCACGTACCGAACTGGAAGAGCGGCTTGCCGCTCTTTGGGCGGACGTGCTGAAAGTCGAGCGTGTGGGCCTCAACGACAATTTCTTTGCCCTGGGCGGCCACTCGCTGTTGGCGGTGTCCCTGGCGGGCAGGATTCGCGAAGCGTTCGATATCTCCATCAAACTGCATGATTTCCTGTTGATGCAGACCCTGGGCGAACTGGCTGACTTCCTGCGGGCAGGCGAGGCGAAGGTCAAGTCTGCGGTCATCCGCATGAACAACAGCCCGTCTGACAAAACCCCGCTGTTCTGCCTGCCGCCGGGTGGCGGCGGCACTTACTCCTATTACCCGTTGGCAGGCAGGCTGAGCGAAGATCGGCCGGTGTATGGTCTGGTCAACAAGGCCTATGTGGTGCCGGGCTGGTTCGACAGATCCTGGGAGGAAATGGTCGGTTACTTCGTCGAGCAGATCAGGCTCACCCAGCCTGTCGGGCCATACAACCTGCTGGGGTGGTCCCTGGGCGGAGCCTTGGCCATCGATGTCGCGCATATTCTGGAGCGCGATGGTGACAAGGTGAATTTCCTGGCGCTGGTGGACACGATGCTGCCGGCTTCCGCAGGCCTGAGCTGGATCGAGGAGGACCCTGAAGTCCGGGCACGGAATCAGGACCAGAATCTCTTCCAGAGTCTGATCCAGAGCCTGGTGGCGTTCGTGCCGGGGCTGGCCCGTGAGCGTGTGATCGAGTTGATCGCAAGCGCCAGGGTATCGCTCAAGGATGAACGTGAAATCGCTGACCGGGTGATCGAACAGGTTGCACAGGATGCCGGTATCGGCGTCGAAAGCCTGCGTAGCGTGTTCCAGGACATCGCGATCCAGGATGAAATCGAAACCGGCTACAAACTGCTGCACGCCAATGCCGTACTGGCCGAAGCCTTCACCCTCAAGACACTGGACGTAAAAGTGGATTGCTGGTGGGCAGGACAAAGCCGCGAACCGGACCAGATCCTCAAGGCGCAAGCCGTGGTTGAAGAACAATGCTCGGTAAACGGGCTGGGTTCTTCGATCGTCATTCAGGAGCGGCACGACAATATCGTGATCGGGGAGGGGTTTCTGGACGGGGTTGTAGAAAGGCTGAGGGGGAAATGAGCAGCAAGCTTTAAGCCGCAAGCTGCAAGCCTCAAACTCTTGTAGCTGCTGCCTTCGGCAGCTCTAAAACTCGCCGCGCAATGTCAGCATGTAATTGCGCGGATCTCCGTAATAATTTCCTCGGTCCACATCCCCGGTCGCCTTGTAATACTTGCGATCCAGCAGGTTGTTGCCGTTGAGGGCCACGCTCCAGTGTTCGTCTATTTTCCAGGAGGCTCTGGCGTCCCAGATGGCGCGGCCGGGGTTTTTGATTTCTGCTGATGATTCGGCTTCCGAATAGCCGCTCTGTGCGGAAACCCCGGCGCCGAGGGTCAGGCGGTTCCAGGTGCCGGGCAGGGTGTAGTTGCCGGTCATGCGAAACAGGTGTCGGGGTGTTTCGGCCGAAATGGACTGGCCGTCGCTGCCACGGGTCATATTGAAGGTATAACCCGCCACGGTTTGCAGGCCGGGCAGGGGTTCGCCGCTGGCTTCTACTTCAAACCCCTTGCTGCGGCGGATATTGCCGTTCAGGTAGCAGGTGCCGTAGATATCGTTCATCAGGCATTCGCCAGGATTGGCGTTGTCTTCCACCGCCACATCCTTCTGCTTGACGTAAAACATCGCAAAGGAAAGATTCAGGCGTTGCTCGAAGAGTTCGCCTTTGATGCCGGTTTCGTAGTTTGCGCCGATGGCCGGTTTCAGCAGGTTGCCAGCAGCATCCCGGTACACGCTTTGCGGCAGGAAGATATCGGTGTAACTGGCGTACAGGGACCAGTCGGGATTCAGGTCGTAGATCGTGCCTATGAAAGGCGTGAGTTCATGTTGCTCTATGGATTTACGAGTGACGCTCGCTGCCTGGGTCTGGTAGTCATACCAGCTAAGGCGACCGCCCATGACCAGACTCAACGACTCCGACAGATGCAGGCGCAGATTGGCGTAAGCGCCATAGCGTTTGTCACTGAAGTCGGTGATGGAGGTCCAGTCGGGCTGGGCCGGTTCGGCAATCAGGTGGCTGTCGGGGTCGAATACATCGATGGGCTGGTTGGATGTCACATTGACTTGGCTGGACTTACGCATCTGCTCCGACCAGTTGCCGCCGAAGGTTAGCTGGTGTTCCAGGCCGAACGCCTCGAAATGACCGTCCATGTGCGCATCGAAACCGTTGCTGTGCAATTGGTCGGAGCGGAACAGGGTTCGGGCGATACGGGAACCGGTCAATGTCGCCGGATCGATGGCGCCCTGGGCATAGGCCACTTTCTGCTCGAACGAACCCGTTGAATGGGTGGCAGACAGTGTGCCCGACCAGTTCTCGCTGAAGTGATGGTCCAGTTCCGTGAACACTTCGTCCGTGCGGGTCTGGTGACGGTTCCAGTCCTGGGCCAGTGAAGTCGAGCGTGGTACGTCCAGGGCACTGCCATCGCTGTAGCGGGGCAGGCCGAAGATGGTGAAGCCTTTGATATCGGCTTCCTGACGGCGAACGCCCACAGCCAGGGTGGTGTCGTCATTCAGGTCGGCTTCGAGGATGCCGTACAACAGCGGGGCGGATTTGCTGAGGCCATCGATAAAGTAGTCACGGTCGGCATAAGACGCCACGAAGCGGCCCCGGATGCTGCCCGAGTCGTTCAGTTTGCTGCTGCCGTCCAGATCCACCCGGTTGTTGTTCCAGGTGCCGGTGCGGGTGGTTATTGAAAACTGCGGTATGGCGGTCGGGCGTTTACGCACCAGATTCACCGTGCCGCCGGGGTTGCCCGCGCCGATCAGCAGCCCGGCCGCGCCCCGCAGGATTTCCACCCGGTCGTAGATTTCCATATCGGGCGTCATCCAGCCGGTCACGCTGTAGCCCTGACCGGAGATGCCATCAATGGTGTAGCTCTCGTCTTCCATGGCAAAGCCGCGTGAGCTGAAGACATGGGAGCCGAAATTGCGTTGGGAAAAAGTGACGCCGGTGGCCTGGGCCATCACGTCTTCCAGGCTGTAGAGGTTCTTGTCGTTCATCAACTGGCGGGTCACGACACTCACCGACTGCGGAATTTCACGCAGGGACTGGGCGCTTTTGGTGATGCTCACTGCGGACGTGGTGTAAGAGCCCGAACCTTCGGTAATCAGACCTGCCGGTGGTGCCTGAATCGACAGGGGCTTGAGGCTGACCGGAGGAATAATGGCGGTCAGTGTCAGGGTGTTGTTCTCAAGGCTATAAGGCACTCTGGCCTGATCGAGCAGGTTTCTGGCTGCCTGCTCTAGGGTAAATCTGCCGCGCACGGCCTGGCTGCTTTTGCCCTTGATATCGTCCGGGTTGTACAGCACCTGCAGATCACCCTGGCGCCCCAGTTCATTCAGGGCGCTGTTCAAGGGTTGGGCTGGGATATCGAATTCGATCTCCTGCGCCAAGGCCTCTGCCTTGAACGTCATCAGCAGCGCAAACCCTATCACTCTTATCGCAGGCCTTGGCTGGAGCAGCAGGCGGACAGGCAGTGGAGGGCGGGTGCGTGATTGCATGGTGATGGCTCTTCGATCAATGACGCAGGGTAAACCATACCGTCGTATGGGGCACTGCCTCTGGTCATCCTTTACCAGGCGATTTTTCAACGTGGCTCATAAGGAATTCATACGAATGAGGCAGGAATTAATTTAGTAAGTCTTTCAATAAAAAAGACCAGAGGCTGCCCTCTGGTCTTTTTGTGGTGCCCTGTGGATCGGTTTATCCGCAGATTCTGCGCAGGATCAGAAGTCGCCGCGCAGGGTCAGGACGTAGCTGCGTGGTTCGCCGTACAGGTTGGAGCGGTCCAGAGCCACGGCTGTGGTGTAGTACTTGCGATCAAACAGGTTGTCGGCGTTCAGAGCGACGGTCCAGTGCTCGTCGAGCTTCCAGGAGGCGCGTGCATCCCAGATGGCGCGGCCTGCAACACCCAGTTGATCGTTGGACGGCACGGTGTAGCCGGAGTCAGCCGATACGCCAGCGCCCAGCGTCAGACGGTTCCAGGCACCGGGCAGGTTATAGCTGGTGTTCAGACGCAGCATATGTTTTGGTGTCTCGTAGGCCACTTCCATATCGGAACTGTTTGCCAACTGGTTGAAGGTGTAGCCGCCAAAGACCTGAAGCCCTGGCAGTACTTCGCCGCTTGCTTCGATTTCAACACCTTTGCTGCGTTTGATGCCGCCCTGGACGTAGCAGGTGTTGTCGGAGCCGCCTGGGCAGAGTTCTTCTGTCGTCTGGTCGACGTAGGCCACGTCTTTCTGCTTGATATAGAACAGGGCCATCGACAGATTCAGGCGCTTGTCGAACAGTTCACCCTTGATACCCGTTTCGTAGTTGGAGCCAATGGCCGGGTCCAGCGGGGCGCCGCCGACCTGTCTGTAAGCGGCTTGCGGGGTGAAGATATCCGCATAGCTGGCGTACCAGGACCAGTTGTCGTTGATGTCGTAGATCAGGCCGGCGAACGGGGTAAATTCCTGAGTCTGTTTGGATTCATAGGAAAGGGCCGGGCCGTATTTGGCGTTGTAGTCATACTCGAACCAACTGAGGCGCCCGCCCAGTACCAGGCTCAAAGGCTCGGTCAGGTGGATGCGGGTATTGGCATAGAGGCCGGCGCGCTCTTCAGTCGAGACGTAATTGCTTGTCCAGCCTGTATTCACCGGTTTGGCAAGTGAACGGGTGTCGACATCAAAGATATTGATGGCAAGAGGCGTCGCGATTGTGACGTTTTTGTTGTCGGCTCTCTGTCTCGACCAGTCAGCACCCAAAGTGACCTCATGGGACAGGCCGAAGGCGTCGAACTTGCCTTCCAGCTGGCTGTTCAAGCCCAGGCTGTTGACTTCATCTTTACGGAACAGCGTGCTCTGGAAGCGTGAGCCTGCCAGCGTTGTCGGGTTAACAGTGCCACGTGCATAGGCGATGGCCTGATCGAATCCGCCTTCGGAGTAGGTCAGGGAGGTCTTGTTGAGCCAGTTTTCGTTGAAGCGATGCTCGACTTCAAAGAAAGCTTCGCTCATGTCTGTTTCGAGCCGGTTCCACTTGGGAGCCAGGTTCGTCGAGCGCGAAAGATCCAGCGACTGCCCGTTGCTATAACGCGGCAGGCCGTAGATCGAGTAGCCGTTGATGACCTTTTCCTGACGACGCAGGCTCATGGTCAACGTGGTGTCGTCGGTCACGTCGGCTTCGAGGATGCCGTACAGCAGGGGCGTGCGGCTGTTGCGGTTATCCTGATACGAGCCGTTGTCTTCATAGGCGGCCACCATGCGACCACGGACAGTGCCCGAGTCATTGAGCTTGCCACTGCCATCCAGGTCGACGCGGTACTGATCCCATGAACCCGCACGGGTGGTGATCGAGAACTTGTTCTCGGCAGTCGGACGCTTGCGCACCAGATTCACCGCACCACCGGGCTGGCCTGCACCCACCAGCAGGCCCGACGCGCCGCGCAATACTTCAACGCGGTCATAAATCGCCATGTCCGGCTGCATCCAGCCGGTGATCTGGTAGCCCTGGCCGCTAATGCCATCGACCAGAAAGCTTTCCGCCAGCAACGAGAAGCCACGGGAGGTATACACGTGGCCACCAAAGTTGCGGTACTGGAAGCTGATGCCGGGTGTGTCTTCCAGCACTTCGCTCAGGCTGGTGAGGTTATTGTCGTCCATGACCTGACGGGTCATGACCGTGACCGACTGTGGTGTTTCTCGCAACGATTGCGCTGCGCCCTTGCCGATAGTGGTCGCGCCGGTGGTGTAGGAGCCTGTGCCGTCAGTGGTGGTGCCTAGATATTGGGAGTCAATCGCGGTCGGTGCCAGGTTGATGGCCGCCGATGAGTCCTGAGCGCCCAACGTCAGGGCATTGCCTTGCAAGCTGTAGGTCAGGCCCGCTCCGGCCAGCAGTTTCCCCGCTGCCTGTGCCGAAGTGAACTTGCCTTGTACCGCGCCGCCGGTCTTGCCCTGTACATCCGCGGGGCTGTAAGCCACACGCAGGCCGCCCTGGCTTTCCAGTTGACTCAGAGCGCTGCTCAGCGGTTGAGCCGGGATATTGAACTCGATTTCCTGGGCTTGTACCTGAGCAGCCATCGGCATGCTCAGCGCCAGACCAATGGCCGCCATGGCGGGTCTTGGACGCAACATCCGGCTGATCAACAAGGCCTTGCTGAGAGGGGTGAGTCGTGACGGTGTGTACATGGAGTGGCTCTTTCTAGTTGGTATTGGCAAGGAGATAAAGAGCGTCGTTCAGGTCTGTCCGGAGGCGAATCAGGGCAGAAGCTGTTCGACTTTTTACGGGGAGCCAGGCTGACTGCAGATGCCCGCGCAGGTGTGCTGTTAAAGAGAACGAAAATGCCTCTCAGTTATTTAATGAATTTTTCACATTTGCCCTGAAAAAGATGGCGCAAGGCTATCGGTGGTGGCGAGGCGGTTGACCCATGGGCAAAAAGAAGCCCCGCTCGCGGTCTGAACCGGGCGTGGCCATGTCATGGATAACGGGCTGGATTCAGGCAGAGACCTGTTCGGCCTGCACCTGTTCCACTTCGATTTTGCCGGCCTGCATGCGCACCAGTTGGTCGGCAATCGGGAAATACCGGTCGTCGTGGGAGATGACGATGATGGTCTTGCCTTGCTGCTTGAGTTCGGGCAACAGCTCGGTGTAGAACACGCGGCGGAAAGCCGGGTCCTGATCGGCGGCCCATTCGTCGAACACCAGCACCTGACGCTCGTCCAGCCAGGCATTGATCAGGGCCAGGCGCTTGCGTTGGCCGGTCGATAGGTCGGTGGTGGTGAACGCCCCATCGCGAATGCTGACCTTGTGAGCGATATCCAGGCGCTCCAGGTATTTGCCCGCATCGGCAGGCAGTTTCGCTTCGCCCTGCATCGGTTCGTCGAACAGGTGGTAGTCGGCGAAGATGGTGGTAAACAACTGGCGATAATCGTCCAGCTCTTCAGGCATGACCGCTTTGCCGTTGAGGCGGATTTCGCCTTGTTGGGGGTTGTACAGGCCCAGCAGCAGCTTGATCAGTGTGGTCTTGCCACAGCCGTTCTCACCGACGATAAACACGATATCGCCCTGTTTGATGCTCAGGTTGACCGGGCCGAGATGGAAGGACTCGCTGCCTTCCACAGGTGGGTAGTCATAACGCAACTGATGCAGTTCCAGGGTTTGCATGTTCGCCAGGGTATTGGGGCGGTCGCTGACCAGCAGGTGCGGCTCGGGGCTGGAGAATTTCCACGACAGCTCGGCAATGCGGCGCATGGCGATCTGGGCGCGGCTGATGCCGGGCAGGGCGGTGATCAGGCGTTCCAGTGGGCCTTTCATGTACAGCATGACCAGCACGAAACCGCCCAGCACGGTTTTTTCGGTGCTCGGCCACAGCGCCTGAAAGGCAATGGCAATGCCGATGACGGCGAAGAACAGCATCGAACCGAAGGTTTCGGCGCTGACGAAAATGTTGGCGGCGCGCACGTTGGATTTGCAGATGCGCTCGGTCGCGCCATGTATCTGCTCGTCGAGCATGTGTTGGCGACGCTTGCGCTGGATGCGCAGTTCCTTGGCACCGGCCGACAGGGCCTGATAGTGCTTTTGCAACTCGTCTTCGCCGTTACGGGCCGCGATGATGCTGCGGGTGCCGAAATGATGAGCCAGGTACTGCGCGCCAGTGCCCAGCACCACGGTCAGTACCGTCAGCGCCAGGATCTGCCACGACAGCAGGGCCAGATAAGTCAGGCAGCCCAGAGTGACGGTGAACGAAATCACCATCGGCGCAATCGACAAGGCGAAGGTGCTGAGGGTGTTCACGTCATTGAGCAGCACCGGGATCAGGCGATGGGAGCGGTAGCGCTCCAGTTGCTCGATGGGCGCGACCAGCACCTTGGCGGCCAGCTCGCGGCGCAGGTTGGCGACCACGCGCTGGCCGACATAGTTGGTCGACAGGTTCGAGACGGTGGAGCAGGCCAGGGTCAGCACGCACAGGCCGGCGAACAGCAGCGCGGTGTGGGTGTCAGGTCCGCCTGCCATGTTCATTGCGTTGTTGATGGTGGCCAGCAGGGCGGTCACGCTCAGGCCGCTGACAACCCCCAGCACAGTGGAGAGAGCCACCAGCCACCAGAATGGCTTGAGGATCCTCAGGGTTTCCCGGGCGAGGCTTTCTGATTTGGGTGTCATGCTGTTGTCTCGTGATTATCCGTTGATCGGCCTGAAAAAGCGTCAGAGTTCGCGAACGACCCGAAAGCCCAGCCAGTCGCCACGTACATCGGGTTTGCGGCTGTTGCGGTTGCCGGAGCGGGAGAAGATCGGCGCTTCGGTCCAGTCGTTGCCGCGAATCATCTTCCAACTGCAATCACCGGCCAGCCAGGCACTGCCATCGGTGGGTGCGCCGTTGTAGTTGCTGGTTTCGCAATCGGCGGTCCACTCGTAGACATTGCCGTGAGCGTCGTAGATGCCGAAGTCATTGGGGCTGTAACTGCCCGCGGGGGCTGTGACGCTGAAGCCGTCTTCCGGGCCGTAGGTGTTGGCATGCTTGGCGATGCCGTATTGCTTGCCTTCATCCATGGGGAAGGGGAACGGGCCGGTGCTGCCGCCACGGGCTGCATACTCGCGCTCGGCCTCGCTGACCAGTCGGTAGGTTTTGCCGGTCTTCTTCGACAGCCAGGCGGCGTAGGCCTTGGCTTCGTTCCAGTCCATGCACACCGCCGGCTGGCGGTCGGTCAGTGGATAGCGCGGTTGTCCGGCCTTGCACTCGCGACCCGGACGGGTATCGCCATCGGGCATCTTGTAGCCGGTGCTTTTGATATAAGCCTTCCACTCGCCGCTCAGCACCTGGAACTGGCTGATGGCGAACGGCTTGGCGAAGGTCACTTCATGCAGCGGGCCTTCGTCGGGCTGGCGGCCGAGTTCGGATTCCGGTGCGCCCATGGTGAAGGTGCCGGCAGGTAACACGACCATTTCCGGGCAGTCCTTGCAGTCCTTGAACACCTTGCCCGGTTCGGGCGTGGCGGCCATGGCGGCTGCGGGCAACAGCGCACCCAGCAGGGCGGTCAGGGACAGGGTGGACAGCATGTTGTTCATAACGGGCCTCAAGGCAGAAAACTGAAAGCGGGTGACAAGCGTCATGGACGTTGGCCGAGGACGGCCAGGAAGCGATCTATTTCGGCCTCGTTATTGAGCAGGCCCGGAGCGGTGCGCACGACCGGTCCTATATCTCGATCCACGGCATCGACCACTACATGGTTTTTCATCAGCCAGGCGGCCACGTCGTCGCAGTTGCGGTCCTTGACTCTGAAGAAGCTGAATCCGGACGACAGCTCGGGCGCCATGGGCGTGACCAGTTCGATGCCCGGCTGTTCTTTCAGACGTTGCTTGATGTAGGTGTTGAGCTGGTGGATGCGCGACTGGACATCGGCCTTGCCCAGTTGCAGGTGCAACTCAAAGGCCTTGTCTACCGCCCAGCGGTGCTCGAATGAGTGGTAGCCGCCGGGTGTCATGATCGTGCCGAAGTGGGTCGCTTCCGAAAAACTGGGGATCAGCGGGGTGACATCTTTCAACTGCTCCGAGCGGGCGCAAATGATGCCGGTGCCTCGTGGTCCGAACATCCATTTGTGGGTCCCTGCGACGAAGAAGTCGCAGTTCATGCTCGGGAAGTCCAGGTTCTCGACCCCGAAACCGTGTACGCCATCGATCACGTACAGGATGCGGTCCTTGTCGTCGCGATGACGGTTCTGCTCCTGAACCAGGGCACCAATCTCACCGACCGGCAGCTTGACGCCGCTGCCCGATTGCACCCAGGTCATTCCCAGTACGCGGGTTTCGGGGCGAATGGCCTGGGCGATGTTGCCGATGATTTCGTCGGTCGAAACGGTGCTGGAGTCCTTGAACAGGCGGATCTTGCGGACCTGTGTGCCTTCTCTCTTCTTGCGCGAGTTCAGGATGTTGCGGGTACAGAAGTGTTCATGTTCGGTGGTGAGGATTTCCTGATCCGGCCGTACATGAATGCCGCCATAGATAATGGCCAGACCTTCGGTTGTGCTGCCGGTCAACGCAATCTGGCCGGGCCTGGCATTGAAGTACTTGCCGGCCCACTCGCGAACCTTGTCTTCGCGGCGACTGGTTTCCTGCAGGTCCCAGTCCATGGCCAGGCCGGGGTTGCGGTCGATATTGGCCCGGTGTTGCTCGATGGCATCGCTCACCGGCCTGGGGTGCGAAGTAATCAGGAAGTTGGCGAAGTGGATATAGTCCGGGTCCTGATTGAACAGGCCACGCAAGGTGGCCCATTTGTCCTTGGGAGCCAGTTCGATAGCGGTCGCCGTGGCCGAGTGGGTCAGGCTGGCACCCATGGGCAGTGCAGCCGCGAGCAGGCCAGCCTGTTTGAGAAAGGTTCTGCGGTCAGTCATGAGCGGCCATACCTGAAATGTCGGTGTGCAAGCGAAAGGGGTTCATTGGCGGGTGACCGGTCTGGCCGAGTTCTGCACCTGCTCCCATACCCGCAGGAAGTTGCCGCCCCAGAGCTTGGCAATGTCGGCCTCGGCATAGCCGCGCTCGATCAGTTCGGCAGTCACATTGCGGATTTCGCTGACATCCTTGAAACCGTCCACGCCGCCGCCATCGTTGAAGTCGGAGCTGATGCCCACATGATCGATGCCGATCTTCTTCACCGTGTAGTCAATGGCATTGACGAAATCCTTGACGGTGGCCTTGGGCTCTTCTTCGAGGATGGCGTACAGCTTGCTGGCGTAAGCACCGAAACGTTGCTCCGGCCAGACGGTAATGATCGCGTCGCCCGGCATCAGCGCCATGGCCAGGTTCGGCAGTGGCGGCAGGTCGAAGTCCTTGCGAAGCTTGTTGAGCTTGTCCTGGGTCTTCTGGGTCAGGGGTTTCAGGTAGGCCGGGAACGCCACGACCTGCACCACGCCGCCGCTCTGCTTGATGAGCTGCAATTCCTCGTCGCTCAGATTGCGTGGAATGTCCACCAGCGCCCTTGGAGCAGAGTGTGAGGCGACCATAGGCGTGCGGCTCAGCTGACTGACCTGTTCCAGGCCTTTGGTCGACATTTGTGACACATCGATGATCACGCCCAGATCGTTCAGGCGGTGTACGGCCTGCTTGCCGATCTCGGAAAGCCCGCCCAGAGGGTCCTGGGAGTCATTGAAGAACGGCAACGGACGAGAAGAGTCCGCCCAGCTGTTGTTGCCCACATAACTGAAGCCGAACATGCGCATGCCGCGTGCAGTCCACTGGTCCAGCAGATTGATGTCGTTGCCCAGCGGGTAGGCGTTGAGCATGCTGATGAAAATCGCAAACTTGCCTTCGCCATGCAGGCGGCGCATGTCGTCCGGGGTGTAGGCGATGCCGACCTGATTCGGAAAATCGCGGACCATGCCAGTGATGATCTTGTAGCGGACCTCTTGCTGATGGCGTGCTTCATCCACGAAGCCCGGCGTCGGGCGATGGGGCGCATTGGGGCCGTTCCAGATTTCCGGCCAGCCGAACACGGTCAGTGCCGCACCCGACAAACGCCCGCGTGCGGTCTTCACCAGATCGAATTGCCCGGAGCCGTCCTTGTCCGCTTCATGGCGTTCGCTGCCGAATTTCAAAGGCACGGTGATGTGGCTATCAAAGGAAATGATTCGTTCCTGCAGCTCTTCGGCCTGTTTCATCACCTTGATCGGGTAGCCCGATGGCGACCCGTAATTCCAGGCCAGCCAGCCTGCGCCTGCACTGATCGCCAGAGCCAGGGGCAGGCCAATGAAAAGAGCCTTTTTCCAACGCGGTTTTGTCATTGCCATCTCTTTCAGGTTCGCCGTTCAGAAGCAGGCACAAGGGCCTTTGCTATCTGGGGAGAACGAGCGGATGGCGGAAAAATTTAACGCGGATGCCGTTCGCGGTTCTGTCCCTAAATTTCTGCATTGATGCTACGTCCTAGCTTGGATAAAGACCGTTTCGGGGCGTTAACAGGTAGGGCAATGACGATTTCTCGACGAGGTTTTATAGCGGGCCTGGCGCTGACCGGTGCTGCGGTACCGGCTGCTTATTACGCACACCGCGAACTCACGCGCGTCGAAGAGCCCGTTACACCGGGGGAAGCGACTGCCGCTGCGGCCGATACCGCTACCCAGCGGCTGGCCGACAAGCTGCGCGGGATATGGGATATCCGTTTCGAGGGGCGTGATGCAGGATTGGCCGGAGCGCCGCTCAAGGGCCTGGAAATGTTCCTGGACATTGCCCCGCGTGGCCGTGGCCTGCGGGGTTATATCGACACCGCTGAGCGTCTGCGTGGCGATGCTGAACCGCGCTTTCGGGTGATCGGCGACCTGCGTTCTGCCGATGCCTCGACGCTGTATTTTCGGGTCATTGACGGCCATCTCGATGACAGCCCGCAAAGCGATGCGCCGGACTATGAATTCAGCATGGTTCTGGATGAAGTCTGGGGCAGCTTCGGTAATGCGGGCAGCGGCACTTTGAGTGGGCGCATCGAGCGTCTGGATCGTCCGCTGGCGTTGCCTGAGCTGGAAAATCGTTTTATTGCCACCAAGCAGGTGTTTCCCGAAGCCCGTGACCGTATCGGGCTGACGCCTCCGTTTCTGGCCTGGCTGGTTTCAAAGGAGCATCGCCTGTTTCACCAGCTCTGGCATGCCAGCCGCGATAAGTGGCATCGCCTGCCCGAAGAAAAACGCAATGCCCTGCGCGGTATCGGCTGGCAGCCAGGCCCGAGAGACAAGGAGCGCGATGCCCGTGGCGAGCGCAAGGACCGTAATGGCTCGGGCATCGACTTTTTCTATATGCATCGGCACATGCTGATCCAGGCCCGGCAGTTTCAGGAGCTGCCTTCCTGGCCGCGCTTCCCTTTGCCGCAGCCGGAGCTTGAGCGGGACCGTCAGGGCTTTGCCCGATACTTCGATAATCACGATGGCTGCGCGTTGCCACCGCCCTGGCAGGCCAATGGTGATGCGGAATATAGCCAGTTGGTCAGCGATATCAAAAGCGACGAGACATTCAGCACGCATTTTCAGGCGTGGGAATCCCAATACAGGGACCCGCGCTTTCTGTCGAAACTGACCCTTGGCCAGTTCGGTTCCCAGGTTGAGCTGGAGCTGCATGACTGGTTGCACATGCGTTGGGCGTCCGTTGCGCGAGACCCTTCAAATGGCGAGCCGGTGCCCATGGCCCGTGACTCGGCGGATTTCGCGGCACGCTGGTTCGAGCCGGAAAACGATTTTCTCGCTGACCCGTTTTCATCCCATGTGCATCCGGTGTTCTGGATGTTCCATGGCTGGATCGATGACCGGATCGACGACTGGTTCCGTGCCCATGAGCGCTTTCATCCGGGAGAGGTGAGCCGTCTTGAAGTCAATGGCGTGCCATGGTTCGCGCCGGGGCGCTGGGTTGAGATCAGCGATCCCTGGCTCGGCCCGCAGACTCATGGATGCAGCACCACACCGGGCCTGAATGCCGGGACCACCATGGAAATGGACCCGGAGGTCATGAAACTGGCGCTGCGCATTACTTTTGCGGCCGATGACAAGCTCGGCAACCTCCTGCGCCGCGTGCCGCGTCGGCCGTGGTATGCGAGGAACCTGCTGCCGGAGAAGTGGTTTGGCGGGGTTTGATTCCTGAATCTGTAGGACCGAATTTATTCGGGAAGGCATTATTTCTTCAGATAAAGATGCGGCGGATGTACAGGCCCTTTCCCGGATAAATCCGGTCCTACTCTAGTACGGTGCAAATCTGTAGGAGCGAATTTATTCGCGAGACATTAGTGAAGGGTTTGTGTCCAACCGCCACCCAGGGCCTTGTACAACGCAATACTCGCCTGCACCCTCGACAGCCGAAGCTGTACGCTCACATCCTGGGCCAGATACAGCGTGCGTTGGGTTTCCAGCACGGTCAGCAAATCCTCCGCGCCAGCCTCGTAACGGCTCTGGGCGATGCGGAATGCGGTCTGGGCCTGTTTGAGTTCTTCGTCGTGCCAGTGCCTTTGCTGGTCCAGGCCGCTGATGCTGTTCAGGGCTTTCTCCACGTCGGCGAAGCTGTTGATGATCGCGCCACGGTAGATTTCCAGCAGTTCTTCCTGACGGGCAGTGGCCTTGTCGCGCTCTGCACTCAAGCGTCCGTTATTGAAAATCGGTCCGGTCAGGCCGGCAGCCAGACTGCTGAAGGGCGCTCGCAGCCAGTCTTCGGCCCTGACCACTTCCGTGCCTAAAGTAGCGCTCAGGGTCAATTTGGGCAGCAGGGCCGCGCGGGCTACGGTGACATCGGCCTGGGCGGCGACCAGCTCGGCTTCGGCCTTGGCGATGTCAGGGCGACGGGTCAGCAGTTCGCTGGGCAGCCCTGTGCCGATCGGTGGCCAGCTCAGGTTCTCGAAATCCTGATTGCCCAATTGCAGATGTTGCACGGGTTGGCCGAGCAGGGCCGCGAGGGTGATCTGTTGCTCATTGGCCAGTTGCTGAATACGCGGCAGTTCACGTTGTTGAGTCGCAACCAGGTTCTTCTGCTGAGCCAGTTCCAGTGCCGTGGCGGAGCCCGAGTCGTAGCGAGTCTGCACCAGTCTCAGCACGTTGCGGGCATTGGCCAGGTTCAGCTCGGCGATATGGCTCTGCTCTCTGGCTGACAGGGTTTGCGCGTAGCGATCGGCCACGCTGCTGAGCAGGGTCAGTTCCACTGTGGCCCTGTCGAACTCGCTGGCTTTCAAACGGTGTAGCGCACTGTCCCGGGCGGCGGCTACGCCACCCCAGAAATCCACTTCGTAACTGGCGGTCAGGCTGGTGGTAAAGGCGTCGGTATTGTTGTCATCCGAAGGGCTGGCCTTGCGGTCGCTGCTGCGCAGGAATTTGTTACGCTCGCCCCGGATGTCGTAGGTGAGCTCAGGGCGCGTGGGGGCTCCGGCGATGGTCGCCGTTGCCTGAGCCTGACGTACACGGGCCATGGCGGCGGCGACTTCATGGCTGTTGACCCGGGCCTGTTCGATCAGGCGGTTCAGGTCCGGGCTGCCGAATTGTTGCCACCACTGAGCATCAGTGCGCTGCAAGGCGGCGCCTTGGGCGAATTCCCAGCTTGGCGGTGGCTGGATACCGCTGTCGATGGAGGGTGCAGAAGTGTTGCAGGCCGCCAGAAGCAGACAACTGGTCAGCAAGGTGAGGGTTGGCTTCATCGATCGATCATTCGCTGGTGAGGGCTGCAACCGGATCGAGCCGGGCAGCTTTGCGGGCAGGCATAAAACCGAAGATCACGCCGGTCACCAATGCACAGGCAAAGGCGCCGACAACGGCGAACAGCGAAAACGCCACGGCGATCTTGCCGAGCAGCAGCGCTGCGCCCATGCCGAGGGCCAGTACGATGCCCGCCAGCCCGCCGACCACCGAGAGCATCACGGCTTCGGTGAGGAACTGGCGCAGAATGTCGCCCTGGCGCGCGCCGGTGGCCATGCGGATGCCGATTTCCCGAGTGCGTTCCCGTACGGTCATCAGCATGATGTTCATTACGCCGATACCACCCACCAGCAGCGAGATGGCGGCAATCGAGCCGAGCATCAGCGACAGAGTGTTCTGGGTCCGGGCTTCGGCCTGGATCATCGCGGCGTTGTTGGTCAGTTCGTAATCGTTCTTGCCGTTGTGCAGGCGCTGCATCAGGTCATTGATCGAACGTTCGGCTTCCTTGACCTTGCCGGCATCCTTGGTGGCGATGGCGATGTATTCCGGGTTCTGGGTGCCGAACAGCCGGATGCTGGCTGAGGAGTAGGGAATGGCAATGCGGTTGTCGCTGTCCAGGTCGCCGGAACTGGCGCCTTTTTCCTGAAGGACGCCGACCACCTGGAAGGGCACGTTCTCGATCAGGATGTACTGGCCGATGGGGCTCGCCCTATCCTTGAACAGCTTTTGCCGGACCTTATGGCCGATCACTGCCACGGCTGCGGCGTTTCTTTCGTCGGCTTCGGTGAAGTAACTGCCCTCGACCACCGGCCAGTTGAAGATGGCCGGGAAGTGCGTGTCGTTACCGCCCACGTAGCTGGAGTGATCAAGGTTGCCAAAGCGCACGCCTGCCTGTCCGCCATTGACCGGCATGATCATTTTCACTTCGGGCAGTTCGCCCAGTGCGGCGACTTCTTCCAGGGTAATGATGCCTTTGGGAGTGCGCGGGCTGGGGGATTTGCCGTTGAGGTAAATGATGTTGGAGCCAAAGGACGACATCTGCGCCATGACTTGACGCTTGCTGCCTTCGCCCACGGCTAGCATGACCACCACCGAGGCAACGCCGATCACGATGCCCAGCAAGGTCAGTGCGGTACGGAACCGGTTGATCCACATCACCCGCCAGGCAGCTTGAATGGCATCGAGTAATTCACCTTTCCAGGCACCATTGCGGGTACTGCCTTCACTCAGGCGCTGGCGCAGGTCAACGGCTTGCAAGGCGGCCGGATTGGTCGGGGCTTGTACTTGCGGGTTGCCGGATGCCGTGTCGCTGACAATCAGGCCGTCACTGACTTCAATGACGCGCCGGGCGCGTGCAGCGACTTCCCGGTCGTGGGTGATCAGAATCACCACATGCCCCTGACTGGCGAGTTCGTCCAGCAGGGTCATGACCTCTGCGCCGCTGTGGCTGTCCAGTGCGCCGGTAGGTTCGTCGGCGAGGATGATATGCCCGCCATTCATCAACGCCCGGGCAATGGAAACCCGTTGCTGCTGGCCACCGGAAAGTTGATGGGGGCGATTGGCGGTGCGCGAGGCCAGACCCAGTCGGTCGAGCAGGGCAGTGGCGCGGGCATGACGCTCTTGTGCGGGCGTTCCGGCGTAGATGGCTGGCATCTCGACGTTTTCCTGCGCCGAGCCTGACGGAATCAGGTGGTAGCCCTGAAACACGAAGCCAAAGGCTTCACGCCGCAGCCAGGCCAGTTCGTCGCTGTCCAGCCCGGCCACATCTTCCCCGGCGAACAGGTACTGCCCGGCGCTGGGTCGGTCGAGGCAGCCGAGGATATTCATCAGGGTCGATTTGCCCGAGCCGGAGGCACCGACAATGGCCACGAACTCTCCGGCATGGATCGACAGGTCGATGCCCCGCAGTACGTTGACCAGCGGGCTGTCGCCACCCCCGTAGGATTTGCGGATATCCCGCAGGTCGATCAGTGGCGTCTGCATTCAGCCTCCGCTGCCGACGGACGGGCCGATCAACAGCCGATCACCTTCATTCAGCCCCTCGAGAATCTGCACCCGCAAGCGGTCGCTGATTCCGGTACGGACCTCGCGGTCCTGCACGTCGCCGCTGGCGGTGAGGACACGCGCGGTTTGCAGGTCGGCCTGTGGCCCGCTTTTGAGGGCGGCAAGCGGGACGGTCAGGGTGTTTTGAGCGCTGTTGGCGACAAAGAAGATCTGCGCGGTCATTTCCGCCATCAGTGCCTGGTCGGCGTTGTCGACATCCAGCAGCACGGTATAGAGCACCACGCGACCGCTGCCGCTCTTGCCTGAACTGCTCGGGCTGCCGCCACCCTGATTGGCCTGCTCCAGCGGCTTGGGCGGTACAGGAAGAATCTGCCGCACCGTGCTGTTCCAGCGCCGGGTGCCGCCACTGAGCGTAGTGAAGTAGGCGTTCATGCCGGGTTTGACATGGCCGATATCGGCCTCGGACACTTCGGCCCACACCGTCATGGGCGAGAGTCGGGCAATGCGCAGGATCAGCGGGGTCTGCTGCTGGGCATTGAGTGTCTGACCTTCCCTTGCATCCAGCGCCACGACTGTTCCGGACATCGGCGCGTAGATGCGGGTATAGCCCAGCGCGGCTTCGTCACTGCGCAGGCTGGCCTGGGCCTGGAGAATCTGCGCCTTGAACATGTCGACCCGTGCCTGAGTGGCGCGAAACTCGGATTCGGCGGCCTGTACATCTTCGGCGCGTGTGGCGCCTGCGGCTGCGAGGCTTCGCTGGCGCTGCTGTTTCTGCTGGGCCAGTTCGTGCAGGGCACGTTGTTCCTGAAGCTGGGCCTTGAGGTTTTCAATGGCGTAGCGGGCGGCATCGAGCCGTGCTTTTTGCGTGGACGGATCGATCTCCACCAGCAGTTGACCTTCCTTGACCTGATCCCCGACCTGCGCGTGGATCTTCATGATCTGGCCGGTGGCCTGGGAGCCCACATCCACATAACTGCGTGGTTGCAGAGTGCCCAGGGCGGTCACGCTGCTTTGTATGTCGCTGCGGGTGACGAGGGCGGTCACGGCATCGTTGTTGCCCGAAGGCATGATTTGCCAGGCGCACACGGCAATGACCGGAAACATGCACAGCGCCAGAAGGACGGCGCGTCCAGGGTGTCGAGAGCGTTTCATGCAGGGTTCCTGCTCGGAGAATTCAGCCCGTCGGCAGGCGACGGCCACGGGAACTGTCCATTAAACGAGGAACGGGGGCGGGAATTTAGCGGTACATATTTGAGAGAAGGGCTTTGGTGGTGGGCGTTCTCTATTGTTCCTGGTGGGAAGCCAGACTTGCGCCAGCTTCCCTTTGTTGCCTTTATCGACGTGGGCCGATACTTATTGCGACATCATGAAATGGATTTTGTAGTTGTAAGGTGCCGACCATTTCTTGGTGACGTATTCATAGCAGAAACCGGACGATACCTGGCCATAGCCAGTCGCGCTGCTGGTGTATTGCGGGCCGGTCGAGTATTCCTTGTGACCTGCCTGAAACTTGCATCCGCCGGTGACTTGGCCGCTCGTATAATCAGCCTGCACGTCGCTGCTGCTGAAGCCCGATGGCGCGATGAAGGTGACGGTCTGATAAGGTGTCAGAGTAGCCGGGAAGCCACCGGTCGAAGAAACAAGCTTCAAGGTCTTTGGCGTGTTGTTCTGCATGGTGACTTCAATGACCGCGGCCATCGATGCCAGGGGGCTCAGCGAAAGTGCCAGAGCTGCTGCAGTGAGGGGGAGTTTGAAAGACTGGAACTTCATGTAATCTCCGTGTAGTCCTGAATGCATCCTGATGCAGGCAATATCGTCTGCATGTCCATGTGGGTTTTCATCCGGAAAACCACGAAAGCTTTAGCGGCGCGTCTTGAAATAACTTGAGATATTTTTTGCCCCGGGCATGAAAAAGGGAGGCCAGACTTGCGTCTGGCCTCCCTTTCATTTGCAACGATGAATTACAGCACTTGCTTGATCGCGTCACAGACCGCGTCGATGTTCTTCTGGTTCAGGGCTGCCACGCAGATACGGCCGGTATCCAGCGCGTAGATACCGAACTCGCTGCGCAGGCGCTGGGCCTGTTCGGCGGTCAGGCCCGAGTAGGAGAACATGCCGCACTGACGGCCGACGAAGCTGAAGTCCTGACCGGCCGGGTTAGTGGCCAGGCGCTCTACCATGGCTTTGCGCATGCCGTGGATACGTACGCGCATCTCGCCCAGTTCTTCTTCCCACATGGCGCGCAGTGCCGGGTCGTTGAGGACCGCAGCGGAGATGATTGCACCGTGGGTCGGTGGGTTGGAGTAGTTGGTACGAATCACGCGCTTGACCTGGGACAGGACGCGGGCGGTTTCTTCCTTCGACTCGGTGATGATCGACAGGGCGCCGACACGCTCGCCGTACAGCGACAGGGATTTGGAGAACGAGCTGGAGGCAAAGAAGGTCAGGCCCGAATCCGCGAACAGGCGCACAGCCAGTGCATCTTCGTCGATACCCTGGCCGAAGCCCTGGTAAGCCATGTCCAGGAAAGGTACGTGGCCCTTGGCCTTGACCACTTCCAGAACCTTTTTCCAGTCGTCCAGGGTCAGGTCGACACCGGTCGGGTTGTGGCAGCAGGCGTGCAGCACAACGATGGAGCCGTTCGGCAGGTTCTGCAGGTCTTCCAACATGCCGGCACGATTCACGTCGTGGGTCGGGGCGTCGTAGTAGCGATAGTCCTGAACCGGGAAGCCCGCCGCTTCAAACAGGGCGCGGTGGTTTTCCCAGCTTGGATCGCTGATGGCGACTACGGCATCGGGCAGCAGGCGCTTGAGGAAGTCTGCACCGATTTTCAGAGCGCCAGTGCCGCCGACGGACTGGGTGGTCAGCACGCGGCCCGAGGCGATCAGCGGCGAGTCGGCGCCCAGCAGCAGTTTCTGCACGGCCAGGTCGTAGGCCGAGATGCCGTCGATTGGCAGGTAGCCGCGAGGGGCGTGTTGCGCCACGCGAATCTTCTCGGCTTCGGCCACTGCGCGCAGCAATGGAATGCGCCCGTCTTCGTCACAGTAGACACCCACCCCAAGGTTGACCTTGTTGGTGCGGGTGTCGGCGTTGAATGCTTCGTTGATACCCAGGATCGGATCGCGGGGCGCCATTTCGACAGCGGAGAACAGGCTCATTGTTTGCGGCAGCTCTGAATGAAGAGTGAAGGGGAGTGCAGTGCAGGCTCCAACACAATGCGCCAGAGCGGTGCACAAACGGGGAGTCAGTATAAAGAGCATCAAGCTGGGGAGCGACAGGGCGTGACAGGTTTTTTCAAGGTTTTTCCGGCTCCGGGGACAACGTTCGTCTGACCGACCGGCAATCGGTGATGCAATCCATGACTTGAAAGACGAGTATATGGCTCCATCTACAGTGCATCACTTCAAACACTGCACGTCTTTCCCGGCGGGATCGGGCGTTGGCGGTGATTTCGTTTTTGCGGGTATGGCCTGCGCAGACGAACCCTTGGCGTAAACGAATCAAGAGGTAGGTCATGTCCGAGTTTCAGCTCGTCACCCGTTTTGAGCCAGCCGGCGATCAGCCCGAGGCCATTCGCCTGATGGTGGAAGGGATCGAGGCCGGGCTGGCGCATCAGACCCTGCTGGGTGTGACCGGCTCGGGCAAGACCTTCAGCATTGCCAACGTCATCGCCCAGGTGCAGCGCCCGACGCTGGTGCTGGCGCCGAACAAGACCCTGGCAGCCCAGTTGTATGGCGAGTTCAAGACGTTCTTCCCCAACAACGCGGTGGAATATTTCGTCTCTTATTACGATTACTACCAGCCCGAAGCCTATGTGCCGTCGTCGGACACCTTCATCGAGAAGGATGCTTCGATCAACGACCATATCGAGCAGATGCGCCTGTCAGCGACCAAGGCCCTGCTGGAGCGCAAGGACGCCATTATCGTCACCACGGTGTCCTGCATCTATGGTCTGGGCAGTCCGGAAACCTATCTGCGCATGGTCTTGCATATCGACCGTGGCGACAAACTCGACCAGCGGGCCTTGCTGCGCCGTCTGGCGGATCTGCAGTACACCCGCAACGACATGGATTTTGCCCGTGCGACCTTCCGGGTGCGAGGCGATGTCATTGATATCTACCCGGCCGAGTCCGATCTGGAAGCGATCCGCGTCGAACTGTTCGACGACGAGGTGGAAAGCCTGTCGGCGTTCGATCCGCTGACGGGTGAGGTGATCCGCAAGCTGCCACGTTTTACCTTCTACCCCAAGAGCCACTATGTGACTCCCCGCGAAACGCTGCTCGAAGCGATGGAAGGCATCAAGGTCGAGCTTCAGGAGCGTCTGGAATACCTGCGCAACAACAATAAGCTGGTGGAAGCCCAGCGTCTGGAGCAACGAACCCGTTTCGATCTGGAAATGATTCTGGAGCTGGGTTACTGCAACGGCATCGAAAACTACTCCCGCTATCTCTCGGGCCGCCCGTCGGGAGCGCCACCGCCCACGCTTTACGACTATCTGCCGCCTGACGCCTTGCTGGTGATCGACGAATCCCACGTCAGCGTGCCGCAGGTCGGTGCGATGTACAAAGGCGACCGATCGCGCAAGGAAACCCTGGTGGAATATGGCTTCCGGCTGCCCTCGGCGCTGGATAACCGGCCCATGCGTTTCGACGAGTGGGAGGCGGTCAGCCCGCAGACCATCTTTGTTTCGGCCACACCTGGAAATTACGAGGCCGAACATGCCGGGCGAATCATCGAACAGGTGGTGCGCCCGACAGGGCTGGTGGACCCGCAGGTCGAGATTCGTCCTGCGCTGACTCAGGTCGATGATCTGCTTTCGGAAATCAACAAGCGTGTGGCGCTGGAAGAGCGGGTGCTGGTCACGACTTTGACCAAGCGCATGGCCGAGGATCTGACCGATTATCTGGGCGACCATGGCGTGCGGGTCCGTTATCTGCACTCGGACATCGATACCGTTGAGCGGGTCGAGATCATCCGCGACCTGCGCCTCGGGGCGTTCGACGTGCTGGTGGGGATCAACCTGCTGCGCGAAGGCCTGGACATGCCGGAAGTGTCGCTGGTGGCGATTCTCGATGCCGACAAGGAAGGTTTCCTGCGTTCCGAACGCTCCCTGATCCAGACCATCGGTCGGGCTGCTCGTAACCTCAATGGCCGCGCGATTCTCTATGCCGATCGCATGACCGGTTCCATGGAGCGGGCCATTGGCGAGACCGAGCGGCGTCGTGAGAAACAGATCGCCCATAACCTGGCCAATGGCATCACGCCAAAGGGCGTCATCAAGGACGTGGCGGACATCATGGAAGGCGCGACGGTCCCTGGCTCGCGCAGCAAGAAGCGCAAAGGCATGGCCAAGGCCGCCGAAGAAAACGCACGCTACGAGAACGAACTGCGCTCACCCAGCGAAATCACCAAGCGCATTCGTCAACTGGAAGAGAAAATGTACCAGTTGGCCCGCGATCTGGAGTTCGAGGCCGCGGCGCAGATGCGCGACGAGATCGCCAAATTGCGTGAGCGGTTACTGGCGGTTTGATTCATCGATTTTTTCGCGAATGAATTCGCTCCTGCACGGGTTGAAGGAGCGAATTCATTCGCGAAGCATGGAGCCAAAAGGGTTCGGCCTGTTAAGATTCCGCGCTTGATCGATCTATTTCGGAATTTTTCATGACCACCGTTCGCACTCGCATTGCGCCATCACCCACTGGCGATCCCCACGTTGGCACCGCCTACATCGCGCTTTTCAACTACTGCTTTGCCAAGCAGCACGGTGGTGAGTTCATCCTGCGTATCGAAGATACCGATCAGTTGCGTTCGACCCGCGAGTCCGAGCAGCAGATTTTCGATGCATTGCGCTGGCTGGGCATTGAGTGGAGCGAAGGTCCGGATGTGGGCGGCCCACATGGCCCGTATCGTCAGAGCGAGCGAGGCGACATCTATCGCAAGTACGCTCAGCAACTGGTCGATCTCGGCCACGCCTTCCCGTGCTTCTGCACTGCCGAAGAGCTGGACGAGATGCGCGCCGAGCAGATGGCCAAGGGCGAGACGCCGCGCTATGACGGCCGCGCCTTGCTGCTCTCGAAGGAAGAAGTGCAGCGTCGCCTGGACGCCGGCGAGCCGCACGTCATCCGCATGAAAGTGCCGACCGAGGGCGTTTGCGTGGTGCCGGACATCCTGCGTGGCGAAGTGGAGATCCCGTGGGATCGCATGGACATGCAGGTCTTGATGAAGACTGACGGTCTGCCGACCTATTTTCTGGCCAACGTGGTGGATGACCACCTGATGGGGATCACCCACGTACTGCGTGGCGAAGAGTGGCTGCCGTCCGCGCCGAAACTGATTCTGCTCTACGAGTATTTCGGCTGGGACAAGCCGCAGTTGTGCTACATGCCGCTGCTGCGTAACCCCGACAAGAGCAAGCTGTCCAAGCGCAAGAACCCGACGTCGGTGACGTTCTACGAGCGCATGGGCTTCATGCCTGAGGCCATGCTCAACTACCTGGGTCGCATGGGCTGGTCGATGCCGGACGAGCGCGAGAAGTTCTCCCTGCAGGAAATGGTCGATAACTTCGACCTGTCCCGCGTCTCCCTGGGCGGTCCGATCTTCGATATCGAGAAACTGTCCTGGCTCAATGGTCAGTGGCTGCGCGAGTTGCCGGTCGAAGAGTTTGCCAGCCGGGTGCAGAACTGGGCGCTGAACCCCGAATACTTGATGAAGATCGCGCCGCATGTTCAGGGCCGTGTCGAAACCTTCAGCCAGATCGCGCCATTGGCCAGCTTCTTCTTCGCGGGCGGCGTGACGCCGGATGCGAAGCTGTTCGAGCACAAGAAGCTGTCGGGCGATCAGGTCCGCCAGTTGATGCAGTTGATCTTGTGGAAGCTCGAATCCCTGCGTCAGTGGGAGAAAGACCCGATTACTGCCTGTATCCAGGCGGTGGTCGATCATCTGGAGCTGAAACTGCGCGATGCCATGCCGCTGATGTTCGCCGCCATTACCGGTCAGGCCAGTTCGGTTTCGGTGCTCGATGCAATGGAAATCCTCGGGCCGGACCTCACCCGTTTCCGCCTGCGGCAGGCTATCGATCTGCTCGGCGGAGTTTCCAAGAAAGAAAACAAAGAGTGGGAAAAGCTGCTGGGTGCCATAGCCTGATGCAGTGAAGGATCACTGTGTGCTCGCAGGGCAGGGGTGCACAGTGATCGATTCGACCTCGGTTTTACGGGGGCGAAGCGTTAAGTGTTTGTTATGTCGACGAAAAATTTTCAAAAATGTTGAAAATAAATTTGACAGGTTAGCGACTCACGCTTAACATGCGCCCCGTCCACTGATGTGGGGCTATAGCTCAGCTGGGAGAGCGCTTGCATGGCATGCAAGAGGTCAGCGGTTCGATCCCGCTTAGCTCCACCAAACAAAGCGTTTCAAGGTCGGCTACATTGCCTTGAAACAGTACGATGACAGGAACCAGCGCCTGTCATGTACGAAAGAAGGTTTTGTCCCCTTCGTCTAGTGGCCTAGGACACCGCCCTTTCACGGCGGTAACAGGGGTTCGAGTCCCCTAGGGGACGCCATATTCAAAGAGTGATTCCGCAAGGTTGATCTCCGCCGCGAGGCGATAAATCCGGGGCTATAGCTCAGCTGGGAGAGCGCCTGCATGGCATGCAGGAGGTCAGCGGTTCGATCCCGCTTAGCTCCACCAATTTTGCCAGGATTCGCTTTTAGCGAATTTGCTCGAAGGTTTTGCGTCCCCTTCGTCTAGTGGCCTAGGACACCGCCCTTTCACGGCGGTAACAGGGGTTCGAGTCCCCTAGGGGACGCCACGATTTCTCGCTCTGCGAGACCAAGGGTCATTCGATTATTGAATGGCCCTTTTGTTTTTTGGGCCTTTTTTAATTTCGCCCGTTCCTCTGTAAGTCCTTCCTTCTCGCGCAATTGCTCTGCCTTTGGCAGATAAGCCGCGTTGCGCTTGTCATTCAGGATTATGCGAATAATATTATCTGCGTAATTTCTGGAGAGCGGCATGACCGATAAAAAAGCGCAAACTCGTGAACGGATTCTCGACGCTGCCAGTGCGGCCCTCATCAGCCGTGGTCCGGAACAACCGAGCGTCAGTGAGATCATGAGCGCTGCGGGGCTGACGGTAGGGGGCTTCTACGCTCACTTCGACAGCAAGGAGTCGCTGATGCTTGAAGCCTTCGACCGGTTGCTGAAGCAGCGAAGGTCTGCCATTGCACAAATCGACGAGCAGCTTCCCTGTCATGAGCGGCGTGCCTTGCTGGCGGCGTTTTATCTGTCACGCAAGCACCGTGATGCCCAGGGCGAGGCCTGCCCGCTTCCTTCCACGGCAGGGGATATGCCGCGCTTGCCGGAGGGCTTTCAGGCCTCTTTGGCTGAGCATGTGGAGTTGATGGTGGCGCAGCTGTCCTCGAGCCCTGAAGAGGCGGACAAGGTCCTGGCTGATCTCGCATTGATGGTGGGCGGCCTGGTGCTGGCCCGTGCGCTGGGTACCGGCGAGTTGTCGGATCGTCTGTTGAGGGCGGCCAAGTCGGCGGTGGTTTAGACTGAGCTCCTTGTGGACATGAGTCCTCTCGCGATACGACAACAGGAGCAAATATGGTCTGGGATCGGGCAACGCCTTTTGTAATCGACCTCAATGTGGCAGCCGATGATATCGATGGCCTGGGACACGCCAATAACGCGGTGTATGTCTCTTGGCTGGAGCGTTGCGCCTGGCGGCATTCCCAGCATCTGGGGCTGGACCTGAGCGAGTATCGGCGCCTGGACCGGGCCATGGCGGTGGTGCGGCATGAAATCGATTACCTGGCCAGTGCCTACGAAGATGACGAACTGCAACTGGCCACCTGGATTGTCGACTGGGACAAGCGCCTGAAAATGACCCGCTGCTTTCAGCTCAAGCGCCCGGTGGACGGCTTGACCCTGCTGCGCGCGCGGACCACTTTTGTCTGTATCGAGCTGTCCAGTGGCAAGCCAAAGCGTATGCCGAATGAATTCATCGAGGGTTATGGCAGCGCCTTGTCGGGCGACATTCCAAATCCCGGCGCCGGGCAGTAAACTGCCGGACTTTTTTTCGAGTGTGACCCATGCAAATTGCTCTGGCGCCCATGGAGGGGTTGGTCGACGACATCCTGCGTAATGTGCTGACCCGCGTCGGCGGCGTTGACTGGTGTGTGACCGAGTTCATCCGGGTGACCGAGCGGGTCATGCCTGCCGCCTATTTCTACAAGCTGGCTTCCGAGCTGCACACCGATGCGAAAACAGCCGCAGGCGTGCCATTGCATCTGCAATTGCTGGGTTCTGACCCGGTCTGTCTGGCAGAAAATGCCGCGTTCGCCTGTGAGCTGGGGGCGCCGGTGCTGGACCTGAACTTCGGTTGCCCGGCCAAGACCGTCAATCGCTCTCGTGGTGGTGCGATTCTGCTCAGGGAGCCTGAGCTGCTGCATTCCATCGTCAGTCATGTGCGACGTGCCGTGCCCAAGGGGATTCCGGTCACGGCCAAGATGCGTCTTGGGTACGAGAATACCGACGGCGCCCTGGATTGCGCCCGGGCGCTGGTGGATGGCGGTGCCGAGCGGATCGTGGTTCATGCACGGACCAAGGTCGATGGCTACAAGCCGCCTGCGCATTGGGAGTGGATTGCCAAGATTCAGGAAGTGGTCAAGGTTCCGGTGGTTGCCAATGGCGAAATCTGGACGGTGGATGACTGGCGGCGCTGCAAGGAGATTTGCGGTGCGCGGGACATCATGATCGGTCGCGGGCTGGTGGCACGTCCGGATCTGGCCCGGCAGATCGCTGCGGCGAATGCGGGCGAAGAGGTTGTCGAGATGACCTGGGCCGAGCTGCAGCCGATGTTGCGCACTTTCTGGAAGGACTGCCTGGCCAAGATGACCCTTATCCAGGCGCCGGGACGCCTCAAGCAATGGCTGGTGCTCCTGACCAAAAGCTACCCGGAGGCAGTGGTCATGTTCGATACCTTGCGCCGTGAAACGGACTGCGAACGCATCAGTACCTTGATCGGTTTTTCTCCCGACGAACGGTCGTAAACGCTGTAAAAAACGGCTCTTGAAATCTGCAGGACAGACCTTAATTTGGTGGTTAAGCGATACCGGATACGGATCGCATGACTACCGTCTCACTGATTAAGGAGAACCATTATGGCAACTGCATTCTCTTTGGCCCCACTCTTTCGCCATTCAGTGGGCTTCGACCGCTTCAATGACTTGTTCGAGTCGGTGGCCCGAAATGATTCAACCAGCAGTTATCCGCCTTACAACGTGGAAAAGCACTCCGATGATCACTATCGCATCGTGATTGCGGCTGCCGGCATGCAGGAAGAAGATTTTGAACTGCAGATCGAAAACGGCGTGCTGACCGTCAGTGCTGGCAAGCGGGGTGATGAAGTCGAAGGCATCACCTATCTGCACCAGGGTATTACCCGTCGCGAGTTCAAGTTGTCCTTCCGTCTTGCGGACCATATCGAAGTCAAGAATGCCAGCCTGTCTCACGGTCTGCTGAATATCGATCTGATTCGTCTGGTGCCGGAAGAGGCCAAGCCAAAGCGCATCCCGATCAATCAGCAGAAAGTGCTGCAGCATTAATCACGTATTCAGGAAGGCATCCACGGATGCCTTCCTTTTTTCTATTCCTGAGCCAGCAAGGTTTGCACGTTGGTTTCCGGCAAGCCTCTTTCAAGGCACAGCAGGGCTTCAAACTCTGCAGGGGGCAGTGGCTCGCTGAATAGATAGCCTTGATAGGTGTGGCAATTCAGTTGTTCGAGAAACGCCAGTTGCTCCACGGTTTCCACCCCTTCGGCGATGACGCTGAGGTTGAGGCTGTTGGCCATGCCAACGATGGCGCGAACGATCTCGGCATCGTTGGGGTCGGTGGCGGCTTCGTGGACGAACGACTGGTCGATCTTCAGAACGTCTACCGGCAGTCGCTTGAGATACGTCAGGGATGAATAGCCAGTGCCGAAATCATCCATGGCAAAGCTGACGCCGATCTTTTTCAGGCGCAGCATCTTGGCGATGGTGTCGTCCAGGTTCTCGATGACAATGCCTTCGGTGATTTCCAGCTTGAGCATGGTGGGTGGCAGGCGATGGCGCTTCAGGCAGCTTTCCACTTGCTCGACGAAGTCAGTCTGGCGGAACTGGCGCGGGCTGATATTCACGGCCAGCAAAAAATCGTTCAGCGGCAGCAGGTCTTGTTGCAATAACCTGCCTCCCACTTTGCAGGCTTCTTCAAGGGCCCAGCCGCCAACTTCCAGAATCATCCCGCTTTCTTCGAGGATCTGAATGAACTGCGTAGGTGCCAGCAGGCCGTAATCGGGATGCTGCCAGCGCAGCAGGGCTTCTGCGCCAATGATCCTGTCGCTCTGGGTGTTGACCTGAGCCTGGTAGTACAAGTGCAGTTCGTTGCGGGTCAGGGCCATGCGCAGGTCGTTTTCCATGCGCAGGCGCTGGCTGGCGGCTTTCTGCATGGAGCGATGGAACAGCTGTGCGGCATTGCGCCCCGAGTCCTTGGCGCGATACAGCGCAATGTCGGCGCGCTTGAGGATATCGGCGGGGTTGGAGCCATGATCGGGTATGAGGGCAATACCGATGCTCGGTGTCACTTGCAGGCGCTGCCGGTCAATGAACATGGGTTCTGCCAGCAGCTTGCGCAGGTTGTCGGCGAGGTCCTGTACCTGAGTGGCGACTTCATGCCGGGAGCCTTCGAGGCCGCCGATCAGGACCACGAACTCATCGCCGCCCAGTCGGGCAACGGTATCTTCAAGGCGTACGCTGGCTTCAAGGCGGGCGGTGACGATGGTCAGCACGCAGTCGCCCATCGGATGGCCCAGGGAATCATTGATGTGCTTGAAGTGGTCCAGATCCAGAAACAGCAGGGCGCCGCGCAGGTTGTCCTGTTTGAGCTGAGTGAGTTGCTGGCTGAGCCTTTCCATCAGCATGGCGCGGTTGGGCAGGTTGGTCAGCGGGTCGTGATAGGCCAGGTGCTGGACCTGAGCCTGAGCGTGCTTCAGTTCACTGATGTCGCGGGCGGTAACCAGCAGGCAGGCGGTTTCATTCAGGGTGATGAGTTCGGCAGAAATATCCAGAACGAGCGGCGTGCCATTCTTGTGTCGCCCGGACATTTCCATGTGATGGATCTTGCCCGTCGTGCGCAATTGATCGGTCACTTGCCTGAGTTGTTCCGGCTCTACCCAGAGGCCTGCTTCAAGGGCGGTACGCCCCAGGACTTCCTGGCTGGTAAAGCCGGTAAGGCGGCAGAAACCGTCATTGACCTCTACATAGTGGCCGGATTCCAGTTCGGTAATGGTGATCGAGTCCGGGCTTGAGTGAAACGCCTTGGCGAATTTCTCTTCGCTGGCCAGTAGTGCCGAGCGTGCATGCTGTTGGGTGATATCCAGCAGAGTGCCGGATAACTTGAGGGGCGCGCCGTTTTCATCCCGATACAGGTGGGCGCGGCCTTCCAGCAGGCGGAGTGCGCCATTTTTCAGTTGCAGCCGGTAGGTGATCTGGAAACTGTCGTCCTGGCTGTCGAGCATGGCGTTGTAGGCCTGGCGCATGCGGTTGCGTTCTTCGGCAGGAACGTCAGTGAAAAAGATATGCAGGGTGTCGTTGAATGGCTGTGCCGACATCCCGTGCAGCTGGGCTGCCTGAGCCGATGCATGCAGCATGTCGCTGGGAATGTCCCAGTCCCAGGTTCCCATCTGTGCAGCCCCCAGAGCCATCTCCAGACGGTCGCGCAGTTCCTTTAACGTTTGTTGCGCACTGATGTGCGTCAGGGAGGAGCTATCTACTGGGATGGACATGTGATCACGAGCCTTTAACGAATAAAGCCACTAAAACGATCGAGTTACATCATGTAACCCATATATCAGGGTTACGGTGTTCTGTCTTGGAAATAAACGGCCGGCTGTCAGGCCTGGGCATCCAGGAGCGCCATGAACGCCTTGGCGGCATTCGAGAGCGTGCGCTCGGTGTGCAGGATGTAGCCTAGCTGGCGATTGAGTTGCACGCCTGGCAACGGAATGCGCGCCACCTGTTCATCGAGCATGGTGCGCGGCAGAACGCTCCAGGCCAGACCGATGGAAACCATCATTTTGATGGTTTCCATATAGTTGGTGCTCATGGCGATATTCGGTTTGAGGCCCTGGGCTTCGCACAGGCCGCTGACGATGTGGTGGGTAAAGGTGTTGCCTCCGGGAAATACGGCCGGATAGCGCACGATGTCTTCGAGTTTCATCGGGCCGCTGTTGGTCAGCGGGTGTTCCGGCGCGGCGACGAAATCCAGGGGGTCATCCCAGACCGGCACGGCACGCACCAGTGCGTGTGGATGGGGGGCGAGGGTTATGACCGCCAGTTCTGCGCGGCCATGGAGAATCTCTTCATAGGCCACTTCGGAATCAAGGAACTGAATGTCCAGTGCCACTTCGGGATAGGCGCGAGTGAACTCCCTTAATAAAGGCGGCAAACGGTGCAGGCCGATGTGATGACTGGTAGCCAGGGTCAGACGGCCGGTGACTTCGCCAGTGAGGTTGGTCAGTGCCCTGCGGGTGTCATCCAGGACATTGAGAATCTGATAGGCGCGAGGCAGAAGGGCGCGGCCAGCCTCGGTCAGGCTGACTTCCCGGCCCAGGCGATCGAAGAGGCGCACATTCAATTGTTGTTCCAGACCGGCAATGCGTTTGCTGATGGCTGGCTGGGTCAGATGCAGTTGTTCGCCTGCTCCCGAGAAGCTGCCGGTTTCGGCAATGGCGATAAAGGCGTTGAGGTTGGCGAGATCCATGGTCGGATTCCAGTTGGTTATCCAAAGCATAAAAAATATGAATTTGAGTTATTTAAGCATATTCCATAGCATTGTCCGCACAAGCCAAGGGGTCATCGATGTCCGATTGCCCAAGGCATAGAAAGAAAGCTGATGAGGAAGTACGTCCGATGGCCGGCAAAACGCTCTACGACAAGCTCTGGGATTCGCATTTGGTCAAACAGCGCGACGATGGTTCGGCGCTGATCTACATTGACCGCCATATCATCCATGAAGTGACCTCGCCACAAGCCTTCGAAGGCTTGCGTCTGGCCGGGCGCAAACCATGGCGCATCGACTCCATCATTGCGACCCCGGACCACAACGTTCCGACCACATCGGAGCGCAAGGGCGGTATCGGTGCCATCGAAGACGAAGTCTCGCGTCTGCAGGTCCAGACCCTGGACGACAACTGCGACGAATACGGCATCACCGAATTCAAGATGAACGACCCGCGTCAGGGCATCGTTCACGTGGTTGGCCCGGAGCAGGGCGCTACCTTGCCGGGCATGAGTGTCGTTTGCGGCGACTCGCACACGTCGACCCACGGTGCATTCGGTGCGCTGGCCCACGGCATCGGCACTTCCGAGGTCGAGCACGTGCTCGCGACCCAGTGCCTGGTCGCCAAGAAAATGAAAAACATGCTGGTATCGGTCGAAGGCCAGTTGCCGTTTGGCGTCACAGCCAAGGACATCGTGCTTGCGGTCATCGGCAAGATCGGTACGGCAGGCGGCAACGGTTACGCCATCGAGTTCGCTGGCAGCGCGATTCGTGACCTGTCCATCGAAGGCCGCATGACCATCTGCAACATGTCCATCGAAGCGGGCGCTCGCGTCGGCATGGTGGCCACCGACGAGAAAACCGTCGAATACGTCAAGGGTCGTCCGTTCTCGCCCAAGGGCGCAGAGTGGGACCTGGCTGTCGAGGCCTGGAAGGACCTGGTTTCCGATCCTGATGCGGTGTTCGACACTGTGGTCGAGCTGGACGCTGCGCAGATCAAGCCGCAGGTCAGTTGGGGTACTTCGCCTGAAATGGTGCTGGCCGTCGATCAGAACGTGCCCGATCCTGCCCAGGAAGCGGATCTGGTCAAGCGTGGCTCCATCGAGCGCGCCTTGAAATACATGGGCCTGAAAGCCAACCAGCCGATCACCGATATTCAGCTGGATCGCGTGTTCATCGGCTCCTGCACCAACTCGCGGATCGAAGACCTGCGCGCCGCGGCGGATGTCGCCAAGGGCCGCAAGGTGGCTGCGACCGTCAAGCAGGCCATCGTGGTTCCGGGTTCGGGCCTGATCAAGGAGCAGGCCGAGAAGGAAGGTCTGGACAAGATCTTCATCGAAGCCGGTTTTGAATGGCGTGAGCCGGGCTGCTCGATGTGTCTGGCCATGAACCCGGACCGTTTGGGTTCCGGCGAGCATTGCGCTTCCACCTCGAACCGTAACTTCGAGGGACGCCAGGGTGCCGGTGGTCGTACTCACCTGGTCAGCCCGGCGATGGCGGCAGCGGCAGCGGTCAACGGTCGTTTCATCGATGTCCGTGACTTGATCCAGCACTAAGGAGCCCAGCATGAAAGCGTTTACCCAGCACAACGGCCTTGTCGCTCCTCTGGATCGTGCCAACGTCGACACCGACCAGATCATCCCCAAGCAGTTTCTCAAGTCGATCAAACGCACGGGTTTTGGCCCGAACCTGTTCGATGAGTGGCGTTACCTGGATGTGGGTCAGCCTTATCAGGACAACTCCAAGCGTCCGCTGAACACCGATTTCGTGCTCAACCATGCCCGTTATCAAGGCGCCAGCGTGCTGTTGGCCCGCGAGAACTTCGGCTGCGGCTCCAGCCGTGAGCACGCGCCATGGGCGCTGGAAGAATACGGTTTCTGCGCAATCATCGCGCCAAGCTATGCCGACATCTTCTTCAACAACAGCTTCAAGAACGGCCTGCTGCCGATCATTCTTGCTGAAGACGAAGTCGATCAGTTGTTCCAGCAGGTTGAAGCCAATGAAGGCTACCAGTTGAGCATCGATCTGCAGGCACAGACCGTGACCCGTCCTGACGGCAAGGTCCTGAGCTTCGAGATCGACGCCTTCCGCAAACACTGCCTGCTCAACGGTCTGGACGATATCGGCCTGACCCTGGTGGACAGCGATGCCATCGCGGCCTTTGAGAGCAAGCACCGCGCCAGCCAGCCTTGGTTGTTTCGTGGCTGATCTTTGATCGCGAATGAATTCGCTCCCACACACCCGTAGGAGCGAATTCATTCGCGAAAAGCGACATGTCAGGTGCCGCCCAAGGCACCGATGCACAAAATTGAGGATGTTATGAGCAAGCAGATTCTGATTCTCCCAGGCGATGGTATTGGTCCGGAAATCATGACCGAAGCGGTCAAGGTGCTGGAAGTGGCCAATGAGAAGTATCAACTGGGCTTCGAGCTGACCCACGACGTGATCGGCGGTGCCGCCATCGACAAGCATGGCGTGCCTCTGGCTGACGAAACCCTGGACCGTGCCCGTGCTGCCGATGCGGTGTTGCTGGGTGCCGTGGGTGGTCCGAAGTGGGACACGATCGAGCGTGACATTCGTCCTGAGCGCGGTCTGCTGAAGATCCGTTCGCAACTGGGCCTGTTCGGCAACCTGCGTCCGGCGATTCTGTACCCGCAACTGGCCGATGCTTCCAGCCTCAAGCCGGAAATCGTTGCAGGCCTGGACATCCTCATCGTTCGCGAGCTGACCGGCGGTATCTACTTCGGCGCGCCACGTGGCACCCGCGAACTGGAAAACGGCGAGCGTCAGTCCTACGACACACTGCCTTACAGCGAAAGCGAGATTCGCCGTATTGCGCGTGTCGGTTTCGACATGGCCATGGTTCGTGGCAAGAAGCTGTGCTCGGTGGACAAGGCCAACGTACTGGCTTCCAGCCAATTGTGGCGTGAAGTGGTCGAGCAGGTCGCCAAGGACTACCCTGAAGTCGAACTGAGCCACATGTACGTCGACAACGCCGCCATGCAACTGGTACGCGCGCCCAAGCAGTTCGACGTGATAGTGACCGACAACATGTTCGGCGATATTCTCTCCGACGAAGCTTCGATGCTGACCGGTTCCATCGGCATGCTGCCGTCGGCCTCGCTGGATGCCCACAACAAGGGCATGTACGAGCCTTGCCACGGTTCGGCGCCGGATATCGCCGGTCAAGGCATTGCCAACCCGTTGGCGACCATCCTGTCGGTATCGATGATGTTGCGTTACAGCTTCAACCTGACCGCTGCCGCTGATGCCATTGAACAGGCTGTCAGTCTGGTTCTGGATCAGGGTTTGCGTACCGGCGACATCTGGTCGGCCGGTAACGTCAAGGTCGGCACGCAGGAAATGGGCGACGCAGTAGTCGCCGCGCTGCGGAATCTGTAATCTCTCTGGCCCGCTGCTCGCTGTGCATGGCACATGTGCGGCAGCGGTCCCACTTTTATTCAAGGTGTAGTTGCGATGAAACGTGTAGGTCTGATCGGTTGGCGTGGCATGGTTGGTTCCGTGCTCATGCAGCGGATGCGGGAAGAGCAGGACTTCGATCTCATTGAGCCGGTGTTCTTCACTACCTCCAATGTCGGTGGCCAGGCTCCGTCGGTAGGCAAGGATGTTGCGCCGCTGAAGGATGCTTACAGCATCGACGAACTGAAAACCCTCGACGTGGTTCTGACCTGCCAGGGCGGCGACTACACCAATGAGGTGTTCCCTAAACTGCGCGAAGCCGGTTGGCAGGGCTACTGGATCGACGCGGCCTCCAGCCTGCGCATGCAGGACGATGCCGTGATCGTGCTGGACCCGGTGAACCGCAAGGTCATCGACCAGCAACTGGACGCGGGCACCAAGAACTACATCGGCGGCAACTGCACCGTCAGCCTGATGCTGATGGGCCTGGGTGGTCTGTTCGAGGCCGGTCTGGTGGAGTGGATGAACGCCATGACGTATCAGGCGGCATCCGGTGCCGGCGCGCAGAACATGCGTGAGCTGATCAAGCAGATGGGCACTGTCCATTCTTCGGTCGCCGATGACCTGGCCAACCCGGCCAGCGCCATCCTTGACATCGACCGCAAGGTCGCTGAAGCCATGCGCGGCGAGGCTTTCCCTACCGAGAACTTCGGTGTGCCACTGGCTGGCAGCCTGATCCCCTGGATCGACAAGGAACTGCCAAACGGCCAGAGCCGTGAAGAGTGGAAAGGCCAGGCCGAGACCAACAAGATTCTGGGTCGCTTCAAGAGCCCGATTCCGGTGGATGGTATCTGTGTTCGTATCGGCGCCATGCGCTGCCACAGCCAGGCTCTGACCATCAAACTGAACAAGGATGTGCCGATTGCGGACATCGAAGGTTTGATCAGCCAGCACAACCCTTGGGTCAAGCTGGTCCCGAACCATCGCGAAGACAGCATCCGCGAGCTTAGCCCGACTGCCGTGACCGGCACCATGAGCGTTCCGGTGGGGCGTCTGCGCAAGCTGAACATGGGTTCGCAATACCTGGGCGCTTTCACCGTAGGCGACCAGCTGCTGTGGGGCGCGGCCGAGCCGTTGCGTCGCATGCTGCGGATCCTGCTGGAGCGTTGATTCGCTGAAGCTGTCAAAAGAACGCCCCTCATCAGGGGCGTTTTTTATGGCTGCGATTCAGGGTGCCGTTTCCTGGTGCTGGGCTCGGGGCCCCGCAATGCCGGAGGCTTTGCGACCCCAGACCTTGCCCAGCTCAATGCCCGGCAGTTCGATATAGCGATGCGTCAGTACCGACAGCAGCAACACCATACCGACGCTGATCGCGATGATCAGATTGTCCAGCAGCATGCTTTGGGTATGGATGTAGCGCAGGGCAACATTGGGGATCTCACTGGGAAGGTCGATCAGCAGGTCATGGCCGGTGACTTTGCCGAACAGCATCAGGCTCGTTGTCACGAAGAACAGTACGATGGTGTGAGTCATGTAGATCGAAAAGGACAGGGTGCCTGCCCACTTGAACGGCCGGGCGCACAGCCCTCTCGAAATCCCGCCTGCCTCGAAGGCAAACAGCCCGATCACCGCGCAGAACAACAGGCTCAGGGAAATATTCTGTGAGGGGCCGCTGTAGGTGATCGCCATGTAGACCGTCAGCAGGGCCAGCGCTTCCAGCAGCGTCGCCCAGCCTTTATGTAGCTCAAGCCCTTTGAATCTTGAGTAGAGCCGATAAGTCATTACTCCGCTGAAGAAGCACGCCAGGCCTGTCAGGGCGCCTTCGTTGAGGAAGGTGTCTTTGAAGTACAGCGCGACGAAGGCCAGGACAGCGATGGCCGAGAATATCTGCCGCGACCTCCCGGGCAGCCCGACGGCAATCAGGGCGAAGAGCAGGTACAGATAGAACTCGACGCTGATGCTCCAGGACGGGAAGTTGAACGACAAGTGGTTGAAGCCAGGCCACCAGGATTGCAGCAGCAACAGATTGGGCAGGATTTCGTCGGCAGCCCGTGGACCAGTAAAGCTGCCCGCGGCAAAAAGGATGCCCTGTTGTTCGGCGGCCAGCTTCAGGAACTCGAACAGCAGAGCCGCTAGCAGGGTCGCCAAATGCAGCGGGTACAGACGGCAGACCCGCGCAATGACAAAGCGCTTCAGTTGTGCCGTGCTGCCCAGTCGGTCGGCGTAAATGTGATAGAGCACAAAGCCGCTGAGCACGAAGAAAAAATTCACCAGGTAATTGGCATGCTTGAAAAACGCCAGTTCAGTAACGCTTTGCGTTGCATGAAAGTGATGCAGCACCACCGCAAGGGCACAAAGCCCGCGAAAGCTGTCGAGCACGAGAAATCGCTTCATGGCTTGGGTTCCTTGAAGGGCGGTTGAGGCTGCAAACAGCGCAGGAGGGCAGTACTGAGGGATGGGGCGTCGATATGCCGGGCACGTTACCACTGCGGCAAAGCTGCCGAGGGAAAGGGGGAGTGCCGGGTATTTAGAGAGACGTTACCAACATTAGCGCATTAAGAAGCAAGGCAGGGTTTAAATTAATCCCTATATATGGGATTGAAAATTACATATTGAGATTTGTCTTTCGATGGGCTTATAGTCCGCCTCGCACTCACTTTTAAAAAAACAACAGGTGAAGCGATGGCGGCGCAATTGATCGCGCTCGATTGGGGGACAACCTCACTTCGTGCTTATCGACTTGGCGAACACGGCCAGGTCCTGGAACAACGCTCCTTGAGCGCAGGCATCATGCAATTGCCGGATACTCCCCGGCTGATCGCAGGCGCTCTGTGCAGCGATGGTTTTGAACTGGCCTTTGATCAGGCCTGTGGCGACTGGCTCGATGCGCAACCGGATCTGCCGGTGATTGCCTGCGGCATGGTGGGCAGTGCCCAGGGCTGGCGCGAGGCGGTGTACCGGGAAACGCCTGCCAGCGTCGGTGAACTGAGCGCAGCCTTGCAGACCGTGCGCAGCCTGCGCGGCGTCGATATCCATATCATCCCCGGTGTACTGCAGCGCTCGACCCTGCCCAATGTGATGCGCGGTGAAGAAACCCAGGTGCTCGGTGTACTGGCTTCCCTCGATGAGTCGGCGACCCGTCGGCCCCTGTTGATCGGCCTTCCTGGCAGCCACTCCAAATGGGTGCATGTGGTGGAAGGCTGCATCGTTCATTTCGATACCTTCATGACCGGTGAGGTATACGCGGCCTTGTGCGGGCACACCATTCTCGGCCGCACCATGCGGCCCGGCGAAACCTTCGATATCCATGCGTTCGACTGCGGGCTGTCCATTGCCCTGTCGCCAGAGGGCGCGTCCGGTCTGCTCTCGACCATTTTCAGTTCCCGGACCCTGGGCCTGACCGGTCAGCTCGATGCCAGCGCCCAGCCTGACTATCTGTCCGGTCTATTGATCGGGCATGAGCTGGATGCCCTGACCAGAATCCAGCAAAAAAGCCTGAAGCAACTGCCTGCTGTGATCCTGATCGGCAGCGAGTCGCTTTGCACACGTTACACACGCGGCCTTACGGCTTGCGGTTTCGATCAGGTGACCACAGCCACGCAGGCGACCGAGCGGGGTTTGTGGCAAGTGGCCGTTCAGGCCGGCCTGATCGCGTCCGGGCCTTCAACAGATCCCTACGAGGTGTGAAATGCTCAAGCAAGCTCTGAAGGAAAACGGACTGGTCGCGATTCTGCGCGGCCTGCGTCCCGAAGAAGCTCCAGCCATTGGCGAGGTCTTGTATCAGGCCGGTTTCCGGGTGATCGAGGTGCCGCTCAACTCGCCACAGCCTTATGACAGCATCACTCTGTTGCGCCAGTACCTGCCTGCCGATTGTCTGGTCGGTGCCGGAACCGTGCTGACGCCGGAGCAGGTCGATCAGGTCAAGGAGGCGGGCGGTCAGGTCATTGTCATGCCGCACAGCGACCCGAAGGTCTTGCGTGCGGCCAAGGCTGCCGGATTGTTCCTGTCGCCAGGCGTCGCCACGCCGACCGAAGCCTTTGCGGCTCTGGCCGAAGGGGCTGATGTGCTCAAGCTGTTCCCCGCCGAGCAAATGTCGCCTGCGGTAGTGAAGGCCTGGCTGGCGGTATTGCCAGCCGGAACGGTGCTGCTGCCAGTGGGTGGCATTACGCCGGAGAACATGAAGGTCTTCCTTGAGGCCGGCGTCAAAGGCTTTGGCCTGGGCTCCGGGCTGTTCAAGCCGGGCATGAGCGCGGCAGATGTGGAGCAGCGTGCCAAGGCTTACGTCAGTGCCTGGCGTGAACTGACTTCCAACTGACCGGCGCGCCGAGCGCTTCTTCCCCTACCTAATAAGAGAGAAATTGCACACATGAAAATCACCAAGCTCACGACCTTTATCGTTCCGCCACGCTGGTGCTTTCTGAAAGTCGAAACCGATGACGGTGTCATCGGCTGGGGCGAGCCGGTTGTCGAAGGCCGTGCCCATACCGTCGCTGCGGCAGTGGAGGAGCTTTCCGATTACCTGATCGGCAAGGACCCGCGCAATATCGAGGATATCTGGACGGTGTTGTATCGCGGCGGTTTCTACCGTGGCGGCGCCGTACACATGAGCGCGCTGGCCGGTATCGATCAGGCGCTATGGGACATCAAGGGCAAGGCCCTGGGTGTTTCGGTCAGCGATCTGCTGGGTGGTCAGGTGCGGGACAAGATCCGCGTCTATTCATGGATCGGCGGCGACCGGCCAGCCGATACCGCTCGTGCAGCCAAAGAGGCTGTAGGGCGCGGCTTCACTGCCGTGAAAATGAACGGCACCGAAGAGCTGCAATTTCTCGATACCTTCGACAAGGTCGATCTGGCACTGGCCAACGTTGCGGCGGTGCGTGATGCGGTCGGGCCGAATGTCGGCATTGGCGTGGACTTCCATGGCCGGGTTCACAAACCCATGGCCAAGGTACTGATGAAAGAGCTGGACCCCTTCAAGCTGATGTTCATCGAAGAGCCGGTCCTCAGCGAGAACTACGAAGCGCTCAAGGAACTGGCGCCACTGACCAGCACGCCTATTGCCCTGGGTGAGCGGCTGTTCTCGCGCTGGGACTTCAAGCGGGTCTTGAGCGAAGGCTACGTCGATATCATCCAGCCGGATGCCTCTCACGCAGGTGGCATCACCGAAACCCGCAAGATCGCCAATATGGCCGAGGCCTACGACGTCGCGCTGGCCTTGCATTGCCCGCTGGGGCCGATTGCACTGGCGGCCTGCCTGCAACTGGATGCGGTTTGTTACAACGCCTTCATTCAGGAGCAGAGCCTGGGTATCCACTACAACGAAAGCAATGACTTGCTGGATTATGTGAAGCACCCCGAAGTGTTCGATTACGACAAGGGCATGGTGAAGATCCCCAACGGTCCGGGCCTGGGCATCGAGATCAATGAAGAGTACGTCAAGGAGCGTGCTGCCATCGGTCATCGCTGGCGCAACCCGATCTGGCGCCATGCCGACGGCAGTTTTGCCGAGTGGTGATAGAGATCTGAATGATCGTGCAGCGTTCTATCGCTGCACGATCAGGCATTGCAGAACGCAGTCCTCACATAAATCCAACAAGGGGCAATCTTCATGCAAACCCGCACTCTCGAAGGGGCGGCGTCTTTAGTCACGCCTACTCGCAAGCGTTTCTTCATCATGGTGCTGCTGTTTATCACGGTGGTCATCAACTATCTGGACCGCAGCAACCTGTCCATCGCGGCGCCGGCCCTGACCAGCGAACTGGGCATCGACCCGGTCCATGTCGGCCTGATTTTCTCGGCTTTTGGCTGGACTTATGCCGCCATGCAACTGCCTGGCGGCTGGCTGGTGGATCGTGTTCCGCCGCGCATTCTCTACACCGCCGCGTTGCTGCTGTGGTCGATCGCTACCGTCATGCTGGGCTTTGCGGCGAGTTTCATTGCGCTGTTCGTGCTGCGCATGGCCGTGGGTGCGCTTGAAGCGCCTGCCTACCCGATCAACAGCCGCGTGGTCACCACCTGGTTTCCGGAGCGTGAGCGTGCCACGGCCATCGGTTTCTACACCTCGGGGCAGTTTGTCGGGCTGGCGTTCCTGACACCGGTTCTGGCCTGGCTGCAAGCTCATTACGGCTGGCATATGGTGTTTGTCGTCACCGGTGGCGTCGGCATACTCTGGGCTGTGATCTGGTATGCGGTGTATCGCGAGCCGCGTGATTTCAAAGGCATCAACAAGGAAGAGATCGACCTGATCCGCGAAGGTGGCGGGCTGGTGGATATCCAGGTCGATACCGAAAAGCAGAAGCGTGGCTTCAGTTGGCAGGATCTGGGTGTGGTGCTGAGCCAGCGCAAGCTGTGGGGCATTTATCTGGGGCAGTTCTGCCTCAATTCGACCCTCTGGTTCTTCCTGACCTGGTTCCCGACCTATCTGGTCAAGTACCGCGGTATGGACTTCATCAAGTCCGGACTGCTGGCGTCGTTGCCGTTTCTGGCGGCCTTTGTCGGCGTACTCTGCTCGGGGTTCTTCTCCGACTGGCTGATCCGTCGCGGCCATAGCGTTGGTCTGGCGCGCAAGCTGCCAATCATTGCCGGTCTGCTGATCTCCACCTCGATCATCGGTGCCAACTACGTGGAGTCCACGCCGCTGGTGATTGCGTTCCTGGCGCTGGCGTTCTTCGGCAATGGTCTGGCGTCGATCACCTGGTCGCTGGTGTCGACACTGGCTCCGGCCCGTCTGCTGGGGTTGACTGGTGGCACCTTCAACTTCATCGGTAACCTGGCGGCGATTGCCACACCCATCGTGATCGGCTTCCTGGCGTCGGGTGATTCCTTTGCGCCTGCCATCACCTACATCGCCGTGCTGGCGCTGATTGGTGCGCTGTCTTACATCCTGCTGGTGGGCAAGGTGGAACGTATCGAGTTGTGATGGCTGGCATGCAGAAGGGCTGGCGACGATAATGCCGTCAGCTTTCCGATCTGATAAGGGCTGATATGCACAATGATCCACTCACACCAGTGAGCGCCACGGGCAAGGACTCCGCACCGACCGGGACGCAAACCCTGTTGCGCGGCCTCGCGGTGGTGCAGGCCGTGGCCAGTGGTGCCCGTGACCTGAAAGCGATTTCCAGCCTGATCGGCACCACCCGCAGCACGACCCATCGGCTGGTCAGTTGCCTGGTGGATGAGCGTTATCTTCGGGTGTTGCCTCAGGTGGGTTATCTGCTGGGGCCCAAGTTGATCGAACTGGGTTTCCAGGCTCGGGAAGAGGTGCCACTGGCCATTCTGGCCCGGCCTTATCTCGATGAGCTGTCGGAATTGACGGGCGACACCGTGCATCTGGCGATTCGCGACGGTGACGAGGTGCTTTATCTGCACAAGAACCCTGGCCGTAACGGGCCGGAGATGCGTTCCCGGGTAGGGCATCGCATGCCGCTGGTGCGCACAGGCATCGGCAAGGCGCTACTGCTGGATAGTCCAGAGCAGGAGTGGCAAAGGTTGTATGAAATCAGCCTGCCGGTTGCAGGAAAGAACCCGCAGTGGCCGACTCACGAGCAGCAGACCTGGGAACAGTTGCGTCAGCGCAGGCAAGAGTATGTGCAGGGCGGCTATGCCTTCGATCTGGAGGACAACGAACCGTCGATTCGCTGCGTGGCTGCGCCGGTTCGCGATGCGGGCAAACAGATTGTCGCGGGCATCAGCATTGCCAGCACTGTTCCATACATGCCGCTGGAGAAAATGGCCGATCTGGTGCCGGTTATCAAACAGGCGGCGGCGAGGCTTTCGGCGGAGCTGGGCGGGTAACGGCAAGGAGCGAATTCATTCGAGAATGAATTCGCTCCTGCGGGGGTTACGCTTGCAGAGTCGCCATATCAATCACGAAGCGGTATTTCACGTCACCCGCGAGCATGCGCTCGTAGGCCTCGTTGATATTGCGGATATCCAGCATTTCGATATCGCAGGTAATGTCATTTGCCGCGCAGAAGTCCAGCACTTCCTGGGTTTCTGCAATCCCGCCGATCAGGGAACCTGCGATCACGCGACGTTTCATGACCAGATGGGCGGCGTGGATTGGCGGTTCTACCGGCTCGATCAGGCCGACCAGAATATGGACGCCGTCAAAACTCAGGGTTTCCAGGTAGGGGTTCAGGTCGTGCTGCACAGGAATGGTGTCCAGCAGGAAGTCGAAGCGACCTGCGGCGGCTTTCATCTGTTCGGCGTCGGTGGAGACGATCACATGATCCGCACCCTGGCGACGGGCTTCCTGGGCTTTTGATGCCGAGCGGGTGAAGAGGGTGACTTCGGCGCCCATGGCCTTGGCGAACTTGATCCCCATATGGCCCAGGCCGCCCATGCCGAGAATCCCGACCTTGTCGCCCGCTTTTACGCCGTAGTGCTTGAGAGGCGAGTAGGTGGTGATGCCTGCACAGAGAATCGGTGCGGCAGCCGCCAGGTCGAGTTTTTCCGGGATGCTGACCACGAACTCTTCGCGAACCACAATGCTGCTGGAGTAGCCGCCCATGGTGTTGCTGCCGTCCACGCGGTCAGGTGTGGCGTAGGTCATGGTTGGACCTTCCAGGCAGTACTGCTCCAGATTGGACTGGCAGGCCGAGCACTGTTGACATGAGTCGACCATACAGCCGACGCCCACCAGATCGCCCACTTTATATTTGCCAGCGTCCGGGCCGGTGGCTGTGACCTTGCCGACGATCTCGTGGCCCGGCATCAGCGGGTAGACGGCAATGCCCCATTCGTTGCGGGCCTGGTGAATGTCGGAGTGGCAGACGCCGCAGTAGAGAATTTCGATGGCAACGTCGTTGGCTCGCAGGCTGCGACGTTCAAAGGTCATGGGGGCGAGGGGAGCGGTGGCGGACTGGGCGGCGTAACCGATAGCTTTGTACATGATGTTCCTCGCGGATCAAGGGTGAATAGTGGTGACTATTTTCCGGGGACCGGGCGCTGAGGGCCATGAGCATTCCTCCGCGAGTCATGCCTATTTCTCCGGATATGGTTAATCGTCCATGGCTGAAACGCTCATTTCTGCGATGATGCACATGTCTGATTCTCTACCTGGTGTTCCATGTCGCGACTTCATCCCCATGATGCCAATGCCACTCTTGTTTCCTTGATAAAGCCTCTGGCCACGAGTCCCGGATTTGTGACGACGTTATTGCCGGAGGTCAAGGTGGTCTCGGCCTATGAGTATGTGGCCAGCAGCCCGCAGATTTATGAGCCGAGCCTGATGATCGTCGCTCAGGGCGGCAAGCTGGCCAGTCTGGGGTCGCGCACGCTGGATTACGGTGCCGGACACTATCTGGTGCAGGCGCTTTCCGTGCCGTTCATGTGCGAAACCTTTGCCACGCCTCAAGCGCCATTGCTCGGTGTCTCGGTGGCGATTGACCGGGTCATGCTGGGCGAACTGGTGCAGTTGATGGGGCCGGTGCCTGATCACACCGTCGAGGCACAAACGCCTGAATCAATGACATCTGCTGTGCTGGATGCGTCGATGCGTGAGAGTGTGGAGCGGTTGTTGCGCTGCCTGCATGATCCGCTGGATTGTCACGTCATGGGCCAGTCACGGTTGCGGGAAGTGCTCTATGCGGCCCTGCGCGGCCCTCAGGCGGGTGTATTGCGGGCGCTGGTTGCGCAGCAGAGCCATTTCGCCCGTGTCGCAGCGTCTCTGGCTTACCTGCACAGCCATTATGCCGAGCCTTTGAATATCGACATCCTGGCACGTCAGGCAAACATGAGTGCCTCGACCTTCCATGAGCATTTCAAGCGCAGCACCTTATTGTCGCCCGTGCAGTACCTCAAACGCCTGCGCCTGCTCAAGGCCCAGCACATGCTGGTCGCCCAGGGAATGGGCGTGGCCCAGGTTGCGCACGCTGTCGGCTACCAGAGCACATCCCAGTTCAGCCGCGAATACAAACGCTACTTCGAGCGCAATCCCGTGGAAGAAAGTACCTACCTGCGCATTCCTGCATAAACAAGAAAGCCCCAAAAGGGGCTTTCTTGCAGCTTACCGCTAAAAACTTGCAGCTTGTTGTTCCCTACATATTCGGATAAGTCGGCCCGCCAGCCCCTTCCGGCGCCACCCAGGTGATGTTCTGCGCAGGATCCTTGATGTCGCAGGTCTTGCAGTGCACGCAGTTCTGGGCGTTGATCTGGAAGCGTTTCTCGCCATCTTCCTGGGTAATCACTTCATAAACGCCAGCCGGGCAGTAACGCTGGGCAGGTTCGTCATAAAGCGGCAGGTTGCTGGTGATCGGAATGCTCGGATCGGTCAGCTTCAGGTGGCAAAGTTGTTCCTCTTCATGGTTGGTGCTGGAGAGGAATACCGAGCTGAGCTTGTCGAAGCTGAGCTTGCCATCCGGTTTGGGGTAGTCGATCTTCTTCGAGTCGGCTGCCAGCTTGAGGCAGGCATAGTCCGGCTTGGTGTCGTGCAAGGTGAACGGGATCTTGCCACCGAAAATGTTCTGGTCGATGAAGTTGAATGCACCGCCCATGACCGCGCCGAACTTGTGCATCGCCGGGCCGAAGTTACGGCTGGCGAACAGTTCTTCATGCAGCCAGCTGGCCTTGAAGGCGTCTACATAAGAAGTCAGCACATCGCCGCCTTCCTTGCCTGAGAGCAGGGCGTCGGCCACCGACTCTGCAGCCAGCATGCCGGACTTCATGGCTGTGTGGCTGCCCTTGATCTTGGCGAAGTTCAGGGTGCCCAGGTCGCAACCGATCAGTGCGCCGCCCGCGAAAACCATTTTCGGCAGGGAATTCAGGCCGCCCTTGCAGATGGCGCGGGCGCCGTAGCTGATGCGTTTGCCGCCTTCCAGGTACTGTTTGATGACCGGATGGTGCTTGTAACGCTGGAATTCGTCGAAAGGCGACAGGTAAGGGTTGCTGTAGGACAAGTCGATAATCAGACCGACGACCACTTGATTGTTTTCCAGGTGATACAGGAAAGAGCCGCCCATGTTCTCGTCGTCCAGCGGCCAGCCAGCGGTATGCACCACCAGTCCTTGCTCATGCTTCGCCGGATCGACTTCCCAGATTTCCTTCAGGCCGATGCCGTAGTGCTGGGCATCGGCTTCGCTGTCGAGGTTGAAGCGTTTGATCAGTTGCTTGCCGATATGGCCGCGGCACCCTTCGGCGAACAGGGTGTACTTGCCACGCAGTTCCATGCCCGGGGTGTACAGGCCTTCTTTCGGATTGCCTTCGCGGTCAACGCCCAGGTCGCCGGTGATGATCCCGCGTACCACGCCGTTTTCGTCGAACAGGGCTTCCTGGGCGGCAAAGCCCGGATAGATCTCGACACCCAGGTTTTCGGCCTGCTGGGCGAGCCAGCGGCACAGGTTGCCCAGGGAAATGATGTAGTTGCCCTGGTTGTGCATGGTCTTGGGCACGAACAGGTCCGGTACTTTCACGGACTTTTCGGCGCTGCGCAGCATATAGATGTCATCACGCTTGACCGGCGTGTTGAGTGGCGCGCCAAGTTCTTGCCAGTTCGGGAAGAGCTCGTTCAGGGCGCGAGGTTCGAATACCGCGCCGGACAGAATATGTGCGCCGACTTCGGAGCCTTTTTCTACCACGCAGACGCTGATTTCCTGGCCCGCTTCGGCTGCCTTCTGTTTAAGACGGCACGCGGCAGAAAGCCCGGAAGGGCCGGCTCCGACGATGACGACGTCGAATTCCATGTATTCGCGTTCCACAGGCTATCTCCTACTCTCAAGGCTCACGGTATTTTTTTATATGAAGCGTACAGGCCGACGTGCGGAGGCGTGAGATGCCTGCCCGTCTTTATTAAGGAGCGCATTATATCTACACCACTTTGCAGGTCCAATACAAACGTTCGTTTGAATTGGCCGCAGGCCAGATAAATCAAAGACGCGAGACTCAGGACTGGCCGATCTGTCGTATTGACCGGAAAAGGCGTTGCGGTCAAGATACGGGCGGTTTTGCGCTCGCCGTAGGCTGAAGCGAGGTTCAATGAAACCTCCGAAAAGGTATCAGGTGAGCGTAGTGCAGGCAGTCCGGCCATCGCGCGCGGCGCATTTTACACACCCTTGAGGCGCTTGATGGGTGTGATCTGGCCTTATATACGGTTTTTTGGCGGCTGTTCTGATAAACAGCCCCGATGCCTGCACTGAAGCGATTGCTTGTTGAGGACACACCTATCGATCGCCTGGTCATTCCGGGCGACTTTCTTTTCACCGGAGAGTGAGGAATCCATGAAGGTTCTTGTAGCTGTCAAACGAGTGGTCGACTACAACGTCAAGGTTCGCGTCAAGGCGGACAACTCCGGCGTCGATCTTGCCAACGTCAAAATGTCCATGAACCCCTTCTGCGAAATTGCTGTGGAAGAGGCTGTCCGCCTGAAAGAAAAGGGCGTGGCCAGCGAAATCGTCGTGGTCACCATCGGCCCGACCACCGCTCAGGAGCAGCTGCGTACTGCTCTGGCGCTGGGTGCCGACCGTGCCGTACTGGTCGAGTCTGCCGAGGACCTGACCTCCCTGGCCGTGGCCAAGCTGCTTAAGGCTGTTGTCGACAAGGAGCAGCCACAACTGGTGATCCTGGGCAAACAGGCCATCGACAGCGATAACAATCAGACTGGCCAGATGCTGGCTGCCCTGAGCGGTTACCCGCAAGGTACCTTTGCTTCCAAGGTCGAAGTGTCGGGTGACAAGGTTGCCGTGACCCGCGAAATCGACGGTGGTCTGCAAACCGTATCCCTGAGCCTGCCGGCTATCGTGACCACAGACCTGCGTCTGAACGAGCCACGTTATGCTTCGCTGCCCAACATCATGAAGGCCAAGAAAAAGCCGCTTGAAACGCTGACCCCGGATGCATTGGGCGTTTCCACCGCTTCGACCAACAAGACTGTCAAGGTTGAAGCGCCGGCAGCACGTAGCGCCGGTATCAAAGTGAAGTCGGTGGCCGAACTGGTCGAAAAACTGAAAACCGAAGCGAAGGTAATCTAAATGACGATCCTGGTTATCGCTGAACATGACAATGCAGCTGTGGCTCCAGCCACGCTGAACACCATTGCCGCTGCCCAGAAGATCGGTGGCGATATCAATGTCCTGGTGGCCGGTTCCGGCGTAAGTGCTGTCGCCGCAGCTGCTGCAAAGATCGCGGGTGTTACCAAGGTACTGGTTGCCGACAATGCTGCCTACGCGCATCAGTTGCCGGAAAACGTAGCACCGCTGGTCGTCGAGCTGGCAACTGGTTATAGCCATGTTCTGGCGGCCGCGACCTCCAATGGCAAAAACATCCTGCCTCGCGTTGCAGCACAGCTGGATGTGGATCAGATCTCCGAAATCGTTTCGGTTGAATCGGCTGACACCTTCAAGCGTCCGATCTACGCCGGTAACGCTATTGCCACCGTGCAATCGAGTGCGTCGATCAAGGTCATCACCGTCCGTGCGACCGGTTTCGATCCGGTCGCTGCAGAAGGTGGTTCGGCTGCGGTCGAAGCTGTCTCTGTTGCTCATGATGCAGGCAAGTCCTCCTTCGTTGGCGAAGAGCTGGCCAAGTCCGATCGCCCAGAACTGACCGCTGCCAAAATCGTCGTTTCCGGCGGTCGCGGCATGCAGAACGGCGATAACTTCAAGCACCTGTACGCCCTGGCGGACAAGCTGGGTGCTGCGGTGGGCGCATCCCGCGCCGCGGTCGATGCCGGTTTCGTGCCCAACGACATGCAGGTCGGGCAGACCGGCAAGATCGTTGCTCCTCAGTTGTACATCGCGGTGGGTATTTCCGGTGCGATCCAGCATCTGGCGGGCATGAAGGACTCCAAGGTGATCGTCGCGATCAACAAGGACGAAGAAGCTCCGATCTTCCAGGTGGCTGATTACGGTCTGGTGGCTGATCTGTTTGAAGCGGTGCCTGAGCTGGAAAAGCTGGTTTAAACCAGTTTCGAGAACCCGTTCAATCCGGCCGTGCATACCTGTCCTTGACAGGGTGCGTGGCCTGAGTGAACGGGTTTTTTGTTGTGCTGAAAAAGGATTATTCATGGGCCAGCCAAGGCTGTTTTTGTCTTCGCTTCTTCTGGGGCTGATGGTGCTGCCGTCGTTTGCATCGGCGGCAGGCAAGTGCGAGCGACTGATCGTCACCGGCAGCCCGGATGCACCGCCTTACCTGTGGCGCGATCCGCAGGACCCAAGGCACTTGATGGGTGCCAATGCCGACCTGCTCAGGCGGGCGGCCGATTCTCTGGATCTGGATGTCGAGTTTCTGTATGCGGGCAAGCGCAGCCAGGCGCTGGAAGAGGCGCGCACCGGTCGTATGGACATGCTGGTCGATGCGCCACTGAATCAGGCTCAGCTTGATTCGTTCGACTATATCCAGCCGCCAATCACCCACAATGAAATCCTGGTCTGGACCCGTCACGATCGTGCCTTGCCCTTCAGTTCTCTCGCCGACCTGCACGGGCGGTCGGGCGCTATCTCTGAAAGGACTCGTCTTACCCAGTCATTCGAGGCAACGGCTAAAGAACACCTGACGCTGGAGCGCTTGCCCAATCTGACCCTGGCCTTTCAGAAACTGGCGCTGGGGCAGGTCGAATATGTACTGGCTGGACGCTATGCAGGCATGGTCATGATGCAAACCCTTGGCTTGTCGTCTGATCTGGTCGCTCAGCCTGAACCCCTTGATAAACCGGGCCTGTATCTGGCGTTATCAGTGAATTCGGCCTGTAACGATCCATGGTTGCGCGGACAGTTGGTGAAAAAGATGACAGAATTGGCGTCTTCGGGCCTTGCGGGTGAAGCTATCCAGCGCAATCTGGATGTGTGGAAAGCTCAGTTGCTGCAACCTGCCAGCACCAGCGTCCCAAACAAGTAGGAATGTTTTTGTGAGTATTCGCCCTTTAGTTGCATTCATGGCCATCGCCACGTTGGTCGGTTGTGCCAGCGATCCGGCACCGACCGAACAGTTCAAGCTGACCGAGCAGGCTCTGGAGCAGGCCAAGGCCGTCGGCGCCAGCGATGAGCAGCCCGAACTGGTCAATGCGCAATCCGCATTTGCCCAGGCACGTGCCGACATGGCCGATAAATCCTACAAGGATGCGCGCATGAACGCCGAGCGTGCCGAGCTTGATGCGCGCCTGGCGGAAGCGAGGGTGTTGACCCTGAAAAGTCAGGAGCAGATCAATCAGTTGAATGTTCGCCTCAATCGTCTGCGCAAACAGTTGGGGGAAGCTCAATGAACCGTGTTACCCGTGTATTGAGCGGATGCCTTTTGCTGGGCGTTGCAGGCCTGTCTGGTTGTGCGAGTCATCAGGACAGTGAGCAGGCGCTGCGTCAGGCCGGTACAGATTTCCAGAAAGTGAAAGAAGACCCGAATGTACTGCGCAGTGCGCCCAAGGACGTGATCCGTTCAGGCGAATCGCTGGCGAGGGCAGAGCGCCTGTCGAGTTATCTGGGCAGCGGAGCCGATGTCAGTCATTACGCCTACCTGAGTACCCGGTACAGCGAGATTGCCCGTGAGCACAGCAACCTGATGCTGGCCCAGGAGCAACTGGCCAAACTGGAGATGGAGCGTCAACGCCTGCAACTGGCGTTGCGCGAGGCCAAGCTGGCCAGTGCGCAGCAGCATGGCAAGTGGCTGGAAGATCAGATACTCAGCCTTGCGACTACGCAGACCGACCGTGGCCTGGTCATGACCCTGGGCGATGTGCTGTTCGATCCGGGGCATGCCGAACTGAAAAGCTCTGCCAATCGCACGGTGCTCAAAGTCGTACAGTTCCTGTTGCTCAATCCTCGCCGCACGGTAAGGATCGAAGGCTACACCGACAGTACCGGTGACCGGCAGGAAAACCTGAAACTGTCCCGTGATCGCGCACAGTCGGTCGCCGATGTGCTGATCGACCTGGGTGTTGACGACAAGCGCATTCAGGTCGAGGGTTATGGTCAGCAATATCCGGTCGATGTGAACGCCTCCGAGCGTGGGCGAGCACAAAATCGTCGTGTAGAAATCGTCTTTTCCGACGACAAGGGCCAGCTAGGCGCTGCCCGGTAAGAAAAAATCTGAAAAAAAGCCCGGCGTCGGAAACGGCCCCGGGCTTTTTTTGGCTTAAAAAGCCGTGAACTTGGCATCTTTACCCGACAATATTTTTTGTCAGAGCGCACAATGATGGGCCTGAAGAGAAACTGTCCCCGTACACTTTTCGACTGTTCCGGTCTTTAGGCTATCATCTCCCCTACAAAAACAAATTGCGGGTCGGTTCGAGGCTGTGTCATGACCAATCTTTTGCTTTATCAACGCATCGCTCAGCAGTTGGCGGAAGACATCCGCCGGGGCGTCTATCAGCCCGGCGAGCGTGTGCCATCGGTCCGCAAAATGAGTTCGCAGCTCAATGTCAGCCATGCAACGGTATTGCAGGCCTACGCCAATCTTGAAGATCAGGGCCTGATCCGGGCTCGCCCGCAGTCCGGGTATTACGTGCATCAGACACCTGCGCTGACGGCATCGACGCCAGATATTGCGCGAGTGGAGCGTCCAGGTCTGGTGACCCGCAGCAGCATCATCCAGCAGGTGCTTGAAGAATCTCGTCGTGAAGGTGTGTTTGCCCTCGGGGCAGCGGTGCCGCACGTGGATTATCTGCCGGTCCGTGCCCTGCATCAGCAACTGGCCAAGGTGACGCGCTTTCACAGCCCTCGGGCGTTCAGTTATATGTTCAGCCCCGGTTTCGAGCCATTGCGCAGACAGGTTGCCATCCGCATGCGTGATGCGGGCGTTGTGGTAGATCCTTATGAAGTGGTGATTACCCACGGTTGCGTCGATGCCCTGCAAATGGCCCTGCGGGTGCTGACGCAGCCCGGCGACCTGATCGCGGCCGAGTCACCGGCTTATTACGGTCTGCTGCAACTGGCGGATCTGCTGGGGCTCAAGGTCATCGAGATTCCCAGTGACCCATCGACGGGTATTAGCCTGGAGGCTCTGCAGCTGGCGGCCAACCAGTGGTCGATCAAGGCTTTGGTGCTGACCGCACGCTTGAGTAATCCGCTGGGTGGCACCATGCCGGAAGAGCGGCAGAAGAACCTGCTGCGACTGGCATCGGACTTTGATATCCAGATCGTTGAAGATGATGTGTACGGCGAGCTGATGTTTGAAGTGGGGCGTACCAAGGCCTTGAAAGCCTTCGATCGCCTTGGTCGAGTGATTTATTGCTCCAGTTTTTCCAAGACACTGTCGCCGGGTGTGCGCATTGGCTGGATGATTGCCGGGAAATATCAGGCGGAAATCCAGCGCTTGCAGACCTTCAGCACTCATTCAGCCTGCAGTGTGACGCAGATGGCTATCGCGGCTTATCTGGAAAACGGTGGTTATGACCGGCATTTGCGTTTTATTCGCCTGGAGTATCGCAAGAATCTGAGTGCTTTCCAGTTGGCGGTGCAGCAGTTCTTCCCCGAGGGGACTCAGATGAGTCGTCCGGTAGGTGGCTTTATTCTCTGGGTCAGCTTGCCGGGGCGCGTCAATACCCAGGAATTGCATGTGCGGGCGCTGGAGCAGGGTATCAGTATCGCGCCGGGTCTTATTTTCAGTAATACAGAACAGTTCAATCACTGTATTCGTCTGAACTGTGGCATGCCCTGGAATCGTGAAGCGGAGCGTGCGCTGATGACATTGGGGATGCTGGCCAAACAATTGTGTCAAGAAACTGTGCCGGCTTATTGAGCGCACATGTTTTTTGTCTCATCGTTGGAACTCTTGTCTTGTCAGGTGTGCCTCAAAGGGACAGCATGTGACCTCTATGCCTCAGCCATTTACTTATTATGAATAATGCGTTTCGTTGTCTCGGATTGTTCGTCGTTGTGTTGTTGAGCGCTTGCGACTCTCAAGACGCGCCGGTTCCAAAGCCGAAGGTTGAGGCAGGCGTGGCTGCGCCTGTTGCGCCTGCTGTTCAGCCGCCAGCTGCCGCCGTTGAGCCGGCAGTGTCCAGGCCTGCTGCGCCAGTGCATGAGTTGAAGCCTGGTGTCCCGGTTGTTCCTGTGGTTGCGGGTAAGGGGGAGGTAACGCCGCCGCGCCCTGTTTCTGTCGCTAAATCGCCTGCTTCCAGAGAGGCTGCAAAGACTCCAGCGGTCAAGGCTGCTCCTGCTAAAGAGAAGGCCGTTGCTGTTACCGCCAGGCGCGAAAAGAACAAGACGGCTAAAGCTTCGGTCAAGGATGTCCGTTTGCCTCAGCCCAAGCTTGACTTGAGCCTGCCGCCAGAAATGGTCAAAGAGCTTTCTCCTCCTGCCAATGTGATTACTGCCAAGCGCAAGCCTTTGCTGCCGCAGATGTTTGGCAGCAAGGGGTCATCATCTGATCCCAGTCCTTTCGAGCTCAATGGGCGCCTGCTGAGCAATGAAATGCAGCTGCAAATGCGCAATGAAAGTCGTCGCGATATCGAAGGGGCTGCGCTGGATTTCAAATTCAAGCAGTAAGGCCCTGTTTCTCGTCTGATATGGCATTTTGAAACGTCCGTTTTAGCCGCTAAAATCTTCCTTTTAATATTCAGCAAGGGTGTCTGGTCATGGACTGCCGCTCCGGTTGTGGTGCTTGCTGCATCGCTCCGTCTATTACTTCTCCCATTCCGGGCATGCCAGATGGCAAGCCGGCGGGTGAGCGTTGCCTGCATTTATCCATCGAGTTGCTCTGTGGTCTGTTTGGCATGGCCGAGCGGCCTGCTGTGTGCAGTCAGTTCAAGGCGGCGCAAGATGTTTGTGGCGTTGATCAGGCCGAGGCTATTCGTCTGATTGGCTGGTGGGAAAAAGCAACTGCGGTTGCATGAGCTGCAACTGAATCAGATGCAGTTGAACCAAGAGTGTCGCTGGGCGGAATATCAACAACAAGGAATAAACAATGAATACGCTACATCGCATGGCTGTTGTCTGTGGGTTGACTGTGTTGTTGACAGGTGTGGCCCAGGCTGAAGATTGGCAGGTGGCCAAGGACGAGGAGGGGATCAAGGTATCCCTGAGTGATGTGCCGGGCTCCAAGTACAAGGCTTATCGCGGTGTGACGACCATCAATGCCAGTGTGGCCAAGCTGCGCGCCCTGCAGGAAGATGTCGTGGGGGCCTGCGCCTGGATTCATGAATGCCAGTCACAGAAGCTGCTTAAGCATGAAGGCAACAAAGCCTGGACCTACACGCGATTCAACACACCATGGCCCGTAACGCCCCGTGATTCGATTCTGCTGATTACCAGCGAGGAGGGCGCAGATGGCAGCCTGACCCGCAATATTGATGAGCAATCAAGCTATTTGCCTGAAGAAAAGGGTTTTGTGCGGGTCGCCGAGGTCAAGGGTTTCTGGAAGCTGGTGCCCAAAGGCCCGAGTCTGACAGAAGTCACCTATCAGGTGCATACCGACCCGGGCGGCAGTGTGCCGTCCTGGGTGGCCAACAAGTTTGTCGTGGATGCGCCGTTCAATACCCTGAAAGCGCTGAAGGAGCGGTCGCAGAAGTAGATTTTTGATTGCGCAATAAAAAGGGCTGCCAATGGCAGCCCTTTTCGTTGGCAGGTCGCTTACTTGCGATCTTCCAGTGGAACGATGTCGCGTGTCACGTTGCCTGTGTACAGTTGGCGTGGGCGGCCAATCTTGTACGGGCTGGAGAGCATTTCTTTCCAGTGCGAGATCCAGCCGACAGTCCGCGCCAGGGCGAAGATCACGGTGAACATGCTGGTTGGAATGCCGATGGCTTTCAGGATGATGCCCGAATAGAAGTCGACGTTCGGGTACAGCGAGCGCTCGATGAAGTACGGGTCGGTCAGGGCAATCTCTTCCAGGCGCATGGCCAGTTCGAGTTGTGGGTCGTTGGTGATGCCCAGTTCGCGAAGTACTTCGTCGCAGGTCTTTTTCATGACCGTGGCACGTGGGTCGCGGTTCTTGTAGACGCGGTGACCGAAGCCCATCAGCTTGAACGGATCGTTCTTGTCCTTGGCTTTGGCGATGAATTTGTCGATGTTGGAGACATCACCGATTTCATCGAGCATGGTCAGTACGGCTTCGTTGGCGCCGCCGTGAGCCGGGCCCCAGAGTGCCGCGATACCGGCTGCGATACAGGCGAACGGGTTTGCACCCGACGAGCCGGCCATGCGCACGGTAGAGGTCGAAGCGTTCTGTTCGTGGTCTGCATGCAGGATGAAGATCTTGTCCATTGCCTTGGCCAGCACCGGGCTGATCGGTTTGATCTCGCAAGGGGTGTTGAACATCATGTGCAGGAAGTTTTCGGCGTAGCTGAGGTCGTTACGCGGGTACATCATGGGTTGGCCCATGGAGTACTTGTAAACCATCGCTGCCAGGGTCGGCATCTTGGCGACCAGGCGTACTGCCGAGATTTCGCGGTGCTGCGGGTTATTGATGTCCAGCGAGTCGTGGTAGAACGCGGACAGGGCACCGACTACGCCACACATGACAGCCATCGGGTGGGCGTCGCGGCGGAAGCCGTTGAAGAAGCTCTTGAGCTGCTCGTGGACCATGGTGTGGTTTTTGACCACGGCAACGAACTGGGCTTTCTGTTCGCTGGTTGGCAGTTCGCCATTGAGCAGAAGGTAGCAGGTTTCCAGATAATCGGACTGTTCGGCCAGTTGCTCGATCGGATAACCGCGGTGCAGCAGAATGCCGTTATCACCATCAATGTAGGTGATCTTCGACTCGCAAGAGGCGGTCGACATGAATCCGGGGTCGAATGTGAAGCGGCCGGTGGCGGTAAGTCCGCGCACGTCGATCACGTCAGGACCCACGGTGCCGGTCAGTATGGGCAGCTCGACGGGGGCTGTGCCCTCGATGATCAACTGCGCTTTTTTGTCAGCCATGTGGCCTCCTATTTATGCTTCAAATCATCAGACAGGCCCCCCACGCAGGGCCCGCACCACTATAGTTAGATAAATTCTAAAGTCAATTTGCCTAAAGTCGTGTTCCGCAAGGCCTTTATGTCGATGTTTCTTCAAGCCATTGCTGCCGTTTACGCCTTTTATTCAATCCGCGCAATCCGCTATTGGCTGCAAGTCTGCGCGTTGTCATTAGTTCCCTAACTGTCTATACTCGGCGTCCGACCGCCAAGGGCTTTTTGGCCCGTTTTGAGGGGGTTGTCACTTCCTGGGTGGTGGGTACCTGACCAGTGCACTTCCCAACAACTTGCCCTGATTGTTAGGGGCTCTTCAGTGTGAAAAAAAAGCCGTGAAAAGCCAACGACCTGTAAATCTAGACCTAAGGACCATCAAGCTCCCAGTCACTGCTTACACGTCCATCCTTCACCGTATCTCCGGTGTCATCCTCTTTGTCGGTATTGCAATCATGCTGTATGCAATGGACAAGTCGCTGGCCTCCGAAGAAACCTTCGGTGAAGTAAAAGCGTGTCTGACCAGCCCGCTGGCCAAGTTTGTAATCTGGGCGCTGCTGTCTGCCCTGCTGTATCACCTGGTGGCGGGTGTTCGTCACCTGATCATGGACGCGGGTGTCGGTGAAACGCTGGAAGGCGGGAAACTGGGCTCGAAAATCGTTATCGCCGTCTCCGTGGTGGTGATCATCCTGGCGGGAGTATGGATATGGTAACCAACGTCACTAACCTGTCGCGTTCGGGCCTCTATGACTGGATGGCGCAGCGCGTTTCAGCGGTCGTTCTCGCGGCTTATTTCATTTTCCTGATCGGCTACCTCGTCGCTCACCCTGGTCTGACCTATGCCCAGTGGCATGAGCTGTTCTCGCACAACGGGATGCGTATCTTCAGTCTGTTGGCCTTCGTTGCCCTTGGCGCTCACGCCTGGGTCGGCATGTGGACCATCGCGACCGACTACCTGACGCCAATGGCGCTGGGCAAGTCCGCGACTGCAGTTCGTTTTCTCTTCCAGGCAGTCAGCGGCGTTGCGATGTTCGCTTACTTCGTCTGGGGCGTGCAGATTCTTTGGGGTATCTGATTCATGGCTAACACAAATACACTTTCCTTCGACGCCATCATCATCGGTGGCGGCGGCGCTGGCATGCGCGCTGCCTTGCAGCTGGCTCAGGGTGGTCACAAGACCGCTGTTGTCACCAAGGTATTCCCGACTCGCTCGCACACCGTTTCCGCACAGGGTGGCATTACCTGCGCAATCGCTTCGGCCGACCCGAACGATGACTGGCGCTGGCACATGTACGATACCGTCAAGGGTTCCGACTACATCGGTGACCAGGACGCTATCGAATACATGTGTTCCGTAGGTCCGGAAGCGGTCTTCGAGCTCGAGCACATGGGCCTGCCGTTCTCCCGCACCGAACAGGGCCGCATCTACCAGCGTCCTTTCGGCGGTCAGTCCAAGGACTTCGGTAAAGGTGGTCAGGCTGCACGTACCTGTGCCGCTGCCGACCGTACCGGTCATGCTCTGCTGCACACCCTGTATCAGGCCAACCTGAAAGCTGGCACCGTATTCCTGAACGAATACTATGCAGTGGATCTGGTGAAGAACCAGGATGGCGCCTTTGTCGGCATCATCGCTATCTGCATCGAAACAGGCGAAACCTCCTACATCCGCGCCAATGCAACCGTACTGGCGACCGGTGGTGCAGGTCGTATCTACTCGTCCACCACCAACGCCCTGATCAACACCGGTGACGGTGTCGGCATGGCCCTGCGTGCCGGTGTTCCTGTTCAGGACATCGAAATGTGGCAGTTCCACCCGACCGGTATTGCCGGCGCAGGTGTACTGGTTACCGAGGGTTGCCGTGGTGAAGGTGGTTACCTGATCAACAAGCACGGCGAGCGTTTCATGGAGCGTTATGCTCCGAACGCCAAGGACCTTGCCGGTCGTGACGTTGTTGCCCGTTCCATGGTTAAAGAGATCATCGCCGGTAACGGTTGCGGTCCTGATGGCGACCACGTGATGCTCAAGCTTGATCACCTGGGTGAAGAAGTATTGCACAGCCGCCTGCCAGGCATCATGGAGCTGTCCAAGACCTTTGCTCACGTCGATCCTGCTCTGGCTCCGATCCCGGTTGTTCCGACTTGCCACTACATGATGGGCGGCATCGCCACCAACATTCACGGTCAGGCGATCACTCAGGACGCTGCTGGCACCGATCAGATCATTCCTGGTCTGTTCGCTGTAGGTGAAGTGGCTTGCGTATCCGTGCACGGCGCCAACCGTCTGGGCGGCAACTCGCTGCTCGATCTGGTGGTCTTTGGTCGCGCTGCCGGCCTGCACCTGGAGCAGAGCCTGCGTGAAGGTGTCGACTACCGTCGTGCCTCCGAGTCCGATGTTGACGCTGCCCTGGCGCGTCTGTCCGGCCTCAACGAGCGTACTGCCGGTGAAGACGTCGCTTCGCTGCGTAAAGAGCTGCAAAGCTGCATGCAGAACTACTTCGGTGTATTCCGTACCGGCGAATACATGCAGAAGGGTATTGCCCAACTGGCTGGTCTGCGTGAACGCATCGCCAACGTCAAGATCAACGACAAGAGCCAGGCATTCAACACTGCTCGTATCGAAGCGCTTGAACTGCAAAACCTGCTGGAAGTTGCCGAAGCCACGGCGATTGCTGCAGAACATCGTAAGGAATCGCGCGGCGCCCACGCCCGTGAAGACTTTGAAGATCGCGATGACGAAAACTGGCTGTGCCACACCCTGTACTTCCCGGGTGACAAGCGCGTAGCCAAGCGTGCCGTGAACTTCTCGCCAAAAACTGTTCCGACTTTTGAGCCTAAGATTCGGACTTATTAAGGGTGACCGATATGTTGCAAGTCAGTGTTTATCGTTACAACCCTGATCAGGACGCTGCGCCGTTCATGCAGGAGTTCCAGGTCGATACCGGTGGCAAGGACCTGATGGTTCTTGACGTGCTGGCTCTGGTCAAGGAACAGGATGAAGGTTTCTCGTACCGTCGCTCCTGCCGCGAAGGCGTGTGTGGTTCCGATGGCATGAACATCAACGGCAAGAACGGTCTTGCCTGCATCACTCCATTGTCGTCCGTGGTCAAGAATAACAAGCTGGTAGTGCGCCCACTGCCTGGTTTGCCGGTTATTCGTGACTTGGTAGTGGATATGAGCATCTTCTACAAGCAATACGAGAAGGTGAAGCCTTTCCTGCAGAACGATACTCCGGCTCCGGCCATCGAGCGTCTGCAGACTCCGGAAGAGCGTGAGAAGCTGGATGGTCTGTACGAGTGTATTCTGTGCGCTTGCTGCTCGACTTCCTGCCCGTCCTTCTGGTGGAACCCGGACAAGTTCCTGGGCCCGGCTGCACTGCTGCAAGCCTATCGTTTCCTGGCTGACAGCCGTGATACCCGGACTTCAGAGCGTCTGGCTTCGCTTGATGACCCGTTCAGTGTTTTCCGCTGCCGCGGGATCATGAACTGCGTGAACGTTTGCCCTAAAGGTCTCAACCCGACCAAGGCAATCGGCCACGTACGTAACATGCTTCTGCAAAGCGGCGTCTGATTTATCGCAGTACCGCAATACCGTTGCACGTAAAGTAGCCGCGGCGCAGGCTTCAACCGGCGTCGTGGCTTTAACCTGAGCAGTGGCTCGCAAGGCTGCCGCTCTTCTTTTGAAGAAATGAGACCAGCAGGGGCATCCGGGCTGGTACCCGGGCTATCTGCGTGATCCTTAGTGACTTGATATGGTCGCTGCACACGACTGTTTCATGTTTGCTATGGCGTCTTCGCCGGTGGTGTCCCCTTACCGAGGGTGACCAAGCATGCAAGAAAGCGTGATGCAGCGCATGTGGAACAGTGCCCACCTTTCCGGTGGTAACGCTGCCTATGTGGAAGAGCTTTATGAGCTCTACCTGCACGACCCTAACGCTGTGCCAGAAGAATGGCGCACCTACTTTCAGAAGTTGCCAGCAGACGGCAACTCTGCCACCGATGTATCGCATTCCACGATTCGCGATCATTTCGTGTTGCTGGCCAAAAACCAGCGCCGCGCCCAGCCGGTATCTGCCGGAAGCGTGAGCAGCGAGCACGAGAAGAAGCAAGTTGAAGTATTGCGACTGATCCAGGCATATCGTATGCGCGGCCATCAGGTTGCCCAGCTCGATCCGCTGGGCCTGTGGCAGCGTCCTGCCCCGGCCGATCTGTCGATCAATCACTACGGCTTGACCAATGCCGATCTTGATACGACTTTCCGTGCCGGCGACCTGTTCATCGGCAAAGAGGAAGCGAGCCTACGCGAAATTCTCGAAGCGTTGCAGCAGACATATTGTCGCACCATCGGTTCGGAGTTCACGCACATCGTTGATTCCGAGCAACGCAACTGGTTCATGCAGCGTCTTGAAAGCGTGCGTGGCCGTCCTGCGTTCTCTGCTGAAATCCAGGGTCATCTGCTTGAGCGTGTTACGGCCGCTGAAGGTCTGGAAAAATACCTGGGCACCAAATACCCAGGCACCAAACGCTTTGGTCTGGAAGGCGGCGAAAGCCTGATTCCGATGCTGGACGAGCTGATCCAGCGCTCCGGCTCCTACGGCACCAAGGAAGTCGTGATCGGCATGGCCCACCGTGGCCGTCTGAACGTGCTGGTCAACACCTTCGGCAAGAACCCGCGCGAGCTGTTCGACGAGTTCGAAGGCAAGAAGAAAGTGGAGCTGGGCTCCGGTGACGTGAAATATCACCAGGGTTTCTCTTCCAACGTAATGACCGCAGGCGGTGAAGTTCACCTGGCCATGGCATTCAACCCGTCCCACCTGGAAATCGTTTCTCCGGTGGTCGAGGGTTCCGTGCGTGCGCGTCAGGATCGTCGCAACGATCCGGACGGTGACAAGGTTCTGCCGATTTCCCTCCACGGTGACGCTGCGTTTGCAGGTCAGGGCGTGGTCATGGAAACCTTCCAGATGTCGCAGACCCGCGGCTTCAAGACTGGCGGCACGATCCATATCGTCATCAACAACCAGGTTGGTTTCACCATCAGCAACCCGCTGGACTCGCGCTCCACCGAGTACGCCACCGACGTTGCCAAGATGATCCAGGCTCCGATTCTCCATGTGAATGGCGATGACCCGGAAGCCGTGGTGTTCGTGACCCAGCTGGCTATCGATTACCGCATGCAGTTCAAGCGTGACATCGTGATCGACCTGGTCTGCTACCGTCGTCGCGGTCACAACGAAGCGGACGAGCCTAGCGGCACCCAGCCGTTGATGTACCAGCAGATCACCAAGCAGCGCACGACTCGCGAGTTGTACGCCGAGCAACTGATCAAGACCGGTGTTCTCACTGAAGAGCGTGTGCAGGCCAAGATCGACGACTATCGCAATGCGCTGGACAATGGTCAGCACGTTGTGAAAAGCCTGGTCAAGGAGCCGAACAAGGAACTGTTCGTCGACTGGCGTCCGTACCTGGGCCATGCCTGGACTGCGCGTCACGACACCCGTTTCGATCTCAAGACCTTGCAGGAACTGTCTGCCAAGCTGATGGAACTGCCAGAAGGTTTCGTCGTTCAGCGTCAGGTCCAGAAGATCTACGAAGACCGTCAGAAGATGCAAGCCGGCGGCCTGCCGATCAACTGGGGTTACGCCGAAACCATGGCGTACGCGACCCTGGCGTTCGAAGGTCACCCGATCCGCATGACGGGTCAGGACATCGGTCGCGGTACGTTCTCGCACCGTCACGCCGTCTTGCACAACCAGAAAGACGCAAGCACCTACATTCCTTTGAAGAACCTGTTCGCCGGTCAGCCGCGTTTTGACCTGTACGACTCGTTCCTCTCCGAGGAAGCGGTACTCGCTTACGAATACGGCTACTCGACCACCGAGCCTAACGCTCTGGTCATCTGGGAAGCCCAGTTCGGCGACTTCGCTAACGGCGCGCAAGTGGTCATCGACCAGTTCATCACCAGTGGCGAGCACAAGTGGGGCCGTCTGTGCGGTCTGACCATGCTGTTGCCTCACGGTTATGAAGGGCAGGGGCCTGAGCACTCGTCCGCACGTCTTGAGCGTTACCTGCAACTGTGTGCCGAGCACAACATTCAGGTGTGTGTGCCGACTACGCCGGCGCAGATCTACCACCTGCTGCGTCGTCAGGTCATTCGTCCGCTGCGCAAGCCGCTGATCGTGCTGACGCCAAAGTCGCTGCTGCGCCACAAACTGGCGATCTCGACTCTGGAAGAACTGGCCGAAGGCTCGTTCCAGACCGTGATCCCGGAAGTCGATGCGCTCGATCCGGCCAAAGTGACCCGTCTGGTTCTGTGTGGCGGCAAGGTCTACTACGACCTGCTGGAAAAACGCCGTGCCGAAGGCCGAGAAGACATCGCAATCGTACGTATCGAACAGCTGTATCCGTTCCCTGAAGACGATCTCATGGAAGCGATCGCGCCTTACACCAACCTGCAGAACGTAGTGTGGTGTCAGGAAGAGCCGATGAACCAGGGTGCCTGGTACAGCAGTCAGCACCACTTGCGTCGCAGCATGAGCAACCATAACCGCAGCCTCGTTCTCGAGTATGCCGGTCGTGATGCTTCTGCAGCGCCAGCTTGTGGTTATGCTTCGATGCATGCCGAGCAGCAGGAAAAACTCCTGCAAGATGCCTTCACTGTTTAACGCCTTCGAGCATTAGAAACCGAATTAAGGAATTACAGATAATGGCTATCGAGATCAAAGCCCCCTCTTTCCCGGAATCCGTTGCCGACGGCACCATTTCCAAGTGGCACAAGCAACCGGGCGAAGCGGTAAAACGTGACGAGCTGCTGGTCGATATCGAGACTGACAAGGTTGTACTTGAAGTCCTGGCCGAAGCTGACGGCGTGCTGGCATCGATCGTGAAAGGCGAGGGCGACATCGTCCTGTCCAACGAAGTGATTGCAACCCTGGATGCCGGTGCTACCGCATCTGCTGCGCCTGCGCCTGCGCCTGCACCTGCTGCTCCTGCTGCTGCACCGGCCCAGGCCGCTGCATCGGCTGCTGACGAAGATGCGATCGCAGCACCTGCCGCTCGCAAGCTGGCTGAAGAAAACGGTATCAATCTGGCCAGCGTCAAAGGCACTGGCAAGGACGGTCGCGTAACCAAGGAAGACGTGGTTGCCGCTGTTGAAGCCAAGAAATCCGCACCGGCCGCAGCTCCTGCTGCCAAGCCTGCTGCAGCCGCTGCTGCTCCTGTGCTGGCTGCTGGCGATCGTGTCGAGAAGCGTGTACCGATGACTCGTGTACGTGCCACCGTTGCCAAGCGTCTGGTTGAAGCCCAGTCGAACATGGCGATGCTGACCACGTTCAACGAAGTGGACATGACCGAAGTCATGGCCCTGCGCTCCAAGTACAAGGACCTGTTCGAGAAGTCCCACAATGGCGTGCGCCTGGGCTTCATGTCGTTCTTCGTCAAGGCAGCTACCGAAGCGCTGAAGCGCTTCCCGGCAGTCAACGCTTCGATCGATGGCAACGACATCGTTTACCACGGTTACTCCGACATCGGTGTTGCCGTTTCCAGCGATCGTGGTCTGGTCGTACCGGTTCTGCGTAACGCCGAGCTGATGAGCCTGGCTGAAATCGAAGGCGGCATCGCCACCTTCGGCAAGAAGGCCCGTGACGGCAAGCTGTCCCTGGACGAGATGACAGGTGGTACCTTCACTATCACCAACGGTGGTACCTTCGGTTCGATGATGTCGACTCCGATCGTCAACCCGCCACAGGCCGCGATTCTGGGCATGCACAACATTCTGCAGCGTCCTATGGCGGTCAATGGTCAGGTCGTGATTCGTCCGATGATGTATCTGGCTCTGTCGTACGATCACCGTTTGATCGACGGTAAAGAAGCGGTAACCTTCCTCGTTACCATCAAGAACCTGCTGGAAGATCCGGCTCGTCTGCTGCTGGATATCTGATGGAGCAGCTCCGGGCTGCAAGCGGCAAGCTGCAAGAAAAAGCAGTTTGGCGTATGGCACGGGGTTCGCAGGTAGCATCTAATGAAGGGCTGCAAGCCGGTTGTGTGGAAAGCCACTGATCGGTTTGCAGCTTGCAGCTTGAAGCTCGCAGCTAAAAGGAATCTTTTTTATGTCCCAGAAATTCGACGTGGTAGTGATTGGCGCAGGCCCTGGCGGTTATGTTGCCGCCATCAAGGCTGCGCAACTTGGTTTCAAGACTGCCTGCATCGAGAAGTATCAGGACAAGGAAGGCAAACTGGCCTTGGGCGGTACCTGCCTGAACGTTGGTTGCATTCCTTCCAAGGCTCTGCTGGACAGCTCCTGGAAATTCTACGAAGCCAAGAACGGCTTCGGCGTTCACGGTATTTCGACTTCTGACGTCTCCATCGACGTTCCTGCAATGGTTGGCCGCAAGTCCACCATCGTCAAGAACCTGACTGGCGGCGTTTCCAGCCTGTTCAAGGCCAACGGCGTGACCACTCTGCAAGGCCACGGCAAACTGCTGGCCGGCAAGAAGGTCGAGCTGACCGCTGCTGACGGCACCGTTGAAATCATCGAAGCCGAACACGTGATCCTGGCTTCCGGTTCGCGTCCGATCGACATTCCACCGGCTCCGGTCGACCAGAAAGTCATCGTCGACTCCACCGGCGCCCTGGAATTCCAGGCAGTACCAAAGCGTCTGGGCGTGATCGGCGCTGGCGTTATCGGTCTGGAGCTGGGTTCGGTATGGGCCCGTCTGGGTGCTCAGGTAACTGTTCTGGAAGCTCTGGACAAGTTCATCCCTGCTGCTGACGAAGCCGTTTCCAAGGAAGCGCTGAAAACCTTCACCAAGCAAGGCCTGGACGTAAAACTGGGCGCTCGCGTGACCGGTTCCAAGGTCAACGGTGAAGAAGTTGTGGTCAGCTACACCGACGCAACCGGCGAACAGTCGATCACTTTCGATCGCCTGATCGTTGCCGTTGGTCGTCGTCCTGTGACCACCGACCTGCTGGCTGCCGACAGCGGCGTGGACCTGGATGAGCGTGGCTTCATCTATGTCGACGACTACTGCACCACCAGCGTACCGGGCGTTTACGCCATCGGTGACGTGGTTCGTGGTCTGATGCTGGCGCACAAGGCGTCGGAAGAGGGCATCATGGTTGTCGAGCGCATCAAGGGGCACAAGGCCCAGATGAACTACAACCTGATTCCTTCGGTTATCTACACTCACCCGGAAATCGCGTGGGTTGGTAAAACCGAGCAGACCCTGAAGAGCGAAGGCGTTGAAGTCAACGTCGGCACCTTCCCGTTCGCAGCCAGTGGCCGTGCCATGGCAGCCAACGACACCGGCGGTTTCGTCAAGATCATCGCTGATGCCAAGACCGACCGCGTATTGGGCGTTCACGTCATTGGTCCAAGCGCTGCCGAGCTGGTACAGCAGGGCGCGATTGCAATGGAATTCGGTAGCAGTGCAGAAGACATCGGCATGATGGTCTTCTCGCACCCGACTCTGTCCGAAGCGCTTCACGAAGCGGCCCTGGCTGTGAATGGCGGTGCCATCCACATCCAGAACCGTAAAAAACGCTAAGACAACAAGAGAAACCACGACGGACTGCCCGTCGTGAGCCTTGCGAGCAAGACTCACCGCGGAAAGTCCGCCGGACTCGACCTCTCAGGCGGCTTCAGGTGTGTTGAATGACACCCTGGAGCCTTCCAGGAGTAGCGGTCACAGGTGGTGCGGCACAATGAATGTGCAGCACCGAATGCGCAGTACCTAAACGAAGACGGTAATAAGCATGAATCTTCACGAGTATCAGGGTAAGCAGCTGTTCGCTGAATACGGCCTGCCAGTATCCAAAGGCTACGCAGTCGACACCCCCGAAGCAGCAGCAGAAGCTTGCGACAAGATTGGTGGTACCGAGTGGGTCGTCAAGGCCCAGGTTCACGCTGGTGGTCGCGGTAAAGCGGGCGGCGTCAAGCTGGTTCGCAGCAAAGAAGACGCAGCAGCTTTCGCACAGCAATGGCTGGGCAAGCGTCTGGTGACTTACCAGACCGACGCCAACGGTCAGCCAGTGACCAAGATCCTGGTTGAATCCTGCACTGACATCGCCAAAGAGCTGTACCTGGGCGCTGTAGTCGATCGTTCCAGCCGTCGTATCGTGTTCATGGCTTCCACCGAAGGTGGCGTGGACATCGAGAAGATCGCTCACGACACTCCTGAAAAGATTCTCAAGGCCACCATCGATCCACTGGTTGGCGCTCAGCCATTCCAGGGTCGCGAGCTGGCTTTCCAGCTGGGTCTGGAAGGCAAGCAGGTTGCCCAGTTCGCCAAGATCTTCATCGGTCTGGCCAAACTGTTCCAGGACCACGATCTGGCCCTGCTGGAAGTTAACCCGCTGGTAATCAAGGCTGACGGCGATCTGCACTGCCTGGACGCCAAGATCAACATCGATGCCAACGCCATGTACCGTCAGCCAAAGCTGAAGGCTTTCCACGATCCATCCCAGGATGATCCGCGCGAAGCTCACGCTGCCAAGTTCGAACTGAACTACGTAGCGCTGGAAGGTAACATCGGCTGCATGGTCAACGGTGCCGGTCTGGCCATGGGTACCATGGACATCGTCAACCTGCATGGCGGCAAGCCAGCCAACTTCCTTGACGTGGGTGGCGGTGCTACCAAAGAGCGCGTTACCGAAGCGTTCAAGATCATTCTGTCCGACACCAATGTCGCAGCAGTACTGGTCAACATCTTCGGCGGCATCGTTCGTTGCGACATGATTGCCGAAGGCATCATCGGTGCAGTGAAAGAAGTCGGCGTTAAAATCCCGGTTGTTGTTCGCCTTGAAGGCAACAACGCTGAGCTGGGCGCTAAAGTACTGGCAGAAAGCGGTTTGAACATCATCGCGGCTACCAGCCTGACCGACGCTGCTCAACAAGTTGTCAAAGCTGCGGAGGGCAAGTAATGAGCGTTCTGATCAATAAAGACACCAAGGTTATCTGCCAGGGTTTCACTGGTTCGCAAGGTACCTTCCACTCCGAACAAGCCATTGCCTACGGCACCAAAATGGTTGGCGGCGTGACTCCAGGCAAGGGTGGCACTACTCACCTGAACCTGCCAGTGTTCAACACTGTGAAAGAAGCTGTAGCGGCTACTGGCGCTGACGCATCGGTCATCTACGTTCCGGCTCCTTTCTGCAAGGACTCCATCCTTGAAGCAGCTTTCGGCGGTATCAAGCTGATCGTCTGCATCACCGAAGGCATTCCTACCATCGACATGCTGGAAGCCAAGGTCAAGTGCGACGAGCTGGGTGTAGTCCTGATCGGCCCTAACTGCCCAGGCGTCATCACTCCGGGCGAGTGCAAGATCGGCATCATGCCAGGTCACATTCACTTGCCAGGCAAGGTCGGTATCGTGTCGCGTTCCGGCACCCTGACCTACGAAGCTGTGAAGCAGACCACTGACGCCGGTTTCGGTCAGTCCACCTGCGTCGGTATCGGTGGTGACCCGATCCCGGGCTCCAACTTCATCGACATCCTGAAACTGTTCCAGGAAGACCCGAAGACCGAAGCGATCGTCATGATCGGTGAGATCGGCGGTTCGGCTGAAGAAGAAGCGGCTGCCTACATCAAGGCAAACGTGACCAAGCCGGTTGTTTCCTACATCGCTGGTGTGACTGCTCCTCCGGGCAAGCGCATGGGCCACGCAGGTGCAATCATCTCCGGCGGTAAAGGTACTGCAGACGAGAAATTCGCTGCACTGCAAGACGCTGGCGTGAAAACCGTGCGTTCCCTGGCAGACATCGGCAAAGCCCTGGCTGAGCTGACTGGTTGGGAAGTCAAGAAGTAAGCTTCGGCTGACGGATTGATGCTTCAACAAAGGCCACCTTCGGGTGGCCTTTGTGCGTCTGGGTCGTCACTTCATATTCCAAGCGACGCATGCCTTTTGGGTGTATCGGCATTTTCGCGAGTTTCATGCACGAATGAGTCGTAAATCGCTACATTCGAGTGCGGCTCGTCGCTCCTGCGCTCTTTTCTAGTGCGTTTTATTGCCCATTTCGTTAGGCTAGCAACCTTTTCGCGTCGTCCGTTTCCCACAAGGAAACCTGGCGCCTATTGCCAGCCTTAAAAGGGTAGGCATTGTTTCCCAGACCCTCGGGAATCCTCTCTTTTAATCCTGATTTGGCAGTGTGGTTTTCCTCGATGAACGTTTTGAAAGGCCAGGACGTCCTGGCACTGGGTTTCATGACATTCGCCCTGTTTGTGGGCGCCGGTAATATCATCTTCCCGCCTATCGTCGGCCTGCATGCCGGCCCCCATGTGTGGATGGCTGCGCTGGGCTTTCTGGTCACGGCTGTAGGCTTGCCGGTCGTCACCGTCATTGCCCTGGCCAAGGTCGGGGGTGCCATGGACGACCTGAGCAGCCCCATCGGCAAAATTGCCGGCGGCATTCTGGCAGCGGTCTGTTATCTGGCTGTCGGCCCGCTCTTCGCGACCCCGCGTACCGCCACTGTGTCCTTTGAAGTCGGTCTGGCGCCGCTGACAGGGGAGAGCCCGCTGGCGCTGTTCCTCTACAGTCTGGTTTATTTCCTGGTGGTGTTCTGGGTTTCCATGTACCCGGGTCGTCTGCTGGATACCGTTGGCCGTTTCCTGGGCCCTCTGAAGATCATCGCGCTGGCGGTGCTCGGTGTTGCAGCCTTCATGCTTCCGGCGGGTGATGTCGGACCAGCAGAGGCTGCCTATGTAGCTGCACCTTTTTCCCAGGGCTTCATCAATGGCTACCTGACCATGGATACACTTGGGGCCCTGGTGTTCGGCATCGTCATCGTCAATGCCATCCGTTCGCGAGGCGTCGAGTCGCCACGTCTGATTACCCGCTACGCAATCATTGCCGGTCTAATCGCTGGCGTGGGTCTGGCGCTGGTGTACATCAGCCTGTTCCGCCTGGGTTCCGGCAGCCATGCGGTGGCTGCGGGTGCGAGCAATGGTGCGGCTGTGCTGCATGCTTATGTGCAACATACCTCGGGCTCGTTGGGCAGTGGTTTCCTGGCGGTGCTGATTTCGTTGGCTTGCCTGGTGACTGCCGTGGGTCTGACCTGTGCCTGTGCCGAGTATTTCAGTCGCGTTCTGCCGCTGTCCTACAAGACGCTGGTCATCATCCTTGCGCTGTTTTCCCTGCTGGTATCCAACCTTGGCCTGACCAATCTGATCCAGTTCTCGATTCCGGTGCTCACGGCGATCTATCCGCCTTGCATCGTGCTGGTCGGTCTGAGCTTCTGCAAAGGGCTATGGAACAGTCAGGGGCGTGTCATCGCTCCGGTCATGTTGGTTTCCCTGCTGTTCGGTATTATCGATGCCCTCAAGGGGGCCGGACTTGCCGAGTATCTGCCAGGTGTACTGGCAAATCTGCCGCTGAGCGAGCAGGGGTTGGCCTGGCTGGTGCCTTCGGTGATTACCCTGTTCGGTGCTGTGGTATTCGATCGCATCGCCGGCAAGCGCAGTGAAGCGTTGGCATGATGCTGTAATGAGTTAATACGCTGGTGTAATGACTGTTTTACAGTCGCACACAATAAAGCCCGCTGAATAACGGGCTTTATTGTTTCTATTGGAGACCCTCGGGCGTGCCTTATTTGGCTGGTGCTGTCTCTGGCGTCTGGGCAGGAGCTTCAGTGGCGCGCTGTTGTGCGGCTTCCGCATTTTTCTGGGCAGCTTCCTGGCTTTCCTTGGCCGCATCATTCACTTTTTCCTGAGCCTTCTCCATCGACTCCTGGGATTGTTGAGCTGCCTTGTTGGCTTCTTGCTGAGTGTTTTCGGATTTTTTGTCGCAGGCGGCAAGACCCAGGGTGGCAGAAAGCATCAAGGCATAGGCTAAAGATTTACGCATGGGGTATTTCTCCTTATTGATTAACTACTTGCCTCAGAGCACAGGCGTGTAAGTTAAGTTCCAACGGATTATCGGAATATCCAATGCACCTGTTCCGTCTCCCTTACAGGCACGAATTCGCTGTCGACGAGCCGGGATTGCATTGGCCGAGGTGGCTGTCTTGCCGATGAGACGGCCGGCTGTCCACACCTTGCATCGACGCTTTTGCAAGGACGTCTTCGTAGAGAAGAATTGCCGTTGATGTTTTTGCGCTCTTGAAATCCTGCCTCCAGCCCCCACTTTGATGACTACCCGCTGCCACGCAGGCCTTGGTCTGGATGTGGCGGCTTATATCATCCACTTGGAGTTTGATGACCATGAGTGTGGAAACTCAAAAGGAAACCCTGGGCTTCCAGACCGAGGTAAAGCAACTGCTGCACCTCATGATCCATTCGCTGTATTCAAACAAGGAAATCTTCCTTCGCGAATTGATCTCCAACGCCTCCGACGCGGTCGACAAGCTGCGTTTTGAAGCCCTGTCCCGTCCGGAGTTGCTGGAAGGCGGCTCTGAGCTGAAGATTCGCGTGACCTTCGACAAGGACGCCAAGACCGTCACCCTCGAAGACAACGGCATCGGTATGAGCCGTGACGATGTGATTACCCACCTGGGTACCATCGCCAAATCCGGTACCGCAGATTTCATGAAAAACCTGTCGGGCGACCAGAAGAAGGACTCGCACCTGATCGGCCAGTTCGGTGTAGGTTTCTACTCGGCATTCATCGTTGCCGATCAGGTTGAAGTATTCAGTCGCCGGGCAGGCTTGCCAGCCAGCGAAGGCGTGCACTGGTCCTCCAAAGGCGAGGGCGAGTTTGAAGTTGCCACCATCGAGAAGGCCGAGCGCGGTACCCGTATCGTTCTGCACCTCAAAAACGGTGAAGACGAGTTCGCTGATGGCTACCGTCTGCGCAACATCATCAAGAAGTATTCCGACCACATCGCCTTGCCGATCGAGCTGCCCAAAGAGCAGGCTCCGGCTGCAGAAGGCGAAGAAGCTCCTGAGCTGGAGTGGGAAACCGTCAACCGTGCCAGCGCACTGTGGACCCGTTCCCGCACTGATGTGAAGGATGAGGAATACCAGGAGTTCTACAAGCACGTTGCTCACGACTACGAGAACCCGCTGAGCTGGAGCCACAACAAGGTCGAAGGCAAGCTGGAATACACCTCGCTGCTGTACGTCCCGGCGCGTGCTCCGTTCGATCTGTACCAGCGTGAAGCGCCTCGCGGCCTGAAGTTGTATGTGCAGCGCGTATTCGTCATGGATCAGGCCGAGTCCTTCCTGCCCCTGTACCTGCGCTTCATCAAGGGCGTGGTCGACTCCAATGACCTGTCGCTGAACGTTTCCCGTGAAATCCTGCAGAAAGATCCGATCATCGATTCGATGAAGTCCGCGCTGACCAAGCGTGTGCTGGACATGCTGGAGAAACTGGCCAAGAGCGAGCCCGAGAAGTACAAGGGCTTCTGGAAGAACTTTGGTCAGGTGCTGAAAGAAGGCCCGGCTGAAGACTTCGCCAACAAGGAAAAAATCGCCGGCCTGCTGCGTTTCGCTTCCACTGGCGACGACAGCGGCGAGCAGAGCGTTTCCCTGTCCGAATACCTGGCTCGCGCCAAGGAAGGTCAGGACAAGATCTACTACCTCACCGGTGAGTCCTACGCTCAGGTCAAGAACAGCCCGCACCTGGAAGTCTTCCGCAAGAAAGGCATCGAAGTGCTGCTGCTGACTGACCGTATCGACGAGTGGCTGATGAGCTACCTGAGCGATTTCGATGGCAAGGGTTTTGTCGATGTAGCGCGTGGCGACCTGGATCTGGGCAAACTTGATTCCGAAGAGGACAAGAAGGCTCAGGAAGAGATCGCCAAAGAGAAGGAAGGCTTGATCGAGCGCCTCAAGACTGCCTTGGGCGAGTCCGTGAGCGAAGTCCGGGTTTCCCATCGCCTGACCGACTCCCCGGCGATTCTGGCCATCGGCGAGCAGGACCTGGGTCTGCAAATGCGTCAGATCCTGGAAGCCAGCGGCCAGAAGGTCCCGGATTCCAAGCCGATCTTCGAATTCAACCCGTCTCACCCTCTGATCGGCAAGCTCGATCAAGAGCAGAGCGAAGAGCGTTTCGGCGATCTGTCGCACATCCTGTTCGATCAGGCGGCCCTGGCCGCTGGCGACAGCTTGAAAGATCCGGCTGCCTACGTGCGCCGTCTGAACAAGTTGCTGGTCGAACTGTCGGTTTGATCACCGGTTGAAAGAAAACCCGCTTCGGCGGGTTTTCTGATTTTACGGTTTATCACTTCCCCTTAATGAGCAGGAGTCAGCAATGAGCAGCACTATTACTGTCCGTTCCGTGGTTTATCAGATCGATGGCCAGCCTTATGAAAGCCGTCTGGTATACGACGCGGCTGCAACCTCTGCGCGTCCGGGATTATTGATGGCACCCAACTGGATGGGCGTCAGCCAGGGCGCTGAAACCATCGCCAGGTCGGTTGCCGAACAGGGGTACGTCGTATTGCTGGCCGACCTGTATGGCCAGAGCATTCGTCCGTCCAACAATGACGAGGCGGGCGCCGCCATGACCCCCCTCAAGAATGACCGCGCCTTGCTGCGCAAGCGCATGCAGGTCGCTCTCGACCAGTTGCTGGCCCAGGGCGATGTCTCGCTGGATAAGAGCCGGATCGCAACCTTCGGCTTCTGTTTCGGTGGCTGCTGCTCCCTTGAGCTGGCGCGTACCGGTGCAGAACTGAAAGCGGCCATCTCTTTCCACGGCACCCTGGATACCCCGAACCCTGCCGATGCGAACAACATTAAGGGCGCGGTATTGGTATTGCACGGTGCTTCCGACCCGTTGGTGGCCAAAGAGCAATTGCCAGCCTTCGAGGAAGAAATGAATGCGGCAGGCGTGGATTGGCAGTTGCACAGCTACGGCGGTGCCTTCCACTCGTTCACCGATCCAGGCGCCAACGTGCCCGGCATGATGATGTACGACGCCAAAGTCTCGAAGCGTGCGTTTACGACCATGCATAACTTGCTGGATGAAGTGTTCGGTTAAGTCATAAAGGGCTTTTTCGCGAATAAATTCGCTCTTACCCGATTGCGTAGGAGCGACTTCAGTCGCGAACCTCATTCAGGCAGTTCAATCCTGCCAACTTCCCCCGGCACCGTCGGCCAGTCTCCGCTGGCCCAACGAGCTTTTGCCTGTTCTATCAGGGCCTTGTCGCTGGCCACGAAATTCCAGTTCATGCGACGCGGGCCGTCCAGTGGTGAGCCTCCGATCAGTACGGCATGGCAGTCACTATCTGCGCAGAGGTTCACCGTCTGGCCTGGGTCCAGCACCACCAGGGTTCGTGCTGTGACAGGCTCGCCATCCAGCGATGCTTCTCCCTCCAGCACATACAGGGCTCGTTCCTCGTGTTCGGTAGGGATCTGCAATGTCGTGGCTGTCTGCAGATGCAGTTCGGCGTACAGGGTCGGTGAAAGCACTTCTACAGGAGAGGTCAGGCAAAAGCCGTTGCCCGCGATCATGCGGATGCGGATTCCCGGCGTCTCGCTGCAAGGCAGGCTCTGCGCCGGGTGATAGCCATACTGGCCATTTCCCTGTTCATGTTCCTTGGGTGATGCCAGCCAGACTTGCAAGCCATGCAGGCGCGAGCCGCTGGCGAGAAGCGGGGGAGGAGTGCGCTCGATATGGGCGATGGCGTTGCCCGAGGTCATCCAGCTGACGTCACCGGGGCCCACCAGCTGGTCGCTGCCCAGGCTGTCCTTGTGCTGTAGCTGGCCTTCAAGCAGATAGGTCAGGGTCGACAGGCCGATATGCGGATGCTGGCGAATATCCATGCCGCTGCCGGGCGCGTAATCGGTTTCCAGCATGTGATCGAAAAATACGAAGGGGCCGACGCTTCTGCATCTGGCGGAGGGCAGGGGGCGCAAGATCGGTTGGCCTTCCACGTCTTCGGCGCGTGGCTTGATGGTGAGCATGGGGCTTGTCTCTGCTGAGCGGGGCAATGCCCAAGCATATCGCAGACATGAAAAAGGCGCCTCGAAAGGCGCCTTTTCTATCACGTGGCGATGGGCGTATTACTTGCCCTGCCAGCGCTTCATGACCAGAGTGGCGTTGGTGCCACCAAAGCCGAAGCTGTTGCTCATGACCAGATCGAGCTTGGCATCTTCGCGAGTCTTGAGCAGGATCGGCATGTCGGCGACAACCGGGTCCAGCTCGTCGATGTTAGCGGAACCGGCGATGAAGTTGTTTTCCATCATCAGCAGGCAGTAGATCGCTTCGTGAACGCCAGCAGCGCCCAGGGAGTGACCGGACAGGCTCTTGGTCGAGCTGATCGCTGGAGCGTCGGTGCCGAAGACTTCACGAACACCTTCCATTTCCTTGGCATCGCCGACCGGAGTCGAGGTGCCGTGGGTGTTGAGGTAGTCGATCTTGCCGTCAACGGTGGACAGAGCCATCTGCATGCAGCGGATGGCGCCTTCGCCACTTGGAGCAACCATGTCGTAGCCATCGGAAGTCGCGCCGTAGCCAACGATTTCAGCGTAGATCTTGGCGCCGCGTGCCAGAGCGTGTTCCAGCTCTTCGACAACTACCATGCCGCCACCGCCGGCGATGACGAAACCGTCACGCTTGGCGTCGTAGGCGCGGGAGGCTTTTTCCGGGGTTTCGTTGTACTGGGTGGACAGAGCGCCCATGGCGTCGAACAGGAACGACTGGGTCCAGTGCTCTTCTTCGCCGCCGCCAGCAAAAACGATGTCCTGTTTGCCCAGCTGGATCTGCTCGACTGCGTTACCGATGCAGTGGGCGCTGGTGGCGCAGGCGGACGAGATGGAGTAGTTCACGCCCTTGATCTTGAACGGAGTGGCCAGGCACGCCGAAACGGTGCTGCCCATGGTCCGGGTGACGCGGTAAGGGCCGACACGCTTGACGCCTTTCTCGCGCAGAGTGTCCAGTGCTTCCATCTGGTTCAGCGTGGAGGCGCCGCCGCTACCAGCGATCAGGCCGGTGCGCACGTTGGAGACTTGATCTTCGCTCAGGCCGGAATCGGCAATGGCGTCTTTCATCGCCAGGTAGGCATAAGCTGCCGCGTGGCCGACGAAACGGTAGATCTTGCGATCGATCAGTTCTTCGAGGTTGAGGTCGATGGAACCGGAAACCTGGCTGCGCAGACCCATTTCGGCATATTCCGGATTGAACCGGATGCCAGGGCGGTTGGCACGCAGGTTGGCGGTGACGGTCTCTTTGTCATTGCCCAAGCAGGAAACAATGCCCAGACCAGTGATAACGACGCGGCGCATGCGATTACCCTTAGAAGTTTTCAGTGGAAGTGAAGACGCCGACCCGCAGGCCTTCGGCGGTGTAGATCTCGCGCCCGTCGACAGTAACCGAGCCATCGGCGATAGCCAGGTTCAGCTTGCCTTTGAGGACGCGCTTGATCTGGATGTTGTAGGTGACTTTCTTGGCGCTTGGCAGAACCTGGCCGAAGAACTTCACTTCGCCCGAGCCCAGTGCACGACCACGGCCTGGCAGACCTTGCCAGCCCAGGAAGAAACCGACCAGTTGCCACATGGCATCGAGGCCCAGGCAGCCTGGCATTACCGGGTCGCCTTCGAAGTGACAGGCGAAGAACCACAGGTCTGGATTGATATCCAGTTCAGCGACCAATTCACCTTTACCGTACTTGCCGCCCTCTTCGCTGATGTGGGTGATGCGATCAACCATCAGCATGTTGGGGGCAGGCAGTTGCGCGTTACCTGGTCCGAACAGCTCGCCGCGACTGCAGCGCAGCAGGTCTTCCCGGGTAAAGGCGTGTTGTTTGGTCATGCGAGCTCCTCAATAATCTTTGTGCGGCAAGATGGGGCGCCACTGGCCCTATCGCCAGTCCTGGCGGACTAATTCGCCAGGACTCTGTCCGGCAGCCTACTCATAGACTGTTGCGTTGAAGTGAAAGTCACAGCGCAAGGGAAAATCAAAGTACACCTGTGCACTGAAATACGTCATCCGACCGATATCATTGGGCGGTTCGATCCACAAGACTGCCGCAATTTAGCATTTATCGCCAGTCGCAGCCGCTCGAAAGGATAGCCAACGCTGTAAAATCTGCTGTAAATCAGTATGTTTGAAGGGTTTTGCCAGATAGTCGTTCATGCCCGCCTGTAAACAGGCGTCACGATCACCCTGCAGGACATTAGCTGTCAGCGCGATGATCGGCAACTCGCCGAGCCCCGAAAGTTGCCGGATTCGCCGGGTTGCTTCATAACCATCCATGACCGGCAGTCGGCAATCCATGAGAATCAGCGCGTAATTTCCTGCGGCGGCCTTGATGACGGCCTGTGCGCCGTCGAGCGCGACATCCACCTTGCAGCCCATGTTGTGCAGCATGGCCGTGACCACGGTGCGGTTAACCGGGTTGTCCTCCACCAGCAATACACAGCGTTCCTTGTTGCAGGAGTCGATACCCGGCAGTGGTGGCGCTTTGGCAGTGGCCGTCTTGCTGCACAGCGGCAAAGGGATCTGCAGGGTGAAGATGGAACCTGTGCCTTCTTCGCTCTGTGCCTGCAGAGTGCCGCCCATGCGCTCGGCAAGTGTGCGGGCAATCGGCAGGCCCAGCCCGGTGCCACCATAGCGCCGGGAAATGGAGCTGTCGGCCTGCTTGAAGGCATCGAACATGGACTCCAGCCGGTCCGCATGAATGCCGATCCCGCTGTCGCGCACGGTGCATATGAAGCGCACCTGATCGTTGCCCAGGTTTTCCCAGCTCACTTCAATGCGTACGCTGCCGACTTCGGTGAATTTCAGGGCGTTGCCAATGAGATTGACCAGAATTTGTCGGATCCGGGTGGGATCGCCCACGACATTCAGCGACTCCAGGCCTGGCTGTATCTGCCGCTCCAGCAGCAGGTTGCGTTGCTGGGCGCTATGGATGAAGGCCTGGATCGAGGCGTTGACCAGCTCGGCGAGGTTGAAGGTGATGCCTTCGATCTGCAGGGCGTCGCGTTCGATACGGGAGAAGTCGAGGATGTCATTGATGACCCGCAGCAGATGTTCTGTGGACTCGGTAGCCAGCGCCGAATATTCGGCCTGCTCATCGGTCATGCGGGTGGTTTCCATCAATTGCAGCATGCCCAGCACGCCATTCATGGGGGTGCGCAGTTCATGGCTCATCATCGCCAGAAAGTCCGATTTGGCCCGGTTGGCCTGTTCGGCTTCTTCCCGGGTCTGGATCAACTGGGCCATGGAGCGTTGTTGCTCGGTACTCGCCTTGTCCAGGTTAAAGGCCAGGTTGTTGATGTGTCTGGCCAGCGCACCCAGCTCGGCATCGTCACTGACGGGCAGAGGCGTGTGGTAGTCGCCCTGTTGAATTGCCTTGAGGGCTTCCCCCATGTCGCTGATCGGTTGCGACAGGCTCAGGGCCAGCCGCCTGGCCAGCAGAAAGGTAAACAGAAGGGCGAACAGCGCCAGTATACCGGCCTTGAGCAGGATCTCCTGCTGGCGCTGGCTGAACGCCTCGCTGGACATGCCCACCAGCACTCGGCCCAGATAGCTTTCAGAGGTCGCAATATTGTGGTTCACGCTCGCATGTTGCGAGTGGATGGGCGCCTGGAAGGTTTCCGTCTGCAAGGAGTGGTTGGCGCTCTGGTGTGGCTGTTCGATGTAAATCAGTACGTTGTTGTCGCTGTCCTGAATTTCCACATAGCGGACATTGGGCATGGACAGGGTTGCGCGCATCAGGCTCTTGAGGGTTTCGAGATCCCCGAGAATGACCCCGGTTTCCGACGCAGGCGCCAACTGGTTGGCGATCAGTTGCCCGATATGATTGAGTTCCTGACGCAGGTCCTGAATCCGCACGAAGGTAAAGAAGCTGACCAGCAGGAATGTCAGGATCAGTGCAGGGCCCAGGCTGATGATCTGGGTACGGGTGTTGATGTCCCAGTGACGCAGTTTCATTGGCTGCGTGCCTTCTGGGCCGTGTGGCAATCCAGGAAGTGGAGTGTGGCGTCCATGCTTCTGCGCTCTGTGGTTCGGGTCATAGCATTTGCATCGGCACAGCATAAAAGCCGTTTGCCACGATAATCCATGCTGCATCGGCGCATGTTAACCGAGATGACAGCGATTTCCATGGAACTTGTGTGACTTCAATGTGCTCAGGTCAATGATTGATGGTGTTTCTGAAAACGTTTGTCGCTGGCCGATGCGTCAGCGCTCCGTATAATGCGTCATCGCCAGTTGAATGGCCCTGGATGGATTGGTTTATGACCACACAGCAACCTGTAGCGGTTCTTGGTGGCGGCAGCTTCGGCACTGCCATTGCAAACCTGTTGGCACAGAACGGTCATCAGGTGCGCCAGTGGATGCGCGACCCGGAGCAGGCCCAAGCGATTCGCGACAACCGTGAAAACCCTCGTTACCTGAAGGGCATAAAGGTCAGGCCTGAAGTCGAGCCTGTCACCGATCTCACTGCAACCGTCGAAGCGTGCGAGCTGATTTTCGTCGCGCTGCCTTCAAGTGCCTTGCGTACCGTGCTGGCGCCCCATGTCGAGCGTTTGAACGGCAAGATGCTGGTGAGCCTGACCAAGGGCATCGAGGCCCAGACGTTCAAGCTGATGAGCCAGATTCTCGAAGAAATCGTTCCCGATGCCCGCATCGGTGTGTTGTCCGGTCCAAACCTGGCCCGGGAAATCGCCGAAGATGCGCTGACTGCGACGGTGGTCGCCAGTGAAGACGAAGAACTGTGCCAGCGGGTTCAGGCGGCGTTGCATGGTCGTACCTTTCGGGTCTATGCCAGTAACGACCGCTTCGGTGTGGAGCTGGGCGGCGCCCTCAAGAATGTCTATGCAATCATTGCCGGCATGGCCGTGGCGCTGGGCATGGGGGAAAACACCAAGAGCATGCTGATTACCCGCGCACTGGCCGAAATGACCCGCTTTGCGGTCAGCCAGGGTGCGAACCCCATGACGTTTCTGGGACTTGCCGGTGTCGGCGACCTGATCGTGACCTGTTCCTCGCCCAAGAGCCGTAACTATCAGGTGGGTTTCGCTCTGGGCCAGGGGTTGACTCTGGACGAAGCGGTGAGCCGGCTGGGTGAAGTGGCCGAGGGCGTGAACACCCTCAAGGTGCTCAAGGTCAAGGCGCAGCAGGTTCAGGTCTATATGCCGTTGGTCGCGGGCCTGCATGCAATTCTTTTTGAAGGTCGTACGCTCAATCAGGTCATCGAAGCGCTGATGCGCGCAGAGCCCAAGACAGACGTCGATTTCATTTCCACCACGGGTTTCAACTGAATTCCATTTCATCAGGGAGAAGAGCTTGAACGAATCCAAAATCCAGAAGAACGAGTCGATTCTGTTGCGCATTCTGTGGATGCTGCTATTCGTCATCGCCTGGCAGGTCGCGGAGATTGTCCTGGCAGGTGTCGTGCTGGTGCAGTTGGTCTATCGCCTGATTTATGGCGCACCCAGTGGCAGCCTGATGAACTTCGGTGACAGCCTGAGCCAGTTTCTGGCGCAGATCGGCCGTTTCGGGACCTTTCACAGCGACCAGAAGCCCTGGCCATTCGCCGACTGGCCGACGCCGCGTGCTCCGGATGGCGAGGCTGCGCATCGTGTCGATCCTGCACCGCATCCGGTGCGTGATGAAGAGCCAAAACTGTGAAGGTCTGGGTACTGCGCCATGGAGAGGCGCAATCCCGGGCGCGCAGCGATGCTGAGCGTGAGCTGACCGCCCATGGCCGCGAAGAGGTGCTAAAGAGCGCTGCGCATCTGCAAGGCAAGCCGCTGCAACGAATCGTGGCCAGCCCTTACGTGCGGGCGCAACAGACTGCCGAGCTGGTTCGTCATGCGCTAGGGTTCAGTGAGCCGATTGTGACCGTGCCCTGGCTGACACCCGACAGCGATCCCCGTCAGGTCCTGAGTCACCTTGATCTTCAGGCTGACGATGACGTCCTGTTGGTCAGTCACCAGCCTCTGGTTGGCGCCTTGATCGGTTTGCTGGCGCACGGCAGCTATCAACATGCCCAACCCATGAGCACCGCCAGCCTTGCCGAGCTGGAAGGCGAATTTGCAACGGCTGGCGGCATGACACTGTTGAGTGTCCGCCACGTTTGAATTACGGCTGTGTGGTTCTTACCGCCGTCGCAAGCACGCTTCCTCCCGCGGAGTTGCAGGAGGGAGCGTGCTTGCGGCGGGGCAAAGACGGTACCTACAGCATGATTGAGTGCATCTATAAAAAGGATCAGGCATGACCATATGGCGTGAAACCCCCAATCTCGAAAGCCTCAATGCAGGCCAGAAGAACACCATTGGCGAAGTACTGGATATTCGCCTCGACTCGTTTACCGAAGATTCCCTGACCGGCAGCATGGTGGTCGATCAGCGTACCCATCAGCCTTTCGGCCTGCTGCATGGCGGGGCGTCGGTGGTGCTGGCGGAATCCCTTGGGTCCATGGCCAGTTTTCTGGTGGTCGACAGCAGCAAGTTCTTTTGCGTGGGGCTGGAGGTCAACGCCAACCACCTGCGTGGCGTGCGAAGTGGCCGTGTAACGGGCGTAGTACGTCCTGTTCATCTCGGTCGCACGACCCATGTCTGGGATATCCGCATCAGCAACGAGGAGGGCAAGCTGTGCTGCATCTCCCGCCTGACCGTCGCGGTCGTTCCCCATGGACAGGAACCGCCTGCACGTTGAATGCCGACACTCCGGCCAATTTTATGGCCGGAGTGTCACCTTCGATGGCACTTCCAATCGTTGCCGTAGCCCTGGCGGGGTGCGCACAATCGCCACATATTCGGCCATCGAGTGCGTCGGCATGTCGCAACATATCTTCTTTGCTCACGCCAACGGTTTTCCGTCGGCGACCTACGGCAAGTTGTTCTCCGCGCTGGCACCGGAGTACTCGGTTGCCCATCTGGAACAGCATGCCCACGACCCTCGTTTCCCGGTCGATGACAACTGGCTGAATCTGGTGGATGAACTGATCCACCATTTGCGCGAACAACCGGCGCCAGTCTGGGGTGTCGGGCATTCACTGGGTGGTGTGCTGCACTTTCATGCGGCATTGCGCTGCCCGGAGTTGTATCGAGGTGTGGTGATGCTCGATTCGCCGGTCCTGAGCCTGGTGGATCAATGGATGATTCGCGCCGCCAAGCGTTTCGGTTTCATCGATCGCATCACGCCCGCAGGCCGTACCCTGGGGCGTCGCGAAGCGTTCAGCAATGCTGAAGCAGCCCGTGATTATTTCGCCAGCAAGACGCTGTTCCGCCGTTTCGATCCGGACTGTTTCGATGCCTATCTGCAGCATGGCCTGCAAGCCGATGGCGAACAGTTGCGTCTACGTTTCGATGCGGCCACGGAAATCAGCATCTATCGCAGTATTCCGCACACCAGCCCCAAGCCGTCACGACAACTCAGCGTGCCACTGGCCATGGTGCGCGGCAAGCACAGCCGGGTGGTATTGCCTCATCATGGTTATCAGGCCAGGCGTCTGCGGGACGGTGAATACCTGTCGATGCCAGGTGGGCACATGTTTCCCCTGGAGCGGCCCACCGAAACAGCGCAGATGCTCAAGTCATTGTTTACCCGTTGGGACGCCCGACGCATTGAGGTCACTGGCCCATGAGCCATGCAGTAGAAGAAGTTCGCCTGAGTCTGGGGCATATCGAACTGGCCGCTCATCTGTTCGGACCTGAAGACGGGCAGCCGGTGATCGCCTTGCACGGCTGGCTCGATAACGCCAACAGCTTTGCCCGGCTCGCACCGCGGCTTGAAGGCCTGCGCATCGTGGCGCTGGACCTGGCAGGCCATGGTCACTCCGATCATCGTCCGGCAGGGGCGAGCTACAATCTGGCTGATTATGTAGTTGATGTGCTGCAGGTGGCTGAGCAGTTGGGCTGGCAGCGCTTTTCCCTGCTGGGGCATTCGTTGGGGGCAATCATTTCGGTGATTCTGGCGGCTTCGATGCCTGAACGAGTGCAGCGTCTGGCCCTGATCGACGGGTTGCTGCCGCTGACCGGCGAAGCCGATGAGGCAGTGAATCGCATGCGCATGGCCATCGAGGCGCAACTGGCCTTGCCCGGCAAGCAAAAGCCGGTGTATCCGGATCAGGACCGCGCAGTAGAGGTGCGTATGAAAGGCATGGTGGCCGTCAGTCGTGAAGCGGCGCAATTGCTGGCCCAGCGTGGACTGATGCCGGTGCCCGGCGGTTACACCTGGCGCAGCGACAGTCGCCTGACCTTGCCCTCGGCCATGCGCTTCAGTCACCAGAAGGCCATGAACTTTGTCGCTGGAATCAAGTGTCCGACACAATTGGTAATGGCTGAAGACGGAATGCTGGCCCGAAATCGGGAACTGTTGTCAGGGCTGCCATTTCAGGTCAAGAGCTTGCCTGGCGGGCATCATCTGCACTTGAATGACGAAGAGGGCGCAGGCTCTGTTGCAGACTGTTTCAATCGCTTCTTCGCTGCGCCTTGACTTGCATCAGGCAACTGTCGACGCTGCAAGGATCGAAACAGGAGTCAGTCATGATGGACCAACCTATTGCCTTGTATATTCGCCTCAGTGGCGACGTTGTCCATTCCATTTCATCCTTTGCAAGTTGATGAGAGCATCCATGCGTTTATCCTGTGCTCCATTTGTCATGCTGGGAGCTTCACTGTTCAGCGCTCTGGTGTCTGCCGCGGATGTGCCGGACAGCCACGATCTGAGCATCGTGCCGCGTCTGGCTGACGCGGAAATAGTCGATTACCGGCCTGCTGCCGAGCTGGAACGTGTCTACCCGATGGGGTCGATCCGCAAGATCAGCGGCCAGTTGCGTTTTGACGGTCAGGTCAACACCCGTGGCAGCCTTACCTCGGTTACCTACCAGTTACCTGTCGAACACACGTCCGATGAAGCCTTCACGGCTGCCCGTGAAGCCTTGCAGCAGAAGGGCGCCGAGTTGTTGTTCTGGTGTCAGGCCCGCGATTGCGGCGAAAGCAGCCTGTGGGCCAATGATGTTTTTGGCAACTCCAAGCTTTATGGTGCCGATGACAGGCAAGCCTATCTGCTGCTGAGACTGGCCGAGCCTGATAGCGAAACCCTGGTGGCCCTGTATGGCATCACTCGCGGCAATCGCCGCGCTTACCTGCATGTCGAGCAATTCACGGCTGCCGCACCTCTGGGCGAATTGCTGCCGACGTCCGCTACCTTGCTGCGCCAGCTCAGAAGCACCGGCAGGCTGGATCTGCCACGGCTTGGTGGCGAGCCCGAGGAGCGCTGGGTCACTTTACTGTCTCGTGGCCTGAATCTGGACAGCACCTTGCGTGCCACGGTTTCGGGCGTCCATGCCGATGCATGGCGCGAAGCACTGGTTGCCAAGGGCGTGCGCACGGCACGATTGGAGACGGGCAGTGTCGATAAGGCAGGGCTTGTGATCGAAGTGATCCGCTAGTCTCTCTGTACAAGCCGTTCGCTTTCTCGTTTTCATAGGTGTCCTCCATGTTCAATAACGACCGCCTGCTGGTGCAGATCCTGTTGTTGGTGCTATTGGGTGCCTGTCTCTGGGTAATGGCCCCGTTCTGGTCTGCACTGGTCTGGGGTGCTGTGCTGGCGTTTGCCAGCTGGCCGCTGATGCGTTTGCTGACTCACTGGTTCAAGGGCCGCGAATCGCTGGCCGCTCTGGTGATGAGTCTGTGCTGGCTGCTACTGGTGGCCGCGCCGCTGGTGTGGCTGGGGTTCAACCTCGCCGATCATGTGCGGGATGCAACGGCGTTCATCAAGGATGTTCAGGTCGACGGGCTGCCCGATCCTCCGGTTTGGCTGGCGGGGATTCCGTTGGTGGGCGAGCGGCTGGTCGGTATGTGGAACACCATCGATCAGCAAGGTGCGGCATTGATTACTGCTGCCAGGCCTTATCTGGGGGAAGTCGGCAACTGGCTGCTGGCCCGCAGCGCACAGATTGGAGGCGGCATTCTCGAGCTGAGCCTGAGCATCGTGTTCGCGTTTTTCTTCTATCGTGACGGTCCGAGGCTGGCGGCCTTCGTGCTCAGCCTGCTGGAGCGTCTGATCGGTGACCGGGCTCCGTATTATCTGGATCTGGTTGCCGCTACCGTACAGCGAGTGGTCAATGGCGTGATCGGCACCGCCGCAGCCCAGGCCATCCTGGCCCTGATCGGTTTCCTGATCGCGGGTATTCCCGGTGCGCTGGTGCTGGGGATCCTGACCTTCCTGTTCAGCCTGATTCCCATGGGGCCGCCACTGGTGTGGATCCCGGCCACTGCCTGGCTGGTCTGGCAGGGTGAATACGGCATGGCGGTATTTCTCGGCCTGTGGGGCACCTTCATCATCAGTGGCGTGGACAACGTGCTCAAGCCGTACCTGATCAGCCGTGGCGGCAACCTGCCGTTGGTGATCGTGCTGCTGGGAGTATTTGGCGGTTTGCTGGCGTTCGGTTTTATCGGTCTGTTCATCGGGCCGACACTACTGGCGGTTGCCTACAGCCTGTTGACCGACTGGGTCGCAGGCGAGCGAATCATCAAGAATCACCGTTAGGCTCTGTACGAAATGTTTTCGAGCGAAGATGAGGGGAGGCTATTGAGGTGCGCGCGCGGCCTGCTTGTCAGTCGTGCCGTCAGGGCTGCGAACAACCGGCGCGCAGGCGCTTAGACCTCCGGGACTTGACCAGTTTACCCTGGCAGCACAAATGGCCAAGCGTACCTACGCTAAGTCATTGTGTCGGTGGATCCAGTGGGCAGGAATGAGCCCATCGTCCTTGGTCTCCCAAGCCGCTACGGGAACGGTGTCAGCGACCTGCCCCCAGATGTCCGGACCCGCATGTTCAAGGACAATGATCTGGATGAAATGGCCTGCACGCTTGAGGCCTTCAGCCAAGACTTCGAAGATTCGGCGCGTGGCAACGACATCCGCTGGCCGGGCTTGATTCACCGCTTCGAAACCTGCATCCAATGCATTGATGCCACCGGTATTGCTTGGGAAATAGACCTGGCTCGGCTGGTCGATCACGATGAAGCTGAAAGGTGGGAGCTTGCGATTCTCCTCCTTCGACAGGTATTCATGAATGCCGAGGAACGTCGCGATGTGGTAACCCATCCAGTTCGCACCACTTCCGATTTCCCAGAGGAAATCCCGCTGGCCGTGAGAATCGAAGCGAAGCGTGAGCTCTTTCCTGTCCAGATAAATCTCAGAGCCAGGCGTTCCGTTCAAGCCGAACTGATCCGCATAGTCCTCGAACATCGGGGCTAACTGGGCATCCACCTTGCGCTCTTGCTCAGCCATGTCGGTCAACGACATCTGGAAGTTGTAATGCCGAATCAGGCTTTCCAACTCGGTCATGCGCTTCTTCAGACCTTCGTCCGCTTCAGAGCCGTCCAGTTGTTTGATCAGTCGACTGATCTCGCCTGCCACATAGTAGATTTGGCCAATGGCATTTCGGGTACGCTCATTCTCTTGGATCAAGCGAGCCTGCTCTCGCATCAAACGCGACAGCTCACGTTCCTCTTTGGCGCGCTGCCGTTTCAGCGTTGCCAGTTGCTTGTCGACAACGGGGTTGTCCTTGAGCGCGTCCGAAATCCGGGTGACCTTCTTGACCTTCTCTTCCAGGTTCTCGATCACCATAGGCAAGGCGTTGGTGAACGAGCCGCAGGCGACGCAGTGCCCACCTTCAGAGACGCTCTGCTTGAGCCAGTCGAGCCCAATGACATGGGACTTCTCAGTATCAATTGCTGCGACGAATCGCTTGCTGTTACGCGCTAGGTGGTCGAAGCCATCGATCTGGGCATCAAATTCGTCAACGATACGTTGTTGCTTCCCGACTTCCTCGATGACCACCTTCAGCTTTTCTGAGATATGCAGTCGTTGAGGTTCCAAGAGTGTCTGCTCAAGCCGACCTTCATGGGTAGCGATGACGACCTTCTTGAGCAGTTCGACTTTCTGAGCGCCTTGGGTACTGGTGCGCTCAAGCAGGCCCAACTGAATGCAGCGATCAAATAGTTGGTCGACGTCAGCGTAATGGCTCGCCTTGGCCGCATCGTGGACTGCTAGCTGTTTACGTAGCCGTTCCTGCTCGCGCTGTGCTTCATCGCGACGCCGCTCATTCATGATGTAGTTTGCATCCACCATGCCGAGCGCGTAGGGCATGGCTCGCGTCAGGCGCTCCTTGTGAGCAAATGAGTCAGTTTTGAAGAACAGGGTGTTGGGGTTTGCCACGATGTGCTGAGGGAGGAAGTTGAACGCTGCCATGTCGCGATAGGAGCTGCGGCGATCGAAGCTGGACGGCTCTTCCTCATCTGAATGGGGGAGGTCACTGACCCGAACCATGCCATCGAAGGCGGCTTTGTACTGCCCCAAGGAATGGGTACGGTAAACGGAGTCCGGGATCTGTTCATCGTCGACCTCCAGCATGAAAAGCTCGTTGGAGCCTTGGGAGTTTCCCGGAGTGCGTCGCGCGACGATGTAGGTCGTATCGAGAAGGCGTATCTTCATCCCGAACCAATCGACTGTGTCGCGGATGATGCCGATGGGAATCTGACACTTGGTCGCGCCCAGCACGTAGTCAATGATGTGAACAATTGACGACTTGCCGGTGCCGCTCAGCCCGTAAATGATGTTGATCTTCCCGTCTTGAAAGGGAATGACTCGTGGCTCCAAGCCAGGGCAGCGAGGCCAGAGGATGACTGCGTCAATCGTGAATTTCATTGGGAATCCCAAACAAGAGCTTGTACAGATTTTCTGTCGTGTCGGTGGCAAACCACTTCGCCAGTTTCTCAGTGGTCTGCAGCATGGCCGAGGGGATGGTGTTCTTGATGCCTCGTGGCCAACGATCGACCAAGACTTGGAAGCTGGTTTCACTTCCCTTGGGACCGATCTTTCCAACCAGACGCGAAGAGACGGCGAGATTGAGCCCTTGCAGGGTGGTAGCCGCATGGGCGGACACCCTTCGCTGCAGATCAATTTTCAACACCGGGATCTCCCTGAACACTGCACCCAGGGTGGAGCGGCTGGTGCGCTTGCTCAACGCGTCGCGTGAGCGCTGATTCCACACCAGGGGCAGCACCAACATCAATTTCGGTAGATCCGGGGTTTGCCCAAGCCCTGCCTCTTGGTATTCGACTATGAAATGCGTCAGGAGAAAGCAGGCCAATGACGAGTTGTGGATCAATTGATGATCCAGATACGCCCCACTCATGACTCATCCTCCGAGGTCGGTGCGTCACGGTGCCAATGGATGGGCGAATGTGTTCCATCAGCGTTGGCCATCCTGTGATAGGTGCCGCTGAACAGGTACTGAGCCGTGGAGTTAACCCGTCCCACCTTCATGGGAAAGGTTTCTGGAAACAAGGTTTTGGTCATCACAGATCTGTAATCAGCAGTGCCGTAGCCATCCAGCGATGTCATGTTGTCCAACTGGTGGCGGTCGTTGATCGCCTCCCAACGGTCACTAAGCACACGCTCAGCCAAATCAAAGTCCTTGGCCAGAACTCCACCTGACTCCAGAAGGCGGATGCGCTCAGAGTAGGCGGCACAGTAGAAGCCGAATTGCTTCATCAGCAGTTTTTTCGGCATGTTGATTTTGTTGAGTTGCTCCACGAAAAGCATGTCCGCAGGGTCGATTTTCTCGGCCCACTCTGCGAACTCGGTTTTCTCGAAGGGCAGAGGTTCCCAAGGGCCATTCATGAACGCTTCAACGAGCGTTTGGCGCTTGTTGTAGTAAGGCTGAGCGGTTGTCCAGAAAGGCTTTCGGGCTACCCAGGTCTTTTGGCAGCGGTCGAACAGGAAACCGACCAGACCATGGTATATGTCCTCAGCATTCGCCACCGCATCCTCGGGGAGGTGGAGGGATGCGATTACGCGCTGCTTCATCTGGGCATTGAGCTGGCCGTCCTCAATGGACATGTGCTCTATCAGAAATGCCAAGTCGGCGTCGGAGTAGGCGATGACATCCTGAGCGATCTCGCCAGGCTTGCCTGTCATGCCGCCGGCATGTGTTCGAAGCGCAACGACCGCGTCTGCCACATCTTGCTTTGAAAGTGCATCAGAAAGCCGCATGGCCAGCGTGCCTTTCTTAAGCACGCGGTTCGTGACGAGGAGAAACTGCAATTCCTCATGCTCTTTTCGAGCAGCCGCCAACCCATTCAACCAGATGCGGAGTGTATTCCACAGGTTTTTACTGCTGTCTTGCAGTGGGTTTTTGCGAGGTTGGACAGAGAGCTTCGCTTGCTCTGACACACGCCGAGAACCTGTCTCTGTCTGGCTGATCTCTTCAACATCATCAGCCGTTTCAATGCCGAATCTGGTCTGCGCGTTGGGTGCCGTGAAGATGCGGAACAGTGCGCGTTCGTATTGGTAGCCATACCCCGCTGCGCTGGGGCTAGCATCTGGATCTTTCATCCTTCTATCTCTCAGTCCATGCCCGTATAACGGCGGGGCCGAGCCCCATTCCTTGTTCTATGGAGCAACAGAGAGAGAAATGTACCGGTGAAGATGTCATTTGGCCATAGCTTTGAGTGTGGCAGATGGCCGTATTTGAAGTAGAAGGTTGTTCGAAATACCCTCAGCAGAGATAGCTATAGGCTTGTAGCTCCCTCAATATGGATACTTCGACTGGATACGGCTGATCAGAGTTGAGGGCTGGTTTGCCCAGTAATGTAATTACTTCGCCCAAGGCTTGCGAATCACAATGTCCCCGGCGAGGGTGGATGTGCATCTCAGCAACTGACGCCTCTCCAACTTTGTCCCCAAGAAATCGACAGGCTACTTTGGCTTGCCCTGCTTTGAAATCCCTGTAATGTCTTAGTCAGGCCATCTTCGGTCTGGGGAGAACTACGTATGCGATTGAAACGAAGCAACATTTTTTTACCAGGGCTGATTTTCTCCACTATCAGCCTGTCTTACCTGTACATCCAGGTTTGCTTGTTCGACGTCATCGCTTGGAATTACAACGTTTGTCATGTCCTGTTCGGCTTTACATTCCCCTTCGTCCTGAGTTACCTCTCCTGCGAGCGTTCGGATATCCAATTGCTTGACCTGAGGCAAACAGTCAATCGCATCTTTGCGGTGCCCTTGTATGCTTGGCCGCTGGCCCTCCTTCGTACGGTAGGGCACTCGACTGTTCGAGACTTCAAGGTGGGTGTCAGTTGGAAGCCTGTTATGGGGGTGCTGTATGTCCTCGCATTATCAATGGGCAATGAGATGTGGAATGACCCCATCACCAACGGAATTCCGTTCACCCAGGCGTACCAGAATTTCGTGGCTGATGTGATCGGTATGGTGTTATTCCTTGCGGTCACTTACACATTCAGCCAGTATCAGAAACGATAGATTGCCCTTTATGACGCTTGATACGGACCAATCAAAATCCCATTAGTGAGCAGCGGGTTAACACGATCATCACCCGCCACGTATCTCCCAGTTCGCCAAAAAAACGGAATACATGGTTTCATCGGCCTGTTCATCGGGCCGACGCTACTGGCGGTTGCCTACAGCCTGTTGACCGACTGGGTCGCAGGCGAGCGAATCATCAAGAATCACCGCTAAAAGATCCCGCCGCATGACACTGGTCAGCGGCGGTCTCCCGGTCAGGCAGCGGTATCGAGGTATTTGCCGATAGGCTTGCTGCCTTCGGTGTCATAACGCTCACCCAATGCAGCAATCATCTTGCTCAAGGCCTGGGCGGCCATTTGATTGGCATTGGTCTGCTCGCTATTGCTGTTGCTCTGGCTCAGGGCAGTGGCCAGTTCGGTGGCGCTGATGCTGTCGTCACTGTCGGTATCCAGAGCGCTGAACAGGGCGGCGCTGTCGGTGCTGCTGACATTGGCATTCTGTGCTGGCGGCGGGCCGGCGGGTGGCTGCTGAGGTTGCAGGCTGGCGGTCAGTTCTTCAAGGCTGACGGTGCCGTCTTCGTTGGTATCCAGTGCATCGAACACTTTAGTGCTGTCGGCCGTGCTGCCTGTATTGGTGAGGCCGGTGGTCAGCTCGTCGCTGTTGATCGAACCGTCGCCGTCAGTGTCCAGCGAGCTGAGCAGGTCTTCTGCCAGGTCCGTGGCGGGTGGAGGCGGCGGTGGAGTCAGCGCTGCCAGTTCATCGGCATCCAGGCTGTCATCATCGTTACTGTCCAGGCTGCTGAACGCTTCGCTCAGGCTGACGGTAATCCCGTCTTTCTTGTCGGAAGAAAGCGCCGAGCTCAGTTCTTCCTTGTTGATGCTGCCATCACCGTCGGTATCGAGCTTTGCCAGTAACTCTTCCTGAAATTTCTTGCTGTTGGTGCCTGAAGTCAAACTGGTCGAGCTGGTGTAGCTCGAATAACTGCTGCTGATGCCACTGATCATTGGACTGACTCCCTGAGGTTTATAGAGCCGATGGCGGTACATCGGCTTATGAAGCCTCGGGGCGGCAGTTGTCGTGGGGATGTGGGATTTGTATCGGGTGGGATACGCGCTCGTCAGGCCCGCGGCAGATCAAGCACTACCGTCAGGCCGCCGCCCGGCGTCTGGGCCAGATACAGCTCACCGCCCATGCGCAAGGCCGCTTCCCGTGCGATGGTCATGCCCATGCCGACACCACCGGAGTTGCGATTGCGCGAGCCTTCCAGTCGATAGAAGGGCTCGAAAACCGTCTCGTGAAACTCGGGTGCTATGCCCGGCCCATGATCGATGACCGAGATCTTCACGCGACCGGGCTGATCCTCGATAGCGATGTGCACACTGCCTGCATAGCGCAGGGCATTGTCGATGAGGTTATGCAGGCAGGAGCGCAGCGCCATGGGCTGGATCCTGAGTGGCTTGCACTGGCCCTGGTACTGCACGTCGTCGCCATTGTCCTGCGCGTTCTCGGCCAGTGATTCGATCAGTGCCTGCAGGTCCAGCTGTTGCAGTTCTTCGCTCTTGCGATGCTCGTTGAGGTAGCTCAGGGTCGCGTCGAGCATGTTGATCATGTCGTCCAGATCCTGAGTCATCTGGTCGTGCAGTTTGAGGTCATCGATCTTTTCGACGCGCAGCTTGAGGCGCGACAGCGGTGTGCGCAGGTCGTGGGAGACAGCTGCCAGCATGCGTCCGCGTTGCTGCATCTGTTCGCGTATTTTCTGCTGCATCAGATTGAAGGCATGTGCGGCATTGCGCGCCTCCAGAGGGCCGGTGAGCTCCAGAGGCGGGCTGTCGAGGTTTTCGCTCAGGCGCTCGGCTGCTTCGCTCATGCGCTGCACGGGACGGCTCAGGGCTTTGGCCCCGAACCAGGCGGCGATCACCAGAGTGACCAACTGAAAGCCCACGACGGTCAGCGGGCCACGCCAGAATGAGGGTTTGCGGCGCTCACGATCCTGAGGAATGTCATTGGCCTGCTGCTGCGCCGCGGGTGGTGCTTCCCGCGGTGGAGGCGGTGGACCGTATTGGGTGAACCAGATAAATGCCAGTACATGCCCCAGCAGGATCGCAATCAGCGCGCCGCCAAAAAGTCGTGCGAAGAGTGTATCGGCTGATCTTATCAAGCGAGTTCCTTGGCATCGAAGAGGTAGCCTTCGCCGCGTACCGTCTTGATCAGTTGGGGGTTCTTGGGGTCGTCCCCCAGTTTCTGGCGCAGACGCGAGACCAGCAGATCGATGCTGCGGTCGAAGGCTTCGATGGAGCGACCACGGGCGGCATCGAGCAGTTGTTCACGGCTGAGCACGCGATGCGGACGTTCCAGAAATACCCGCAGCAGGCGGAACTCGGCGTTGGAGAGCGGCACCACCAGGCCATCGGCAGCAATCAACTGGCGCAGGACACTGTTGAGTCGCCATGCATCGAAGCGAACGGTGGTGCGCTGTTCGCTGCGTTCGTCACGCACACGGCGCAAGACCGTCTGGATGCGGGCTACCAGTTCGCGAGGCTCGAAGGGCTTGGCCATATAGTCGTCGGCACCCAGTTCAAGGCCGATGATACGGTCAGTGGGTTCGCAGCGGGCGGTGAGCATCAGGATCGGAATATCCGAAGTGCTGCGCAGCCAGCGGCACAGCGACAGACCGTCTTCGCCGGGCAGCATCAGGTCCAGCACCACGACATCGAAGGTTTCCTCGGTCAGGGCCTGACGCATCTGCGTGCCATCGGTGACGCCTCTGGACTGGATATTGAAACGGGACAGGTAATCGCAGAGCAGTTCACGAATGGCCACGTCGTCATCGACGATCAAGGCACGGGTGTTCCAGCGCTGTTCGGATGAAGATTGATCGGTGTTGCTGTCTGGAATGGGTTGCATAGTGCGACTGCTGCCTTGTGATGCCGCCATCACTGGCCGCTGTTGAGGATCAACGCTCCCGTCATGCTACTTCGCCACGGGGCGCGGCGAAAGGGTGTCGCGGCAGAATGTCGTGGGCATGTCGTGAATGTATTCAAGTTGGTACAAATCCTCAAAACCCGTCTCGCGAATAAATTCGCTCCTACTCCAGACGGGGCACGGGTCATTCTTTACGCCGTCTTTACGCCCCTCGTTACCTGTCGCTCTCGTTCCTTTACAGCCCTCCTGAGGACAATTGCTCCCAAGCGGCAACCGCCGTAGCGACGGAGAATCTTGATGAGCGTTCTGGATGGGGTGTCACTGCTGTTGGCAGTCGGGCTGTTCATTTACTTGCTGGTTGCGCTGCTACGCGCAGGCCGGAACTAGGAGCTGCCATGCACAGTTATGACTATCTGCTGATTCTGGCTTTTCTGGTACTGGTCGTGTTGCCCGCGCCTTTGCTGGGGCGTTTCTACTATCGGGTCGTTGAAGGCGAGCGCACCTGGCTCAGCCCGGTGCTGAGGCCGGTAGAGAATATCTGCTATCGACTGTCAGGCATCGACCCCAAGGTCGAACAGAACTGGAAAGCCTACTTGTGGGCTTTGCTGGCGTTCAACCTGGCCGGCTTCGTGCTGCTGTTCGCCATGTTGCTGGGGCAGGGCGCCTTGCCGCTCAACCCGCAGCAGTTGCCGGGTCTGGAGTGGTCGCTGGCGTTCAACACCGCGATGAGTTTCGTCACCAATACCAACTGGCAGAGCTACAGCGGTGAAGCTTCGCTGAGTTACCTGAGCCAGATGGTCGGCCTGACCGTGCAGAACTTTGTCAGCGCCGCCACCGGTATTGCTGTGCTGCTGGCGTTCTGTCGCGGCATCAGCCGTCGCTCGACCGAAAGTCTCGGCAACTTCTGGACCGACATGACCCGCGTCACTCTATACGGCCTGTTGCCGCTGTGCATCGTGCTGGCCTTGTTGCTGGTCTGGCAGGGAGTGCCACAAAGTTTTGCCCACTACATCGATGCCGTCACCCTGCAAGGCGCTGACCAAAGCCTGCCCATGGGGCCTGCCGCCAGCCAGATCGCGATCAAGCAACTGGGTACCAACGGTGGTGGCTTCTTTGGCGTGAACTCGGCGCATCCGTTCGAGAACCCGACTGCCTTGAGCAACCTGCTGCAACTGGTGTCGATCCTGCTGATTCCGGCTGCACTTGTGTTCACCTTCGGCCATTACGTCAAGGACATGCGCCAGAGCCGCGCAATCATGGCCTGCATGCTGATCATGCTGCTGATCGGCGGTGCTGTTTCGCTGTGGGCCGAGTATCAGCCCAACCCGGCGCTGAATATTGCAGGTGTCGAGCAGACCGCGCCGCTGGAAGGCAAGGAAAGCCGTTTTGGCACCACCGCTACCGTGCTCTGGGCGACAGCGACCACTGCCGCGTCGAACGGCTCGGTCAACGCCATGCATGACAGCCTCAACCCGCTGACCGGCATGGTCGCGCTGGTCAACATGATGGTCGGTGAGGTGATCTTCGGCGGCGTCGGTGTCGGCCTCAACGGCATGTTGCTCAACGTGTTGATCGCCGTCTTCTTGGCCGGCCTGATGATTGGCCGCACCCCGGAATACCTTGGCAAGAAGCTGCAAGCGACAGAAATCCGCCTGCTGGTCGCGACCCTGTTGGTCATGCCTGTCGGCGTGCTGGTGCTCGGTGCCGTGGCTGCCAGTCTGCCAGGGCCGCTGGCCTCGGTGAGCAACCCCGGCCCCCATGGCTTCAGCCAGTTGCTGTACGCCTACACCTCGGCCACGGCCAACAACGGCTCGGCGTTCGGTGGCTTCAGTGCCAATACCGTTTTCCACAACCTGATGCTCAGCGTGGCGATGTTCCTGGGACGTTTCGGCTACATCGTGCCGGTTCTGGCACTGGCGGGCAGCCTGGCGATGAAAAAGGCCGCGCCACAGGGTATCAACAGCTTCCCGACCCATGGCCCGCTGTTCGTGACTTTGCTGACTGTGACCATTTTGCTGGTCGGTGGCCTGACCTTCCTGCCAACCCTGGCACTTGGGCCGATTGCCGAACATTTGAGCCTGGGCTTCTGAGGAGCCGATGATGAATATGCAGATTCCTGTGACAAAGCCGTCTGAAGCGCCAGCAGTGGCCGATCCGGCAAAAACCAGTTTCTCGTCGCTTTGGCGCGGTGCGCTGGTGCAAGCCTTCGTCAAGCTCGACCCTCGTCAACTGGCCCGCTCGCCGGTGATGCTGGTGGTGGAACTGACCGCCATCCTGACCACGGTTCTATGCCTGATTCCCGACCCGGCTGTACCGATCGGCGTTGCGTTGCAGATCGCCCTGTGGCTGTGGTTCACCGTGTTGTTTGCCAACTTTGCCGAAGCCTTGGCCGAAGGGCGCGGCAAGGCGCGAGCCGACAGTCTAAAGGCGGGCAGTGAAGGGCTCAAGGCGCGGCGTCGCGATGAGTCTGGCGCGTTCAGCATGGTCAATGCCAGCGCCTTGCGCAAAGGCGACGTGGTGCGCGTCGAGGCCGGGGAAATGATCCCCGGTGACGGCGAAGTCATCGAAGGTATTGCAGCGGTCAACGAAGCGGCGATTACCGGTGAATCGGCGCCGGTCATCCGTGAGTCTGGCGGCGACCGTTCGGCGGTGACCGGCAACACCCGGCTGGTGTCCGACTGGCTGCTGATACAGATCAGCACCAACCCCGGCGAATCGACCCTGGACCGCATGATTGCCCTGGTCGAAGGTGCAAAACGTCAGAAAACGCCCAACGAAGTGGCGCTGGATATCCTGCTGATCGGCCTGACCCTGATCTTCCTGCTGGTGGTCGTGACCTTGCAGCCGTTCGCCCACTTTGCCGGTGGCAGCCTGCCGCTGGTGTTTCTGGTAGCGCTGCTGGTGACTCTGATTCCTACCACCATCGGCGGCTTATTGTCGGCCATCGGTATCGCGGGCATGGACCGGCTGGTGCGCCTCAATGTCATCGCCAAGTCCGGCCGTGCCGTGGAGGCTGCCGGTGATGTGCACGTGCTGCTGCTGGACAAGACCGGCACCATCACCTTTGGTAACCGTCGTTGCAGCGCGCTGTATTCCGCGACGGGTGTCACGGCCAAAGAGATGAGCGACGGCGCCTTGCTGGCGTCCCTGGCTGATGACACGGCTGAAGGTAAATCCATCGTCGAATACCTGCGTAACCTGCACCCGATCAGCGAGCCAAAACCTTCGCAACTGACGGCTGTGCCTTTCAGCGCAGAAACCCGTTTGTCCGGCGTGGATTATCAAGGTCACCAGTACCGCAAGGGTGCCGTGGATTCATTGCTGGCCTTTGTGGATCTGCAACGTCGCGACCTGCCTGAGGCTCTGGCCCGGGAAATCGACAAGATCGCCAAGACTGGCGGTACGCCATTGCTGGTGTGTGTCGACAAGAAACTGCTGGGCGCCATCCACCTCAAGGACGTGGTCAAGCCTGGCATCCGCGAGCGTTTTGCCGAACTGCGCAAACTGGGCATTCGCACCGTGATGGTCACGGGCGACAACCCGCTGACCGCTGCGGCGATTGCCGCCGAAGCCGGTGTGGACGATGTGCTGGCTGAAGCGACGCCGGAGAAGAAGCTGGAGCGTATTCGCGCCGAGCAGAACGAAGGGCGGCTGGTTGCCATGTGTGGCGACGGTGCCAACGATGCGCCTGCACTGGCTCAGGCGGACGTCGGCATGGCGATGAACGACGGCACCCAGGCGGCGCGGGAAGCAGCGAACATGGTCGATCTGGACAGCGATCCGACCAAGTTGCTGGATGTGGTGCAGATCGGCAAGGAACTGCTGGTGACCCGCGGGGCGCTGACAACCTTTTCCATCGCCAACGATATCGCCAAATACTTCGCGATCCTGCCGGCCCTGTTCGCTGCGATCTACCCGCAACTGGGCGTGCTGAACATCATGCAACTGGCCAGCCCGCAAAGCGCGATTGTCTCGGCCATCGTCTTCAACGCCTTGATTATCGTGCTGCTGATCCCGCTGGCCCTGCGCGGCGTACGAGTCCAGGCCGCCAGCGCGGCTCATCTGCTGCGCCGCAACCTGCTGATCTATGGGGTGGGCGGCATCATCGTGCCGTTCGTGGGGATCAAGCTGATCGACATGCTGCTGGTTGGATTGGGGCTGGTGTAAAACCGGACCCAATGTGTAGGAGCGAATTCATTCGCGAAAGACAGAGGCTCTATGGAATACCGCTTTCGCGAACAAGTTCGCTCCTGCATGAAGTGTTGCAATTCTCTATGAGGAACTGATGATGTCCACTGTATTGCGTCCGGCCTTGAGCCTGATTGTGTTGATGACTGTGCTGACCGGTGTGGCTTATCCATTGGCGGTGACCGGTGTGGCTCAGGTGGCTTTCCCCGAGCAGGCCAATGGCAGTCTGGTTTACGACGCCAGCGGCAAAGTGCAAGGCTCGGAGCTGATTGCCCAGGCCTTCAGCGGCGATGAATGGTTCCAGTCGCGTCCCTCAGCCGGCGCCTTCGCCACGGTTTCCAGCAGCGCGAGCAACCTGGCGCCGAGTAATCCGGCCCTGGCGACCCGTGTCACCGAAGAGGCCGCCAAACTGGCCGTTGCAGGGCAGGGCGCAGTGCCGCTGGCCTTGCTGACAACTTCAGGCAGCGGCCTGGATCCGCACCTGCCGCCGTCCTCCGTTACCTATCAGGCTGCACGGGTCGCGGCGGCGCGCAAGTTGCCGCTGGAGCAGGTTCAGGCCTTGATCGAGGCCAACACCGAGCGATCCCTGATTGGCCCGCCCGTGGTTAATGTGCTGGACTTGAATCGTGCCCTGAATCAGTTAACGTCTGCGCAACGCCAGGCACAACTTTGAGTGAGTAGTAACAACCATGAGTGATTCCGGCCGTGCCGATGCCTTGTTAGCCGATATGCCCAGAGCCGGGCGTGGGCGTTTGAAAGTGTTTCTGGGCGCTGCGCCTGGCGTCGGCAAGACCTACGCCATGCTGCAGGCTGCCCATGGCCAGTTGCGTCAGGGCGTGAAGGTGCTGGCAGGTGTGGTTGAAACCCATGGTCGCGCAGAAACCGAGGCATTGCTGGGCGGTCTGCCGCAACAGCCTCTGCTGCGCTCGCAATACCGTGGCGTGACCCTGGAAGAGATGGACCTCGATGGCCTGCTCAAACAGCGCCCGGAACTGGCGCTGGTGGACGAGCTGGCCCACAGCAATGCGCCGGGCAGTCGCCACGCGAAACGCTGGCAGGACATTCAGGAGCTGCTGGCGGCGGGCATCAATGTCTACACCACTGTCAATGTCCAGCATCTGGAAAGCCTCAACGATCAGGTGCGCGGGATTACCGGCGTGCAGGTCCGGGAAACCCTGCCCGACTGGGTGTTGCAGGAAGCCTATGAGTTGGTGCTGATTGACCTGCCGCCCCGTGAACTGCTGGAGCGCCTGCGCGACGGCAAGGTCTATGTGCCGGAACAGGCGCGGGCGGCCATCGATGCGTTCTTTACCCAGACCAACCTTACGGCCTTGCGCGAACTGGCGATGCAGACGGCTGCGGCACAGGTCGATAATGACCTCGCCCAAGGCTACCGCCAGTTGGGGCAGGACGCGCCTGCTGTGCGCGGTCGGTTGCTGGTGTGTGTGGATGGCGACATCCATGCCGAGCGTCTGGTTCGTCATGCCAGCCGTGTTGCCCAGCGTCGGCATTTGCCCTGGACGCTGGTGCATGTCGACAATGGCCGGCCTTTCGACGAACAGTCCCGCGCCCGTTTGCAGCGAGCCCAGCAACTGGCCGAACGGCTGGGAGGGGAAGTGGTGCAACTGCGTGCAGGTGAAGTGGCCAGAACCCTGATTCAGCATGCGGCCGAGCGCCGGGCCAGCGTGGTTCTGGTTGGCCAGTCGCAGCCGCGCCTGCGTCGGCGGCTGTTCGGCGGCGGGGTTGCCGAGCGTCTTTTGCGTGAGGCCCATGGCCTTGAAATCAGTGTGCTGGACAGCGAGCCATTGCCGGATCAGCCACGGGTTCGCTCGTCCCGGCCTGCGCCATGGTTCGATTATTTCCTGGCCCTGATTGCGACCGTACTGGCCAGTGCCGTGGCCTGGGCGGTGTCGAACGTACTGGATCTGCCGAATATCTCGCTGGTGTTTCTGGCGGCTGTCCTGCTGGTGGCGATACGCACCAGCGTGGGCCCGGCGCTGGCCTGTTCGGTGTTGTCGTTCCTGGCTTATGACTTTCTGTTCATGCCGCCGAGTTTTTCCCTGATCATCCAGCGCGAAGAAGACGTGCTGACCTTGCTGTTCTTTCTGCTGATGTCTGCCCTGACCGGTAATCTGGCGGCCCGCCAGCGTCGGCAACTGGAAGCCTTGCGCGATACTCAGGAACAGACCAGCGAATTGCTGGACCTGTCCCGCAAGATGACTGCCGCGACGGATCGTCAGGCCGTGCTCAGCGCCGCCGAACATCATTTGAATGGCTGGCAGGAGCTGCAAGTCTGCCTGCTGGACCGCGACGGGCAGGGCGGCTGGAAACTCAGCGACGATATTGCGCCACTGTCCGAATCGGAGCGTGCGGCGGCAGACTGGGCCTGGCAGCACGATCAGGCGGCGGGCTACGGCACCGGCACCTTGCCGTCCGGTCGTTGGTGGTGGTGGCCATTGTCCGGTGAAAACGGGCCGCTGGCCTTGCTGGGCGTGTGTCCTCGCGACGGCCAGGAATTCACTGCCCAGCGTCGCCGTCTGTTGATCGCGCTCAGCCAGCCACTGGCCCAGGCGCTGGCCCGTGCGCGGCTGGCCGAGGATCTTGAAGCAGCACGCTTGCATGGGGAAACCGAGCAGTTGCGCAGTGCCTTGCTGGCGTCGGTATCTCATGATTTGCGCACGCCCCTGACGTCCATGCGCGGCAGCATCGACAGCCTGCTGGCGCTGGGCGAGGCCATTTCTCTGGAGGACCGTCGTGAACTGCTGGAAGGCACCCGGGACGAGGCCGAGCGTCTGGATCGCTACATTCAGAACCTGCTGGACATGACCCGCCTGGGGCACGGTGCCCTTAAGCTGGCACGGGACTGGGTATCGCCCGGTGATATCGTCGGCAGCGCACTCAGCCGTTTGCGTGCCGTGATGGCGCCGTTGCAGGTCGAGGCCCAGGTATCTGCCGAACTGCCGCTGTTGTATGTGCATGCGGCGCTGATCGAGCAGGCGCTGGTCAATGTGCTGGAAAACGCGGCGCGCTTTTCGCCACTCAATGGCCGTCTGCAGATGGCGGTCACCGTCGAGAACGGCGAACTGATATTTGCTGTCAGCGATGAAGGTCCGGGGATTCCCGAGAGCGAGCGGTCGAAGATTTTCGACATGTTCTACACCGCCGCCCGAGGGGATCGTGGCGGGCAGGGCACGGGGCTGGGGCTGGCGATCTGTCAAGGCATGGTCGGTGCCCATGGCGGACGGGTCAGCGTCGGCGCGGGCATTGACGGGCAGGGCACCAGCATCACCTTGCACCTGCCACTGCAAGCCCAGCCGGAAGCAGAAACGGAATCGTTGTCTTGAGGACGCTTTACGTTAGGCTTATGGCCCACTCGGCCATTGAACACCCAGGGATATCATGAGTCAGACCGCGACCATTCTGGTGATCGACGACGAGCCGCAGATTCGCAAGTTCTTGCGCATCAGCCTCGTCTCGCAGGGGTACAAAGTACTTGAAGCGGCAACCGGCACCGACGGCTTGAGCCAGGCGGCGCTGAGCAAGCCTGACTTGCTGGTGCTCGACCTGGGTTTGCCGGATATGGACGGTCAACAGGTGCTGAGCGAGTTTCGCGAGTGGTCGAGTGTGCCGGTGCTGGTGCTTTCCGTACGGGCCAGTGAAGTGCAGAAGGTCCAGGCGCTGGATGCCGGGGCCAATGATTATGTGACCAAACCGTTCGGTATCCAGGAATTCCTGGCCAGGGTTCGTGCGTTATTGCGTCAGGTGCCGGTTGGCGATAAGCCGGAAGCGGCAGTCAATATCGGCCCGTTGACGGTGGACCTTGCCTATCGGCGTGTGTTGCTTGAGGGCGTCGAGGTGTCGCTGACCCGCAAAGAGTACGCGGTGCTGGCGCAACTGGCGCGCTATCCGGGACGGGTCATCACCCAGCAGCAATTGCTCAAGGATATCTGGGGGCCGACTCATACCGAGGACAGCCACTATTTGCGGATTGTGGTAGGGCACCTGCGACAGAAACTGGCCGATGACCCTGCCGCCCCGCGATTTATCGTGACCGAGGCGGGGGTCGGATACCGCTTGATGGGCGGCTGACCTGGAGCCAGTTCATTCGCGAGAGGCCGGTACACTCAAAGAACATGCAGCGCCTGAAATGCCGTCTCGCGAATGAATTCGTTCCTACTCATGCTCACTTTCATACCGATCCAGCGTATCCCTGGCAATCTCACGGCCCAGCGCGATCAGTTCCGGTGCCTTGTAAAACTCGAAGAACCGGCAGACCCGTTTTGGAACGTTGATCAGAATGTCCGGCGGATAACCGGCGATCTTGTATTGCGCCAGGGACGTCTGCATCACCTCGAAACTCTGGTTGATCAGGTCCAGCAACGAGGCCGGCCCTACATTGTCGATAATGACTGAGCCGCTGGCCGATTTCGGGGCGCCGGTGGCCTGAGGTGCGGCGGCGGGTTGCTGGCCCAGCGGGTCGGCGGATTCTTCGCCCAGCCAAGGGTTTTCGATAAGCGCTGCTGCAGGTTTCAGGCTGCTCGATCCTCCCTCGACAGCTTCGAGCTTGCGCCGGAACGGCAGGCGCGAGCCCAGTGAGCTGATCAGCGAGTCGACACGTTTTTTCACGGCCGGCGGGCGCTCAATCGTCGGTAGCTGATACTGCTGCTGATTGGTGGCGTTGAGGTTGATCGCCACGATCAGATCGCAGTGGCTGGAAACCACCGGCACGATAGGCAGCGGGTTGAGCAATCCGCCATCTACCAGCATCCGGCCTCCCTGCATGACCGGGGTAAACAGGCTGGGAATCGCTGCCGAGGCGCGCATGGCCTGATGCAGGCAGCCTTCCTGAAACCATATCTCTTGCTGGTTCGTGAGGTCGGTCGCCACAGCCGTGTAGGGAATGCGCAGGTCTTCGATATTGATCTCGCCGACGATATCGCGAATGTGTCCGAAAACCTTCTCGCCACGAATCGCCCCCAGCCGGAAACTCACGTCCACCAGCCTCAATACATCCAGGTAATCGAGGCTTTCGATCCATTTGCGATACTGCTCCAGCTTGCCAGCAGCATAGATACCACCCACTACAGCGCCCATCGAGCAGCCTGCAATGCAGGAAATTTCATAATTGCGCCGTTCCAGCTCTTCGATCACGCCGATATGGGCATAACCACGAGCTCCGCCGGAGCCCAGCACCAGTGCTATTCGTTTTTTCATCAGAATGCTCCTGACAGGTATCGATCCATGACCGGGTAATGCAGAATGCCATGCAATGAAAACAGTTGCTTACGGCACTTTTAGTGGCCAGCATCGTCAAAGCCGCACACTCTATTTTTCACGTCTGAGGTAACACCCCATGAAAGCCTGGATCTGTTTGCCATTGTTCATCGTGGTCCTTGCAGGTTGTGCCGGCAAGACCGGATACCGGGACAGCTGCGCCAGTCAGCTCGACAGCGCTTGGCAGGAGCTGGATCTGGCCAAGGCCGAAGGTTTTGCCGGTACGGTCAGTTACTCCAAGGCGCTGTCGCTCCTGACCGGTGCCAAGACTCAGCAGCAATTCGAGGCGTTTGAAGGTTGTACGCAAAAGGCCGAGAAAGCACGCTTTTATATTCGCGAGTCCCGCGCCGGTCGCTGATCCGGCCTTCGCGAATGAATTGGCTCCCGGTAGGGGCGAATTCATTCGCGAACCCCACACCTCCAAAAGCAATTCTCCTCTCTCCTCTGGCGAAAAGGCCTACGCTAACCTTAAAGTGGTTATGCGTGATGGCATCGTTTGCAGTCCCAATGGCTTTATAGGCAGTCGGCTGGAGAGGCTTTCAGATGGGCAGAAAACTCGATGCATGTCTCAGTGCCATAAACGAAGTGGTGCTGGGCAAGGAAGGGCAGGTGCGTCTGGCAATGACGTGCCTGCTGGGGGGCGGTCATCTGTTGATCGAGGACTTGCCGGGCATGGGCAAGACCACCCTCAGCCATGCTCTGGCCCGGATCCTGGGCTTGAGCTATCAGCGTATCCAGTTCACCTCGGACCTGTTGCCCGGCGATATTCTGGGCACATCAGTGTTCGATCGTGATACCGGGCAGTTCACCTTTCATCCGGGGCCGATCTTCGCTGAACTGGTACTGGCCGACGAAATCAACCGGGCGACGCCCAAGAGCCAGAGTGCCTTGCTGGAAGCGATGGAAGAAGGGCAGGTTTCCATCGAGGGCGCGACGCGGCTGTTGCCCGATCCGTTCTTTGTGATAGCGACCCAGAACCCGTTCAGTTCCGGCGGCACTTTTGCCTTGCCCGAGTCGCAGCTGGATCGTTTCCTGATGCGCATTTCCATGGGGTATCCCGCCAAGGCGGCTGAAAAAGCCTTGCTGCTGGGGCAATCCCGACGCGAACTGATGCCGCGTCTGCAACCGATACTCAACCATGCCGAACTGGGTCTGTTGCAGGCCCAGGCCCGGCAGGTGCGGGTCAGCGATGCGCTGGTGGATTATGTCTTGCGTCTGGTGGACGCGACTCGAAGCCAGCCGCAGTTCGCCTACGGGCTTTCGCCCCGGGCCAGCCTGGCGATTGTTTCGGCGGCGCGGGCCTGGGCCTTGTTGCTGGGCCGCGATTATGTGATCCCCGAAGATGTGCAGGCGGTGTTGCCGTCCGTGGTGGGTCATCGTCTGCGCGAGCGCAGCGACCCGACCGGTCATGGTGGCGGGGCACTGGTGCAGTGGTTGCTTCGTGAGGTGCCGGTGCTTTGATCCAACAGCTCAAACCGCTCTGGCAGCGCTGGCTGGGGCGACGGATTCCCCCGGCGGCGCGAATCAAGCTGGATCATCGGCGTATTTTCATCCTGCCGACCCGTACCGGCGCGACGTTCGTGCTTGTGGTGTTCCTGATGCTGCTGGTTTCCATCAATTACCAGAACAGCCTGGCTTATGGCTTGACCTTTCTGCTGTTGTCGGTGGGGATACTGGCCATCCTGCATACCTACCGCAATCTTGGCGGGCTGGTGCTCAGTGCCGGTCTGGCGCGTTCGGTGTTTGTCGGTGAGCCGGTGCAGTTGCGCCTGCGACTGGAAAGTGCCGGCCATGCCCATCAGGCCCTCGGGCTTGGCTGGAATGCGCAAGCACTGCAGCCTGGCGATGTGACTGCCGAAGGCTTGACGGAGGTGGAGCTGACACTGCCCGCCGAAACCCGTGGCTGGCTGCGCGCTCCCCGATTGCGTGTCGAGAGCGTGTTTCCCCTGGGGATTTTCCGGGCCTGGAGCTGGCTGGATCTGGAGCAGACCGTATTGATTTATCCCCGTCCGATAGCCGGTGCGATGCCGCTGCTTCAGGGCGTGCAGCCTCATGCCCAGGACGATGGCCAGGCGACTCAGGGCGCGGGGGTTGATGATTATCAGGGATTGCGCAGCTATCAGCCCGGCGATAACCGCCGACGCCTGCACTGGAAGGCGTATTCCCGAGGCCAGGGCCTGCTGGTCAAGGACTTCACTGATTTGAGCGGCCATGAGCTGTGCCTGGATTTCATGGCGTTGGGGGGCGACATCGAGGAGCGTTTGTCGCGTCTGTGTTACTGGGTGTTGGAACTGTCACAGCGTCAGCAGCCCTTTGCCTTGCGTTTGCCGGGTTTCCTGTCGGCGGTGGACAGCAGCGATGCTCATCGCGAAACCTGCCTGCGCCAGCTGGCACTGTTCGGCAATCGCTCATGAACAACGTCAGCCTCGGACAACCCGTTCCGCGTCCAGGCCTGATCTGGCTGTTACTGGCCCAGGCTCTGGTCATCCTGCCGTTCATCACCCATCTGCCGGTATCCATCATCCTGCTGTGGCTGGGGTGCATGACCTGGCGTGTGCAAGTCATGCGCATGCGGGCCCGCATGCCGGGCAACTGGGTCAAGTCAGGCCTGTTGGTGGGGACGGCTGGTGGTGTGTACCTGGCGCGGGGCAGTCTGGTGGGGCTTGATGCCGGGGCCGCGTTGCTGATTGCCGCCTTTGTGCTCAAGATGCTGGAGATGCAGACCCGGCGCGATGCGTTGGTGCTGATTTTTTTGGGATTCTTTTGCGTGGTAGTGGGTTATCTGTTCGAGGACAACCTGCTCTGGGCGCTATTGAGCCTGTTGCCCATTGCCGCCTTGCTGGCATCGCTGATCGGCCTGCAACAATCGGATCTGGCCAGCAAGCCCGTCAACAGCCTGAAACTGAGTTTCAAACTTATAGCCCAGGCCGTGCCGCTGATGTTGCTGCTGTTTCTGTTCTTTCCGCGTCTCGATCCGTTATGGGCGCTGCCGCAGCCGAGCAACAAGGGCGTGACCGGCCTGTCCGACAGCATGTCGCCGGGTGACCTGACGGAATTGAGCAAATCGCCAGCCCTGGTGTTTCGCGCCAGTTTCGAGGGGGCTGTGCCGGCGCGTAATCAGTTGTACTGGCGCAGCCTGACCCTTGAGCAGTTCGATGGTCGTCGCTGGTCGCAATCGTTGCGCGCCCAGACGGTGCAGGTGCCGCAGTGGCAAAAACGCGGGGATGCAATCGCCTACAGCATTGTCATGGAACCCAGTGGGCGTCCGTGGCTGCCGATTCTCGATGTTGGCGAAACGACCCTGGCCGAGGTGCGCCAGATGAGCGATTTCCGTTTGCAGCGCAGGCGGCCTGTCGATCAGTCCATGATGTTCGCCGTGACCTCATGGCCACAGGCGGTTCGTGATGCGCAACTGACCGAAAACATTCAGCGCCAGGACCTGCAATTGCCTGCCAAGGGGAATGAACAAGCCCGGCAATGGGCCAGGGACTTGTTGCGCCGCTACCCAAAACCCGATGCGCTGGTGGAAGCCATGCAGCGGTATTTTCGTGAGCAGCCGTTTCATTACACCCTCAAGCCCACGACGCTCGGGATCGACAGCATCGATGATTTCCTGTTTGTCAGCAGGCAGGGTTTCTGTGGCCATTACGCCGGAGCCATGACGTTTGTGTTGCGGGCGGCAGGGATTCCGGCGCGTGTGGTGGCGGGTTATCAGGGCGGTGAGTTGAATCCGGACGGCCAGTACCTGACCGTGCGCCAGTTCGATGCCCACGCCTGGGTCGAATACTGGCAGCCGGACGTTGGCTGGCGCAGTGTCGACCCGACTGCTGCCGTGGCGCCCGAGCGTATCGAGCAGGGCCTGGAGCAGGCATTGGCTGCCGATGAAGCATTCCTCCAGGACTCACCCATGTCGGCGTTGCGTTACCGGGACGTTGCCTGGCTCAATTCGCTGCGCCTGAGCTGGGACAGCCTCAACTACGGCTGGCAACGCTGGGTGCTGGGCTATCAGGGCCAGCAGCAGTTGCAGGTGCTGGGCCGCTGGTTCTCGGGTTTTCAGGTGCCGGTTTTCGTGGGGGGTGTCCTGAGCGTTCTGGCACTGATAGCCTTGTGGCTGTTCAAACCCTGGCAGCGGGAAAGTGATTCGCAGCTTCGCCTGTTCATGGCCTTCGAGCGTCTGCTGGCGCGGCATGGGCTGCGGCGCGTGCCGGGTGAGGGTGCCGAAGCCTTTTGCAGTCGCGCCGTGCTTTTTTTTCCGCGCCATGCCGATGTCATCGAAGCCTTTGTTCAGGAGTTTCAGGCTCAGCGCTATGGCGCAAGTGGCGCTTCGGTGAGCGAGTTGCGCCGCTGCCTCAAAGCGTTGCGCCGTCGTTTGCCATGGCGCCTGGCGCCCTTGAAGGACAGTCATTCATAAACCGTTTTTTCAGAGGATGTGTGCATGTCGTCGATGGTGAACCATCTGATCGCCGAAATCATTGCGCTGGACGTCAAGTTGATTGCCTGTCAGGCACGTGTGGCGGTATCCACCGACAGTGAAGCGCTGCATGACTTGCGCACCACGGTTCGTCGTCTGCGCAGCGTGTTGCGTCCATTGCGCGAGCTGCCGGGCGCCGGGCCGCTGGAAGACGCCGCCAAGGCCCTTGGCCAGTTGACGACGCCTTTGCGAGACATGCAGGTACTTGCCGGGTTTCTCGCCAAAAAAGGCCTGCACGAAGCGGCGGACAAGCGTCACGAGTACCTGGACAAGGCCTGCCCGAAAGTGGCGAGGTCTGCTGAGTTGCTCAAGTTACTCGCCTTGCTCGATCAGTTTCCGGCCATGCTGCGCATGCAGGAACGCCAGGGCGGGTTGGGTGATCTGCGCAAGGTCATTGAAAAGCGCATGGACAAACAGTGGCAGAAGCTGCGGGTGGCCATGGCTGATCCGGGTCATGATCGACACGACCTGCGTTTGCTTATCAAGCGTGTGCGCTATGCCGCCGAGGCTTACCCGCAACTCAGTCATCAGCCTAAAAAGCTTCAGGCCAGGCTCAAGGCCGCCCAGAGCGAACTGGGCAACTGGCACGATCATTTGCAGTGGTTGGCGCAGGCTGGCAAGGAAGCGGATCTGGCGCCCTGCATTGCGGGCTGGCAGATTGGTATCGTGCGGGCCGAGCGCAAGGCCGAAATTGCACTGGAGCGATTGGCCAGGGATTGTTTCTGATTACGGGGGCTCAAGTCATTCAGGCCGCAAATATGGCCGATACGGCGTCTGTCAGTAGGTGGCGGGGTCGTTAATATGACGGCTGTCAGCTTTTTCCTACGCCAAGGTTCCCATGACTTTTTCCGATCTGCTCAACGCGGTGCGCGACAACCCCCAGTCTGTCACCATCCCGGCTCTGTGGTCACAGGGGCGCGCCTGCTTTGGCGGCCTGATGGCGGCCTTGCAATACGAGGCCATGCGCGCTCGTGTGCCCCAGGACAGACCGGTGCGTTCCCTGGCGATCACCTTTGTCGGGCCAGCCGAGCCAGGCGTGCCGATCTCCTTTGAGGTCGACATCCTGCGCGAGGGCAAGGCGGTCAGTCAGGTGCTGGGGCGAGCGATACAGAACGGGCAGGTGATGACCCTGATGCAGGGCAGTTTTGGCGCGGCGCGTGAGTCGGTAGTTGCGGTCGCGGCTGATACGGCTCCCGAGCTCAAAGCGCTGGAACATTGCCCGGCATTGCCTTTTATCAGCGGCGTGATGCCCGAATACATGCGTTTCATGGAAATGCGCTGGGCGCTGGGTGGTCTGCCGTTCAGCAATACCCCGTCACTTGCCATTGGCGGTTATGTGCGTTTTCGCGATGAGGTAGAGCCTCAGTCACTCACTGAAGCGCATATTCTGGCGATGGTCGATACCTGGCCACCTGCGCTTTTGCCACATTTGAGCAAACCCACTCCCGGCAGTTCATTGACCTGGACCATCGAGTTCGTGCAGCCGCAACCCGCCTTGAATACGCTTGACTGGTGCAGCTACCGCGCCGTGATCGAACATGCCCGCGATGGTTATGGGCATACCGCTGCCATGCTGTGGGCACCTGATGGACAACTGGTGGCGATCAGCAGGCAGACGGTCACGGTTTTCGGTTAAGCCGTCTTATCGGCAGTGTCTCTTTATCATCGGTGATGCCTCTGGTGATGCCTCTGCTTCCAGGCCCGCCACCACGCGCCACTTAACAGAAAGCGTGGAAAGGTCACGAACTGCTCGGTCAGCAGACGTTTTACCGCATCGCTCCTGTCGCTGAAGGGCTCTGGTGTCTGTGCTTCCAGAGAGTGGCCGTGCCGCTGAAAACCCAGGGCGGCGATCAGGCCGATGATGCCAATCGCAATCGAGGAAAAGCTCAGGGAGAAGATCCCGTCGAGCAACAGCAGAGCAGCAAGGATAAACAGCGGCACGGCAATCAGGTGCAGGACAAGATTGGCCGGGTGCTGATGGTTGTCGGCATAGCCGCGCCATTGCCAAGTGGGGAGATTGGGAAGTCGCTTGCCCATACTGCTGTCCTCTTCAAAACCTGTTTCAATGTCCTGAAGAATAGGCCTGGCTCCGTTTGTCCGCGAGCCAAGCCTGACTATCGGTGCGATAGGCCTTTACAGCTTGAGTTGGCCGATGGCTTTGCTCAGTTCGCCGGCCAGCGTGGCCAGATCATCACTGGTGGAAGCCGAGTCCACGGTCTGGGTTACGGTGCGCTCGGTGACATCGCGAATGCTGACCACGGCGCGGTTCATTTCTTCGGCCACCTGACTTTGTTGCTGGGCTGCCACGGCGATCTGGGTATTGCTTTCACGCATCTGCGCCACGGCACCGGCAATGGCCGCCAGCGCTTCACCGGCTTCCTGGGCCTGTTGCACGCACTCATCGGCCTTGTAGGAGCTGTCCTGCATGAAGTCCACGGCATCGCGGGTTCCGGCTTGCAGTGCTGACACCATCCCGGTGATTTCATCGGTGGACGTCTGCACCCGTTTGGCCAGATTGCGGACTTCGTCGGCAACTACGGCGAAACCACGACCCATTTCCCCGGCGCGTGCCGCTTCGATGGCTGCGTTGAGGGCCAGCAGGTTGGTCTGTTCGGCAATGCTGTGGATCACGTTGACCACGCCGTTAATCTTCTGACTGTCTTCGGCAAGGCGCTGGATCATCTGCGCAGTCTGCTGCACGCCGCTGGAAAGCCCGGCAATGGAAACCTGTACCCGGTCGACCACGGTCTTGCCGCTGCCTGCAAGATTGTCAGCAGTCTGGGACTGATCCCGTGTGGTGCTGGCGTGCTGGGCAATATGGTGGACAGTGGCTGTCATTTCGTTGATTGCCGTAGCGACCTGATCGGTTTCGCTTTGCTGGCCGAGCATGCCGTGGCGTACATCCTTCATGCCCGAGGCCAGGTGAGCTGCGCCTTCATCCAGGCGGGTAGCGGTTTGCGATACGGTGTTGACCACCCGCTGGTAGCCCGCCTGCATGGCATTGAACGCCTTGGCCATCTGCCCGACTTCATCATCGCTGCCGTTGGGAACCCGGGCAGACAGATCGCCGCTTTTCTCGACATGCAGCATCACATCCTTGAGGGCGTTGAGCTGGGTGAGGATGAAGCGGATCAGCAATTGCGAGGCGCAGAGCATCGCGATCATCAGCACGAATACGGCTACGGCGTAATTGGCGAAGCGATCCTCAAGCACCTGCAAGGATGAGGGGGCCAGGGCCAGTACGGCAACGCGCTGTCCATCGGTGCGGCTGACGACCTGCGCGCCGACCAGAGACTGATCACCCGCCTGTTTATCCAGGGCAACCCAGTCCGTGGCATTGCTCAGTTGTGGCAGAGGCTGGCTGTTCAGGCTCGGCGTCTGGCCCTGTGCGTAGGTCAGGATATTGGCCGAGGCGGGCAAGGGTTGCGTGGCGGGCCATGCGGCGATCAGGCGCGCCTGTGCCTGGGCGGCGTCTCGTGCGGTTTCCTGGCGGGCCTGTTGCTCCAGCTCCACGGCGTAAACCACCAGCAGCAGGGTCGTGATGAATGCGACCGCGTTGACGGCCCAGAACTTGTACTTCAGTGAGAGGTTGCTAAGCAATGAGCCCATGAGTGGTCTTCTTTTGGTTGATCGTTAGAGATGTGCAGCAAGGTGCCATCACGATGCCTCAGCCATTAAACAAACAGTTGATACGGGTCAAGGTAACGTCACATTTCCCCGGCTGGCTCCACGAAATCCGGCAAACCAAAGAAAACACGGGCGCAGGCTGTGGTATGGCTGGCAAGGTCGGCCTGGCTTTCGTTGCGATGCAAGGCCACTTCACGCAGGACCTCGGGCAGATACGCCGGTTCGTTGCGACCGTTTTTCGGCTTGGGCCGCAGGCTGCGCGGCAGGAGATAAGGCGCATCGCTTTCCAGCATCAGGCGGCCACGAGGGATGTTGTGGACCAGCGGGTGCAAATGGGTGCCCCGACGTTCGTCGCAGATCCAGCCAGTAATGCCGATATGCAGGTCTATATCCAGGTAACTGAACAGTGCCTTCTGCTCCCCGGTAAAGCAGTGCACCACGGCGGCTGGCAGGCGATCGCGGTAGTCGCGCAGGATGTCCAGCAGGCGCTGGCTGGCATCGCGCTCATGCAGGAATACCGGCAGTTGCAACTCCACAGCCAGTGCCAGATGAGCTTCAAGCACCTTTTCCTGCTGGGGACGGGGCGAGAAATCCCGGTTGAAATCCAGCCCGCATTCACCGACTGCCCGCACGCGGGATTCCCTGAGCAGAGCCCGCAACTTTTGTTCGGTGTCCTGTGTCCAATCGCTTGCTGAATGGGGGTGAATACCTGCCGTGGAGAACAGTCGCAGAGCGCTTTCATCCAGTTCATGGCAGAGCTCCAGAGCCTGTTCGCTGCCCTCGACACTGGTGCCGGTGACGACCAGTTGTGACACGCCGGCGGCATAGGCCCGGTCGAGTACCGCCTGTCGCTGCGAGTCGAAGCTTGCGTTGGTGAGATTGACGCCGATGTCGATGAGTTGCATGGTGCTACCTCCAGCCGAAGGCTGCCGAGGATATCAGAGCTTCGGTAATAACAAGAAAATGCAATGTATTCAGCAGGTTAAACCTGAAGATTTAACGGTTTTGTGTGTGACGCGTCCCTGAGTAATCCTTTTTTCTGTCTTTTCTGACGTTTCCCCGGAGCGTGAATGACCGTTCGAGCCCTGCTTTTGCCCATCGCTTGCCTTGTGGCGCTGTCGCCTTTGCCCGCGGCTGCCCGTCAGGTGGGGCCGGAGGCTGCGCAGCACAAGACTCAGGTCCGGGACCTGGAAGCTATTCGCAGCAGCAAGGTGTTGCGGGTGCTGGTCAATCAGAGCCGCAACAGCTCCGGTGACGTCAAGGGGCAGGAAATCGGCATCGAATATCAGCGCCTGCAAGCCTTCGAACAATACCTCAATGGTCATGCCCGCAACGGCCAGAAAGTGACCTTCAAGATCATCCCCAAAGCCAAGAATCAGTTGCTTGCCGCCCTGCAGCGCGGCGAGGGTGATCTGGTGGCGCCCGGTGAGTTGCTCGATACCGCCAACGCCAAGGGGATCAATGCAGGCGAGCCGATCATCCGTGACGTGCCGCTGATTCTGGTGGGTGTCAGGGGCGGGCGCAGCTTCAAGAATGTCGATCAGCTTTCAGGGCGCACCCTGAGCCTGCCCGCTGGCAGCATGGCGGATGAAGCGCTGCATCAGGTCAATCAGCAACTGGCATTGCGCAAACTGGCACCGGTACGGATCGAGTGGGTCGACCCCAGCCTTGCCGTGGAAGACGTGCTGGAAATGGTTCAGGCGGGCATCTATCCCCTGACGCTGGTGGAGCAACCCATTGCCGAGCGCTGGGCCAGAGTCATGCCCAAGCTGCGTCTGGACCGCAGCCTCACGTTGCGCACCCACGACGACATCAGTTGGTTCGTGCGCCAGGACGCCACCCGCTTGCGCGCCAGTATCGATGACTTCCTCAAGGCCTATAAGCCTCCCGCCAATCAGGACCTGGCTTTCGAAAAGGCCTACAAGAACACCTATCGGGTCAACAACCCTCTGGTGCGCACCAACCTTCAGCGCCTGGAAAAACTGCGGCCTATGCTGCAACGCCATGCCGACGCCCAGGACATGGACTGGCTGGATCTGGCAGCACTGGCGTTCAAGGAATCGAAACTGGACCCGACGGCCAAGGGCAGCGGCGGGGCGACGGGCTTGCTGCAGATCACGCCGTCGGCGGCAAAGCGGGTTGGTGTTTCCGATATCCAGACTGCCGACAAGAATGTGCAGGCCGGTGCCCGTTACATGGCGCTGATCCGCAGCAAGTACTTCGCCAGCCCCAGGGTCAACGAGCGCGAGCGCATGGCTTTTGTGCTGGCGGCCTACAACCTCGGGCCGGAGCGGGTACAAGGTATGCGCGACGAGGCACGCCGTCGCGGCCTCAACCCCAATCAGTGGTTCTTCCAGACCGAACGTATTGCCATGGAGCAGGGCAGTGCCAACGTCGTCAGCTTCGTGAACAGCGTGAACAAGTACTACCTGGCGTTTGATCGCGAGCGTGGTGCGCTGGAGAAGGAGACGTCTGAAAAGTCTGTCATCAGAAGATAAATCGAATTATTCGATTGTTATGCTGAGGTTTTTGCGGTTTTCATATTGGTTGATTTGATTATGATGGCGCCACTCCCACTTAATCAGTAACGGAACAACTCACCATGAACGCAACCATCAAATCGGTACTCTCCACTCGCGCTGGCTATGGCCTGACTGTATTGCGCATCATCGTCGGCATCATCTTCATCGCTCACGGCAGCCAGAAGCTGTTCGGTGCGTTTGGCGGTTATGGCCTGGAAGGTACGGCGCAGTTCATGGCCAGTCAGGGCCTGAATCCGGGTTACCTGATGGCGCTGCTGTCGGGCAGTGTCGAGTTCTTTGGTGGTCTGGCCGTGCTGATCGGCCTGCTGGCTCGCCCGGCTGCCTTGGGCCTGGCGGTATTGTTGCTGGTGGCGATTTTCTCGGTGCACATCGGCAACGGGCTGTTCATGGCCAACAACGGCTATGAGTTCGCCCTGGCCTTGCTGGGTGGCGCCATCGCGATTCTGATCGAAGGTGCAGGCAAACTCTCGGTGGACCGCGCCATCGCCAACTAATAAAGCGGCATGGGCATCAGGAAAGGCTCGTCTTGTGAAAGGCGGGCCTTTCTGGTTGATGGCATTTGACAATTAACCAGCGGCTTCTCTAGGATGCTGATCAGGCGCCGATTTAACAACTACTTGCGGGGCGCCAGGCAAGGCTCGGACCTTGTCGAAATACCGCTAAAACGTTGGTTCGGTGTTGCCTCCCACCGCTGCCCAGCGGACCATCCGAGGCTGAGAAAAGACACCATGAACAACCTGCGCCCCCTCGCTCGCCTGTCCCCGATCACCACTGTGCTGTCGCGCAAGAATCCGAAAATCCTGTTGGGCGGTTCCCATCAGCCGACGCTGTTGCGTTATCTGGATGGCTGGCCTCGACGTCGCGGCGGCTCCTGCGCCTTTCTCATTCAGTTTGCCGATACGACTCAATCGCTGGCTCATTACGCCAATGACCAGTTCGACCTGGCGGTGATCCAGACACCGGATGCCGATAACGTCGAGCAGGTCATCCGCGACCTGACGCGCATTGCCCGTCAGGGGCTGATAACCCTCGGCTGACAGGCACCGGAAACTCGCGTTATTCCTCGTTTTATCAAGCGCTTCAAGCCTTCCTGGAACGGGTTGCGATTGTGCAATCCGTGACCTTTCGTACCCTGGATACTCGGTTGACCTAAAAAATTCCGGGTTTGAGTCGATAGCCTGTCGTGTAGTGCAAATCCCCGACAGCGTTTTACAACGCTGGAACCGGTGCGTGACTTCGACCACTCATCGCCTGTCCTTGCCATGTCTGATCGTATCTCACCGACTTTTCGTACAAAGCCTGACGCACCGATTTTTCGAATAAATACACCAACACAAACGAGAAAGGGATCGTCTCAAAAAAGGCCCTGAACGGCTGTCGCTAAAAAATTAGTGAATGAGAATCTGATGAACATATTGAGCCCTGCCGTTTACGTTACAAACCGTGTCCGCTTCCCCATAAAGTTTTTTATTCTTGGCGTGATTGTCCTCATCCCTCTGCTGTTTCTCGGTATCCGGGTCATGCAGACGCTCAACGCCAGCATCGATACGCTGAGTCATGAGCAGGTAGGCCAGAAATACCTGGTGGACGTTACTCCTGTACTGCGCCTGTCCATGATGCAACGGGCCTTGACCCACAGCATGCTCAGCGGCAATGAAGGTGCCAGGGCTGATGTTGCTCGCAATGCCGAGAAGCTTGAGCAGGCTTTCAATGAACTGGCGGTTCTGGATGGCAAGGTCGGTCAATACCTGGAAACCGCAGACCGTGTGCAGAGACTGCGTGCCGATACCCGCGAACTGATCGAACGAGCCAAGAACGGTGGGGATCCATTGACCATTTTCAGCGCCTGGAACGATCAGTTGACCAGGGTGCTGGGCTTTATCTATTACATTTCTGCCACTTCCGGAATGATTCTGGACGAAGACTATGGCTCATTGTTTCTGATCGACCTGAGTACCCTGCGGTTGCCCAGACAGATCAACGTGATCGGACAAGTCCGCGGCCTGGCCAACGGTTTCAGTGCGGATCGCCAGATTGACGAGACCACCCGCGCCTTTGCCTTGAACCTGATGAAGCAGGAAGCCCAGGTTCGCCAGGAATTGCAGCAGAGTCTGCGCCTGCTGCGTCGCGAAGAGCCGGAGCTTACGGATGTGGTTGAGCAACCCGTTATCGTGGCCATCAACGACCTTGAAAACCTGAGTCGTGACCTGATGGACTATCTGGACCCGGGCAAGCGCTCGAACGTAAACGCCAACACCCTGGGCGAGCGCGGCAATGCCGTGGTCGCGCAGTTCTACAAGGCTCAGGAGCAGATGCAGGCTTCGCTGCAGAACCAGCTCGCTACACGCCTGCAGGATCGTAACAATGAACGCATGTTCTTTATCGGCCTGTTTGTCGTTCTCGGCGTCTTGCTGCTGTACGCCTTTGCAGGCATTTATAGTGCTCTGCGAAGCGCAGTGGAAGAACTGCTGAGCGTGACTGCCCGCATCGCTCAGGGCGACCTCACTGCCCGTGTAAAAGTAGGCAGTCGTGACGAGATCGGTGATGTCGGTACTGGCCTCAACAGCATGGTCGAAGCGTTTTCCCATTCCTTGAGCCAGGTCGAGAGCAGTTCACATTCTGTCTCCGAGTCGGCGCAACGTCTGGAGCGCTCGATCAGTCAGGCCAAGCAATCCATGAATGCCCAGCAGGCCGAGACCGAGCAGGTCGCCACCGCCATCAACGAAATGACCACCAGCGTTGCCGATGTGGCGCAGAACACCGAAGGTGCTGCACGCGCTGCCGAAGCGGCCAGCAATGCTTCGGCCAAAGGCCTGCAGGTCATGGGTGAAACCCGGGCAACCATCGAAGCGCTGGTCAACGAAGTTCAGCTCAGTGGCCAGAAAGTCGAAGCCCTGGCGACTCACAGCCAGGAAATCGGTGGCGTGATCGAGGTGATTCGCACCATCGCCGACCAGACCAACCTGCTGGCCCTGAACGCGGCCATTGAAGCGGCACGGGCTGGGGAGCAAGGCAGAGGCTTCGCGGTGGTCGCAGACGAAGTGCGCACCCTGGCGTCGCGTACCCAGAAGTCCACCGAGGAAATTCGTCGCATCATTCAGCAACTGCAAGATGCGACGGACGAAGCCGTACAACAGATGAAAGCCGGGCAGGACCGTGCCCATGCGTGCCTGGATGCTTCCGAACAAGCTTCGGGAACCCTGCAACAGATCAACGAAGCCGTGGACGGAATCGTGGGAATGAACACCCAGATCGCCAGCGCAGCCGTGCAACAGCACTCTGTATCGGAAGACATCAACCGTAACGTCATGGGCATCCGCAACAGCAGCCTGGTGGTCATGGATGGCGTGAATGACAACGCTGCAACCGCAGACGAACTGTCATCACTGGCCAGCGAACTGCGCACCGTGGTCAGCCGCTTCCAGTTATCCCGATAAGCTCCAAAGGCCTTTCAGTCGCCTGACTGAAAGGCCTGCTCCTTCTGCTTGCAGCTTGCCGCTTGCAACTTCTACTATCTCCCCCTCTGTTTTTCGACCCCGCTGCCGACATTCGCTAGTGAGAATCCTCTTTTGCCTACAAACATCATTACAACGGAAGGTCATGAGGCCCTGAAAAAGGAACTGGATTACCTGTGGCGGGAAAAGCGTCCCGATACCACCCGCAAGGTCACCTGGGCGGCATCGCTGGGGGATCGTAGTGAAAATGCCGACTATCAGTACAACAAGAAGCTGCTTCGCGAGATTGATCGCAGGGTTCGCTACCTTCGCAAGCGGCTTGAGGATGTGCGCGTCGTCGCCTATTCCCCCGAGCAGGAAGGCAAAGTCTTTTTCGGGGCCTGGGTCGAGATTGAAAACGAGGCGGGAGAGATCAAGAAATTCAGGGTCGTGGGGTATGACGAGATCTACGGTCGCAACGACTACATCTCCATCGACTCACCCATGGCCCGTGCGCTGCTGAAAAAGGAAGTGGGCGATGAGGCGGTGGTGCAGACACCTGGCGGAGAGGTGTTGTGGTGGATCAATGAGATTACCTACGGCCAATAATGTTCGCGCCTGAATTCGCTCCCACGCAGGCTGTGCAGGAGCGACTTCAGGCGCGAAAGCCTCACTTAACCCTCGCGCAACACCGCCAGCGGGCTGGCATTCAAGGCGCGCCTTGTGCCAAACACACCGGCACCGCCCACCAGCAGGGCACCAATCAATGGCAGCAGTAACAGCCATGGATGCGGTTGCCAGGCCAGATCGAAGGCGTAGCGGTACAGGACCAGACTGACCAGTTCACAGCCCAGCGCGGCCAGCAGGCCACTGGCTGCGCCCAGCAGACCGAACTCTATCCGGCGCGACTTGATCAGCAGCTTGCGTTCGGCACCCAGGGCACGCAGCAGGGCACCTTGGCGAATGCGCTCATCCAGAGTCGCCTGCAAGCCCGAGAACAGCACGGCAATGCCGGCCGCCAGCACGAACAGCAGCACGAACTGCACCGCCAGGGTCACTTGATCGAGGATGCTGCGCACCTGAGCCAGCAGGGCTTCCACGCCCAGGATGCTGATTGCCGGGTAGGCACGGGAAAGCTCGACGATCTGCTTGTCCTGCCCGGGCGGCAGATAGAAGCTGGTCAGGTAAGTGGTCGGCAGGTCGGTCAGTGTGCCGGGCTGGAAGATCATGAAGAAGTTAGGCTGGAAGGTATCCCAGTTCACGTCCCGCAGGCTGGTGACCACCGCTTCGCGAGTCAGGCCGCCGACGATGAAACTCAGGTTGTCTCCCAGCTTGATCCCCAGGCTGTCTGCCAGCTTGGCTTCCACCGAGACGCCAGGCTTGGCGTCGGCAGCGGTGGCAGGTGCCCACCAGTTACCGGCCGTCAGCCTGTTGCCTTCGGGCAGGTCGGCTGCCCAGGTCAGGCTCAGGTCGCGACGGGTTGCATTTTCGCCGCGTGAGTCCTTGGTCACGAAGTTGCCGACCGGTTCGCCGTTGATATTCACCAGACGGCCCGGCACCACGGGGTAGAGCGGGGCGGAGTGGGTCGACAGGCGGCTCAGGGTCTGGGCAAAGTTTTCTTTCTCCGATGGCAGCACGTTGAGCACGAAGTAGTTCGGCGCGTCCTTGGGCAACTGGTTCTGCCAGGTGTCGAGCAATTCGCCGCGCAACAGGGCGATCAGCCCCATGGACAACAGAATCAGCCCGAAAGCCAGCGACTGACCCGCTGCGGCCAATGGATAGCGCAACAACTGACCCAGCCCCAGCCGCCATGGCAGGGAAGCGCCGGACAGGAGGCGACGCAGGCTCTTGAGTGCCAGCAGCAACAGACTGCCCAGCACCAGCGCGGCCACGATGCCGCCACCCAGCAGGGCGAAGGTCAGGACCAGATCCAGGCTCAGACGCCACATGATCAGACCCAGTGCCAGCAAGGCGGCGCCGTAGACCAGCCAGGAGCTGGCCGGAATCGGCAGCATGTCCCGACGCAGTACGCGCAATGGCGGCACGCGGCCCAAGGCAGCCAGTGGCGGCAGGGCGAAGCCGGCCAGTGCAATCAGCCCGGTACCTATCCCGGCGAAGGCAGGCAGCAGGCCGCCAGCAGGCACGGTGGTCGGCAAGAGATTTTGCAGCAGGGCAAACAGACCCAGTTGTGCCAGCCAGCCCAGAAAGGCACCGCTGATACTGGCCAGAAGGCCGATGATTGCCAGTTGCAGGCTGAACAGGGTCATGGTTTCGCTACGGGACAAGCCCAGGCAGCGCAACAGCGCACTGGAATCGAAACGTCTGGCAGCGAAGCGTGAGGCCGAGAGGGCGACGGCGACACCAGCCAGCAATACCGCGACCAGACTCGCCATATTCAGATAACGCTCGGCCTTGCCCAGTGCGCCACCGATCTGCTGGCTGCCGTCCCGTGCGTCCTTGATTTCCTGATGAGGCTCAAGGCCGGGTTCTATGGCTTTGCGATAAGCCGCGAGTATTTCAGGCGGCCCGCTCCACATTTCCCGGTACTCGACCCGGCTGCCTGGCTGCACGACACCTGTGGCAGCAAGGTCTTGCAGGTTGATCATCACCCGTGGCGTCAGGCTATAGAAGTTGCCGGCGCGATCAGGCTCGTAGGTGAGGATGCGGGTCAGCTTCAAGGTCTTGGAGCCGACATCGATGTTGTCGCCGATCTTCAGGTTTACCGCCGGCAGCAGTCGTGCCTCGGCCCAGGCTTCTCCCGGCTCGGGACCGTTACCGATCTGTTCAGGCTGGTAGAGGTCGGGAGCGCTTTTCAGGTCGCCACGCAGCGGATAGACGTCATCCACTGCCTTGATGCTGGAGAGCTGAATACCGCTATCGGTAGCGATTACGCTGGAGAACAGCACGATTTTCGCGTGGTCGAGCTGGAGCTTTTCGCCAGCCTCTATCTGTTCGGGCCGGGCAGGGCTTGAGCCTTCAAGGATCAGGTCTGCGCCGAGAAACTCGGTAGCCCGCAGCATCATGGCGCCATTGAGACGTGCGCCGAAGTAACCGATGGCGGTACTGGCGGCGACAGCGACCAACAGCGCGAAGAACAACACCCGCAACTCGCCAGCGCGGGCATCGCGCAGCAGTTGGCGGGCGGCAAGGCTGAGCAGACGCATAAAGGGCAGGCGTGCCATCAAGGCTCCAGAGGGGCGACCAGTCGCCCACCTTCAAGACGGATCAGGCGTCGGCAGCGATGGGCCAGACGCTCATCATGGGTGACCAGCACCAGCGTCGTATTGCGCTCCTTGTTCAACTCGAACAACAGATCGCTGATGCGCTCGCCGGTGTGGCTGTCCAGGTTGCCGGTCGGTTCATCGGCGAACAGCACATCCGGATCGACGGCAAAGGCGCGGGCAATCGCAACCCGTTGCTGCTCGCCACCGGATAGCTGGCGCGGCGTATGGGTCAGGCGTTTGCCCAGTCCGACACGCTCCAGCAGGCTACGGGCCTTTTCCCGGGCGTCTTTGCGGCCTTCAAGCTCCATGGGCAGCATGACGTTTTCCAGGGCATTGAGGCTGTCGAGCAACTGGAACGACTGGAAGACAAAACCGACATGTTCGGCGCGAACCCTGGCGCGCTGGTCTTCATCCAGCTGGCTCAGGTTGCGTCCCGAAAGGGTCACTGCACCTGCGCTCGGCAGGTCGAGCCCGGCCAGCAGACCCAGCAGGGTGGATTTGCCGGATCCGGAGGAACCCACGATGGCCAGCGTATCTCCCTTGTTTAGTTCCAGAGAGAGTTCGTGCAGGATAGTCAGGTCACCTTCGGTGCTGGGGACCACTTTACTGAGGCTTTGGGCACTGAGAATACTTTCACTCATGGAGAATCCGATGCGTGCGTGGTTTTTAAGTGCTGGCCTGGGGTTATTGCTGCTGTCACAAGGGGCAGTGGCGGGCACGGTATTGATCGTTGGAGATAGTATCAGCGCGGCTTTCGGCATGGATACCCGTGTTGGCTGGGTCAGCCTGCTCGAGCAGCGCATGCGCAACGAGGGATACACCGATAAAGTCGTCAATGCGTCCATCAGTGGCGACACCAGTGCCGGAGGCCTGGCGCGGCTGCCCACGCTGCTTGCAGAGCATAAGCCCGAGCTGGTTATTCTCGAATTGGGGGGCAATGACGGGCTGCGCGGGCAACTGCCAGCACAATTGCAACAAAACCTTACGAGCATGGCTCAGCAGTCTAAAAGTGCAGGTGCCAAGGTGCTGCTTCTGGGGATGAGGATACCGCCCAATTATGGTCCTCGTTACACCACAGCCTTTGCCGAGGTGTACCCAAAAGTGGCCCAGGAGACCGGCATTCCGTTGGTGCCATTCATGCTGGAAGGCGTCGGTGGCGTGGCTGCGTTGATGCAGGACGATGGGCTTCACCCCAACGCCAAGGCACAACCCATGCTGCTTGATAATGTCTGGCCGAGCCTGAAACCGCTGCTCTAACTGCGATCCCTGATGAGGTCAGGAAGGGCAGTCCTGAGGGTGCCTCAGAGGGCTTGTAATGTAGTGTCTTGTTACAGCTTTGTCCCGTCGTTGTGACAGTCCCACGGCCCTCATCCAGAGGCACACACAGCCCACGGTAAGGACCCACACAGGCGCGATAAGGCTCACGCGAGGGCACCCACGGGGGGATGCGCGCAGACCCGTAGTGAGATGGCCATTCAGATTTTTCTGTCCGGTTCTCAAGGATCTTTAAGCCGCTTGATGGTGTCTGTTTTTTCCTACAGACCCCTCTTGCGTTTCCGGTAGCCTCCCGATCGCCGGAATGAGCCTGGCTTTATGTTCATGGACGACACACAAGGATGATTCGATGCTTGCCTCTGCTCGACTGGGTGATAAACACGTATGCCCACTGCTCGGCCACGGTACTACTCCTATTGCCAGTGCATCGACTGATGTGAATATCAGCTTCGCCGGTGCAGCCCGAGTTGGTGATACGTGCGGGTGCGGTGCTGTTATCACGACAGGGTTCCCCTCTATTCTGGTTAATCACCGTCCCATGGCTCATTTAGGAAGCCCTACCAGTCATGGTGGGACAATTATCACGGGCTCAAGCGATACCTTTGGCGGGTTTGTCATGGGGGCGGCTCCCGATGCTGCAATCATTAATTTTGCAGTGCTGGGAGTATTCCGCCCAGATGGCTCTATCGACGACGAGAAGATGGCGACCTTGTTGGCCGACCCGAGGTTGATTGAGAAGGCAACCGCTGCAAAGGCTTTATTACACCCTAAGGCTGCCGGTAAGGAGCGGGAGGGAAACCCTGAAGAGAAAGCGAAACCTGTAGTGTGCAAAGACCCTGATAGGATGGAGGAACTGGCGAGCTACATAGCGGGCGAGATGAACGTCAACATCAATAGTCTTTCGGTTCGACAGATGAAAGAGCTGAATAGCTTTGATCCTGAAGAGGAAACACGTAAATACGCGGCACTGCCGTTTTACCTGAGACTCGGGCAAGGACCGGATTTTTACAGTATGGGATTGGGGAAAAAGGCCAAGGCGTTTGCCATTTGGACTGAGCGCGTCGGGCAGGACAGGCCATGGGACCATAAGCCGATATTGTCGAAACTCTTCGGTGGGATATGGCACAAGCAGGGAGAGTACGACTATTTCTATGATATCTGGTCGAACGTCCACTACGGATATGTGGGCGTGGCTGGTGGGCTTTCTGAGAGCGTCTTGCTGGACGGTGCAGGGGTTGAGCAGATTGGGTCAGACACTTGGCGCTTCATCAAAGACCCTAATAGATTTGCTGGCCCGCGAAGGACTGAGGGAGTTGATGGTATGCGTGCGTGGGACGATATCCCCGACAGGGTTTCGATCATTATCGGAATGAACCTGTACAAGGAATATCCAAATGGTGGCCTTACTGGGAAGGTCATTATGGATAAAGTGCTGGCAGTGCCTATAAGCGACTGGGCAAAAGGGGTCCGACCACATGTCTGTCAGTGAGAAAAAGCTCTACTTAGGACGATGGGTTACAGGCTTCGTTTGTGTCCTGATTGCAAGCTGGTATTTAGCTTTACCAAGAGTCGTCATTTACTACTCAAACGACGGCTCAAAAGGGCTCCATTACGTATTCAATACCCAGCATTCAATCTATCGACGGGACTTAATGCCTGGTGAGACAACCGGTGACGTCGGTCATATTTTCCCTGATGATGATTTCTTTATGATGTTTGATTGGTGGGGCGATAACACGCCACCTCGATGCATCAACATCACGCCCAAACGGTGGGGCACGTTGGATATTTACCTTGATGGCAGCGGTAGGATCGACACCGCTAAAACAGACCCTGAGGTTATTGCCCACCTGAAACAGTGTCCCTATCAGCCAGACCCTTTTCGGTCATGACGGTATCGTGGGGCACCCATTACATCCACCCAGTAGCAGGCAAGCCAAATCTCCAAGGCTTTCGAGCAGAGGCACTCCGTGGCTAATCCCGAGTGTGACAAGGAGAAGGCCGAGAAGGCGGTACACCGATAGGCGTAGGTGTAAAGCTCCTGTCACTAACTGTTCGCGAGTAAAAGGAGAATCAATGGAATGGCCAATGGTGCTGCGTGAGCTTCACTTGCATGGAGGTGGTAGGATTCTCAGTGGCGGTGGTCCCAAGACTACTTGCCGACCCAACATGGTTAGCAATCGAAGTCTTGTAATTACACTAAGAAGTTTTGGAAGCTTGTACTCAGATGTTAAAAGCTTAGGTCTTAGCATAGTGGGTTGCGATTTTTATACTAATGATGATGAGGTTAATGGACTCGATCCGCCGCAGTGGCGATCCATGAATATCGCTGCGAAGCCATTATGGCTATGTAATGATCAATGTAACGAGTGGTCATTTATTGCTCATTCTGCATTTAAGCAAAGTAAGGGGCTGCTTTACGACATAGCCTCTCGAATTGATCACCAGCTTAGAGTCTGTGAATGGAGACTTCGACAGCTCTCGGAGGTTTATGAGCAGCAATTAAAAAGCCGCTTACGAGAAGCCCCATTTTTAGCTGGCAAACAATTTCTCGATGGTTACACCTCTTTGTGTTATTTGGCACTACAGTCTTTTCTCGTGGATGCTTGTGTGCTTAGAGATTATTTGTCTGAATTTTATTATGAAGCCATAGTAAAGGTGGTGGATGCGGATGCCAGTAAGATAACCACTCTGAACAGACTTTTGAAAAGGTGGAAGCAACACCCACCCACCGATCCAGCAGGTAAAGAGCTCCGAGCCTCTGCTCAGCTAGGTCAATGGCTTTTTGAGCTTGGAGCATACAGGGATTTAGTTGTCCATGTAGCTCCCTTGGCAAATGCAGGACGAACACTATTTGCCGTTACTCGCACTATCGAGATGCCGCATGGAGAATCATTGCCGGCTATCAAATTGCCATTGCCGAGTAATCCTGCTGATTTAACAAAAGAACGCGTCACTGGTAGATATTTTCAAGATCCAGATTTGGGTTTTGCACGTTTAAAAAATATTATAGAAAATACCCCGGACTCTCGTGATTCTTTAGAGTATGCACACCTCTGTATGCAAAAGCTCGGGGCAGTCGCAAGTTCGGTATCGAAGGTTTCTCCAGTTGCCCCAGAGATGCCGTTAATTGCGTCAAAGGATATTGTCGGAGATATAAGGTTTAGCTGAGATGAGCTTGCCGGACGCTTATGCTGTAGTCAGAATGGGGTCAGGTGTTTGCTGTAGCCGAACTTAACACCAGATGCGAAAAAGCCTCCGCATTCGCGTTGTTTTGTACAGCTCCGGCATTCAGGAGCGTACTCATTCTTCCAGTCGCTGATTGATTTGCGGTAGTAGGGCTGAATGTCTGGATTCACTAAGCACAACTGATGGTTGTAGACCGAGATATTCATACCGTATTTGGCCAGAATGCCCACCGATTTGCTGAGTGTATCTTTGTACTCGATTGGGTCGATCCACAGCTCATCGAGATTGGCCCTCGTGAAACCCATCATCTCAAGGCCCATCAGCGCCACATGGTCAACAAATAGCAGATTGCGTGCGATGAACTCACACAGTTCAGGCAGGCGCTGTACTGATAGCTTGTGAATGACGACTCGGATTTCAACCTTTTGGCCTAAGCGCTTCAGGTTGAGAATGCCCTGAATGGTTTCATCGAATGCGCCTTTGGCCTGGACGATGTAATCATGCAGCGTCGGATCGTCTGAGTAGACAGGGATTCCGATCATCGCGTCGGATAATTCAATCTGCGCGTACTTCTCAGCGAATGCTGGGTCTTTGAAGCTGCGCCCGTTCGAGAGAATGTGGATTGCGGTTCTCGGCAGATAACTTTTTGTCAGGCTGATGATTTTAAGGAAGCGTTCTCGATTGGTCGTTGGCTCGCCTCCAGTAAATCCCAGCTCGCTGGTATCTTTTGGAATCAGCGGAATCAGGCTTTCGATTTCGTCAAGTATCCACGAATCATCAGCTGCCTTAGGCGGTTGTGAGCACATAAGACAGTAATGATTGCACTGCTCGGTGATCAGAATGCTGTTATGCGGCGAAGATGCTCGAAACAAGACGTTAATGCTCTGACGATCTGCTGAAAGGCGTATGACATCACCATCACCGATGTAGCTGTAGTCATTCGGTAAGATCGAGTAATCAGAGTCGCAAGGCAGTATCTCAACAAGCTGCCGATGCTTCTCAAGCAAAAGATAGTGCGCGAATCCTCTGGGAATCTGCTGATCGGAAACCAGATAGGCCATTTCCCGTCGCAAGACCTCAGGCAGATTCCGGCTGGTCGACACCTTAAGCAAGGTAAGGTCCCTGTGAACATCAACCGCATGAATACGGATAATTTTTCCGCCGAGTTTCAGCATCGGTTGGCCCAGCCTATAAAAATCCGTTTTGTTTGCTCATCACTTCTCATTAGCTCAATGAGATGTTTGAAGATCGCCATATTTCGCTTGCAGAAAGAGGACTCAGGTTTTCTTGCTACCACGTCCTTGTGAATGGCGTGATGGTAGACGGGCTCCGCTCCACAGTAAGGTTCAAATGCACAGTCAGAGCACATTGGAGCGCTTAAGGTAAAAGAGTTTTCCAGTGCATCAAGAAGCTGATCAGAGAGGATAATCTCCTCGTATGAGTGCTCAAGAATGCTGCCCAGACGGAACGTATGATCCCCCATTTCGGCAAGCATACGGCTTTCATCTGAGGCGTAGACAGATCCGTCGTAGTTGAACACGATGGCTGCGATACCAGCACCGGCAGGGTTCATCAAATCAACGAACCCAGGGTCCCCTGATGTCAGCATTTTTGTTAGTACGAGCGAAGAATATTGCTCTACAAATCGTATGCCGGATTTGTTTAGCTCAATGATGTACTCAAGACCCTCCTTGTAAAATTCTAGCCAGCGCTCCGTGTCATACGACATGAATTTTTTGGTCTTGATCGCAAAACCGTATGGGGAGAGTGTGCGGAGGAAGATGCCATCAAAGCCTAGGCGCAAGTATTCATCAATGATGTCGCGTGCTCGTGGCAGGCTCTTATCTGTGGTTGTCATCAAGGCTGACACTTGGTCATAACCGAGGGCTGCACGGGCTTTCTTCAAGCCTTCCTCGAAACGCTGATGGCTATCTCGGCCTGGTCGTGGGCGATTTGCATTGTGCAGATCCATTGGCCCGTCGAGTGAAGATGAAAGCACGATCTTGTGCTGCTTACAGAAGTCGAGCACGTCATTGGTCAGAAGCGAAAGCGTGGTCGCAATGACGAACTGTAGGTCACGTCCTTCCTTGACGTTACGTTTTTTAGCCTCAAGAACAACGTACCTAACCATCTCGAAGTTCAGCAGCGGCTCGCCACCCTGGAATTCGATTTTGATGGCTGGATTGGGAGACCTAAAGACGAAATCAAGCGACTTATCGGCCATCTCTGTGGTCATGTCGAATTCGCCTTTGCTTTCCGACTGCCTTGATACTTGGCAATACGGACAGCTGTGGTCGCATCGAAGAGTCACTACAAAGATATGCAGATTGGTGAACTCGGCCAGCCTGGACAATCGCGTGCGAATCTTGAGTGCAAGCAGCTGAAGCGGCGCTTGCTCATTGGTAAAGCGAATGAACTGCTTGGAGCGGAGCGTTGGGATCAGCTCTGATGAGAGGGTAAGCGTCCTGCTTATGAGTTGCTCAAGCATAGGCATCGGTATGACGTGAAACTCACCTGCCATGTTGGTGATTATGTATTCATCATCATTCAGGCGGTCGAACTTAAAGGGCAGCAACTCGTAAGGCCGTTGCTGCGCGTAGAACTCCAGCTTTTGGAATTTACTCACTGATCAGCCCGGTTTTAGAAAAGGCCAGTCCGAGTATCAGGTTCTTGATTGGCTGTGTCTCAACTGCCAATCGGTGGCGCAGCTGATAGTCAAGCACATCCTTCTTGAACTCTTGGACGGCAGACAGAAAGGACGACTCGTCAACGCCGATATTCGATAACAAATCACAGATAAAATGTATCCCATCGGTTGTGATTTCCACCGTCAGGGCATTGATCGATCGATAAGCAGCTTTCTGCAAAACCTGCGCGTCATAAAGTCGCTCATCAAAAACCAGCGTATGAGAGAAAGCCATTATCGACCAGAGTAGTGGGAGCTATGGGAACTGTGCGAAGCGTGGGAGCTATGGGAGCTGTGGTAAGCCATCATCTGTCCTTGGTCTCCACGCTTGAGCACAAAGGCGAACAAATCATTGCCACTGCGAACCGACAGGCTTTCGCTCTGGGCTTCAGCTCGGAATGTGTGAGTAGTGTCTGCGGCGGGCTCGATAACTTCATGGGTGACTACCGCTGAAGCTTGTTCGGTAGCTACTGCTGCAACGAGAGTGGCCATCGGTACGAGGAAGGAGCGTTTTTTCATCAGGGATATCCATATCGATTTTGAGGTTTTGCGGCGAGTGTCGCTGAAGTACATCCGTGATGTCAATGTGGAATCTTGTGGTGGCCTTTTGCTAATTTGTAATCCGACGGACGACACTCTTCTCAGTTTTTGACCGGTTAAAGCAATAGGTTACAAGCTGAGAAGATATTCTGGAAAGAACGGTGCATCTATCAGCATCTGGCAGGCTCACCCCTGATACGAAGATTTGAGCACTTTGGTCAATTCCTCAGCGAGCTTCCGTACTGGGGTTGCAGAACCGTAGGTCCGGAGGATCAATGTTTTATGATTGCCCGAGCGTAAGCCAAAGGGACCCTTCAGCTTGCAGTGAGGACGCCAAGAAGCAACAAAATCTTGCATCAATGATAGATCGCTCTCGCGAAGCGGGTGCCAAGGTGCTTTTATTGGGTATGCGGATTCCACCCAACTATGGCCCGCGCTACACCAAGGCCTTCGAGGACGTCTACAGCACCCTTGCCGAAGAGAAAAAAGTCCCTCTGATGCCCTTTTTCCTCGAGGGTGTGGCGGGCGTTCCGGGGCTGATGCAAGACGATGGTCTGCACCCGGCACCGAGTGCTCAGGGCAAGTTGCTGGAAAATGTCTGGCCAAGCCTGAAACCGCTGCTTTGAGGCTTTTCTGGGCGGTGTCTTTCGGCTAATGTGGCGCCCCCTATCTGGAGCCCCCCATGCCGCGTCCCGCCTGGTCCCTATATGCCTATCAAATGATCGAGCCCGATGAGCAGCTCGATCTGTTCGCGTGCCAGGAAGCCAGGGTGCATCTGATCGCACGGCAACTGGAACTGGGTGGCCCGATTGATCGTACCTTGTGCGGTACCTTGCTCCCGGCGCAGCCACGCTGGTCGGGGGTCGAGCAGCAAGCCTTGATCGATGAGCGGCTGTGCCCGCTGTGCAAGGCCATTCTCGACGCTCAGCGGCGCGGTATGCACCCGATCTGGCCTGAACTCTAGCTGTCTCTCTTCAGAGCCCGTCTCCCGGTTCTGTAAGCGCCGGTGTACACTTCATCAATTTCCCCCATTTGCCGTTTAGCCGAAGGATCTTCCCGGATGTTGTCGCGCATTCCAGCCGTTACCCGCTGTCTGTCGCTTGCCGCTCTTTTTGTGGCCTGCTCTGTCAATGCACTGGAGTTTCCATTGCCTGCGCCTGGAGAGGACATCATCGGGCAGGTTCAGGTGATCAAGGCCCGTTACGAAGATACCTTTGCCGACATCGGCACCAAGTACGACCTGGGCTATCTGGAGATGATCGCGGCCAACCCTGGCGTCGATCCGTGGTTGCCGGGTGCCGGTACCGATATCGTGTTGCCGACCCGCTTCATTCTGCCGCCGGGTCCGCGTGAAGGTATCGTCATCAATCTGGCCGAATACCGGATGTACTACTACCCCAAAGGCCAGAACGTGGTGCACACCTATCCTCTGGGTGTGGGGCGCGAAGGCTGGGGTTCGCCGATTGGCGTGACCAAGGTGATCGCCAAGACCCCGAACCCTACCTGGACACCGCCAGCGTCGATCCGCGCCGAGCATGCCGCTGATGGCGACATCCTGCCCAGCGTCGTTCCTGCCGGTCCCGATAACCCGCTGGGTCCGTTCAAGTTCGGACTGGGCATGTCCGGTTACCTGATTCATGGTTCCAACAAGAAGTTCGGCATCGGCATGCGCACCAGCCATGGCTGCTTCCGCATGTACAACAACAACGTGCTGGAACTGGCAGACATGGCGCCGGTTGGCACAACCGTGCGCATCATCAGCGAGCCGTACAAGTTCGGTATCAGCGGCGGCAAGGTGTATCTGGAAGCTCATACCCCGCTGGACGATCAGGGCAATCCGTCGGTGGTCGACAAGCACACTGGTGTCATCAATGCCTTGCTCAAGCGTGAGGATCTGGCCAACAACCTGCGCATGAACTGGGATCTGGTGCGTGATGTGGTGGCTGCCGAAGATGGCATGCCGGTGGAAATCGCGGTTCCGGGCACTGCGCCTGCGGCCTCCGAAGCGCCTGTGATCTTTCAATAAGCTGTCTTGAGTCATGGTCAGCCTGAGCGGGCTGGCCAGGGCCTGCGCACTGAATCGCAGGCAATAAAAAGGCCGACCCGTGCGAACGGGTCGGCCTTTTCAATAACCCCGAGGGATTATTACTTGCGGCTTGCCTTGTCCAACATGCGCAGAGCGCGCTCGTTGGCTTCGTCAGCAGTTTGCTGAGCTTTTTGAGCAGCAGCCAGAGCTTCGTCAGCCTTGCGATAGGCTTCGTCGGCACGTGCTTGCGAACGAGCTGCTGCGTCTTCGGTAGCTGTCAGACGAGCTTCGGTTTCTTTGGAGACGCTGCTGCAACCGGTGGCCAGAACTGCGGCCAGAGCCAGAGCAGAGAATTTCAGAACGTTGTTCATCGTGTTCCCCTTAAGGACTTTTCTTTAAATTAGTCATCTCTCGAAAGTGAGAAAATGACCGGCGTACATAGTACCCATTGTTTGTAGTAAGTAAACTGACGAAGCGCAAGAAGGGATAAAAATCTTGGCTTTGAAAGTGTTCCGCACTACTTCTCAAGCAAATTGTATAAAAACTATCCACTTTGCCGTGTCATCTTGTGACAGTGCGTCTGACGACCGCATGGTTCGAGAAGACACGTACGGTCATGCCCCGGAATCCGGGTGCTGCGGCTTCATATCGGCCATTTCGTGTCCAATGCAGCACCTTGCTCCCGAAGGGCAGGTCATCTGAAAAGGACTGCGGTGACTTTCAATGTTCATGGACGTCTCAATCGACAGCATCCGGCAAGGACTGGTTCAACCAGGCCTGTAAATAGCAGGTCGAACATGCTTTTTTATGATCGATATGCTTGAGCATTTTCTACAAGGGTGCCTACTATCTGAAGGTGCTGTTTGCTGAAGATCGCAATTCTCTTCTCGGTGTCCAGGCAGGCACGGGGTGGCGTAGATATTCCTTCGCCGGAAAAACATCGGTAAGGTAGGGGTCAATTCCAAGACCCGCGAGGAGTAGTGATGAGCGAGGCGTTGTCCATCCACCATGATAAGACCGGTCATCAATTTGAAGTCAATATTGACGGCCACCGTGCCTACCTGACCTACATGGACCTGGGGAAACAGACACTGGATTTCTACCGGACCTTCGTCCCGGACGAGCTTCGTGGCAGGGGGATTGCCGCAGCCCTGACCGAACAGGCGCTCAACTATGCCGACAGCATGGGATATACCGTGATCCCGTCCTGCTCCTATGTGGAGCGCTACATGGAGCGCCATCACCGTCAGGCTGCCAAGATCTGAGGGCACAGCGCACCATGAAAAACGCCGGGCATATGCCCGGCGTTTTTCATTGCAGTACAGCCATCAACCCCGGTTGCGTTTAGGCAACACGTCCTTGAGTTTGGCGTGCATGCTGCGCAGGGTTTTTTCGGTGCTTTCCCAGTCGATACAGGCATCGGTGATCGATACGCCGTATTGCAGTTCCGACAGGTCTTTGGGAATGGCCTGACAACCCCAGTTCAGGTGGCTCTCAACCATCAGGCCGATGATCGACTCGTTGCCTTCCAGGATCTGGTTGGCGACGTTCTCCATGACCAGTGGCTGCAGGGCAGGGTCCTTGTTGGAGTTGGCATGGCTGCAGTCGACCATGATGTTCGGGCGGATACCGGCCTTGTTCAGGGCCTGTTCGCAGAGCGCGACGCTGACCGAATCATAGTTCGGCTTGCCGTTGCCGCCGCGCAGTACCACGTGGCCGTAGGCATTGCCCTTGGTGGTCACGATGGACACGCCACCTTCCTGGTTGATACCCAGGAAGCGGTGCGGGCTGGAAACCGATTGCAGGGCGTTGATGGCAACGGTCAGGCCGCCATCGGTGCCGTTCTTGAAGCCTACGGCCGAGGACAGGCCGGAAGCCATTTCACGGTGTGTCTGGGATTCGGTGGTGCGCGCGCCGATGGCCGACCAACTGATCAGATCCTGCAGGTATTGCGGGGAGATCGGGTCCAGCGCTTCGGTAGCGGTCGGCAGGCCCATTTCCGCGAGATCCAGCAGCAACTGGCGACCAATGTGCAGGCCATCCTGGATCTTGAAGGAGTCATCCAGGTACGGGTCGTTGATCAGGCCTTTCCAGCCGACCGTGGTGCGTGGCTTCTCGAAGTACACGCGCATGACCAGGTACAGGGTGTCCGACAGTTCGGCTGCCAGGGTCTTGAGACGTTCGGCGTATTCCTTTGCTGCCTTCAGGTCGTGGATCGAGCATGGCCCGATCACGATGAACAGGCGATGATCCTTGCCGTCGAGAATGTTGCGGATCACTTCGCGGCCCTGGCTTACCGTGTGCAGGGCAGTGCCGGTAAGAGGGATATCGCGCTTGAGTTGATCCGGCGTGATCAGAGTCTCGTTGGATGCAACGTTGAGGTCGTCAATCGGTAAATCAGCCATCGTGTTACTCATCAGGTCACGGGTGCTGGCCGCCTGCTGTGTTTCTTGCGACGGTGTCCAGCATGGTTGAGCGTATCGGGGAGCCGAACCTTAGCGCGTTACCCCGTCCCTCGACAATGGGTAAACGTGGCTTTGAGCTGTCCGTGCTGTAATAAATGCAGTACCTCAAGCAAGGATAGCCGCCCGGTTCCGCGGCGAATTTGCAACCTGGCTGCATGCGTCGGATAGTGTGTGCGGACAACCAGAATTGCCATGAGGCAGACGATCTTGAGAGGGAAGATGATGACCCGTGATACGAGCAAACCGAGGATCGGTATTATCGGTACCGGTGCTATCGGTGGTTTTTATGGGCTGATGCTGGCGCGTGCCGGTTTTGACGTGCACTTCCTGTTGCGCAGTGAATTCAATGCAGTGGTTACTCATGGCCTGCAGGTGAACAGTGCCGTGCATGGCAACCTGAAGCTCGATTCAGTTCAGGCCTATTGCTCCGTTGCCGATATGCCGCCTTGTGACGTGTTGCTGGTAGGTACCAAAAGCACCGGCAATGCCGGACTGGCACCTGTCATTGCACGTGCTGCTGCGCCGGGAGCAAAAGTCCTGCTCTTGCAGAATGGCCTGGGAGTCGAAGATCAGTTGCGGCTCCTGTTGCCCGATAGCCTGCATCTTCTGGGCGGTTTGTGTTTCATTTGCGTACACCGTGTCGAGCCCGGCGTTGTGGCTCATCAGGCTTTTGGCGCCGTGAGTATCGGCTATCACAGCGGCCCGGCTGGCGATCAGGAAAGTCGTCAGGCTGCCATCGAAGAATGCTCGACCCTGTTCCAGGTGGCAGGCGTCGAATCCCATGCGATGGCGGACCTGCAGCAGGCGCGCTGGCAGAAACTGGTGTGGAATGTGCCCTATAACGGGTTGTCCGCGCTGTTGCAGACCAGCACCACGCCGCTGATGGTCGACCCTTGCAGTCGTGAGCTGATCAAGGGATTGATGGATGAAGTGGTGCAGGGCGCCGAGGCGTGTGGCTATATCCTGCCTGAAGGGTATGCTCATCACCTGTTCGAGATAACCGGCAAGATGCCCGATTACAAACCCAGCATGCACCACGACTTCATCGAAGGGCGGCCGCTGGAGCTGGAAGCCATCTACGCCAGGCCACTGGCTGCAGCGCTGGCCGCAGGCTATGACATGGCGCGGGTCCGGGTGCTTTATCAGGCTCTGGCGTTCATTGAGCGGCGCAATAAATAGTGGTCAAGCGAGGAGGCGATCATGGCAGAGCGTGATGAGCAAAAACTGGTGCTGGCGATTTCGTCGCGGGCATTGTTCGATCTGCGCGAAAGCCATGCGGTGTATATGGCGGATGGGGTTGAAGCCTATCGCCAGTATCAGATCGACCATGAAGACGAGGTTCTGGAACCGGGCGACGCCTATCTGCTGGTGGAGAAGCTGCTGAGCCTCAACGCCAGCCTCAGCAAGGCGCGGGTCGAAGTCATCCTGGTTTCGCGCAACAGTGCCGACACCGGGTTGCGGGTTTTCAATTCCATCCAGCATTACGGGCTGGACATCACCCGTGCGGCGTTTGTCGGCGGGCGCAGTCCTTATCCTTATCTGGCGGCGTTTGGCTGCCACCTGTTTCTTTCCACCCATGCCGAAGACGTGCGCAGCGCTCTGGACGCCGGATTTGCCGCAGCAACCATCCTCTCGGGGGGCGCACGTCGGGCGGCCAGTGCCGAGTTGCGAATCGCGTTTGACGGTGATGCGGTGCTGTTTTCCGACGAATCCGAGCGCATCTACCAGACCGGCGGGCTGGCTGCCTTTCAGGCCAGTGAACGCGAATCGGCCCGTGAACCTCTGCGAGGTGGACCTTTCAAGCCGTTTCTGGCGGCCCTCAACCTGTTGCAGCGGGAGTTTCCCGAAGAAAGCTGCCCGATTCGCACGGCCCTGGTCACTGCCCGTTCTGCGCCCGCCCATGAGCGAGTGATTCGCACCTTGCGCGAGTGGGACATCCGGCTTGATGAGTCGCTGTTTCTGGGCGGTTTGCAGAAGTCTGCCTTTCTTGAGGCGTTCGCTGCAGACGTGTTCTTCGATGATCAGCCCGGACACTGCGAGAAGGCCCGTGAGGTTGTAGCTACCGGCCATGTCCCGCACGGCATCAGCAATGAAGTCAAGCTCTGAAGGTACAAGACGCAATAAGCCGCCTTCGTAGTCTTTGGTGCGCTGCTAAGCTGAATCAATCTCCGCCATTCCAGTTGTTTGGGAGGTTATATGATTCGTTCGATCCTGTGTGCCACAGACCTCGGTCTGTATGCGCCCTATGTAGTGCAGCATGCGCTGGCGATGGCTCGAACTTTCAATGCCGGTCTTTATGTCATCCATGTTGTCGAACCCATGGGGCTGTTCGCCGAATCGGTGCTGCAGAGTTATCTGGGCGAGGATGAGCTGAAGGATCTCCACGGCAAGGGCGTGAGAACATTCATGGATGGAATAGAGCAACGGATGCTCGACGGGTTTCGTGAAGAACTAGGTGAAGGGCATAAAGACCTGTCTTTCATCCGCGCAGTGAGGGTTGTCCAGGGGGAACCTTGCAATATGATCCTTGAACAGACACGCGAGCTGGCAGTGGACTTGCTGGTGCTAGGTAGTCATAGCCATATGGCGAGAGAGGGCGCGTCGATAGGTCGTACGGCCGCCAGGGTTTTACAGCTTTCTGCTGTACCTGTTTACATGGTGCCCATGATGCAGAACAGAGGACGGGGGCAGGAGTGATGGTGTAAATGATGGTTTAAGTGAAATCGAGCGTGCGATTACCTCTCAAAGGTGATAAAAAGTTCTAGCGTTCTCTACTCGACCATTAATCCAGTTATATACCGTCGCTGATACCCCTAGGGTTTATCTGCTTTGAGGGATACATATGAAGCTTCAACAATTGCGCTACATTTGGGAAGTGGCGCACCACGACCTCAACGTTTCCGCGACGGCACAGAGCCTTTATACCTCGCAGCCCGGCATCAGCAAGCAGATACGCTTGCTTGAAGACGAGCTTGGGGTCGAAGTTTTTGCCCGCAGCGGCAAGCACCTGACGCGAGTCACGCCAGCCGGTGAGCGTATTATCACCACCGCCGGCGAGATCTTGCGCAAGGTCGAAAGTATCAAGCAAATCGCCCAGGAATTCTCCAACGAGAAAAAGGGCACCTTGTCGATTGCAACCACCCACACCCAGGCGCGCTATGCCTTGCCGCCTGTAATCAGTAATTTCATCAGGCAATACCCGGACGTTGCATTGCACATGCATCAGGGTTCACCCGTACAGATCGGAGAAATGGCGGCTGACGGGACCGTGGACTTCGCCATCGCCACCGAAGCACTCGAGCAGTTCGGTGACCTGGTCATGATGCCGTGCTATCGCTGGAACCGCTGTGTAGTGGTGCCTCAGGGCCATCCCCTGACCAAGGTGCCCAAGCTGACGCTGGAATTGTTGGCCGAATACCCGATCGTGACGTATGTATTCGGGTTCACGGGACGCTCCAAGCTTGATGAAGCATTCAGCCATCGGGGGCTGGTGCCCAAGGTCGTCTTCACTGCTGCGGATGCGGACGTGATCAAGACGTATGTGCGCCTGAATCTGGGGGTAGGCATCGTTGCCAGGATGGCAGTAGATGAAGAACTGGACAGCGACCTGGTCATCCTTGATGCCAGCGACCTGTTCGAGTCCAGCATCACCAAGATTGCTTTCCGTCGTGGGACGTTCCTGCGTGGCTTCATGTGCGACTTTATCGAGAAGTTTGCTCCGCACCTGACTCGCGAAGTGATGGCCAAAGCGATTCAGTGCCATAACAAGCAGGAGCTTGAAGAGCTGTTTGAAGGTGTGGAACTGCCTGTGCATTGATGTCTATCGCGAATGAATTCGCTCCTGCCGGGAGCGGATTCATCCGCGAAAAACGGTCATCAACCCTTGGTGATCAGATTCCCGGCATGCAACCCGCATTCTTTCTGTGTTGCTTCTTCCCACCACCAGCGGCCTTCGCGTTCGTGCTGGTTCGGTAATACCGGACGTGTGCAGGGTTCGCAGCCAATGCTGATGAAACCGCGCTCATGCAGGCTGTTGTAAGGCAGCTCCAGCATGCGGATATAGCCCCAGATTTCTTCGCTGCTCATCTGTGCCAGTGGGTTGAACTTGTACAGTGTGCGCTCGGGTGTCGAAAAGGCGCTGTCCACTTCCAGGACGGCTACCGCGCTACGGGTGCCAGGGCTCTGGTCCCGACGCTGGCCGGTTGCCCAGGCCTTGACGCCTGACAGCTTGCGGCGCAGGGGTTCGATCTTGCGAATACCGCAGCACTCGCCATGACCATCCTTGTAGAAACTGAACAGGCCCTTTTCCTTGACGAAAGGCTCAAGCTTTTGCTGATCGGGAGAGACCAGTTCGATGGCGATACCATACTGCTCGCGGACCTGCTCGATGAAACGATAGGTCTCGGGATGCAGGCGGCCGGTATCCAGGCTGAATACCTTGACGTTCTTGTTCAGCTTCCAGGCCATGTCCACCAGCACCACATCCTCGGCACCGCTGAAGGAAATCCACAGCTCGTCACCGAAATGCGCGAAGGCCAGTTTCAGAATGTCCTGGGCAGACTTGTTGGCATACGTCGCGGCAAGTTCAGCGACGTCGAAAGGTTGGCTCATCAGGCGGCTTCCTAGGTACAAGAGTGGCGCTTAAGCGCTCGTGATGGCGGCAATGGTAACAAAAACCACCGGCCTGTGGCCTTGCGTTGAAACGACATCAGACCCTAGAGTGCCGCTTCGCTTGATCTCGAAATCCCTGGAGGAGTGTTCTGTGGAAATTGCCTGTCTCGACCTGGAAGGTGTACTGGTCCCGGAAATCTGGATTGCCTTTGCCGAGAAAACCGGTATCGAATCGCTGCGGGCGACCACCCGGGACATTCCTGACTATGACGTGCTGATGAAGCAGCGGCTGCGCATTCTTGATGAGCATGGCCTGAAGCTGTCGGATATTCAGGAAGTGATCGGCACCCTCAAGCCGCTGGACGGCGCTGTCGAGTTCGTCAACTGGCTGCGCGAGCGTTTCCAGGTGGTGATTCTGTCGGATACTTTCTACGAGTTCTCCCAACCGTTGATGCGCCAACTGGGTTTTCCGACCTTGTTGTGCCATCGACTGATCACCGACGAGACGGACCGTGTCGTCAGCTACCAGTTGCGTCAGAAGGACCCGAAGCGTCAGTCGGTACTGGCTTTCAAGAGCCTGTACTACCGCATCATCGCTGCTGGCGACTCCTACAACGATACCACCATGCTGGGCGAGGCCGATGCAGGCATCCTGTTCCATGCCCCGGAAAACGTCATTCGCGAATTCCCGCAGTTCCCGGCGGTGCATACCTTTGAAGACCTGAAAAAGGAATTCATCAAGGCCTCGAATCGGGATTTGTCGTTGTAAATCCATTCGCGAATAAATTCGCTCTTACACATACCGTAGGAGCGGCTTCAGTCGCGAATAAAGTTCTCCAGTGTCTTGAGCAGCACCCGCACCTTGGTAAACGACTCCTGATATTCCGACTCGCAGTCGGAGTCCGCGACGATTCCGCCACCACCCCAGCAGGAAATACTGCCGTCTTTCACCAGCAGGCTGCGGATGGCGATGGAGCTGTCCATTTCACCGCGTACATCCATGTACATCAGCGAGCCGCAGTAAAGGGCGCGGCGTGTGGGCTCAAGTTCGTCGATGATCTGCATGGCGCGGATTTTCGGGGCGCCGGTAATCGAGCCGCCGGGGAAGCTGCCTGCGATCAGGTCCAGGGCATCCTTGTCTGCCGCCAGTTCGCCGGTCACGCTGCTGACCAGATGATGCACATTCGGGTAGCTTTCCAGGCTGAACAACTCCGGGACTTTCACCGAGCCGATAGTGCAACTGCGGCCCAGGTCGTTACGCAACAGATCAACGATCATCAGGTTTTCGGCGCGGTCCTTGAGGCTGGAAAGCAGTTCTTGCGCATAAGCCTCATCTTCCGATGCATCGCAACCCCGTGGTCGGGTGCCTTTGATCGGGCGGGTTTCTACTTCGCGATTGCTGACTTTGACGAAGCGCTCCGGCGACAGGCTCAGGATGGCATCGCCGTCGGGTAATGACTGATAGCCGGAAAACGGCGTTGGGCACGCCGAGCGCAGAGCGCAGTACGCGGCCCATGAGTCGCCTTCGCAACGAGTCTGAAAGCGCTGGGCAAAGTTGACCTGATAACAATCGCCCGCCTGAATGTAGTCCTGAATACGGGTAATGGCCGTGCGGTAATCCAGCGCGCTGAGGTCGGCCTGGAATGGGCCGGTCAATCTGAACCCGCTCGTTGCCGGTTCGTCTGGTTGCTCGAACAGTTCCAGTAACCGCAAACATTCTGCTTGCGGCAGTGCCGGGTGGCAGACCAGTTGCGTGGTGCCTGCCTGATGATCACTGATCACCGCCCAGGCATACAGGCCCAGGCGAGCATCCGGCAGTTGCAGGTCATCGATAGCCAGGGTTGGTAACGGCTCAAGGCGACGACCGAAGTCATAGCCCAGATAGCCAATCAACCCACCCGCAAAGGGCAGCTCGCTGTCAGAGGGCAATTGTGCAATGCCCAGACGCTCAAGGCCGTTGCGCAACCGTTGCAGAAACGCCGTACCGGATTCACCCGGCTCTACAACCAGATGCTCCAGCGGCCATGCGCTGAGCAGATCAAACCTTCCGCGATCCGCCTCAGGACGACCACTGTCCAGCAACACGGCGCCCGGTGCATGACGGACCCGTTTGAAGTATTCAGCAGGGTCAGATGAATAGCGCAAGGGGTAAAGGGTGCAGGTCGGCATTCGCAGAAATCGGTCGGCAGTATCGGGTGGGTGATTCTAAGGCTCAAGTGCCAGTATCTCCTAGTACTCTGTTTGGGAAACGGGCTGGATTTTTGTTCTGAAGAAGTATTTTGATGGAAATAATCATTGGACTGTAAAGGCAGATTTACAACGAGTTCCCTATTGTCCCTGGTCGTGATGTGCAAGTGCTTTATCGCTGATTTGAATAGTTTGTATGAATCTAGGAAGAGAATGTTAATGAAATGATTCAGTTATTCTTAAAAAGGATAAGCCTGCTTTTTTTATTGTGAATTGATTGACTCTTCATCGTTTATTTATCTTTTGTTAGTAGGAATGAGGCTACATTCCTCTAGGAAAGGTCCTACATGATTATAGGTTTTGTATTGTTATTCTTCGGCGCTGTTGATGACGCACGTATTGTCGTTGTCGCTTTTGTGAAACGAAGGAATAAGTCATGTTTTTTTATAATTCATCGAAGGATGCTCCTTCAGGCAGGATGCTGCGGACGCTATGGATTACTCCGTTGATGCTGGCTGGCTATCATGTGCCTGTCTCGGCTGAGGCGGTTGTTGGCCCCTTGACTGAGACTGTTATTGGAGGTCCCAGGTACATAGATGGCTCTTACCTTACGACTGACTGGATAGTCAGGGATGGAGGTGTGCTTAACGCCAATGGCGCTCAAACCACTTATATAGATGTGTATCACGGCGGTACATTGAACTTTACGGATACGGATGTGACGGAGGGTAATCTTTCCGGTGTTGCAGTCTCTCTTCTCAGTGGTGTGGCAAGTTTCAAAGGTGGCAATATCGGAGGGGCAAATACAGAATTTGGTATGCGCCTGGGGGCTTCCAGTGTCGCGATGACTGGCTCTGTCGTGAAGGGAACAGAGGCAGGCATTGATATTTACCCGGGCTCCAGCCTGACGCTCTCGGGGAGCCAGGTAAGTGGCACGGGTGCCAATGGTATTGGTATCCATATGTACAACGGGGATTTGAAGGCCAATAGCGGTACGGTTATTTCCGGTACGGTGATGGGTATCAGCGTCACTCAAGCCAGACCCACCGCAGGCCCCGGTAATCCTTCCATTGAACTCGACAACAGTCATGTCATCGGGCAGACAGGAGCTGCAATCGTTGTAGCCAGGCCTTTCGGTACTTCTGACTCGACAACTATCGTTTTAAAAAACGGCTCAACTCTGGTGGGGGGCAACGGGAACATTCTTGAAGTGAATGGTGCCACGACCAGAATGGATGTATCAGGCAGTGCGCTTACAGGGAATGTCCAGCTCACTGACAGGGGCAAGCTGGATTTGAGCCTGGATCAGAGCAGCCTCACGGGCGACGTGATCGCTGAAGAGGGCAGTACTGCAAATGTTGCACTTTCCAATAACTCCGTTCTGACAGGCCGTCTTGAAAACCTCAGCAGCCTGGCGATCAATAGTGCCGCGAAGTGGGTGATGGTTGAAGACTCCACGGTCAGCAACCTGGCAATGGATGGCGGTTTCATCAAGATGGGTGAGCCGGATGCTTTCTACAGGTTGTCGGTGGGCAATCTGTCAGGTAATGGCACCTTTATCATGGATGCCGATTTCTCTCAGGGCAAAGTCGACTTTCTCGATGTGACCGGTACGGCAACCGGCAATCACTCCTTGCTGGTGGGGGCAACCGGTTCCGATCCGCTTGCCGACTCCTCCATGCATGTGGTGCATACCGCCAGTGGTGACGCGCAGTTCTCGTTGCTCAACGGGCCGGTAGATATGGGCACCTACACCTATGAACTCAGCCAGCAAGGCGGCAATGACTGGTATCTGGTCAATACCGGCAAGGTCAGTTCCGGCACTGGCGCGGTGCTGGCATTGTTCAATACGGCGCCTACTGTGTGGTATGGCGAGTTGTCCACCCTGCGCAGCCGTATGGGTGAGTTGCGTTTCAAGGGCGGACAGCCAGGCGGCTGGATTCGTGCCTATGGCAACAAGTTTGACGCCAAGGCCGCGTCCGGTGTCGGCTACCAGCAGACACAACAAGGGCTCTCTTTTGGTGCCGATGCTCCATTGCCAGTGGGTGACGGGCAGTGGCTGGTCGGTTTGCTGGGTGGTTACAGCAAGTCTGACCTGAGCCTTGGTCGCGGCACCAGCGGGCAGGTCAACAGCTACTATGTCGGCGCTTATACGACCTGGCTCGACCAGGACAGCGGCTACTACTTTGACGGTGTTCTCAAGTTCAACCGCTTTCGCAATGAAGCCGATGTCAGCCTGAGCGATGGCTCTGAGTCGAAGGGCGATTACGACAACAGTGGTGTGGGTGCTTCCGTCGAGTTCGGCAAGCATATCAAACTCGATGATGGCTATTTCGTCGAGCCTTACACGCAACTGGCAGGCTTGATGGTTCAGGGCAAGGATTATGCTCTGGACAATGGCATGCGGGCTGAAGGTGATGATACCCGGTCACTGGTCGGCAAGCTGGGTGCTACGGCAGGTCGTGATTTCGATCTGGGCGAGGGCAGGATTGCCCAGCCTTATATCCGTGCCGCATACGTGCATGAGTTCTCTGAGGACAATGGCGTAAAGATCAATGGCAACGACTTCAATAATGATCTTTCCGGGGCGCGAGGTGAACTGGGTGCCGGTATTGCCGTTTCGATGTCGGACCGGCTGCAACTGCATGCCGATTTCGACTACAGCAATGGCAAGAAACTTGAGCAGCCATGGGGTGCCACTATAGGGCTGCGTTATAACTGGTAGTTGTTATTTAGAATCGGAGGGGGGCGAAAGCCTCCCTTTTTGTGTTTAAACGAATAATCGAAGCTTTTAATGAGGGGGTAAGCACTGGCAGTTCTGACAGTATCCAGTTTGTCAGGGGAGGCGTTTAATGGTGTTCGGGGTAGAGAGTTCAAGGATAAAGGCTTTATGGCGTTTTGTCGAAAGGCTCCTGCTCGCTTATAGGTATAGGTCATTTATTAATCTCAAGGAGAGTGACATGTCGAACTCCGATAAAATTGCGGAAGGCGTAGAGAAACGCCGTGAGTATATGCGTTCACACGCCAGGGTAAAGGGGAGGGGTATCTCGCAGGTTGATAAGCTTGAGCCCGCTCTGGTCAAGGATATTCTTCCTGGTTTGCCACAGGGCTTGCTCCCTGTTCGGGTATTGGCGGCTGATCTTGATGTGCAGATTCCTTATTGGAATGATGATATTTCCGATGTGGGTTATGTGGATATCACGTTAAATCTTGTTGCTGGCAGTGATCCACCTGTTTATTCCAATAAACAGCGATTCCAGGGGCCGCTAGTTGCTGCTGACTTCCCACTGCCAAAAAATATTGCCAAGGGTAATCTGCCCCATGAGGGCGAGTTCAGGATTGAGTACACCGTTTCAACGAACGAGGGTGTAACCAACTCTTCAATTCCTTTAACGATTACGATTGACAGGACTGCGCCTTATTATAATGCAGACCCCTTGCTTGCATTCCCGGTTGCGCTGGAGGTTCCGGAAAAGGTTATTACTGACGATACGTTTACCGGTGGCGTGACCGAATTTGTCTGTACGCTACCTGATTATCCGGATTATGCCGAGGGCGACATGATTGTGGTGTATTGGGGGCCGACAACGCCTGAGAATCCTGATGCCCCCAACCCTGCTTTCGGCCCGATAGCGGTTCCAGCGGACCGGAAAATTCCGATCCCGAAAGCTTTCATCGAAGACAAGATCAATGGCCCTACGTACTCCGTGTACTGGCTGACAGACAAGGCCGGAAACGTGAGTTCCATTTCCCGACCTGCTGAAGTGGATGTGCAACTGGGCGCGCTGCCCGAGAACTTGCAAGACCCGCAGGTTCCATTAGGGCCATTGGTGGATCTTGCCGATGCACATTTCGGGGTCACCGTGCTTGTTCCAGCGTTCGATAATCCTGCAGATACGCTTATTCACGTGAAATGGGGGGCAACTTCCATGCTTGCTGTGGCACCTGGGTCTGATCCTCGCGATGTCGAAGTCCCTGTACCCTGGGGGGCTCTGAAGGGGGAATATCTGGGGCCGGGCGAGAAGCCCGTAACGGCCAGCTATCAAGTCAGTCGGGGTACGTTGATGTTTCCGCCTGCCCCCTTGACCGTGGAAGTCCAGGCCGACTTTTCAGTCATCGGTCCGGTAAACCCGGATGAGCCCAACCCCGTTAATCCGACACTTGCCCAAGTGCATCTGACCGGGGCCGATGGTGGGCAGGATCACCTCACCCCCAATGACGATGGAAAGGACATTACTGCAACCGTGGCGTTGTATAACCCTGCATTGTCCACTGAGGTATTGAGTCTGTATTGGGGAACTCAGGAACTCCCGGTGGATGAGTTCACTGTGGTAGGTGAAAAGCCAGGGGATCCGATCAATTTCACTATTCCCTGGGTAGCCATTGAAGCCCAGGCCAATAATCCTGCATTGCCGATGTACTACGGCATCAACAGTGCTGACGGCAATAATCCCCAGTACTCCATTGATACGCTAGTCAATGTAGATGTCCTGAGAGTCAGCTTCGAGCCTGTCACCTTTCCAGATGTCTTCGAGGATGATAACGGCAACACGACGCTTTCATGCATTTCCCTGTACTCGGAAGACTATAACGATCCGACTGCAAAGTATGGTTTCAGGGTGGAAGTTCCCGGGGATCCGGATCTTAAAGTTGGTGATGTGGTGATAGCGGTATGGCAAGGTTATGAGAATGATGGAACCACGGCCATTCCTGCGACCCGATTTACCCATACTCACCCGCCGTTGACGCAGGAAGAGGTGGACGATGGTTTCCTGTTTCTTGTGGAACCCTACGTTGATCATATCTTGCCGATCAGAAGAGGGTTTGCGGAAGTTACTTACACCGTAACACCCGTGGGCGGTGGTGCGCCTGTCCCGGCTAATCCAATGCCTGCGAAGCAGTATGTCTCGCTTATTATCCCGGGTCTTAATCTAACGTGCGTAGTGCCGCCGCCAGAACCCAAACCATGAAGTGTGAGGCCGACAATTTGCGTGTCTGCGCGCAAGGGGGGTGGCCGGTTATATTCCTGGCAGGTTATATGGGAGAAACGCGATATGGAAGCGACTGATTTTTTAGCGAACTTGAGCCCGCCAGCAGTGCCAGAGGCTTTGCCGGACATTCCGGGAGGAGAAACCAATCTTCTGCCTCTGGCGGCATTGCAAAGAAACCTGAAAGTGACATTTCCCTTATGGGGCGGAAGCGATCCAGTACCGGGCCGCAATGAAAGGGTCGTGCTGAACTGGGACAGGCGGGAAGTGGCTGTAAAGACATTCACGACGCCCATCACTGATCCAGACACTCTGTTTGCGGAGATTCCTCTGGCTGAACTGACTGAAGGTACGCACCAGTTGTTTTACAAGGTCACACTTTCAACCGGCAACACTAACGAGTCTGACCCTATTGCCATCACCATTGACAGAACTCCTGCCACGCTTGCCGGCAATAAAGACCCGCTGGCTTTTCTTCCCGATCTGATCGGTAACAGGGTCACGGCCCGTTATCTGGAGGAGCACAACAATACACTTCCGGCCACTGTCCCCACCTATTCCCCCCATCGGCCCGGCGACACCATCAGTTGGTATTGGGAGCAAGCACCGGTTGGTTCTCTGCTGGCGGGTGAGAAGACCTTGAGCTTGGTCGATATGAGCCTGGACATCGCAATCGATGGCGATGTGATTGTTGCCGGTGGCGATGGCCAGCGGTATGCGACCTATGAAGTTCAGGACCGGGCCGGAAACCTCAGTGTATTGTCTCGCGCCGCACTGCTGTCCGTGGATGCGCAGCCGATTCCGTTGCTGATGCCTTCGGTCAGGAAATCGCTGCCAGCAGGCGGTGGCAAGGGAACACTGGACCCGATGCTCGTCACGGATGGGGCCGTGGTGGTCATCCCCTCGGAAATCGATCTGCAGCCCTCCGACCTGCTCACGGTCTACTGGACCGGTATTACTCCCGAGGCCAGCCACGTCACAACTACCCCCATCGCGGCGGGTGGTCTTGAGTATGGAATACCGGCTATCGCAGTACCCGGCAATATAGGTTCAGGCAGAGAAGTCGACGTGTATTACACCTTGACCCATCAGGGTGGCAAGGTTGAAGAGTCCGGGAAGTATCTGCTGACCATCCTGCCGATTCCCGATGCCCGGTTTCCCCAGCCACAATGCGAACAGGCAAGCGGGACACCGGAGACACTTCGTCTTTCTGCAGTACCCGCCGGTGGAGCAGACTTCTTCACCCGGGCATGGGTGTTTATGGCCGAGAAGCAAAAGATGAATATGCGGGCAGAGGGAGTGGACAAGAATACGGGGGGCGATCTGTACTTCGACATGTTCAAGGCGCGTGAGGTAACTTCAAGTGAGATCGTTGCAGAGAGAGTCAACGCCGTGCTGGTTCGTTCGTTTCTGGAACAGTTGAAACTCAATGCGGTCTTCTCGGTATATATTGAAGTGAGTTTCGATGGCGGGTTGTCGTACAGGGTGTTCAGACGGCTGGAGTTGACGTTGGTGGCTTGAATCGTGAAACCGCCTCGGCGCAAGGGGGGAGGCGGTTTTTTGATGTCTTCAGGCCGGCTACGCTTACGATTATATTTTTCTCAGTTTTCCTATTAGATCACCAGGATGAAGTGTTTTGCCGTTAGATGTCACTAGGCCACTTGCACTATTGATCTTGTCAATAAGCTCCGTGGAAGCGCGGGGAGATTCCTGTCCAGTGGAGGGCTTGGCTGGACGGACTAATTTTACTGCTGCTTCAGATCCAGACGGGGGCGGCACTATCTCGACTTCTGGAGTACTTGCCCGGGGGGATGGGGGCGGCGGTGGTTTGAAAGCCACTCGGGGCGGAGGGGGGGGCGGTGTTTGAGTCGAGGCATGTATAGTGTTAGGCCTGCCCATGCCCGGTTTGGGCAATTCGTTCAGTTCGCCACCAGATATCCTCCATACTCGTTTATCGAAGGTAAGTATTCGGCCTGATTCATGTGTTGTCTGCGTTGCCATGTCTACAGACGCTACGTTCTCTACAGGCATTGCTCTTCCTATATCCATTGAGCTGGTAGGCGCAGTCTTTGGTAGATCATCAGTTCCGGTACTTGCCGCCTTAGCGAAATCCCACTTTGACCTCCCCGTAAAAAATGCAGCCGCACCCGCCAGAGTCGATATGATCCCCAGCACAGTGCTTGTTATGCCCAGCGCTTTCTTGGCCTGTGTATCCGGGGTATAAGCGCCGATCCCGCCTGTCACCACCGCCGCAACCCCCGCCGTCTGGGCAACCGCGAACAGGCCGAACTGCATGGTCAATGCCGGCGCAGCCACTCCACCGGTCGCAACGGTGCCAATGATCCCCAGCACCAGGCCTGCGATATTGAGCCCCAGAAACAGACCACGGGACATATGCCCGGTGGGGTCGACGAAGCCGATCGGGTCGCCCAGGCAATAGACATAAGGGTTGAGCCCGCCAGCGCCGAACGGGCTGAGGCTGTCGGGGCTATGGAAACGCATCAGTATCGGGTTATAGGCTCGGTAGCCACGGCCCAGCAGATACCAGCCGCTGACCTCATCGCGCACTTCACCATTGAAGCCCAGCAGGTTACGCATGCCATCGTCACTGCTGCGTTCCCCATAGGCGCTGTACACCGCCGTGCGCAGATCGGCCTGCTGGCTTTCGCCGAGCAGGCTTTGCTTGGCGTCGGTCATGAATAACAGGGTCTTTGCCCCATCGCCGAGGGTCTGCTGCCCCAGCGGTTGATTGTCGCCATACAGATAACAGGTGGTTTCGTTGCCCTGAATACTGCTGCTCAAGCGTTCGCCCTGATAGAAACGCAGCGCCTCGATTTGACTGCCTTGACTGACGCCAACCAGTTGGTTGTGCGAGTCATAGCGGTATTGCGCTGCCGCTGTGCCATCTGTTGCGGTTACACCCAGCAAGCGGCTCTGAGTGTCATAAGCCAGTAGCTGAGCATTTTCGTCGTGCAACAGATTGCCATCGGCGTCGTAATCCAGCGTGATGCTGGCAGGGTAGTCCGGGTGAGTGTGGGTGATGCTGACCAGTTGCGTCGGATCATCAATGGCAAAGCCGAACAATGCCTGATCGGTGCTGCCATCGATAAAGGTGCTGAGTACTGCAGTGATATTGTCCAGCGCATCGAAATCGAAATGTTGTTCGCTGATCCCGTTGCCATAACGATCCTGTGGCAGCGTTTCTCCGGTACAGGCATGCAGCACGAGGCGGCCGCGTTCGTCGTAATCGAAGGTTTCATCGAGCAATGAGCGGTCGGCGGTTTTCAGATGCCTGGACGTCAGCCTGCCGTCCTTGCGCCATGTCTGGGTAATCGTGCGGGTATCGTGGCCGCTCAGTTCAAGGGTACGCTCGGTTTCCTGTCCCTGATCGTTGTATTGCAGGCTGGTCTGTAACGTGTTGCCACTGCCTGTATCCGTCGTGAGAGTACTCTGCAACCGACCCAGGCTGGACCAGGTGAATCCGGTCTGCAACTGTCCCTGTTTCACTGACCGGGCGCGGCCGAGCTGATCGTACTCATAGACTGACGTCAGCCCGCCTGGCTCCTGGCGGCTCAACGCCCGTCCGCCAAAGGAAGCCGTATGCAGGGTTTCCCGTGTCACTCCGTCTTCCACGCGGCGTTCCGCTTTCAATCCACCGTTCAGGTTGTAATCGAACTCGGTGCGGCTGCGACTGTTTTGCGAGGTCATCAAGGCGGCCGTCTTGAAGTCATAGGTAAAGTCCGCCTGTTCACTCTCGGCGATGGTGCGCACTGGCTGATCGCTCAGGCCCAGGCTGTATTCATAATGAATGGAGTGCCTGGCGGGAGTGATGCATTCATCCACCTGCATCTGTCCGCCCTTGTAGACCAGGGTGGTGGTGCGAGGGCCGACGCTGACGTGTGTCGCGCGATCCAGTCCATCGAACTGTTGTTCACCCAGCAGGATGGATTCTGTTGCATTGTCTGGCCTGGCGCAGATTCTTGTCGGCAAGGCATCGCTGCTGTGTAACGCATAATCCTTTTCGATCACGGTCAGGTCGGGGAGGGTGGTGCTGATGACCCGTGACAGGGCGTCGTAACCGAAGCTTGTGCTGCGCCTGAGCGCATCGACTTTCTGGATACAGCGCCCCAGGCCGTCATAGGCATAATCCGTCTGGCCTATAAGGTTGTCAGCAGCGTCCAGTGTTCTGGACCATTCGGGTTTGCCGAACCGGTTGCTTTTGGTTTCGGTCAGGTTGCTGATCTGTGGTGGCGTATCGCTGCTCTGCACCCAGTTGCGCACGGTCTTGCGTATCGGATCCGTTTCGGCAATCCGGGAAATCCCATCCGGGTCGGTGGCACTGCGCTGTTCACCCCAGTCATCGTATTGGTAGGTGTTGGTCAGGGGCAGTTCACGCAATTGCAGCTCCGGCTCATCCTCGACTTCCACCAGCAGCCAGTCACTCTCGGTGTCTTCGATCAACAGCCCGCGCGTGTCGTACAGCGCGCTGTAGGTCTGGAAGAAATCGGCAGGGTTGTTTTCGTCAGCGCCTTGCCGCAACTCCTTCACCACCCGGTTCATGCCATCGAGCAAGGTGCGGGTTTTGACCCCCTTGACGTTGGTGGCTTCCTGCTCGGCCTGCTGACCCTCCACAGCGCTGAGCACATAGCGGTAATGACGCGAGGCTTCGTAGGGTGTACCGGGCGCTGCGGTTTCCTCGATGACCCGGCCCAGTGCATCGTAGCGGTAGGCGATTTCCACGTCGTTGTCGTCGCGATTGAGCAGTGGCTGGCCGTTGAACAGCGAGTGTTGCAGGGTATGGGTCTTGCGCACGGTATCGAAGCTGGTGCTCAGGCTGATGATGGTGTGCTGCACGGTTTCCCCGGCGCGGGCATTACGGGTTCTCTGGTAGGTGTAGTCGGTGATCGTCGAGAGGCCATTGAGGGTCTGGGTGTCCTGCAACTTGCGCCCGTGCTGATAACGATCGGTGGGCTGGTGGATGTAGGTGAACGCGGTGTGCTGAAGCTCGGTTTCGTCCAGGCCATCCACTTGCAGCAGGCGCTCATCGGTCACGGCCAGCCAGCCGGGCGCTGCGCCGCCACCCACGCCGGTTTGCAGCGCGTAGCGATACGCGGTGCGCAACACCGGGGCCTCGCCGGGCGCGCCGGGGACCGGCGTGACGGTGGTGTCCTGCACGGTCCTTACAAAACCTTGAGGATCGGGCGGGCAGCCATCGCCACCGGCGGCCGGGTAATAGCGCCGGGTTTCCAGGGTGCCGTCGGGGTTTTCCTGGGTCAGCAGGTTGCCGAAGGTGTCGAAGGTGGTGCGGGTGGTTTCTTCATGGGTCTGGCTGGAAGCGCTGGGGTGATACCAGATCTTCAGCACTTCACGGGGCAACTGGCACTGGGCCGGTTGCTGGTCGAAGGGCAAGCCCGGCGTGCTGTGATATGTGGTGCGGGTGCTGAGCACATTGTCGCTTTGGGTGACGGTTTCCTCGGTCAGCAGGTGGAAGTTATTGAAGGCCCGCACTGTGGTGCGCAAGGCCTTGCCATCGAGCCAGAGCATTTCCGTACTGTTGTAGGTGTAGCTCTGGTTGGCCTTGTAGAGATTGTCCAGACCATCGTCGTCCCAGATCAGCCCGCTGGCGTTGAAACCCAGAAAATTGGTGTTGGAATATTGATAACGCACCTCGACCGGCGGCTGGCCGAAGCCGGGGCGCTGTTCATGCCGTAACACGCGGGGCAGCGACGGGTAGCGGTTCTGCGGAAACTCATGACCCTGGGCGTCATAGGTGATGAGTTCATGGCCACCCAACGGGTTATGCACCTGCGCCATGCACAGGTATTCATGGATCAGTTCGTACTGGAAGCGCCAGGCGGCCTGGTTGTCGGTTGGCAGCACGATGCGGGTGACTTCGCCATTGCTGAGCATCAGGCTGAAACGGACCAGGGGTTCGCCGCCACTGCCTTGTCCGGGATGCAAATCGACATTGATCTGCGCGGAGTTGGGGCGTGTGATGTCAAGCAGCAGGCCATAGTCGTCACTGACACTGCGCAGCACGGTTTCACCGGCATAGCTCTCGTAGGTCAGGCTGACCCGATGGCCTTCGGCGGAGTGGATTTCACTGACCCAGGCCAGGGTGTCACCGCCGCGCAGGGTGAGGATTTCCACCAGGCCAGACTTGTGTGTCACCCGATAGCGGCCGGTGGCCTCGACGGCAAAATGAAAGCTGTCGATCTTGCGCTCGGGGACAGTGGGCTGGGTGGGAGAACCTTCGATGCGGAAGGTTTCCCCGGTGGACAACGAGAGGATGCGCGAGACGGTGTCGAAGTGCGACAGGCGCACGCTCCAGCCTTTGCCGAACCCGGTGTTGCGGGGGCTCATGGGGCTGAAGCCGAGGCTGAGGGGCACCGTAGGTCCGCACAGGTGGTTGGCCTTGAGTTCGGGCAAGGTAATGAGGCAGGTGTACTGACCGGTGCGCGGGTCGACACCGGCCTGAACCGCGCTGAGAAAGTTGAAGGCATTGGAGTGAACAGTGGGTGTGGGCATGGAGCAATCCCCAGACAAGAGCCGTTAAACAGTCTGTTTATCGGCTCTTATAGTGTTTAGTGAGTACGTCAGTTGGTGGCCGTAATCTTCAATGTGTTACGGTCAGTCGGCGAGTTGAATCCCACGGTAATCTTGTGCTGGTTGCCGTATTCATCAATCAATTTCAGCTTCATCGGTTGAACGAAACCACTTTCGTTGTCGAATAGAAAGTCTGAACGTCGATGCAGGCTGATCAAGAGGGCGCCCTCAGGTGCTTCATGGCCAGCAATGACATCAAGGCTTGGGCGTAACTCAGGTGCAATGCTTTGCATCAACAAAGGCTCGAACAAGAGTGTTCGACTACCGGGCAGCGCGTAGCCGGTGTAACTGCCCATGAGTTCCGCATATTGACGGCTTTCCCACTGAGTCATGCTGGCGGGGCCATCAAATGCGACCGTAACGAACTTTATATTCTGGGTGGATTGTTTGAATCTCAGGTAGTAATAATCGATGGTATTGAGTTCGTAATCATTGTCTGCTCCGCCCACCACCCGAATGTGCTCGAACTCATAACTTTCTATGGCATAAGTGGGCACGGTTCGGGGGGTGATTTCTATGATGTTGTGTTTTTCTTCGGAACCATTTTGTTCAGTGGAATTGAATTCGGCCTGATCGGCGCGGGTCAAGGCAACTGCTATTTTTAACGGTATCGGGCTGCGGGTCTGGATATACAGGGATTTTCCACTGCCATCCAGAGCCTGTGGTTCAGGGGTCAGGGGGGCGTCAGGAGGATAATACAGATAAGCGTTTCTGGACTCATTGACGCCCCATTCTTTGCCTTCAGGTGTATCGGCGGGCACCCCTTCCTCACCGATATAAGGCAGTTCATTCAGTGTGTCAGCAACGATCAGGCGCATGCTGTTCAGCTCGGAAGGCGTGAGGGTAACTTCTGTGTTTTGATCGTCGAACGGCTTGACGGCCACTCTCACCTTGATTTGTTCCAGGCCATTGGCGAACAGTTTTACCGACCCGGATTGTTCCTTGATGGTGAAGTCCTCAAGGCGCACCCACTTAGCGCGGGGGGCTATTTCGGACAGATGAATGACCCCGTAGCCTGATTGGGTACCCACGCCATCGAAATAGCTGCCCTGAATAACGGTATAAGGCTGGGTGATCGTCGCCGGAGCCTTGAAGTTGCCGGTGGCATCGATGCTGCCTTCACCCGTGGCCACGCTCCATTGCACGGCGAGTACGTCAGCCAGTTGTCCAGGCAGGGACATATGCAGGGATGCGTCCGGTGCGAGTCCCGGGTGAAAAGCCGGTTTGACGTCCATGGGCATGACGCCATTGACGAGCAGTACCGTGCCCGGGCAGCGTGCCTTGGTAACGCTGTCAATCGCTTCAACCGTCACCGGCATGAATTTGCCAGAGGGTAAGGTGGCAGGAGGGGTATAAGTCGCTTCCTTGCCGTTGCCGGTGATAGTTCCTTGCTCAGGGGGAAGGGCAGTCCAGGTCACGGTGTTGCCGGTCAGTGTCGAGACTTTGAAGGTAACATTGCGCGGCGCTCGCAGGTCTATGGCATGCAGTGCAGGTGTCATGGCCATGGAGCTGGATACGATCACCACCAGCGCAGAAGCCGTCCGTGTTTCCTGGCTTTGCGGGTCGGTGTAGGTGGCGGTCACGACGTTGCGGGCGGTCGTGTCTTCAAGTTGCCCGACCGAAGGTGCGGTAAACAACCCTCCCGTCGTGATGACACCCTGGGAGCGGGACCCGTCGATGTCACGAACGCTCCAGGTGATATTGGCCGCACGGGCCCGATAACGCAGTTCGACGATTTCAAATTGCAGCGTGTCACCGGTCTTGACGGTGACATAGAGTGGGTTGAGGCTGAATGAAGTCAGGGCCGGGTCGACTTCCCCGAACAGGGCCAGGTCGCCGGGCAAGTAGGCTTCTTTCAGGATCAGGGCGTTGTGTTCCGGGAACAGCAGGTGGTTGATGCCGAAGAAATTTATTTCAGGGATGTCGATGGATTTGAAAAGGTCTAGAAGCTCCTTGAGGATACCCTCCAGAACTTCCTGAACTTTAATCTTCAGTTTTTCATGGAGTGCGTCCGGAGCGGTGACGGTCGCTTTATAACTGGAGAGGGGCGACTGCACAAAAGTAATGGTGTTGTTGCTCGCGTTCAGTTGGTTATCGAAAATAATAGAGACTTCATGCTCGAATCCGACCAAGGCATCTCTGTGTTCGTCCCACCATCCTGCGATATCGTCCCAGAAATGAAAGACTTCATTGCTGGTTCCGACCCATTTTAACTCAAGGCGAAAATCCGACCTGACGATAAGTGACAGTTTTTGTGAGAACTTAAAGCGCAGATCATCTTTTATAAAGTGAAGATGATGATTCGCATGCTGATATTGAATGTCGATCGGCTCCGCCGGGTACTCTCCCGCGACCGCAACCAGTTGATAATCACCTGTCTGTTGATCATCGTCCTTGACTTCAAAGTTCAACCCCTTGCCGATATGCTGTTTTATATACGGCATAATGAACCAGTACATGACAGCCTGGCGAGAAATGAGCAATGAGCCGGAGTATTTTGAACGCTCCTCACCCGTCACCTTGTCATCGGGAATAAGGTAAGGAAACGTGCTCTCGCTTGTCGGTAACGTTCCATCGTAAAAATTGTTTTTGGTGCGAACAAATAACACCACGGCGCCATCGCCATAACTGTCCGACTTGAGATTCTTTCCTTCAGGCGCTGCCTGGGTCAGGATATAAAAGTCCTTGGGTGCCAACAGGTCATCGGCATTGAAGTCCAGCAACCCCAGTGAATAGATTTGCTGTTCGGCGGGCAACTCATCGAATCGGGCCTTGAAAAAATCGCCTATCAGCGTCGGGCTGGCGCCCAGATCAATCAGGTTGGACGTGAACTCTGTGGCTTTCGAGATATCCAGAATGACGTGAGAGCTCTTGTTGATGCCTCCCACTACTTTTCTCAATTCAATATCGGCATTCAAGCGGTAGCCATGCTGTTCGGAAATATTGAAACTGGAGAGCGCTCGCGTAGGAGAACCAGGGGCATTGCTGTAGTGAGTGACGGTGCCTCCCACGATGTCCATATTCAGGCGTGCCCTGGAGTCCTTCAATGATGCATTTTCAAACGAGAGACGTGGGGCACTGAGAATGATCCCGCTCAGTTCCAGTGTTTCTGGCCCTTCCAGTTGCACCGTACCGCGGATCGCGGGCAGGAAGCTGTCTGTGCTGAACCGTGCGATATGCTGCTGCGCCAGTAAATGATTGGCCTTGGTACGGTTGAAGGACACGATCGCCCCCCAGCCCAGGGTATTGGTTCTGCCTTTAATTTTCTGTAAAAGTGAATTCAGTGAATTTGCCATGTCACACCTCGATTGACTCCTTGTCCCAGGCCACTACCAAATGCAGTGGCCATTCAGGCTTCCTGATTTAATGGTAGGCCCTGCCTATATCCGGGTACTGCGACAAGGGCAGTGGTATGACGGTGTATCCGTAATCGATGGGTATGGGAGCGCCTTCAAATTCCGGCTCGCGAGCAAATGTGCAGGTAATGATGGCGAACCCCGGCAGTTTTTCCTGTGGTTCGGTGTAGACACCCAGTTCATTCACCGAGCCTGTGCCCCCCAGCAATGCCCAGACCAGTTTGTTGTGCGGAACGGGTATAGGCCCGCTGTCGTATTGTTTCATGAAGTTCAATTGGGCTTTGCCTTGCGCCGCCTGGGCCAGATCAACTTCTACCTGTCCGCCCAGTACCTTGTTGATCACCAGTACTTCGGCCTGGCCTATGTTGCCCTGATCGTCAGTCACTTGAATCACATCCTGGATGAACATATCTGTCGAGTTGTCGGCAGAGGCTTTATAGGTTGTGCTCTTGCCCGTAGTGGGGTTCAACTGACCACCTTGGGCCGGGTTCTTCATGGCCCATTTCAGTGGCCTGTCATCAAGAGTTCCAGCGGTAAAGCTCAGTTCGCCATTGGATTTGGTTACCGAGAAGATCGGATTCAGGGAAATGGTCTGGCTGACAATGGAGACAAGGGTTGAAGACGAGGCCGCAATACCTCGTGCTGTTGTGCCTGTCGCGGTAATGATTGCCTGCTGGGAGTCGCTGCCTTGAAGTTCCGCCACTGTAGGTGCGGTATAGACGCCCTCATTGGTGATCGAGCCGAAGGGGCTGGTGTCCCCTGGTAAACCTTGCACGCTCCAGGTCACGGTAGCTGCCGGTGCGACGCTGAATGTCTTGGTGCTGCCCGGATTCAGAATGACTTGTTCGGGTTCTATCACGAAGCTGGTCAGGGAAGGGTCGACATTGCCGAAAATGGCCAGATCTCCGGGTACATGAGCGTCTGTCAGGACCATTGAGTTACTGTCGGGAAACAGGAGATTTCGTAACAGGAATGTGTCGATGTCGGGGATCTTGATGTTGGCAATATGGTTGAAGAAATGCTCGTTCAGCTTTTCGTACCATGTTCTAAAAAATACGGCTCGATGATCGAAACCGAAAAAATTCAGCCAATCATAGTCGCCTATACTGCTCCCGGTTTCAGCACTTACGGTCGTCGAAAACTGGATGGCGCTGGTAATCGGATCTACTTCAGGTGTCATGTCTGTCTTGGTATATAGATTGAATTCAAACTGGCCGTTGACATCCGTATCGTTGCCGTTATTGACATCAACTTTCTGGTTCCAATCGCTTGTGTTATGGGCATTCCACTCTACGTGAAGAGTGTTATTCTGGGCCTTTAATACTACACCGGAGTAGGGGGCTTCCTCCGTGACTTTAATAACAGCGTCTTCCAGTAATCTCAAGGTGCTATGGTGTCCGTCAGAGGAGCTTGTAAATACTGTGCCCGCCGGTTTTACATAGTTTTCTTTCAAGGCTTGTGCATATAAGTGTAAAGCTTTGCCATCTTCATCCGTGGGTGATTTCAGTTCGTAAGTCATATTGGGGTGTTGATTGAGCACTGGCAGAATCAGCTTGCTGAACAGGACTCTATTTGAAAGCAGTACAGCACTCGAGTACTTGGTTCCGTTTTCATCATTGGGAATCAGATACTCGAAGTCGCTGTTTTCGGTAGGGGCGCCACCGTCAGTCCCGCCTTTCAATGTCACCAGCAACACTACGGCGCCGTCGCTGTAGTTGGGTGCTGCCCGGTTTTTGGCCCCAGGTGCCGCCTGGGTACGTATGATAAAATTTTTCGGGGTGAGTGTGGTGTCCATGCTTGTGTTGAGGGCACCCAGGGTATAAACCTGCAGCTCCGGTTTTTCCTTGAAGCGTTCAAGGAAGAAGTTTTTTGCATTGATGATGCTTACCTGGTCCGAGAAGAGGTCGGTATCGAATGCGGTCATTTTTGAGAGATCAATCTGTACGACTCCGGCATCTGTTACGTTGCCGGGTGCATTGATCAGGTCCACATCCATCCATAACGTTGGCCCTGCGGCTCCATTGGGCCGCATGATGGAATGAATGCCTTTGTAACCGCCGACCGGTTCGCTTTTCAGAATGGCCAGTCCTGCGGTAATGGGTTGAGTAATCTTGGCTTTGGAGTGCTCGATATCGGCATTTTCGAAAGAAATCCTGGGCAGGCCTAACTGAATGCCGAAGAAGTTAAGTTTTGAGCCTTCCTCTCCCTCGATATGCCCGTCGATGGGAGACATGTAGTTTTCGGAGGTCAGTTTTTTTATATATTGTTGCAACAGTAACGCATTGGCCCGCCCACGGTTATAAACCACAATGGCGTCCCAGCCCTGGGTCTTGGGGTTTTGCTGTAGCCAGGTCAACAGAGCGTCTCGTGATTTACCGCCTACAGCCTTTATGTGTGTGTCGTCTGGAAGAGTCATGATGGTTTCCATGTAATAAAGAGTGTCGCCTTCCGGGGAGGTTATGCATTTAATGACTAAAGACTGCTGTCGTCGTACAAAACGATGCCTGTTATAAGTTCGTGCAAGCTTCGCTGTGCGGTAAAGAATCTCTACGGTCTTGTGAAAGTTGTCTACTGGCAGAAATACCAGTGGCCTTTCAAGTTCCCTTGTTTATGGGTATTTCATTGCCTTGCCGGAATATTGCGGCAAGGGGAGTGCTATTGCGGTGTATCCATAGTCGACGGGTATGGGCGCGCCTTCGAAGTCGGGTTCGCGAGCAAATGCGCAGGTAATCAAGGCAAATCCCGTGACCTGATATTGCGGTTCGGTATAGAGGCCTGAGGCATCCACGGAGCCTGTACCTGCCAGCAATGTCCATGTCAGTTTCTCTGGCGGAACAGGGGTAAGATCGGCACCGTATTGTTTCAGGAATCTCAGTTGTGCCTTGCCACTCGCAGCCTGGGCAAAATCCACGTCTACCTGCCCGCCGAGCGCTCTGTTGAGGACCAGCACGTGGGCCTGCCCCATGTTGGCCTGATCGTCAGTCACCTGAATGGTTTCCAGAGTGAACATGCCTGAAACCTGAAGCGGTGAGGCCGTATAGGTCGTAGTCAGGCCTGTTTCAGGTTCCAGCCTGCCGCCTTGGCCTGGGTCTTTCATGGCCCATTGCAGCGGTCTTTCATCCGCTATTGCGACGGTGAACTGGAGGCTGCCTTCAGGTTCGGTTACCGAAAAGACCGGGTTCAGGGTAATGGTCTGGGTGATAATCGATACAAGGGTCGAAGAGGACGCTTCCATACCCCGTGTTGTTGTGCCGGTGGCGGTAATGATGACTTGCTGAGTCTCCCGGCCTTCAAGTTCTTGCGCAGTGGGGGCGGTGTACACGCCCTGATCGTTGATTGAGCCGACGGGGTGGCTGTCCCCCGGCAAGCCTTGCACGCTCCAGGTCACTGTGGCAGCGGGCTCGACTCTGAATGTCCGGGTGCTCCCGGGATTCAGGACGGCCTGTTCGGGTTCTATCACGAAACTGGTCAGGGAAGGGCTGACATTGCCGAAGACAGCCAGATCACCGGGGACGTGAGCGTCTGTCAGGACCATCAGGTTATTGTCGGGAAATAGCAGGTTGCGTAACAGGAATGTGTTGATATCGGGAAGCGTCAGACTTTTGGTGAATTCAAAAAGATTGTCCTTGATGACGTTGCGCAAATCATTCATGTAACGATCAAGGTTCTGTGCGTAATGATTCCTTGGCATATCGATTTCGATTTGCTCATCGACCACGTCTTCCTGTTCAAAGTGTATGACGCCGGTGTCAGGGTAGATGCTGAGTGTTGAAGCCAGGTTCAGGTTTGTCTGAATGGTCACTGTTTCATCGGAGTGTGTATCGCTCAGTTCACCTCGGGTGTTGTGATAGTGCATGCTGATGGGGAACGTTTTATTAACCCAGCTGAAGTCGATGGCATCGTGACCGGCTTTGAAGGTTGCACCCGCCAGAGGAATGGTGATCAGGGGAGTGCTGGCGGTGACTATGTAGTTGCTGTAATAACCATTGCATACAAATGTGTAGTCAGGCTTTGTTATCGCTCCTTGTGTGTACTCCAGGTATATGTGCCCCGGTTTTCCCTGCCCATCGGTCGGCGTTTTCGGGGTGAGGGTTTTCCCGGGCAGTACTGAATTCAAGTGATTGGTGATGAGCTTGCTGAACAAGACGTTGTTTGAGATCAGTACAGCACTTGAATACCGGGTGCCGTTTTCATCATTGGGGATCAGATACCTGAAGTCCCCATTTACAGTGGGCGTTCGACCGTCCGTCCCGTTTTTCAGAGTGACCAGCAATACCACGGCGCCGTCGCCATAATTGGGAGCTGCCCTGCTGGTGGCGCCAGGTGCCGGCTGGGTGCGGACGACAAAGTTTTGCGGGGCCAGAGTGGAGTCTGCGCTCTTGTCCAGGGCGCCCAGGGTATAAACCTGTAGTTCCGGGTTTTCCTTGAAACGCTTGATGAAAAAATCTTTTGCATGGATGGCGCTTGCCTTGTCAGAGAACAGGTCGGTATCGAGACTGGTCATTTTTGTGAGATCAATCTGTACCTCTCCGGCTTTCGTGACGTCACCCGGCGCGCTCAGCAGGTCCACATCCATCCATAACGTTGGTCCTGTCGCACCATTGGGCCGCATGATCGAATGGACTGTCTTGTAGCCGCCGGCCGGTTCGCTTTGCAGAATGGCCAGCCCCGCGGTAATCGCTTGAGTCACCCGGGCTGTCGAATGCTCGATATCGGCGTTTTCGAATGAAAGCCGGGGCAGGCCTAACTGGATGCCGAAGAACTTCAGCTTTTCACCTGCTCCCTCTATCTGGCCGTCTATAGGCGCGAGGTAGTTTTCGGCAGTCAGCTTTTTTATATATTGCTGGATCAATAACGCATTTGCCCGGCCCCGGTTATAAACCACGACAGCATCCCAGCCGTGGGTCTTGGGGTTTTCCTTTAACCAGTTCAGCAGTGTATCTCGCGAATCGCCGCCTATGGACGTTGTCTGTGTGACATTTGAAAGAGCCATGATGTTCTCCCGATCATGAGGGATATCGCCTTTTATCCTGGTTATGCATTTGAGGACTCATTCATGTTGTAGCCATTCATAGTGTCATCTGCTGTAAATGCATGTAAGGCGCATGAGCAGGAATGTCCGCCGTCTTCTGTCAATTGTCTACTGGTAGAAATGCCAGTTGCCAGCCATTCAACGGCTGCTAGCATCAGTCACAGTATTATTTTTTCTGCCTGATACTCTCTGGTTTTAAAGTATGCAGGCAGTTTTATAAAATGCTTATAACAGGAATCATTGTCATGACGCGGCGCGTGTTAAAACTTCTGCCATTGATCTCGGTCATGGCCCTATTTACTTCTATGGTCGGCCCTGTTTCATCGGTGCAGGCTGCTGACGCCGATGGGCAGTTGGTTATCTTGAACAAGAAGAATGCAGATGGCACTTACCCGATTAACTGCAGTATTCCTTTTGTCACGTCCACCCTCAACTTTCAGAATAACTCACTGGGGTGTGAGAATGATGATGCGTATGCCTTCAAACTGGAGAATGTTCCCTCGGCGACATTTTTTTCGTTCTATGATTCTCCAGAGTGTACGGAAAGCGGCGGTTTTTCTTATCGATTCAAAACCATCAAGCAGCCTACTCATATGGAACAAGGTTTCGATATTGAGGAAGCCGGGAAAAAGCCAGTGGGTTCGGTTGTTTTGCCTGGCGTGATGTTGATGTCCAGCAGTACGAGTGGTCAGGTGGGCGGAAAACTTTCGTGCGTCAAAATAGAACGTTCCGCCGTTCCATCGCCATAAGAGTCGTTTCTGACAACGCCTGATTTGCATGTTGGAGATCTCTCCATGCCTACGCCTACCGTTCACTCCAATGCCTTCAACTTTCTCAGCGCGGTTCAGGCCGGTGTCGACCCGCGCACCGGGCAGTACACCTGCCTCATTACCTTGCCCGAACTCAAGGCCAACCACCTGTGCGGGCCTACGGTGCCCCTCAGCCTCGGCTTCAGCCCCATGAGCCCCCGCAACACCGGGTTCGGCAAAGGCTGGAGCGTGCGCCTGTCGCACTTCGACACCGTCTCGCGCATCCTCTCGTTGTCCACCAGGGAAACCTTCCGCATCGAAGGTTCTCCCACCCAGCCCACTGTCCCCGAGCGCAAGATCGACAGCTTTCATTTTGCCGTCGAGGCCACCGGCCGCTATCGGGTGACACACAAGTCTGGCCTGGTGGAAATCCTCACCCTGCGCGGCGGTGACACCCTGGCCTGGGTCAGTGAAATCCACTCCGCCGAAGGCCATCGGGTCAGCCTGACCTACGAGAGCTATGCCGGTGAAACCGTGCTGCGCAGTGTCAGTGACGACTATGGCCTGCTGCTCGAGATTACACGCCCCAACTCCGCGCAGATCAATGTCGATTTGCATCCCGGACAAGGCAGTGGCGGCGAACCCCTGGTCCGTTTCAGCCTGATGCTCAGCAATGGCGAAGTCACCCGCATCGTGCTGCCAACCGACAACCAGGCCGCCTGGCGCTTCCAGTACGAACTGATCCATGAATACCTGTGCATGGCGCAGGTGCATAACCCGTTGGGTGGCCATGAACTCATCACCTATGACGCCCAGGGTCATGAGTTTCCGCAGAACCGCTACCCGTCGCTGCCCCGCGTGTTACGGCATGAACAGCGCCCCGGCTTCGGCCAGCCGCCGGTCGAGGTGCGTTATCAATATTCCAGCACCAACTTTCTGGGCTTCAACGCCAGCGGGCTGGTCTGGGACGATGACGGTCTGGACAATCTGTACAAGGCCAACCAGAGCTACACCTACACCAGCACGGAAATGCTCTGGGTCGACGGCCAGGCCCTGCGCACCACAGTACGTGCCTTCAATAACTTCCACCTGCTGACCGAAGAAACCGTTACCCAAAGCGACAATGTGCTCAGCACCCGCACCACTTATCACAGCACGCCGGGCTTGCCCTTCGACCAGCAACCGGCCCAGTGCCAGTTGCCCCGTGAAGTGCTGAAGCTCTGGTATCACCCCAGCGCCTCCAGCCAGACCCATGAAGAAATCACCCGCACCACCTTCGACACCTTCGGTAACCTGCTGACCCAGGAAAACCCCGACGGCACCCTGGAAACCCGGCGCTATTACCCGGCCGCCGGGGGCGATGGCTGCCCGCCTGACCCGCAAGGTTTTGTCAGGACCGTGCAGGACACCACCGTCACGCCGGTCCCCGGCGCGCCCGGCGAGGCCCCGGTGCTGCGCACGGCGTATCGCTACGCGCTGCAAACCGGTGTCGGTGGCGGCGTAACGCCTGGCTGGCTGGCCGTGACCGAGGAGCGCCTGCTGCAAGTGGATGGCCTGGACGAAACCGAACTGCAACACACCGCGTTCACGTACATCAACCAGCCCACCGACCGCTACCAGCACGGGCGCAAGTTGCAGGACACCCAGACCCTCAATGGCCTCTCGACCTTCACCGACTACACCTACCAGAGAACCCGTAACGCCCGCGCCGGAGAAACCGTACAACACACCATCATCAGCCTGAGCACCAGCTTCGACACGGTGCGCAAGACCCATACCCTGCAACACTCGCTGCTCAACGGCCAGCCACTGCTCAACCGCGACGACAACGACGTGGAAATCGCCTACCGCTACGATGCACTGGGCCGGGTCATCGAGGAAACCGCAGCGCCCGGTACACCCTACGAAGCCTCGCGTCATTACCGCTATGTGCTCAGCGCTGTGGAGGGTCAGCAGGCCGAGCAGGAAGCCACCAACGTCAAGGGGGTCAAAACCCGCACCTTGCTCGATGGCATGAACCGGGTGGTGAAGGAGTTGCGGCAAGGCGCTGACGAAAACAACCCTGCCGATTTCTTCCAGACCTACAGCGCGCTGTACGACACGCGCGGGCTGTTGATCGAAGACACCGAGAGTGACTGGCTGCTGGTGGAAGTCGAGGATGAGCCGGAGCTGCAATTGCGTGAACTGCCCCTGACCAACACCTATCAATACGATGACTGGAGTGAACAGCGCAGTATCACCGGCCCGGACGGGATCGAGCGGCACAAGGTCCAGGACCCCATCAAGCGCACCACCAGCGAGTGGCAGGCCGGGATGGGCAAGACCGTCACCGTGAACAATCTGTTCGACAAGCCTGATTCTATCGAGCGGCTGGCGCTGGATGAGTCGCGTATCAGCCTCGAAACCACGACTTACGATGGTCTTGGGCGAACCTTCGGGCAATTCGATGCGTTGCGCAATTACCGGGAGTCCAGGTATGACGCCTTTGACCGCCTGCGCATCAGTCAACTGCCTGACAGGGCACAGGTAGAGCGGACCTACGCCTTGCACAGCCGCGAGGACTTGCCTGTATCGATTGCTGTCGATGGCGTGGTAGTAGGCGAACAGACATTCGATGGTTTGAAGCGCATGACCGGCTCCACCATTGGTGGGCGGGTCAGCCGGTTCGAGTATCCAGGCGGTCAGCTACAGCCCGGCAAGGTCTATACGCCAGGCGGCGAGGTAATTGACTATGTCTACCAGCCTCAATTGGGTGAGCAGCCGACCCAGCGCAAGATGCTGAGTAGCACGGCCGATTACACCTATGACCTGCAGAGTGCCCGTCTGCTGAGCAGCAAGGAACAGGATCAGGAACTGGAGCGCGATTACTACGGCAATGGCGAGATCAAGGAGGAGCGCAGGGTTCAGGGCGGCGAAGCCTATGCCATGCAGTATCGCTACAGCTTCAAGGGGCTGTTGCTCGGATATACCGATGTACTCGGCCAGACCCAGACTTATCGCTATGACGAAAGCGGTCGGCTCGAACAACTCGATGCTGGCTCGCTGGTCTCGGCTTTTGGCTATAACGCCCAGGGGCTGCTTGACAGCATCACAACGGTGGACAGCGGCCAGAGCTTGAGTGTCAGCCTGGAGTACGACGATGCAGGTCGTGAGGTCTTGCGCAGTTTTACTCTGCCGGGAGGAACAAAACAGCAACTGGTTCAGGCCTATGACGCGGCCGATCACCTGAAACAGCGCACCTTGAAAGAGGGCAGCACGGTGCTGCGTGATGAAACCTTCGTTTACGATGCCAGGGGGCGGCTGGAGCGGTACACCGCTTCCGGACCTGATGCGCCGGTGGACCCGCAGGGCAAACAGATCCAGAGCCAGACGTTCACGTTCGATGCGCTCGATAATATCCTGAGCGTCGAGACGGTGTTCGCAGGTGGCAGCAATATGGCCGAGTACGAATATACCGGGCAGGACCCGACCCAGCTCAGTGCCGTGCGTAACAGCCATGCCGATTATCCTGCCAATATCGAGCTGGATTACGATGACAACGGCAACCTGACGCTCGACGAAGCCGGGCGTTCTCTTGAGTACGATGCGTTGAGCCGTTTACTGGCCGTTTCTGCCAACGATGGGTCTGCTGTGGTGGATTATGGCCATGACGCGCAGGATAGCCTGATCCGCTCCAGCGAAGCGGGTGCTCATGAACAGCGTTTCTACCGGGAAGGGCAACTGGCCAATCAGTTGCAGGGTGCGCAGCAGCGAACCTTTATCGGGAACAGGGATACCTTGCTGGCCGAACGTCTGGGCGGAGCAACGGATGCGACTTTGCTGCTGGCGACCGATGCAAAAAAGACGGTAATGGCTGAGGCCGATGCAGGCAGCGTCACGTCTGCCGAATACAGCGCTTATGGTCATCGCAGCGACACACCGGCAGTGGACAGCCGCTGCGCCTTCAACGGCGAACTGCGTGAGCCGTCCACGGGCTGGTACCTGCTCGGTCAGGGATATCGCGCCTACAACCCGGTGCTGATGCGGTTTCATAGCCCGGATAGCCTTAGCCCGTTTGATCGGGGAGGGTTGAATCCTTATGCGTATTGTCTGGGAGACCCGGTCAATTATCTGGACCCTGATGGGCATATGCCGAAATGGTTGATGCCGGTCATCGGGATTGGGCTTTCGATTGTCGGTATTGTTGCCAGTGTTGCTACGTTGGGCACGGCAGCACCCGCAGCGGGTGCGGGCGTAGCTGCGGCTTGGGGGGCGTTGAGTGTTGCTTCGCAGGTATCGGTTGGGCTTGGGGTTGTATCCGGCGTGACGGGGGTGGCGAGTGGCGTAGCTTCGGTTTCTGCTCCCGATTCTAATGCAGGTGCGATTTTGGGGTATGTATCGGCGGGATTGGGGGTCGCGAGTGCGGTGGCGGGAATTGGGTCTTTTATCCATGCAAGGAGTGTTTTGGAAAGTGAAAAAGTTGACACATTCTTAGCTCTTCGGGACTTTAACAGAGGTCAGAGTAGAAGCACTCCACACGCATCTACTGCCGCTGCTCGCCCTACTACTACTAGTAGGTATTTGGCTAGTAGAGGTGATGCCAGTCAGTCTTCTGTTAGAACTGTTACACAGTTGGAGGATGATATTGTTCCACCTGATTTGTTAGGGTTCAGGGATACGTTCCTTAGAGTATTTAAAGGCCAGGATATGTGGGGGGACCCTCTGTGAGGGACAGTTCAATCTTTAAGCTGGGGGCTCACAGGATCCGACTCACCCAAACATCTCCTGCACAAACTGCACCCGTTGTTCAGGCGTCTCCTTGACGCCCTTGCGTGCCAACTCCTCCAGACGCGCCTCAACCGCCTGGGTCCGGTGAGTCAGCCCGCAGTTGTTGGCGATCTGGATATTCAGGCCGGGGCGGGCGTTGAGTTCAAGGATCAACGGGCCTTTCTCCTGGTCCAGCACCATGTCGACGCCGATGTAGCCCAGGCCACATAGCTCGTAGCACTCGGCGGCGAGTTTCATGAAGCCGTTCCAGTAAGGCAGTTGCACACCGTCCACGGGGTTGGTGGTGTCGGGATGTTTGTTGATGATGCTGTTGAGCCAGGTGCCTTCAAGGGTCACGCCGCTGGCCAGGCCCACGCCGACACCAATAGCGCCCTGGTGAAGGTTGGCCTTGCCGCCGGACTGGCGCGTCGGCAGGCGCAGCATGGCCATGACCGGGTAGCCCATTAGCACGATGATGCGGATATCGGGCACGCCTTCGTAGCTGATGCTCTTGAAGATCTGATCCGGAATGACCCGGTACTCAATCAGTGCCCGGTCCCGATGCCCGCCCAGTGAATACAGCCCGGTCAGGATGCTGGACACCTGATGCTCGATGTCCGAGTGGGTGATGATGCGCCCGGAAACCGTCTTGTAATGCCCCTCGAAGCGGTCGGCCACCACCAGAATCCCGTCGCCGCCTGCGCCTTGCGCGGGCTTGATGACGAAGTCGGTGTGCTTGCCCAGGATGTCGTCGAGCCGGTCGATTTCCTTTTCCGTGGAAATGATGCCGTACATTTCCGGGACCTGGATACCCGCCTGCATGGCCCGTTCCTTGGTGATGATCTTGTCATCGACAATCGGGTACAGGCTGCGCTTGTTGTACTTGAGCACGTAGTCGGCGTTACGCCGGTTGATGCCCATGATGCCCTTGGCTTCCAGGGCTTTCCAGGTCTTCCACAAACCGATCATTTGGCGTCTTCTGCTTTGAGGAAGGCCTTGAAGCGCAGCAGTTCGGTCAGGCGATAGCCACGGTATCTGCCCATCGCCAGCATGAAGCCGACCAGAATCAGCAGCACCGCCGGGAAGGTGAATACAAAGTACGTCAGCTCCGGCACGCTCATGATCAGGTGCGCCAGAGAGGCTGCGAACAGGGTGCCGATAGCCACTTTCATGGCATGGCCGCCACCGCGCTCTTCCCAGGTGATCGACAGGCGCTCGATGGTCATGGTCAGAATCACCATCGGGAACAGGGCTACCGACAAGCCGCGTTCCAGACCCAGTTTGTGGCTGAACAGGCTGATGGCCGCGATCAGCACCACGACAAAGGTCAGGACCACCGACAGGCGCGGCAGCATCTGCAGTTTCAGGTGTTCAAGGTAGGAGCGCAACGACAGGCCCAAGGCCGTGATCACGGTAAACAGCGCGATACCAAAGCCCAGTTGGGTTTCCCTGAAGGCCAGGGCGATCAGCACCGGGGTGAAGGTGCCGAGTGTCTGCAGGCCGACCAGATTGCGCAGGATCAGGATGACCAGTACGCCAATCGGGATCATCACCATGATCATGAAGGTCTGTTGGGTTTGCAGGGGCAGGCCGTACAGCGAATAGGACAGGAAGTCCGTGTCGGTGCTTTCATCGGTCAGCTTGGCCAGCCGCATGGCGTTCATTTCGCTGTTGTTGAGGGTAAAACTGACTGTGGCCTTTCTGCCGCCATCGATGCTGATCAGGTTCTCGTCGCCCGTCCACCACAGCAGCCGGTCATCCGGCAGACCGGCTTCGCCGGTGTCCGGGTTGAAATACAGCCATTCCTTGCCATTGAAACTGCGCAGCCACAGCTCGGGTGTCTGTGGCTGGTCGGTGATCAGGCGCAGGGTGTGTACCTTTTCCATCGGCACGTGGGCCATGGACAGTAGAAGCTCCGTGATCTGGGCTTTCTTGACGGCTGAAGTGTCTCCCGCCAGCAGCAGCCTGGCGTTGTCGTCCTTGAGGTTGTTGACGCGCTTGATGGCTTCGCTGATGAAGGTTTCAACATCGGCAGAGTGGCGGCGAATAGGGGCAAGCAAGGCTTCGGCGGCGATTTTTTCGGCGCCTTCTACCGCAATGCTGTCGCGAAAGATCGGGCCTTTGCTCTTGGGCTTGTCTGCGCCGTAGCGTTTGGTCAGCACCAGCCGGTAATACAGCGTCTGGTTGCCATTGGCGCGGCGTGAGGACCAGGTGACTTTGCGGTTGCCGTCGACGCGGTTGACGCTGACGCCGTAATTATTGGAGATGAAGCTTTCGTTGAGGCTGATGTAGTCCGTGGTCAGAGGCGGGACGAACATCTGGATCTTGATCGACTCTTTACTGTTGGCCTGGAACTCTACCTTGGCGTCGATATTCCACAGGTTGTCGGTCTCGTCCTCGGTCAGCGGGATGCCGAGGATGACAATCTGATAGGCCGTGATCGCGATGCCGAGTGTCACCAGGAGCGTGATCAGGATTTTCAGATGGAGTGTAAGAGAGCGCATGTATTTACTCTGCGTTTTGAACGACGGAGGCACAGGCGGGCTTGCCCGCCACAAATTTGAGACTTGGATCGACCAGCGCATCGAAGTGTTTGAGTGCATCGGAGCCAATCAAAAGCGGGTATTGGAAAGCACTTCGGTCGGTCAAGTTCACTTCAATGGTGCGTAAAACTTCACCCATGCAGATATCGAGGTTGATCACCGGGCGTGCGCTGTACTTTTTCTCGTCGTCCGGGTCGACATCGTCGGCTCGCCGCTTGATCTGGCTGATGCGCGTCAGGGGCTGTTCGATGGGGTGGGCGTGGCTGTTGTCGATGGCCAGGTAGAACCTGACCCAGTTCTCGCCGTTGCGCTTGAAGTGTTTGATATCACGCGCACTCAGCGATGCGGTCTTTGCGCCGGTGTCGAGTTTGGCGGCGACCTCAAGGTCAATGTTGGTGAGTCTGGCGTATTCGTTCAGGCCGTAGACGGTCTTGTTGGCGGCAGCGCACAGGGCAGGAAGAAACAGCAGACAGAGCAACGTGGTGAGGGTTTCGAGTCTCATAGGTCCTTGCGCAACAGGCGGAAAGCTTCAGGGCCGCAGCGCAGGTTTTTCAGCCTGGCGTGCTGGCAGGCCGTGTCCTTTGAAGAGCTGCACTGGGCAGATGCGGTCGCCATTCTAGCATGAAGGTTTCGTGATGCCAGTTATCACTGCCTGTCGTAGTAATGCCGATCAGTCAGGGCTATGAATAACGTTGTGGGAGGCAGCTTGTTTGTGTCTTCACTGATTGACATTAGCCTGTAGGGGAGGACGCCGTTGCATTGGTGGATTGTCGACAATCGCAAGAATTGTTTTGACGAAAATTGCCGTATTTACTAGATTTGTCCTCATGTAATTTTGAAGGTGTCGACAATATGCTGGATGCAGTCGAGGCTTCCACGGCCGTCGTCGAGGACTCGGAAACGCTTTCCGAAAACGTCTTCAGGCGTATTCAGGCGGCTATCGTCAAAGGCGAGATCGCCCCCGGCAGCAAGATTTCCGAGCCGGAGCTGGCCCGCACCTACGGCATCAGCCGCGGGCCGCTGCGTGAGGCCATTCACCGACTGGAAGGTCAGCGACTGCTGGTGCGGGTTCCGCATGTGGGCGCGCGCGTCGTATCGCTCAGCCATGCCGAGCTGATCGAACTGTATGAAATTCGTGAATCCCTTGAGGGCATGGCCTGCCGTCTGGCCGCCGAGCGCATGACCGCCGAACAGATCGATGAGTTGCGCACTGTGCTCGATACCCATGAGCGCGATGCCGCGTTTCAGGCCGGAGTGGGTTACTACCAGCAGGAAGGGGATTTCGACTTCCACTACCGGATCATTCAGGGCAGCGGTAACAAGACCCTCAGCCAGATGCTCTGTGGCGAGCTTTATCAGTTGGTGCGCATGTACCGCATCCAGTTTTCCACCACCCCCAATCGTCCGCGCCAGGCCTTTGCCGAACACTATCGCATTCTTGACGCCATTGCCGAGCGCGACGGTGAACTGGCCGAATTATTGATGCGCCGCCATATCGGCGCTTCCAGACGCAACATCGAGCGCCATTACCAGGCGGCTCCCGACCGAGGTGAGAAATGAGTCACGACAATAAAACTCCCGGCCAGCGTTTCCGTGATGCCGTTGCCAGTGAGCAACCTTTGCAGGTCGTGGGGGCGATCAATGCCAATCATGCGCTGCTGGCCAAGCGCGCCGGGTTCAAGGCGATTTATCTGTCGGGCGGCGGAGTGGCCGCTGGCTCCCTGGGGATTCCAGACCTGGGGATCACCGGGCTGGATGATGTGCTGACGGATGTGCGACGCATCACCGATGTCTGCGACCTGCCATTGCTGGTGGATGTGGACACCGGTTTCGGTTCTTCGGCGTTCAACGTGGCGCGCACCGTCCGGTCGATGATCAAGGCGGGCGCGGCGGCCATTCATATCGAGGATCAGGTGGGTGCCAAGCGTTGCGGGCATCGTCCCAACAAGGAAATCGTCTCCCAGCAGGAAATGGTCGACCGCATCAAGGCTGCGGTGGATGCGCGAACCGATAGCAGTTTCGTGATCATGGCGCGTACCGATGCTCTGGCAGTCGAGGGCCTGGAGTCGGCGCTGGAACGGGCAGCGGCCTGTATCGAGGCCGGTGCCGACATGGTTTTTCCCGAGGCCATCACCGAGCTGAGCATGTACAAGCAGTTTGCCAATCGGGTGGGTGTGCCGATTCTGGCCAACATCACCGAGTTTGGTGCAACGCCGCTGTTTACCGTCGATGAGCTGCGCGCCGCTGACGTTTCGCTGGTGCTCTATCCTTTATCGGCATTCCGCGCCATGAACAAGGCGGCGGAAAACGTCTATGGCGCCATTCGCCGTGATGGCACGCAACAGAATGTGATCGACACCATGCAGACACGCATGGAGCTGTATGACGCCATCGACTATCACACCTTCGAGCAGAAGCTGGATGCGCTGTTCGCTCAGAAGAAGGGTTGATGTACACACTTGTGCCAATCGGCATGCATGGAATTCATCTGCGAAGAAAAACGAATCGCCAATTCCCGATAATTTCAAGAACTGGAGAATGCAATGGCTGAAGCAAAAGTATTGAGCGGCGCTGGCCTGCGGGGTCAGGTTGCCGGCCAGACTGCCCTGTCCACTGTCGGCCTCGCGGGTGCGGGCCTGACTTACCGTGGCTATGATGTGCGCGAACTGGCCGCCGAGGCCCGCTTTGAAGAGGTCGCCTACCTGCTGCTCTACGGCGAATTGCCGACCCAGGCACAACTGAACGCCTACATGGACCGCCTCAAGAGCCTGCGGGACCTGCCAAAGGCACTGAAAGAAGTGCTGGAGCGCATTCCCGCCGACACCCATCCGATGGATGTGATGCGTACTGGCGCTTCGATGCTCGGTACCCTTGAGCCGGAGCTGAGCTTTGAACAGCAGCGCGATGCCACGGACCGGCTGCTGGCCGCCTTCCCGGCAATCATGTGCTACTGGTATCGTTTCTCCCATGACGGCAAGCGCATTGATTGCGTGACGGATGAAACCTCCATTGGCGGCCACTTCCTGCACCTGCTGCTCGACAAATCCCCCAGCGAACTGCATCGCAAGGTCATGGATGTCTCACTGATCCTTTACGCCGAGCATGAGTTCAACGCCTCGACCTTTACCGCACGGGTCTGCGCTTCGACCCTGTCGGACCTTTATTCCTGCATCACGGCAGCCATCGGCACCTTGCGCGGCCCGCTACATGGTGGTGCCAACGAAGCGGCCATGGAAATGATCCAGCGCTTTGCATCGGCCGACGAGGCCACCAAGGGCACTCTTGGGATGCTGGAGCGCAAGGAAAAGATCATGGGCTTCGGCCATGCGATCTACAAGGAGTCCGACCCGCGTAACGAGGTCATCAAGGGTTGGTCGAAAAAGCTCGCGGACGAAGTGGGCGATACCGTGCTGTTCCCGGTTTCCGAAGCCATTGACAAGACCATGTGGGAGCAGAAGAAGCTGTTTCCCAATGCGGACTTCTACCATGCCTCGGCGTATCACTTCATGGGCATTCCCACCAAGCTGTTCACGCCGATCTTCGTCTGTTCGCGCCTGACCGGCTGGGCTGCTCACGTTTTCGAGCAGCGCGCCAATAACCGCATCATCCGCCCGAGTGCCGAGTATGTCGGCGTCGAACAGCGCACGTTCGTGCCCATCGAACAGCGCTGAAGAGAGAAGGGGAGCCGCCCATGAGTTCCCCTCTCTACTCCCAAACTCCGTGATCGAGTCCCCGTGCCATGAACACTGAATACCGCAAGCCGCTTCCCGGAACCTCGCTGGATTACTTCGACGCCCGTGGGGCCATCGAAGCCATCAAGCCGGGTGCTTACGACCTGTTGCCCTACACCTCACGGGTGCTGGCCGAAAACCTGGTGCGCCGCTGTGATCCGGCCACACTGAAGGCTTCCCTGAGTCAGCTTGTGGAGCGCAGGCGCGACCTGGATTTTCCATGGTTTCCGGCGCGTGTGGTGTGTCATGACATTCTGGGGCAGACCGCGCTGGTGGATCTGGCCGGTTTACGCGATGCCATTGCTTCCCAGGGCGGCGACCCTGCGCTGGTCAACCCGGTGGTGCCGGTGCAGTTGATCGTCGACCACTCGCTGGCTGTGGAATGTGGCGGTAACGACCCGCAGGCTTTCGAGAAGAATCGGGCCATTGAGGATCGTCGCAACGAGGACCGCTTTCACTTTATCGACTGGACCAAAAAGGCCTTCAAGAACGTCGAAGTGATCCCGCCGGGCAACGGCATCATGCACCAGATCAACCTGGAGAAAATGTCCCCGGTGGTGCAGGTCCGCGAAGGCGTGGCTTTCCCGGACACCCTGGTGGGCACTGACAGCCATACGCCCCATGTGGATGCTCTGGGCGTCATCGCGATTGGTGTCGGTGGCCTGGAAGCGGAAAACGTCATGCTCGGGCGCGCCTCCTGGATGCGCCTGCCGGATATCGTCGGCGTCGAGCTGACCGGTCGCCGCGAGCCCGGCATTACCGCCACTGACGTGGTGCTGGCTTTGACTGAATACCTGCGCAAGCAGAAAGTCGTCGGTGCCTATCTTGAGTTTTACGGTGAAGGTGCATCGAGCCTGACACTCGGGGACCGGGCGACGATTTCCAATATGGCCCCGGAATACGGCGCCACTGCCGCGATGTTCTCCATCGATCAGCAAACCATCGATTACCTGCGCCTGACCGGGCGCGAGGACGAGCAGGTGCGTCTGGTGGAGCTGTATGCCAGACACACAGGGCTGTGGTCCGACAGTTTGCAGCAGGTGGACTACGAGCGGGTATTGAGCTTCGACCTGTCCAGTGTGGTACGCAATATGGCCGGGCCATCCAACCCTCATGCCCGCGTCGCCACCACGGACCTTGCGGCCAAAGGCATTGCCGGACAGTGGCAGGACGTGCCGGGCCAGATGCCGGATGGCGCAGTGATTATTGCTGCCATCACCAGTTGCACCAACACCAGCAACCCGCGGAACGTGATCGCGGCTGGCTTGCTGGCGCGCAACGCCAATCGCCTTGGCCTGAGTCGCAAGCCTTGGGTGAAATCGTCGCTGGCACCCGGTTCCAGAACGGTTGCGTTGTATCTGGATGAGGCGGGGCTCACTTCGGAGCTTGAGCAACTGGGCTTTGGCGTCGTGGCGTTTGCCTGCACCACTTGCAATGGCATGTCCGGCGCGCTGGAGCCGAAGATTCAGCAGGAAATCATCGAGCGCGATGTGTATGCCACGGCTGTGTTGTCCGGCAATCGCAACTTCGACGGGCGTATCCATCCGTATGCCCGGCAGGCCTTTCTGGCTTCGCCGCCGTTGGTGGTGGCCTATGCCATTGCTGGCACCATTCGTTTCGATATCGAAAACGATGTGCTGGGCATTGCCGACGGCAAGGAAATCCGCCTCAAGGATATCTGGCCGAGCGATGAGGAAATCGATGCAGTGGTCAAGACGTCGGTCAAGCCGGAGCAGTTCCGGCAGGTCTACATTCCGATGTTCGCTCTTGAGGAAGATTACGGCCTGAAAGTCGAGCCGCTGTATGACTGGCGCCCGATGAGCACTTACATCCGCCGTCCGCCGTATTGGGAAGGCGCGCTGGCCGGCGAGCGCACGCTCAAGGGCATGCGCCCGCTGGCGGTGCTGCCGGACAATATCACCACCGATCACTTGTCGCCTTCCAACGCGATCCTGCTCGACAGCGCGGCGGGTGAGTACCTGGCGAAGATGGGCCTGCCGGAAGAAGACTTCAACTCTTATGCAACTCACCGCGGCGACCACCTGACCGCACAGCGTGCCACCTTCGCCAACCCGCAATTGCTCAACGAAATGGCCGTGGTGGATGGCAAGGTCAAAAAGGGTTCGCTGACCCGGATAGAGCCAGAAGGCAAGGTCACCCGCATGTGGGAAGCCATCGAAACCTACATGGAGCGCAAGCAGCCGCTGATCATCATCGCTGGTGCTGACTACGGGCAGGGCTCGTCCCGGGACTGGGCGGCCAAAGGCGTGCGTCTGGCGGGTGTGGAGGCCATTGCTGCCGAGGGTTTCGAGCGTATCCATCGCACCAATCTGGTGGGTATGGGCGTCTTGCCGCTGGAGTTTCAGGCTGGCACCAATCGCCTGACGCTGGGGATCGACGGCACTGAGACATTCGACGTGATCGGCAAGCGCACGCCACGGGCAACCCTGACGCTGGTGATCCAGCGCAAGAACGGCGAGCGCCTGGAAGTGCCGATGACCTGCCGCCTGGATACCGCCGAAGAGGTGTCTATCTATGAGGCAGGCGGCGTGCTGCAACGATTCGCCCAGGACTTTCTGGAGTCTGCACAAGCCTGATATACCCTGTAGGAGCGAATTCATTCGCGAACGGTTTTTCATGAATGAATTCGCTCCTGCAGAGGTTCACCTTCAAGGAAGCCTCTCATGCCTTACACACCACAGATCAGAATCCCGGCCACTTACATGCGCGGCGGCACCAGCAAAGGCGTGTTTTTCAATCTGAAGGACCTGCCCGACGTTGCACAGGTTCCTGGCCCGGCCCGTGACGCATTGCTGCTGCGGGTCATCGGCAGCCCAGATCCTTACGAAAAACAGATCGATGGCATGGGCGGTGCGACGTCCAGTACCAGCAAGACGGTCATCCTGTCGCGCAGCAGCAAGGCCGACCACGATGTCGATTACCTCTTCGGCCAGGTGTCCATCGACAAGCCTTTTGTCGACTGGAGTGGCAACTGCGGCAACCTTTCGGCTGCCGTCGGCTCGTTTGCCATCAGTCAGGGGCTGGTGGACAGCGCTCGCATTCCCCACGACGGCGTTGCGGTGGTGCGAATCTGGCAGGCCAATATCGGCAAGACCATCATTGCCCATGTGCCCATCACCGGCGGTGAGGTGCAGGAAACCGGCGACTTTGAACTCGATGGCGTGACTTTTCCGGCCGCCGAAGTGCAACTGGAGTTCTTGAACCCCGCTGCAGATGAAGAGGGCGCGGGCGGTTCGATGTTTCCTACCGGCAACCTGGTCGATGAGCTGCAGGTGCCGGGTATCGGCACGCTCAAGGCGACCATGATCAACGCCGGTATCCCCACAGTCTTCGTCAATGCCGCTGATATCGGCTATACCGGCACCGAGTTGCAGGGCGATATCAATGGCGACGCCCAGGCGCTGGCGAAACTGGAAAGCATTCGGGCTCACGGCGCATTGCGCATGGGGCTGATCAAGAGCATCGACGATCCTGCGCTGCGTCAGCACACCCCCAAGGTAGCCTTCGTTGCCGGGCCTGCGGACTATCTGTCGTCCAGCGGCAAGCCGGTCAACAGACAGGATATCGACCTGCTGGTGCGGGCCGTCTCCATGGGCAAACTGCACCACGCCATGATGGGCACTGCCGCCGTGGCTATCGGCACTGCTGCGGCGATTCCGGGCACGCTGGTCAATCTTGCAGCAGGTGGCGGCGAGCGTGAGTCCGTGACGTTCGGACACCCGTCCGGCACCTTGCGCGTGGGGGCTCAGGCGCAGCAGGAAGAGGGCGAATGGAAGGTCACCAAGGCCATCATGAGCCGTAGCGCCAGGGTGTTGATGGAAGGTTGGGTGCGGGTGCCGGGCTCAGTGCTTTAACCGGTCGCGGCCAAGGCCTTTCCCGCATAAATGTTGGGAGGGGCCTTGGCCGCGACGAGCCATGTGAGCTTACTTGAAGCGCCGCTCAACCCCTTTTTCTACAAGCACCTTGGCTGAAATCTCTTCCACAGAGAAATGTGTGGAATTGATGTTCGGGATGTTTTCCCGGCGGAACAGACTTTCCACTTCGCGCACTTCGAACTCGCACTGGGCATAGCTGGAATAGCGGCTATTGGGCTTGCGCTCATGACGGATGGCCGTCAGGCGGTCCGGGTCGATGGTCAGGCCGAACAGTTTGCTGCGGTGAGCCTTGAGGGCTTCGGGCAGTTGCAGGCGCTCCATGTCGTCCTCTGTCAGCGGGTAGTTGGCGGCGCGGATACCGAACTGCATGGCCATATACAGGCAGGTCGGCGTCTTGCCGCAGCGTGAGACGCCCACCAGGATGATATCGGCCTTGTCGTAATAATGAGTGCGCGCGCCGTCGTCGTTGTCCAGGGCGAAGTTCACGGCCTCGATACGCTCCATGTAATTGGAGTTGTGACCGATGGAATGCGATTTGCCCACCGAGTAGGAGGAGTGTGAACTAAGCTCTTGCTCCAGCGGCGCAAGGAAGGTCGAGAAAATGTCGATCATGAAGCCGTTGGAGGTTGCCAGGATCTCGCGAATTTCCTGGTTGACGATGGTATCGAAGATGATCGGTCGCACCTCGTCCCTGTCGGCGGCATTGTTGATTTGTTGTACCATCGCCCGCGCCTTCTCGACGCTGTCGATATAGGGGCGCGTGAACTTGTTGAACGTAATGTTTTCAAATTGTGCCAGCAGGCTCTGGCCCAACGTTTCAGCGGTGATGCCTGTGCCGTCCGAGATGAAGAAAGCGGATCGTTTCATTTGCGCCCTTGGCCTTAAGCTGGTGACGATTCTTGGATATCATAGGCGCGCTTGCCGGCCCAGATGGCCTGCATTCTCACCTTTTTTCAAGGTTACTGCTTCAAGTCGGTCCAGAAATACCCGCTGTCACACCGCGCGTGGCTCGGGTGCATGAGCTTTTCCCAACAACAAACACAGTTAGTGGAGAGATCACCTTGGTAGAGTACGTAGTTTCCCTCGATAAGCTCGGCGTCCATGATGTGGAGCACGTGGGAGGCAAGAACGCATCCCTCGGCGAAATGATCAGCAACCTGGCAGGCGCTGGTGTTTCGGTGCCCGGTGGTTTCGCTACGACAGCCCAGGCCTACCGTGATTTCCTTGAGCAGAGCGGTCTGAACGATCAGATCCATGCAGCTCTGGACGCTCTGGATGTCGACGACGTCAATGCCCTGGCCAGAACCGGCGCACAGATTCGTCAGTGGATCATGGAGGCCGAGTTCCCCGAGAAGCTCAATGCCGAGATTCGTACGGCTTTCGCCGCCTTGTCGGCAGGCAACCCGAATCTGGCAGTGGCAGTGCGTTCTTCGGCAACGGCAGAAGACTTGCCCGATGCCTCCTTCGCAGGCCAGCAGGAAACCTTCCTCAATATCCGCGGTGTCGATAACGTCATTCGTGCGGCCAAGGAAGTCTTTGCTTCGCTCTTCAATGACCGCGCCATTTCCTACCGTGTGCATCAGGGCTTCGACCACAAGCTGGTGGCCCTGTCGGCAGGTGTTCAGCGCATGGTCCGCTCCGAAACCGGTACTGCCGGGGTGATGTTCACCCTCGATACCGAGTCGGGCTTCCGTGACGTGGTGTTCATCACCGGCGCCTATGGCCTGGGCGAAACCGTGGTGCAGGGCGCGGTCAACCCGGACGAATTCTATGTCCACAAGGACACCCTGACTGCCGGTCGCCCGGCTATCCTGCGCCGCAATCTGGGCAGCAAGGCCATCAAGATGATCTACGGCGACGAGGCCAAGGCCGGTCGTTCGGTGAAAACCGTCGATGTCGACGCTGCCGACCGTGCGCGTTTCTGTCTGACCGATGCCGAGGTCAGCGAACTGGCCAAGCAAGCGATGATCATCGAGAAGCACTACAAGGCTCCGATGGACATCGAGTGGGCCAAAGATGGCGACGACGGCAAGCTCTATATCGTTCAGGCGCGTCCTGAAACCGTGAAAAGCCGTTCCGCGGCCAATGTCATGGAGCGTTACCTGCTCAAGGAAACCGGTAATGTGCTGGTCGAGGGCCGTGCCATCGGTCAGCGCATCGGCGCGGGCAAGGTACGGATCATCAAGGACGTGTCCGAGATGGACAAGGTCCAGGCCGGCGATGTGCTGGTTTCCGATATGACCGACCCGGACTGGGAACCGGTCATGAAGCGCGCCAGCGCCATTGTCACCAACCGTGGTGGCCGTACCTGCCACGCCGCGATCATCGCTCGTGAACTGGGTATTCCGGCCGTTGTGGGTTGCGGCAATGCCACTCAATTGCTGCAGGACGGGCAGGGCGTCACCGTATCCTGCGCCGAAGGCGATACCGGTTACATCTTCGAGGGTGAGCTGGGCTTCGACATCAAGACCAACTCGGTCGATGCCATGCCTGAGCTGCCGTTCAAGATCATGATGAACGTCGGCAACCCCGATCGCGCGTTCGACTTCGCCCAGTTGCCCAATGCCGGTGTCGGTCTGGCGCGCCTGGAGTTCATCATCAACCGCATGATCGGCGTGCATCCCAAGGCGCTGCTCAACTACGCCGGCCTGCCGCCAGAGATCAAGGACAGCGTCGACAAGCGTATTGCCGGTTACAGCAATCCGGTGGATTTCTATGTCGACAAGCTGGTCGAAGGCATCAGCACCCTGGCCGCAGCGTTCACGCCGAAGAAGGTCATTGTGCGTCTGTCGGACTTCAAGTCCAACGAATACGCCAACCTGATCGGCGGCAAGCTGTACGAGCCGGAAGAAGAAAACCCGATGCTGGGTTTCCGTGGCGCTTCGCGTTACATCAGCGAGAACTTCCGCGACTGCTTCGAGCTTGAATGCCGTGCCCTCAAGCGTGTGCGCGAGGACATGGGCCTGACCAACGTCGAAATCATGGTGCCTTTCGTGCGTACCCTGGGCGAGGCGAGCCAGGTCATCGAGCTGCTGGCGGCCAATGGTCTCAAGCGTGGCGAAAACGGTCTGCGCATCATCATGATGTGCGAATTGCCGTCCAACGCGATTCTGGCCGAAGAGTTCCTGGAGCACTTCGACGGTTTCTCCATCGGTTCCAACGACCTGACCCAGTTGACGCTGGGCCTGGACCGCGATTCGGGTGTCATTGCGCACCTGTTCGACGAGCGTAACCCGGCGGTCAAGAAGCTGCTGTCCAATGCCATCCAGGCCTGTAACAAGGCCGGGAAATACATCGGCATTTGCGGTCAGGGTCCTTCGGACCATCCGGATCTGGCTCGCTGGCTGATGGAGCAGGGCATCGAAAGCGTTTCGCTGAACCCGGACTCGGTACTGGAAACCTGGTTCTTCCTCGCGGAGGGTCAGGCGCCTGCCTGAGTTTTTTCCGATGTGATGCAATAGCGTCTTGAATCGTCTAGGGTTTCAAGCGTTTCGAGGAAGGGCGGTTTTTTCGGAAACCGCCCTTTTTCATGCAAGGCCCCAAAGGGGGCAACCGAACCAGCAGTTTCATCCGTCTGTCAGAGGCGACCCGATGCCTTTGAAGCCTAGATAAAAGAGCAATATGCAAAGCAGCAGCAATCTTTTTCCCGTTGCCTTGATCAGTGCCGAGCGTCGTGGCGATCTGGTCGAGGACGTCTATCGCTTGAAGCCTGCCAACAGCCCTGACTCCAGTGTCGAGCTGGCTGTTACCCGTCTCGGTCTGGTGGATCAGCCCGATGTGCGCGGTGTGCCTGTCATTCTGTTGCATGGCAGCTTTTCCAATCGCCGCTTCTGGTATTCCCCCAAAGGCATCGGCCTCGGGCCGTTCCTGGCACGTGCCGGTTACGATGTGTGGATTGCCGAGATGCGTGGCCATGGCCTTTCGGCCCGCAATCAGGACTATCGTCGCAATCGCGTGGCGGATTATGCCCGCTACGATCTGCCGGCCATTGCTGCGTTCGTTCGCGAACAGAACGGTCAGGTGCCGCACTGGATCGGCCACTCCCTGGGCGGTACCACGCTGGCGGCGGCGCTGGGTGGTCAATATCTCGGGCCTGAGGGTGCTGCATCGGCAGCCTTGTTTGGCAGTCAGATCAGCCGTACCTATTGGCCATTGAAGATTCCGCCAGTGCAGTGGACCGGGCGTCTGTTGCTCAAGCCTTTCGAGCATATTTCCGGGCCGCGTCTCAAGCGTGGGCCGGAGGACGAACCGATTGGCGTTGTCCTGGAAAGCATGCGCTGGCATGGATTGTTCGGGCGTTTCGGTGATCGTGACAGCAACTGGTGGACCGGGCTGGCCAGTGTCGAAGTGCCGGTACTGGCAGTGGCTGCGGTGGGCGATCATCAGGATCCGGTCTGGGCCTGCAAGATGCTGTTCGATCAGTTTGGCTCCCCGCAGCGACAGTTTCTGTGCCTGGGGCGCGAGCATGGCTTCAATGAAGATTTCGATCATGTGCGGATGCTGGTCAGCAAAGGCGCGCAGCAGCAGGTCTGGCCGCGAGTGCTCGACTGGCTGCAAGAGCGTTCTGCGTCCAGCGGCGAGCTTCCCCAATTACAGGAAGCGGTAGGGCAATAGCCTGGTTTTGTGTTTGTATGAAAGTCGGGGCGAAAGTTGAGGTCAAAGCCACTATGCTGCCCTGAGCATTCCCATCTCTCACCGACAGGAGTTAGCCATGCATTATTCGACCCCCGATTTGTGTGATGCCTATCCAGAGCTGGTGCAAGTCGTAGAGCCCATGTTCAGCAGCTTCGGCGGCCGTGACTCCTTTGGTGGCGAGATCGTGACCATCAAGTGCTTCGAGGACAACTCACTGGTGAAAGACCAGGTGGCACTCGACGGCAAAGGCAAGGTTCTGGTCGTCGATGGTGGTGGCTCTCTGCGTTGTGCGCTGTTGGGCGATCTACTGGCTGACAAGGCTGCGAAAAGCGGCTGGGAAGGCTTGTTGATCTATGGCTGCATCCGCGATGTCGACGTTGTGGCGCAAACCGATCTGGGCGTGCAGGCGCTGGCCAGTCACCCGAAAAAGACCGACAAGCGCGGCATCGGTGATTTGAATGTCCCGGTGACCTTTGCCGGCGTCACTTTTCGGCCGGGCGATTACCTGTATGCCGACAATAATGGTGTGATCATTTCTCCGTCCTCTCTGAAAATGCCGGAATAAGCGAAGCAAGAATGTTCGACGAAGCAAATGCGCAGTGGGGGCTGGTTCATGCCCTCGTATTGGATGGTCAGGGCGGAGCGCGTTTCATTGCTCGAACCGAACTCGATGGTCTTCAGATGCAGCCCCATGAAAGTCTGTGGCTGCATTGGGACCGTAGTCACCCGCAGACTCATTCGTGGTTGCGCAATTCCAGTGGCCTGAGTGAGTTCGCCTGCACGCTGCTGCTCGAAGAAAATACCCGGCCGCGTCTGTTGCCCTTGCCTGATCAGAAGCTGTTGCTGTTCCTGCGGGGTGTGAACCTCAATCCGGGGGCCGAGCCTGAAGACATGGTGTCGGTGCGGATCTTCGCGGCTGCCCAGCGGGTGATCTCCTTGCGGCTGCGGCCTTTGCGGGCGACCGAAGAACTCATTGAGCAGTTGAGTGAAGGCAAAGGACCGAAGACAGCCTCCGAACTGACGCTTTATCTGGCTCAATACCTGACCGAAAAAGTGCAGGACCTGCTCGGCGATTTGACCGAGTCGGTGGATGATGAGGAAGAAAAGACCGATGCCGACGAGCGTTACAGCCCTGAGCACGGCAAGCTGCTGCAGATTCGGCGGCGGGCAGCGGGGTTGCGCCGCTTTCTTGCACCCCAGCGGGATATCTTCGGACAGTTATCGCGTATCAAGCTTGGCTGGTTCGTCGATGACGATGCCGATTACTGGAACGAACTGAACAACAGCCTGACCCGTTACCTTGAAGAGCTTGAGCTGACCCGCGAGCGCGTGGGGCTGCTGCTGGAGTCCGAAGACCGGCGTCTGCGTGAGCGCATGGATCACACCATGTACCGTTTCGGGATCATTACCGGTATTTTTCTGCCCATGAGTTTTCTGACCGGGCTGCTGGGGATCAACGTCGGCGGTATTCCCGGCTCCGACAATCCTTACGGTTTTCTGCTGGCCTGTGCCTTGATTGTCATGGTGGCGGTGGGGCAGTGGTTTCTTTTCAGGCGTTTGCGCTGGTTGTGACGGATAAATTTTCAATGCCGTTTGTGACTCGCCCGGAACGAGCCACGTCTCTCACTGACATTGCGTGAGGTGCCTGATGCACGATCCCTTTGAAGAATCTTTGCGAGACATGCTCAAATCGTCATCCTCCAGCCGGGATGACGACGCTTGCCTGGACCGTGTCCTGAAAACCGCCAACCGCCAGGTAGGTGCCGGTGTGCTGTTCGGGCTGCTTGGGCGCTGGTCCCAGGCGATGATGATTGCCCTCAATAACGGTTCCGCACACGTTTCCCCTGTTTCCCGTCGAACCCAACCTACTGCCCGTCCTGTCGATAAGGCTGATTGAACATGGAATTGGATCTCTGGACCCAGAGTCTGGTTGCTGCAATGACTGCATTGTGGACCAAAGTCGCAAACTTCATCCCTAACCTGTTCGGCGCCCTTGTGGTGGTGCTGCTGGGTTTCGTGGTCGCAAAACTGCTCGATGCACTGTTATCGAAATTGCTGGCCAAGCTGGGCCTGGATCGTCTCATGGGCGGCACCGGGCTGACCAAGCTGATCAGCCGTGCCGGCGTGAAAGTGCCTATTTCCACCCTGATCGGCAAGATCGTCTACTGGTTCGTCCTGCTGATCTTTCTGGTATCGGCGGCCGAGTCCCTTGGGCTGCAACGTGTATCGGCGACGCTGGACATGCTGGCGTTGTACCTGCCCAAGGTGTTTGGTGCGGCGCTGGTGCTGCTTGTGGGTGTATTGCTGGCGCAACTGGTCAACGGGCTGGTGCGTGGCGCTGCCGAAGGCGTCGGGGTCGATTATGCGCCCGGTCTGGGGCGAATTGCCCAGGGGCTGGTGATCATCATCAGTATTTCGGTGGCAATCAGCCAGCTTGAAGTGAAGACAGATCTGCTCAATCACGTTATCGTGATTGGTCTCCTGACCGTCGGCCTGGCCGTTGCCTTGGCACTGGGGTTGGGAAGTCGTGAAATTGCAGGTCAGATTCTGGCGGGGATTTATGTCAGAGAACTTTATCAGGTCGGCCAGCATTTGCAGGTGGGCGACATAGAGGGGCAAATCGAGGAAATCGGTACGGTCAAGACTACACTGCTGACAGACGAAGGGGAGTTGGTTTCTTTTTCCAACAAAATTCTCCTTGAGCAGAGAGTAAGCAGCCGTTAAGCGGCGAATCTGCTAATCTATGCCGCCCCAAATTGCCGGAATCCGGGCATTGGCGGACATTGAACTGACTGTCGGCACGACTCGTTTTGAATAAACCCTTACCGCTTTCGACGCGCTACGACCCACGCGAGCTCTCAGATGAGGAGCTGGTCGCGCGCGCTCACGTCGAGCTTTTCAACGTGACTCGGGCCTACGAAGAGTTAATGCGTCGTTACCAGAGAACACTTTTTAACGTCTGTGCACGTTATTTAGGGAACGATCGCGATGCTGATGATGTCTGTCAGGAAGTGATGCTTAAGGTCTTGTATGGATTGAAGAATTTCGAGGGAAAATCGAAGTTCAAAACCTGGCTCTACAGCATCACCTACAACGAGTGCATCACTCAGTACAGAAAGGAACGGCGAAAGCGTCGCTTGATGGACGCTTTGAGTCTGGACCCGCTTGAGGAAGCGTCTGAAGAGAAGACGCCCAAACCTGAAGAAAGGGGCGGACTTGATCGCTGGCTTGTGCATGTGAACCCGATCGATCGGGAGATTCTGGTGCTGCGGTTTGTCGCAGAACTTGAATTCCAGGAGATTGCAGACATCATGCACATGGGCTTAAGCGCAACGAAAATGCGCTATAAGCGGGCATTAGATAAATTACGTGAGAAATTTGCGGGCATCACCGAAACTTAACTCGGAGCAAATATCTCTAAAGAACTGGCAGGGTCTGCTAGACTTGCCGACGAATTGCCTCAGTTGTCATGGGGCTGCTTTACAATCACCAGATGGGGATTTAACGGATGAAACTGAAAAACACCTTGGGCTTGGCCATTGGTACTATCGTTGCCGCGACTTCGTTCGGCGTGCTGGCGCAAGGCCAAGGCGCAGTCGAGATCGAGGGCTTCGCCAAGAAGCAATATTTTGACAGCTCTCGCGACTTCAAAAACGACGGCAACCTGTTCGGCGGTTCGATCGGTTACTTCCTGACTGACGACGTTGAACTGCGTCTGGGCTACGACGAAGTTCACAACGCTCGTGGCGACGATGGCAAGAACATCAAGGGCTCCAACACTGCCCTGGACGCTCTGTACCACTTCAACAACCCAGGCGACATGCTGCGTCCGTACGTGTCTGCAGGTTTCTCCGATCAGAGCATCGGTCAGACTAACCGTGGTGGTCGTAACGGTTCCACCTTCGCCAACGTTGGCGGCGGTGCCAAGCTGTACTTCACCGACAACTTCTATGCTCGTGCTGGCGTTGAAGCTCAGTACAACATCGACCAAGGCGAGACCGAGTGGGCTCCTAGCGTCGGTATCGGCGTAAACTTCGGTGGCGGCAGCAAGAAAACCGAAGCTGCTCCAGTAGCTGCTCCAGTTGCTGAAGTCTGCTCCGACAGCGACAACGACGGCGTGTGCGACAACGTCGACAAGTGCCCTAACACCCCAGCCAACGTAACTGTTGACGCTGATGGCTGCCCGGCAGTTGCTGAAGTGGTTCGTGTTGAGCTGGACGTCAAGTTCGACTTCGACAAAGCTGTGGTCAAGCCTAACAGCTACGGCGACATCAAAAACCTCGCTGACTTCATGCAACAGTACCCACAAACCACCACCACTGTTGAAGGTCACACTGACTCCGTCGGTCCTGACGCTTACAACCAGAAACTGTCCGAGCGTCGCGCTAGCGCCGTTAAACAAGTTCTGGTCAACCAGTACGGTGTTGGCGCTAACCGCGTAAACTCGGTTGGTTACGGCGAAACCCGTCCAGTTGCTGACAACGCAACTGAAGCTGGCCGCGCAGTAAACCGTCGCGTAGAAGCTGAAGTTGAAGCACAAGCTAAGTAATTAGCCTGCTTTGAATGAAAAGCCCGGCTTATGCCGGGCTTTTCTTTGCCTGCGATTTGATGAACCGATATTCAATCCGTCAGTACCACAGCGCTTATCAGCCTTTTTATTTCCGGCACACATGAGCCGCACTGGGTTCCGCAACCGAGCTGTGTTTTAAGCTGGTTCAAATCCAGGCCGTTGTCTATTCCTTTCATGATTGCACTCTGGCTGACGTTCTTGCAGTTGCAGAGGATCCTGTCGCGGGCCTGAGAGGCATTTTTGCCCGGTTCCCTGCTGATCGGAGCCAGCATCCAGCGGCGCAGTTGCTCGTCTACCCGACCTTGTAGCCACAGATTCTGCAGCCAGTGCTGAGCGAGGGTTTCTCCTGCCAGGCGCAAGGCGGTGATGTGGCCGTCATCGAGGCGGATCCGCTTGCCGATGGCACGTTTGGGATCGTCGTAGGCCATGACCGGACCTTCATTGAGGCCCAGCAGGCGATCAATGTCTTCCAGCAGCGAATGCTCCGGTGCCCGGAGATTGGCTGCCCTTATCACGAGTGCAGGGCGCTCGCGACCGATCAGACCCAGGCTGACATAGGCAAATGTGTCAAACAGCGGACGAAGCGCCGTCAGGTGGCTTTGCACATCACCTTCGATCAACGCGAAGAATTGCCAGGGCAAGTCTGCTTTCTCGAGGCGTACCCCGGAATGTTTGAGTTCCGGTTGCTTGGAGAGCGGGTCAAAGGCGGGTTGAGTCAGTACGTTGATGCCGCCCTTGAGAAACCGGTCGCCCCAATGCATGGGCAGGAATGCCTGACCCGGACGAACGCCGTCATCGCTGCTGACGGGCACCACCAGATCGCCACGACGGCTATGCAGATGAACCAGGTCACCTGACTCCAGTCCATAGCGTTGCATTTCTTGTGGGTGCAGGCCCAGCATGGCTTCACTGACATGGCCAAACAGGCGGGCGGCCGTGCCGGTACGGCTCATGCCGTGCCATTGATCGCGCAGTCGGCCGGTATTGAGCGTCAGTGGATACTGCGCATCGGGCAGCTCTTTGGCGGCGACATAAGCATCGCAGACAAACTGCGCTCGACCCGAAGCCGTCGGGAATACACCGTCACTGTAGAGGCGGGCGGTACCCCCGCGAGCGCCTTGGGGGAAAGGCCATTGCTGTGGGCCGAGGCGGTCGATAAGGTCGCGGTCGATGCCGGACATATCCAGATCGCGGCCCTGTGTCAGAACCTTGTATTCATCGAATAGCTGATCAGGGCTGGTGAAGTCGAAGAGGGCAGGAGCACCGGGTCGCAGCCTGTGTTCCAGGCGTTGCGCGAAATCCACGGTGATTGCCCAGTCGGGGCGTGCCAGGCCAGGAGCGGAAATGGCCTTGCGCACGTTGGAGATGCGTCGTTCCGAGTTGGTGACGGTGCCTTCCTTTTCTCCCCAGCTGGCGGCGGGCAGCAGCAGGTCGGCGAAACGTGCGGTTTCAGTGGTCTGGAAAGCTTCCTGCAATACCACGAAAGGACATGTACTCAGAGCCTCTTTGATCCTTTGCTGATCGGGCAGCGATTGGGCCGGGTTGGTGCAGGCGATCCATAGCGCTTTGACCTTGCCTGTGCGCAGTTGCTCGAACAGATCTATGGCAGGCAGCCCGGGAGTGACCGGCAGCGTATCGACCCCCCAGTATTCGGCGACCTCGGCGCGATGCTCGGCATTGGCGGCTTCGCGATGGCCTGGCAGCAGGTTGGACAGGCTGCCGGTTTCACGGCCGCCCATGGCGTTGGGCTGGCCAGTGAGCGAGAAGGGGCCTGCGCCGGGGCGGCCGATCTGGCCGGTGGCCAGATGCAGGTTGATCAACGCGCTGTTCTTGGCGCTACCGGCTGTGGACTGGTTCAACCCCATGCACCAGAGCGACAGGAAGCCAGGAGCCAGGCCAATCCAGCGGGCGCAGGCGCGCAGGTCTTCGATGGAGATACCGCAGGTTTCGGCGACGGTCTCTGGCGGGTAGTTCCGAACCAGGTTTTCCAGTTCTGCATAGCCTTGGGTGTGGGCGTCGATGAAGCTGCGATCGGTGAAGCCTTCGTTAATCAGTAGATGCAGGATGCCGTGAAACAGCGCAACGTCAGTGCCTGGCTGAATGGCCAGGTGCAAGTCCGCCAGTTCGCAGGTATCTGTGCGCCTGGGGTCTATCACGATGATTTTCATCTCGGGCCGACGATTCCTGGCTTCTTCCAGTCGTCGGAACAGGACCGGGTGGGCGTAGGCCATGTTGCTGCCGACAATCATCACGCAATCGCTCAGCTCGATGTCTTCGTAACTGCACGGCGGTGCATCGGCGCCCAGGCTGCGCTTGTAGCCCACCACGGCCGAAGACATGCAGAGCCGGGAATTACTGTCGATGTTATTGGTGCCCACCAGTGCCCGGGCCAGCTTGTTGAAGGCGTAGTAATCCTCGGTCAGCAATTGCCCCGAAATATAGAACGCCACACTGTCGGGGCCGTGCTCCTTGATGGTGTCGGCGAAGACATTCGCGGCATGTTCCAGAGCCGTATCCCAGTCGGTGTTGCTGCGGGCCAGGCTTTTGCTCAGGCGCAGTTGAGGATGAAGCGCCCGTGCCGACAGGTCGCCGGTCAAGTGCAGGGTCGAGCCTTTGCTGCACAGCTTGCCGAAGTTGGCCGGATGTTGCGGGTCGCCACTGACTCCGAGAATGTTCTGTCCGTCATGTTCGATCAGCACGCCGCAGCCAACGCCGCAGTAGCAGCAGGTGGATGCGGTGATCTGTGTGGTCTGGGTCGGGGCTTCCATCATGCGCATGCCGCCTCGTCGGTAGTCTGTTCGCCGAACATCAAGTGATTGCGGATGTTATCGATCCCGCGGTTTTCCCGGATCTGTTGCAGGTACCAGCTGCCGTCGGCGGTATCGCCATACAGGCAGGCGCCGACCAGCACGTCATTCTTGATGACCAGTTTTTTGTAGACGCCGCCCAAAGGGTCGCAGAGGGTGATGCTTTCGGTGCCTTCGCCCCCCAGAAAGTCGCCGGCAGAGAACAGGTCGATGCCGGTGACCTTGAGTTTGGTCGAGGTCACCGAGCCCGGATAGCGGGCGAAACCCAACTGAGCAAGGTGATTGGCACAGACTCGGGCTTGCTCGAACAGTGGTGCAACCAAACCATAGGCGATACCGCGATGGCTGGCGCATTCGCCGATGGCATAGACCCGTGGGTCGTAGGTCTGCAGGGTGTCGTTGACCAGAATGCCCCGGTCGCAGGGCAGGCCTGATTGTGCGGCCAGTTCCATGTTGGGGCGAATGCCTGCGGCCATGACCACCAGATCGGCATCAATCACCGCACCGCCTTTGAATTGCACGGCTTGAACCTGACCCTGCTCATCGCCGAGAAAGGCCTCGGTCTGCTCGTTGAGACGAAACGCCAGGCCGCGCCGCTCCAGTGCCGCTTGCAGCATCTGGCCGCTGGTCTTGTCCAGTTGCCGCTCCAGCAGCCATTTGCCGTTGTGGATCACCGTTACGTCCATGCCGCGCAACTTGAGGCCATTGGCCGCTTCCAGTCCCAGCAGGCCGCCACCGATGACCACGGCACGTCGGTGAGTAGTTGCCGTATCGATCATCAGTCGGGTATCGGCGATGTCGCGGTAGCCGATCACGCCTTTGAGGGTATTGCCGGGGACTGGCAGCACGAACGGGCGTGAGCCGGTGGCGATCAGCAAGCGGTCATAAGGGGCCTGGGTGCCATCCTCGGCCGTCACGATGCGCCGGAAGCGGTCGATTTTTACTACCCGACGGTTGAGCAGCAACTGGATATTGTGTTCTTTGTACCAATTCAGGTCGTTGAGCACGATATCATCGAAGGTCTGCTCGCCGGCCAGTACTGGCGACAGCAGTATCCGGTTGTAGTTGGGGTGCGGTTCGGCGCCGAAGACGGTGATTTCGTAGAGGTCTTCGTTCAGCTTCAACAGTTCTTCAAGGGTGCGGACCCCGGCCATTCCATTGCCGATCATTACCAGTCTGAGTTTCGCCATGTCGCCTCCGAGGTCACGGCAAGGCCGTGCTCGATAAATTCTGCGCAAACAAAAAAGGCGTCTCGCCAGTTACCTGACGAGGACGCCTTTGTCCGGTCCCGTTCTCTCGGGAAAAGCAGCCCTCGTCGTTGAGGGGTGCAGTCTTGTGAATGACATGCGTTCATGCAGCGGTTGTGCCAAGTTGCAGGTAAGCCTGTCTGCGGGGCATTGGGGTGGATGCCGTGGCTGTTTGTGCACTGCCGTGAAGCGTTGCGCACAGATGGAGGGCGCAAAAGCACGAAATGCAAGCTTGCCTCGCGCCGGGGGCGGCACATGTCTATAATCGCGCCCTGAATTCAGCTTCCCACGAGCCTTGCCCGCCCATGTATAACCTGGCCCGCCAGTTACTCTTCAAACTTTCCCCGGAAACCTCCCACGACCTGTCGCTGGACTTGATCGGTGCCGGTGGTCGGCTGGGCCTCAATGGCCTGTTGAGCAAGGCGCCTGCGAAGTTGCCGGTCACGGTCATGGGACTGGAATTTCCGAATCCGGTAGGGCTGGCAGCCGGGCTGGACAAGAACGGTGCGGCCATCGATGGTTTTGCGCAGTTGGGTTTTGGCTTTGTCGAGATCGGCACCGTGACGCCGCGTCCGCAGCCGGGCAACCCCAAGCCGCGTATTTTCCGCCTGCCCGATGCCGAAGCGATCATCAATCGCATGGGTTTCAACAACCTGGGCGTGGACAACCTCGTCTCCCGGGTTCAGGCCGCGAAATACAAGGGCATCCTGGGTATCAATATCGGCAAGAACTTCGATACGCCTGTGGAACGCGCTGTCGATGACTACCTGATCTGCCTGAACAAGGTCTATGCCCACGCCAGTTATGTCACCGTCAATGTCAGCTCGCCCAATACTCCAGGCCTTCGCAGCCTGCAGTTTGGCGACTCCCTCAAGCAATTGCTGGAGGCGCTGAGCCTGCGTCAGCAGGAACTGACGCAATTGCATGGCAGGCGTGTGCCGCTGGCGATCAAGATCGCGCCTGACATGACCGATGAAGAAACCGTGCTGGTCGCCTCGGCCCTGATCGAGTCCGGCATGGATGCGGTCATCGCCACCAACACCACGCTCAGCCGCGAGGGTGTTGAAGGTCTGGCCCATGCTGACGAAGCAGGCGGTCTGTCCGGTGCACCGGTTCGGGAAAAGAGCACCCATACCGTCAAGGTACTGGCTGGCGAGCTGGCAGGGCGTATGCCGATCATTGCAGCAGGTGGTATCACCGAAGGCCGGCACGCCGCCGAGAAAATCGCTGCCGGTGCGAGTCTGGTGCAGGTGTATTCGGGGTTCATCTACAAGGGCCCGGCGCTTATCCGTGAATCGGTGGATGCGATTGCAGCCATGCCTCGTAGCTGATTGCAGGGCGAAAAAAAGGGGCTCCTTGAGGAGCCCCTGGGCCGAAGCCCGCCGCCCGGATGGGGCGTGCATGGTATGGGTGTAAAAGTCAGTAGAAAGTTTGATGGACTGGCCGGAGGTTACCTATCCGACCGCGTGAAGTTCGTTGAGTCTGTGGATTCCCGCAGTGCCGGTCATACCGTCCCAGTTGTCGCCACGTCCTTCTCGCCAACCATTGATCCATGCCTGGCGTACTGACGGTAGAGTAAAAGGGCAAAGCTCACGGGATTTACCTGTAACGCCGTATTGATATCCGCGCAAAAATGCTCTTTCCAACGGATCACGCTTAAGTCTTCTCATAGGGTATTGCCCTCGTCTGTTGACTGTTATATCCCTGAAGACCTCTGTCGAGGTCGGGCAGAATTTTCTGCCGTTGGTGCCCGCTGCCGGCGTCGCGGGCCTGAGTGTCATTACCGTTGCAGTGATGACCTGTGGTGAGTTCTAACCAAAGCGCGAGACGGTGTGAATGATCGTTTTGTCATAAGCACGTCATATTTAGGTCTGTAGAGCGATAAGCGAGAAGGTGTTTCAAATTTGATTCATGTCCTAACCCTGCTGAGTCGCGGGTTTCAGGCAGGAGTGAGACGGGCTCGCAAATGCGAGTAATGGCTTAATGCATTCAGTGAAAATTCGACGAAGGGTCGCGATGTGACTTTTTATTACCTACGTCGTAGGGTCCAATATTCACTTTTTCATCGTTACAAGACTGCCGTAATGACATGACAGGTTCATACGGTGGATCGGCACACATCATGTGCCACGCAGACGCTCTCCATGAAAGACGTCTGTTTTAAATCTGGTCGGGCAATGCGTTGCCCGCCGCTGACGGCTCAGGCCCTGGAATACTCATGTCGGATCGCTACGAACTTTTCCTCACTTGCCCCAAAGGCCTCGAAGGCCTGCTTGCCGAGGAAGCCACCACGCTTGGCCTTCAGGACACACGCGAACACACCTCTGCCATCCGTGGTACAGCCGACATGGAAACCGCCTATCGGCTGTGCCTGTGGTCGCGCCTGGCGAACCGGGTGCTGCTGGTACTCAAGCGTTTTCCGATGAAAAACGCCGACGACCTTTACGAAGGCGTACTGCATGTCGACTGGCAGGATCATCTGGAAGCCGATGGCACTGTGGCTGTGGAGTTCAGCGGTCATGGTTCGGGCATCGACAACACCCATTTCGGTGCGTTGAAGGTCAAGGACGCGATTGTCGACAAGCTGCGCACCTCCGATGGCCTGCGTCCTTCAGTGGACAAGATCAATCCTGACTTGCGGGTGCACCTGCGTCTGGACCGTGGCGAGGCAATCCTGTCCCTGGATCTGTCCGGCCACAGCCTGCACCAGCGTGGTTATCGCCTGCAGCAGGGCGCCGCGCCGCTCAAGGAAAACCTGGCCGCGGCGATCCTCATCCGCTCCGGCTGGCCGCGTATCGCTGCCGAAGGTGGCGCTCTGGCTGACCCCATGTGCGGTGTCGGCACTTTTCTGGTGGAAGCCGGCATGATCGCCGCCGATATCGCACCTAACCTCAAGCGCGAGCGTTGGGGGTTCTCGGCCTGGCTCGGCCACGTCCCGGCGCTGTGGCGCAAGCTGCACGATGAAGCCCTGGCGCGTGCTCAGGCAGGCCTGGCCAAGCCACCGCTGTGGATTCGTGGCTATGAAGCCGATCCGCGTCTCATCCAGCCGGGCCGCAACAACATCGAGCGGGCAGGCTTGAGCGACTGGATCAAGGTCTATCAGGGCGAAGTGGCGACTTTCGAGCCGCGTCCGGATCAGAACCAGAAAGGCCTGGTGATCTGTAACCCCCCCTACGGTGAGCGCCTGGGCGACGAGGCGAGCCTGCTGTACCTCTATCAGAACCTGGGTGAGCGTCTGCGTCAGGCGTGTCTCAACTGGGAGGCTGCGGTGTTCACCGGCGCGCCGGATCTGGGCAAGCGCATGGGGATTCGCAGCCACAAGCAGTATTCCTTCTGGAACGGCGCCTTGCCTTGCAAGCTGTTGCTCATCAAGGTCCTGCCGGATCAGTTCGTCACCGGCGAGCGGCGTACGCCCGAGCAGCGCCAGATCGAGCGCGAGACACAGGTTGAAGAGCCGGTCGAAAGAAAGCTCAACAAGAATGGCAATCCGATCAAGCAGGCTCCGGTTGTGGTCGAACAGGCACGCTTGAGCGAAGGCGGGCAGATGTTCGCCAATCGTCTGCAAAAGAACCTCAAGCAGATGAGTAAATGGGTGCGCCGCGAAGGCATCGACTGCTATCGCGTGTACGACGCCGACATGCCCGAATATTCCCTGGCCATCGATCTGTACCATGACTGGGTTCACGTTCAGGAATATGCCGCGCCTAAATCCGTCGACCCGGAAAAAGCCTCGGCACGTCTGTTCGATGCACTGGCAGCGATTCCTCAGGCCTTGAACATCGACAAGAGCCGTGTAGTGATCAAGCGTCGCGAGCGTCAGAGCGGCACCAAGCAATATGAGCGTCAAAGTGCTCAGGGTCAGTTCCAGGAAGTCAGCGAAGGCGGGGTCAAGCTGCTGGTTAACCTGACCGATTATCTGGATACCGGTCTGTTTCTCGATCATCGACCGATGCGCATGCGCATTCAGCGCGAGGCTGCGGGCAAACGCTTCCTCAACCTGTTTTCCTACACGGCCACGGCCAGCGTTCACGCTGCCAAGGGCGGGGCGCGCAGTACCACCAGTGTCGACCTTTCCAAGACTTACCTGGACTGGGCGCGGCGTAATCTGTCGCTCAATGGTTTCTCCGACAAGAACCGTCTGGAGCAGGGCGATGTGATGGCCTGGTTGCAGGCATGCCGTGAAGAGTACGACCTGATCTTCATCGATCCGCCAACGTTCTCGAACTCCAAGCGTATGGAAGGGATCTTCGATGTGCAGCGCGATCAGGTCGAGTTGATCGATCTGGCCATGGCACGTCTGGCACCGGGTGGCGTGCTGTATTTTTCGAACAACTTCCGCAAGTTTGCGCTGGACGAGAATCTTGCCCAGCGCTATGCGGTCGAAGAAATCACCGCCCAGACCATTGATCAGGATTTTGCGCGCAACAGCAAGATCCACCGTGCCTGGAAGATCACGACGCGCGTGAACTGATTCTCTTTATTCGGGCTAGGCAAATTACTAGCGAATAGCTATAAGAGAATAATGGCCAGCGTCACGGGTTCTAAGTATGGCGGCGAAACAGTTCCGGCCCAGAATTCTGGGATTCATCAGTGAACAGGCCTCTGCATGGTTGGTTGCGGCGCTGGCTTTTGCCGCCGGCGCCGCACTCACCGTGATGCTGGCACTGGCGAACCTGGAGCTGTATCAACGCCAGTTACGCCAGCGTTTCGACCTTCTGGCAGGTGAGCGTTTCAGCCGTATCCAGGAGCGGCTGGATGGTCAGGTCAAAAGACTTGATACCCTGCGTCGCTTCTTTCTCTATTCCAATGAGATCACGCGTACCGAGTACGAGGGTTTTGTCGGCCCTATGCTGGTAGGCACCCAGGCTTACACATGGACGCCTCACGTCACCCAGGTTCAGCGTGCGACCTTTGAAGAAAGCGTCCGTCAGGCTGGAGTCAAGGATTTCGCCATACGAGAGCTTGACGGGAATGGCGTGCTGAAAACAGCCGAAGTGCGCGACGAGTACTTTCCTGTCGTGTTTATCCAGACCCTCAGTAAAAAACCTCCGCCTCTGGGCTTTGATGTGAACTCCGAGCAGATCCGGCACTTGTCCATCGAGCGTTCCCGCCTGCGTGGCAGCATCGTGGCGACACCACGGGTGGATCTGGTCAGTCTGAGCAAGACCGATACCCGGGGTGTGTTACTGATGGCGCCCGTGTACTCGCCGGTTGCCGCCATTGATGCTCCCACTCCGGTCTTGCGCGGCTTTGTCATGGCAATCATCAGCCTCGATCAAATGATGAACGAGGGGTTGCCCAGTCAGGACAATCTGGCCATGAGCATGCTCGACTTGAGTTCGGCCGGTGAGCCCGATCTGTTGTACCGTTCCGCAGGTGTGGCGGCCGAGAGTGATTTGCATCTCAGCACTCTGCTGAGCATGGGCGATCGTGATTATTTGCTTGAGGTTCGTCCCACTGACGCCTTCATGCTGAGCAGTCCGCCGATGGCCGGCAGCCTGGCTTTGCTGGGTGGTCTCCTGAGCCTGATGCTCAGTGCCTTGCTTTACAGCCTTGTCAGCCAGCGCCAGCGAGCTTTGCACATGGTTGAGCAGCGGACCCGCGAGTTGCGTCAGCGCGAACAGCAATTGCGCGTGACCCACGGACAACTGCGCAATGTGCTCAACTCCGCGACTGAAGTGGCGATCATTGCCACTGATCTCAACGGCGTCATCACGACCTTCAACGTCGGTGCGCAGAAAATGCTGGGCTACACGGATGAAGAAGTGCTTGGCACATTCAAGCTCAAGGATCTGCATCGGTTATCGGAACTCGAAGCTCATGCCAAGGGGTTGAGTGAGCTTCATGGACGCCCGATTACCGCGGCCCAGGCCATGTTCGTCGATGCCACGCAAGAGGGTAGCCATCCTTCCCGGGAGTGGACCTTCCTGCGACGCGATGGCAGCACGCTGGTGGTGAACATGCTGATCACGGCGGTGCGAGACGATCAGGAGCAATGGATCGGTTACCTGGCTGTCTGCCTCGATATCACCGAGCACAAGCGTGTCTACGAGGCGCTTGAAGCACGTGACCAGTTGCTGAAGAAACTCAGCTCCCAGGTACCGGGCGGTATATATCAGTATCGCCAGGATGCCGATGGCAGTTCACGTTTCACCTACGCCAGTGTCGGCATGTGCGAGCTCTTTGAGCTGACCGAAGAAGAGTTGCTCAAGGATGCCGAGGTTCTGCTCAGGCGTACGCATCCTGCCGATATCGTGCGTCTGCGCGATTCAATCCGTATCAGTGCCGAGCAGTCCTCGCCCTGGAGCGAGGAATATCGCATCGAGCTGCCACGCAAGGGGCTGCGCTGGGTGCGAGGTGCCGCCACGCTGGAGCGTCTGCCCGATGGCAGCGTGCTCTGGCATGGATTCATCTCGGATATCTCCGATCTCAAACGGGTCGAGCAGGAGTTGCGGGCACTGTCGGTGACTGACGTACTGACCGGTGCCTATAACCGTCGTTACTTTCAGGACAGGTTGCAGTCCGAACTGGCGCGCATCAATCGGCACGGCGGTTACTTGTCGGTCATCATGCTGGATATCGACCACTTCAAGCGCTTCAACGACAAGTACGGGCATGCGGTCGGCGACTCGGTGCTTCAGGCCATTTCCAAAAAGATCAGCCAGCGGCTGCGCTGTGATGATGTGTTTTGCCGTATCGGCGGGGAAGAGTTCGTCGTGTTGTGCCCTGGGGCTCAGGCACCGCAAGCCTACCAACTGGCTCTCGGTTTGCGCGAGGCCTTGCGCAGCAAGCCGCTGGATACGGTCGGGCAGGTCACTGCCAGTTTCGGTATCGCCAGTTGGCGGCCGGGAGAGAGCGTGGATGCGCTGCTGTTGAGGGCTGACTCGGGGGTTTATGCTGCCAAGCTGGCGGGCAGGGACCGGGTCGAGCCGGAACTCGACTAAGGGCCACACAAAACTGCGGGGATTTATCCGCGAATTGTTTCGCGAATGTCAGAAATCTGTGGGAGCGAATTCATTCGCGACGGGCCCGTACATCCGAGGAAAATGTATCGCCTCCAATGACGTCTCGCGAATGAATTGCTCCTACCGGTAACGTGGCAACTCAGGGCTGCAGGATGGAAACCGTACTGTTGTTAAGTTTCGGTTGGCGATACAGATCCACCAGCACCTCGTCCAGAATCGATGACGCACCAAACGGACGTGGGTCGTTGAGAATCGCCACCACCGCCCAGGTATTGCCATTGCTGTCACGGCTGAAACCGGCAATGGCCCGCACAGTATTCAGCGTGCCGGTCTTGATGTGAGCTTCGCCCAGCAGTGGCGTGCGTTTCAGGCGCTTGCGCATGGTGCCGTCCATGCCCACCAGAGGCATTGAACTCATGAACTCGGCAGCGTACGGGCTGCGCCATGCGGCCTGCAGGATGATTGCCATTTCACGGGCGCTGACGCGCTCGGCACGGGACAGGCCCGAGCCGTTCTCCATGACCAGATGCGGTGCGGTAATGCCTTTTTTCGCCAGCCACTGACGGATCACCCGCTGCGCGGCCTTTGCGTCATCGCCGTCTGCATCATTACGAAACTCTTGTCCCAGGCTCAGGAACAGTTGTTGAGCCATGGTGTTGTTGCTGTATTTGTTGATGTCGCGGATCACTTCAACCACGTCCGGCGAGAAAGCCTTGGCCAACAGCTTGGCGTTGCCCGGCACGACATCGACACGATCCTTGCCCAGAATGCTGCCGCCCAGTTCCTGCCAGATGGCCCGTACCGCACCAGCAGCGTAGGTCGGGTGGTCGAGCAGCGAAAGGTAGGTCTGGGAGTTACAACCATTGCCCAACTGACCACTGACCGTCACATTGACGCTGCCATCAGGTTGTGGCACCGGGTTGTAGCGTACATCGCCAGTGCATTGCCTGGACGCCAGCGCTTTGACCTGGTTGTCGACACGGATGCTTGCAATGGGCGGCTCGACAGAAATGCGGATCTTGCCGTCATCGTTACGGGTGACGAAGCGCAAGGCCTTGAGGTTGACCATCAGCGAGTCGGGCTTGACCAGAAACGGCTTGTTATCGTCATTGCCGTCATCATTGAACTCGGGCAACTGTGGCTGCACGAAATGACTGCGGTCCAGCACCAGATCGCCCGTCACCTGCTGTACGCCATTGGCGCGCAGGTCACGCATCAGCAACCAGAGCTTTTCCATGTTGAGCTTGGGATCGCCGCCGCCCTTGAGGTACAGGTTGCCTTGCAGAACGCCATTGCTCAGGGTGCCGTCTGTGAAGAATTCGGTTCGCCACTGGTGAGTCGGGCCGAGGATTTCCAGCGCGGCATAGGTGGTGATCAGCTTCATGGTCGATGCCGGGTTCACGGAAACATCGGCATTGAAGACTGTCGGGGTGCCAGGACCGTTAAGCGGCAGCATCACTACCGACAATGCGTTGTCGTTGAGCTTGCTGGCCTTGAGGGCTTGCTGGACCTTGGGGGGAAGAGTGGTATTGATGACGGCTGCATGTACAGGAAGTGCCAGAGGCAGGAGAAAAGAGGCGAGAAGCAGTGGACGCAAAGATTTGATCATCAAAAAAACCCTACAGCAAAGAAGGGGAACAAAAAGAGGGCATGGATGAATTCCCTCGGTAACAATGATAGACGCCTGAGGCCGAACGGTAATAACACAAGGCCAGCGCTGTAACAGAACGGCATTATGCCCGAAGCCGGGCCCGCGTGGGTTGTGGCATGGGGTTGTAACAGGATTTTTTTGTTGTAGGTAAGAAAGTCAGTGGACGGTCGTGAAAGGCCTCTTTGTATCCCGGAAAAACAAATGCCCCGACAAGTCGGGGCATTTGTTTGAACGTCACAGAGCGGTTTTCACACTGTCTGCTTCTGGATCACGCCGCCGGGTTGATCGGCTTTTCTGGATACCAGGCGTCCAGCAGCGGGCTGACTTCAACCTTGACCACTTCGCTGCGGCCTTTGAGCCATGCTTCTACAGCAGCGCGTTGCTCTTCGGTGACCGAACCGCGATCAGCCAGGCAAACCAGACCGTAGTCATCGCCGCCAACGTAGTCCAGACCGTTCGCGTCCATGGCTTCTGTCAGGAAAGCGTCCAGGAAGGCATCAACAGCCTCGTCATCCAGATCTTCTTTGAATTCCAGATTGAGCTCGAAGCCCAATTCCTGGAACTCGTCCACACAGAGCTTTTTGCGCAGACGACGGGAGCGGTTAGTGGCCATGAAGCGATCCTCTTAGGTAATTTCGGGGCGCAGTCTACCAGTTAAGCGGTAACGGTGCCTGTTTCACTGTTGCTTCCCTTTCTCTTCTTGCTCTCGGTCTTCTGGCTGCTGGCTGATCAACGCCTTTTCGAGATCAAGCATGGCGGCGTTCAGTTCCCTGTGACAGGCCTCCAGGACATTGGGGTCATCACCCGGCGAGCAGGCATGCTCAAGGGCCTCGCAGCTTTCGATCACCCGCGATGCGCCAATGATTCGCGCTGCACCCTTGATGCGATGAGCCATTTCGCCAATGTTTTTGTGGTTTCCACGGGTCATCAGGTCGCCCAAGGCCTTGCGGTCCTCCTGGCTGCTGTGTAGCAGTTGCGTGAGCAGGCGCTGCATCATTTCTGTCCGGCCTGCGGTCAGGTTGCTGAGACTGTTGAGGTTGAAGGGGGCAGCAGGTGCAGAGCGTACGGGGATCTTGGCCAGTCGCTCGCTGAGGGGCGTCAGGCCGATGGGCTTGAACAGGCAGTCGTCCATGCCTGCCTCAAGGCAACGCTGGATTTCCTCGGGCAAGGCATTGGCGGTGAAGCCCCAGATGATACAGGGGGCAAGGTTTTCGCTTTGTTCGTGGGCTCTGATGGCGCGGGTGAGGTCATAGCCATTCATGACCGGCATATTGCAGTCGGCTACCACCAGATCGAACGGTTCGGCCAGCCAGCGCTCGAGCCCCTGGGCTCCCTGTTCGGCCATTTCACAACGATGGCCGAGAAAACCCAGTTGCTGACAAAGCAGCAAGCGGTTGGCGGGATGATCATCGACGATCAGGATGTTCAAGGGCGTGCCGGGCGGCAGTGAGGCTTCTTGCACCGGCGTGGCGATGGCCAGCGGTTCCAGGGTGGTCAGCTCCAGAGTCATGTGAACTTGGGTTCCCCGGCCCGGCTCGCTATTCAGGGTCAGGGTGCCGCCCATCATCTGGCAGAGGCTGCGGCAGATCACCAGCCCCAGTCCGGCACCGGTACGCGCCATGCGTGCCTGATTATCGGCCTGGGCAAAAGGCTCGAACAGACGACGCTGATCGTCGGCGCTGATGCCGATCCCGCTGTCCTGCACGGTCACGCTCAGGTGCATTTGCTGATGGCTGGAGCCGTTTGCTGCCTGCAGGGTGACGCTGACCTGGCCCTGCTGGGTGAACTTGATCGCGTTGCTGATCAGGTTGGACAGGATCTGCTTGAAGCGCAGCGGGTCGATCAGGACATCGGTGTTGGTCCGGCTGTCGAGCTCCAGCACCAGGCTCAGGTTTTTCTGCCGGGCCAGACTCTCGAACACCCGGGTGACAGACTCCACCAGTTGCCGCAGATTGGCTCGCTCGGGGCTCAGGGTCAGGCGTCCGGATTCGATGCGGGCGATATCGAGGATGTCGCCGATGAGATCCAGCATGTCCTTGGCCGAACTGTAGGCGACTTCGATTGCGGAACGCTCCAGAACACCCTGGTCGGCACGTTTGAGGGCCAGCTCCAGCATGCCGATGACCGCGTTCATGGGCGTGCGTATTTCGTGGCTCATGGTTGCGAGAAAGGTACTCTTTGCCCGGTTGGCATCGTCGGCCTGTTCCTTGGCCGACTGCAGTTCTTCGATCAATTGTCGACGTTCGCTGATATCGATCCAGCCGCCGATGATGCCTTGCACGTGTGCCAGGGAGTCGCGAAACGGCAGGATCCAGTGGTAGATGGTCAGATGGCGTTCGCCGATATGCAGTGTCCTGTCGAGAATCAGGGGCGTGCCGCTGGCCATGACGTGCTTGTAGTCGGCGGCGTACTCGCTGGCCTCGAATGCGTTGCTCAGTACGCCTTCGGTAGCGCTTTTGCCGATGATGTCTTCACGACGGGCCTCGAAAACAGCGAGGTAGCTGTCGTTGCACATGCGCAGCAGGCCTTCCCGATCACGCACGTAGATCGGGTGCGGCGTGCCGTTAACCAGCGCGCTCATGAATTCAAGCTGATCGCCCAGTGCCCGTTCTGCCGTTTCGCGCTGTTTTATCTGGCGGCGCATGTAGGCATTCCAGACCAGCAGACCGAGCAGAAGCAGGCCTGCACCGGCCAGGATCTGATAGATGAGGCGCTGGTAGTTGTGCCAATTGCTACCGACAGGGGTATACGAGCGCCAGCGATTATTGATGATTGCCAGGTCCTGTGGCGCAATGCTCGCTAGTGCCTTGTCGAGAATCGAGCTCAGTTCCCGTGCGTTACGTGAAGTGGCCATCGAGATCAGGGCAGGGTCCTCGCCAACGGTGGCGGTAATCTGCAGTTGCCCCTCGAAGACGCCGGAAGACAGGAAGTAATTGGCGCTGAGCAGGGATGTGACTGCGCCTTCCACCTTGCCTGTGGCCAGCATGTCCAGCGCCTGGAACGGATTGTCGATTTCCACGATGACGATATCGGGGTGTTCGCGTCGTAGCCATTGCAGTATCGGGCTGCCCTGGATGACTGCGATATGCAGGTTGTCCATCTGTTCCAGATAGGTCGGGGCTTTTTCACCCTTGCGGGTGATCAGGACAAAGGAGTTGTCGATGTAGGGGCGACTGAAGCTGAACCGGTCTCCACGCTCATCACTCGACACCATGGCTCCGATCATGTCGGCCTGGCCCTGAGCAACCTGATTCATCATGTCGCTTGAGCTGGATGCCCGTATGACCTCGAATCGCAGGCCGGTTCGCAGGCGTATCAGCTCAAGCAGGTCGGCAGTGATGCCACGGAAATTGCCGTTGGCATCATAGAAGGTCAAGGGGGCATAGGTTTCGTTGACCATGACCCGTACTGTCGGGTGCCGCGTAATCCAGCGCTCCTCGCGTTGTGTCAGTTGCAGCTTCTGGTCGGTCAGCAGCACGTCGCTGCCAGCACCCCAGCGTTTGGAGATGTCGATGCGCTCATCCATCGGGATGGCCTTGAGTGTCTGGTTGACGATGTCCAGCAACTGCGTGTTTTCATGGCTTGTGGCAAAGCTGAAACCGTTGGCTTCGTGCTTGCCGAAACTGGCCATTTTCACATTGTTCAGATAGCCCTTGTTGATGATGTATTGCGTGGAAATGGTGTCGCCGAGGAAGACATCGGCCTGATTGAAGGCCACGGCATTGATGGCGTTCTGAAAAGAGGGGTAGGTCTGCAGGATGGCTTCGGGGTAGAGCGCCTGGACATCGGCCAGGGGCAGATAGTGATAGACCATGCTCAGACGCATGCCCTTGAGGCCATCGGTCAGTGAGCGGGTATCGCCGGTGCGTACCAGCAGGACGGGTTGGTCCACGGCATAGGGCGTTGTCAGCTTGATGCTGCGGTCCATGGCCTCAAAGCCATTGGCGCTGCCCAGCAGGTCTATCTGGCCGGTTATGAGGGCGTTCATCGCGGCCTCGCGGTTTTCGAAACGCTGGACCTTGATGGGGAGGTCCAGTGCCCTGGAGATGATGCTGGCGTAATCGGCCGTGATGCCTTCGTAGTCATTGCCGGAAATGGTGATGTCGAAGGGTGGGTAATCCGGCGCCGAGGTGCCGAGGATCAGTTCACGCTTGCTGCGCACCCATTGCCACTGGGCGGCGTCTAGCTTCACATCCATGTGAGCCGGGTTTGAGCGGCCGAGCAGCGTGTAGTGATCTGCTGCCTCAAGGTTGGTGTATGTACCCCAGCCCAGGCATAGGCTCGTTGCCAGTATCAGAAAGTTTTTCAAGCGCTTGGGCATCCGGGTTCTCACACTAGCGCGTTGCGTTTTGCCATCTCGATAAGTTCTACCAAGGTCCTGGTTTTCAGCTTTTGCATGAGTCGCGTCTTGTAAGTGCTGACGGTCTTGTTGCTGAGGAACATGCCCTTGGCTATTTCCTTGTTGGAGCGGCCCTGGGCAAATAATTGCAATACCATCAATTCGCGATCATTTACCAGCTTGAATAGTTCTATTTCGCTGGGCTGCCCATCTTCGCGCACGGCGGGAGTCAGTGCCTGACTGGGAAAGTAATTGTAGCCGGATAATACCGCTTTTACAGAACTCAGCAGTTCGCTCAGGTCTTCCTGTTTGCAGACATAACCGGCCGCTCCGGATTGCATGCAGCGGATGGCGAATATGTTCGGGGTTTGCGAGGTCAGCACCAGAATCTTCGATGACAGGCCCATGCTGTTGAAACGGGCCAGGACTTCCAGGCCATCGAGCTTGGGGATGCTGATGTCGAGGATGATCAGGTCAGGCATGCATTCGCGGACCATCTGCATGGCATCCACGCCATTATCTGTTTCGCCGACCACTTCATAGTTTTCGTTTTCCAACAGCATCCTGACAGCCAGGCGAATAACGGGGTGATCGTCGATGATAAAAACTGAGTTCATAATTCAATCCATACAAGCAGCGAAGAAAGCGCGCACCTTAGCTCAGATGTTCGGGCAGGCACATGAATGGACCCGCCCGGCAGGCGTATATAGGAAAGTTCCTACAGTAATTAGAGTATTGGAGTACGTAAAAGCCCACGCAAGGATTTAAGTTTTTAAAAAATTCAATATGTTCCAGTGTGCAGATTAGTTATTGGGTTTTATGTTGTTTATCGCGTTTCGGAATTACCCTTCAACACAATCGTAAGCTGCCTACAGTGTAAAAGTGCATTCGCTGGCGTAACGCCAGTCTGATCGCTCCTGGAATCGGGTATGGAGGGTCGTGCTTGAAATCAGCTTCTGGTAGGCAGCTTGCCCAGCAGGCGGGAAAGGTCAGGGCCATGCAGGGGTTTGCTCAGGCAGCCCAGAAGCGGGATTCCGCGTGCAAGGGCTTGCTGTTCCAGTTCATGCAGGTGCGACGGGTCAAGGCCGCTGAGGACGATGGCATGCCGGATGAAGCCCTGTTTATAGGCCTGATCGATCAGGTCGAAGCCCATTTGCTCGGGCAGACACTGGTCACACAGGATCAGGTCGTAGGGTTGCGCACTGCGCTCCATGGCGGCCATGGCCTCCAGGGCGTTCAGGGCTGGAGTCAGCAGGAAGTAGCCTTGATTGTTCAGCAGGATCTGGGTGGCGATCAGTTGAAAAGGGTGATCCTCTACCAGCAGGATTCGCAAGTCGTTTTTAAACATGAGGTTTCCGGCAAGGCGGCAGAGTGCCTTGCTGGCGCTTGCCAGTTCGGCAGTTAAAGTGGCTGGATTATTGAGGGTGCTGCGAAGGGGTGGCGATAGGACGTTTTTGGTCTGTGTGTAGGCCTTTTCTGAAGTTGTTGTGCATGAGATGGTCTGGCCGGGCACATGAGGCAAGCGTGTCCGGCCGACGGGTGCTATATCTGCCCGGAGCGGCCAGTCATTTCCCTGGCCATTTCGGTGGCGTAGCTGTCGGTCATGCCGGCAATGAAGTCGATCATTCGCAGAAACGAGCTGTGCAGGGGCGCCTTGGGGTCGGGTGCGTTGTTACCCAGCAGGTCAAGGATGCGCCGGTTCTTGAACGAAGGGGCACGTCCTCCGAACTGTTCGACAGCCGCGCCGCAGAACGCATTGAGCAGGATTTCCAGCGTGGTGTAGGCACCGATTTCATGCAGGGTCTTGCGCTTGTCCTGGAAAATCTTCTTGCGCGCCATGTCCTTGGCATTCAGCACGCAGCGCTTGGCCGGGCCATGCATGTGTTCCACCAGATCGCCGGGAAGCGTGCCCGCCAGCAGGGCGTCCTGCTGTTCGACGAAGGCGTGGGCGGCAGCATTGGTCAGGTGCTCGATAGCCTTGCCGCGCAGAATGGCCAGTTTGCGTCGGCGCGAGTCGCCAGGGCCGAGCTGGCGATAGGTTTCGGGCAGATCGTCGCCCACCAGGCCCAGCAGCAGCGACTCCACTTCGGCGTAGTCCAGCAAGTCCATTTCCAGGCCGTCTTCCAGATCGATCAGGGCGTAGCAGATGTCATCGGCGGCTTCCATCAGGTACACCAGCGGATGGCGCGCCCAGCGCTGATCTTCCAGTTGCGGCAGGCCCAGTTTATGGGCGATCTGCTCAAGGATCGGCAGCTCGCTCTGATAACAGCCGAACTTGTGCTTCTTGTAGCCCAGTGAGTCGGCATGCCGGGCCGTCCACGGGTATTTGAGGTAAGTCCCCAGAGTGGCGTAGGTCAGGCGGGTGCCGCCGTCGAACTGGTGATATTCCAGCTGGGTCAGGACGCGAAAACCCTGGGCGTTGCCTTCGAAGTTGAGGAAATCGTTGCGCTCGGTTTCACTCATTGCATCGAGCCAGCCACGCCGGGCAGCCTGATTGAACCAGTTGCGGATCGCGTCTTCACCGGAGTGGCCGAACGGCGGGTTGCCGATGTCATGAGCCAGGCAGGCCGATTGCACCACCATGCCCAGATCGCTGGGGTCGCACCAGTCGGGCAGGGCGCTGCGCAGGGTTTCACCGACGCGCATGCCCAGAGAGCGTCCGACGCAACTGACTTCCAGCGAGTGGGTCAGGCGCGTATGGATATGGTCGTTGCTCGAAACCGGGTGGACTTGTGTCTTGCGCCCCAGACGCCGGAAGGCGCCCGAGAAGATGATGCGGTCATGGTCTTTATGGAAAGGGCTGCGGCCCAGTTCTTCAGGGCTATGCAGCGGCTTGCCGAGTCGTTCGCGGTTAAGCAGGGTTTGCCAATCCAAGGCGTTCACTCCGTTGTTTTCGAGTCCGTCTAGCTTCCCGGTTCGGTCGCAGGACCGCAAGGCCTGTTACAGCCCGGCGGCATCGATATCGATCAGCAGAAGGCGGTTGCCATTGTCGAAGAACTGTCCGGCAGTCAGGCAATACTGGTTGCTGGTGGCATCTCGGTAGGTGTTGGACAGGGTCAGTCTGCGCTCGTCCCAGCCTTCGGCCAGAAGGTGATAGAAGTAAGGCCGCCAGGACCAGTTATGGCCCAGATAACGGGCGTCGGCGTGCCAGGCACCCTTGAGCCATTCCAGGTTTGGCGTGAGTTGAGTGCCATGCCGGTCGCATTGATAGAAACGCAGCAGCCACGGGTAGTCTTGTACCTGCGGCAACTCGCTGACCGGCAGTCTGTTTTCGGCCCAGCGTTGCAGCAGATGCATCAGTTGCGTCAGTTGCTGGCGCAGCACCATCAGCCGGGCACGTTCTGCGACCTTCTGCAGGACGTAACGGTCTCGCAGTTCGGCAAAATGTGTGACGAAGGTGTCGGCGGCAAAAAAGTCCAGCTCACCCCTGGCGAACAGATAACCCTGTACATAACGGGAGCCGCATTCCAGGGCAAAATTCAGTTCGGCCTCGGTTTCCACGCCTTCGGCAATGATCCAGCAACCGGTCTTTTCTGCCATCAGGGCCAGCGCCTTGACCACATCACTGCTCGGGCCACCCCGCGCTGCGGCCTGGAACAGGCGCATGTCGAGTTTGAGAATGTCCGGCTGCAGCGACAGGACACGGTCCAGTTGCGAGTACCCGGCACCGAAGTCGTCAATGGCGATACGGGCGCCGGCCTCGCGATAGCGTGCGACGACATCGGTCAGGCACTGACTGTCACCGCCCAGTTCGGTTATTTCAAACACGATGCGCTCGGCAGGAACGTTATGTCGATGCAACTGCTCGAGGCTGGGGAGGGCTTGTCCGGGTCGAAGACGGCTGATCCAGCGGGGCGAGATATTCAGGCTCAGAAACCAGTCACCGGGCGCTTCATGCAGACGTCTCAGGGCGTTGTCCCGGATCAGCCGGTCAAGGCGACGCAGATCGGCAGCAGGTACTTTCGGATCAGAGAACAGCGGTCCGACCGATTCCAGCTGGCCGTTTTCCTTACGAATTCTTCCCAGAGCTTCAACACCGGCAATGCGTCCGGTAGCGGTATCGATGAATGGCTGAAAGCAGGCAAGGGGTTGCCCTTTCACATATTTCTCCTTACTTACACAGCACCAAGACCCGCCCCGGATCGACTCCGGGGCGGGCACTTGTTACACATGTTGCAAGAATGCAGCCAAGCAGAGGTCAGCGCTTGTCTGTGCGGTTTTGCAGTGCAACCTTGAGCAAGGGCAGCAGGGTGACGCCCAGCTTCACCAGGCGGCCAATGGTGCTGGCCTGGCGGTTCTTGGCGCCCCGACCGCTGAAGAAACCCAGCAGAGCGACGGCACCGACTCCCCACAAGGGCGCATGCTTGATGCCCAGGGCGCCTTGCCAGTCGTTTTTCAGGCCGCGCATTCGTTGCAGGGGTTGCAGCAAGTGAGCGGACTCGTGACGTATTTCCTGGCGATGCATTTCCATGCGCAGGCGAATCAGCGCCTTGCGCAGTTCGCGCCGTGTGTTGCCGCTGTGCGACTTCGGTTCATTCATGGCATCAGTCGCTCACGGTCGTTGGCCAGTTCTTCTAGGGTCGCGCTGAAAGGCGAAGACTCATCGAAGATTGCTTCTTTCAAGCGCAATGCACAGAACACTGCCGCCAGGAAATAGAACGAGCACAGGCCAATGATGCCGGCCAGGCGATAGCTGTCCCACAGAATGATCAGGAGCAGTGCCGACAATCCGGTCAACAGCAGCAGGGCGAATACCAGCGCCAGTCCTGCGAACAGCAACAGGCTCAAGGTGCGGGCTTTCTGTTCCTGCAACTCGATCCCGAACAGTTCGACATGGCTGTGCAGCAAACCGAGAAATGCAGCGCCCAGGCGCCGCGGTGAAGAGCCCTGGTCCGCCTTGGGCGACCCTGATTCAGTTCCGAGGCTCATGGGATCAACGCCTCGTTGCCAGCAGGCCCAGAATGAACCCGACACCGGCAGCGATACCTACCGATTGCCATGGATTGTTCTGGACATAGTCTTCAGTGGCGATGACCGCTGCCTGACCGCGTTCGCGCAGGGATTCTTCGGTCAGTTTCAGGGTTTCACGGGCGCGCAACAGGCTTTCGTGGATCTGGCTGCGCAACTCGTCTGCCTGGTCACCAGCCAGAGTGGCGGTATGTTCGAGCAGTTTTTCGGTGTCGGCGACCAGGGTCTGAAAATCGGCCATCAATATATCTTGAGCATTTTGTGCTGTTTGGCGAGCCATGTTTTTCTCCGTCAGGTGGCGTATGGATGTTTCGAGTGCAGCGTATTCGCGAAGGTTCATTTCAATTGCCGCGGCCAGTTCCGGCGCAGCAGCGTGTGGCTTATATTGGTGCGTCATCGGGGGCGAGCGCGCTAATTTGGCGTGTTCTGCCACAAGGATGCCAGCAAGGGTCGATGCAACTGACCTGAATAAAGGTAATGCATTGTCGAAGATTTTGCGTGATTGTGCCTTGCCCGTGTCGGACTGCTTTCATGAAGGTGAAGCTGAAAGGCTGGAGCCCGGGGTTTCATAATTTCCACGCTTGGCTATGCTCTGTATCCAATTGTGGGGCTCGGTCATCGGGTACTGCGTTGCCATGGAGCAGCGGCGGTCAGTAATGGAGAAAGGCATGGAGCGGCTGTATTCCCTGCAAGGGCTCAGGGGCGTGGCGGTGTTGGGCGTCGTGCTGTTCCACATGATGTCTTTGGAGGAAAAATTTTCCGGCGGCGATATTCTTCTGCCGCCTTTTCTCGATTTCTTTCAGTTGGGTGTCGATCTGTTCTTTGTGATCAGCGGCTTCGTGATGGTGATTGTCAGTCGCGGGCGCTTCCAGAACGGTGTCGAGGCGCAGCGCTTTCTGTTCAACCGTGTTTCGCGAATCTATCCGACCTACTGGCTGTATTTCTTCATCACGCTTGGGGTGTATCTGGCCATGCCCGGTATGGTCAACAGCGGCCATGGTTCATCCAATCTGCTGATGTCCTTCCTGCTGCTGCCCAACGATAAAGTCCTGCTGGTGATGGTGGCCTGGTCGCTGCTGTTCGAGCTGTGGTTCTATCTGATGTTTTCCACTTTCCTGTGGTTCCGTGAGCGTAGCCTGCCGTTGCTGCTTGGGGTCTGGGCTCTGGTCATCGTGGTGTTCAACAGCCTGGAGAACTGGCAGGACTATTCACCGGCTCTGAAGATCATCCTGCATCCCTATTCACTGGAGTTCATCATTGGCGTTGCCCTGGCGCTGTTCTTCTACGGGCCACGCAGCGAACGGGTACCGACGTCGACGGTCTGGGGGCTGCTGGTTATTGCGCTGCTGAGCATGCCCCTGATCGGTATCTATCGTCTTCACGACAGCCAGGGCTTGTTGCGCATGCTGGCCGTGGGGTCGGCATTCGGCGCGCTGGTGTTGAGCCTTGTGCTGCTGGAGAGGCGTAAAAGGATCGCCATGCCAGGGTTTCTGGTTGCCGTGGGCGACATGTCCTACACGGTCTATCTGTCGCATCTGCTAGTTCTGGGTGTAATAGGTCGGGTCTGGCATCTGGTTGGCGCGTGGCCCGAGAGCTATCTGGACAACCTGTTCTTCGCGTCGCTGATGATGGCTGCCGTGGTGTGTTACGGCTGGGTAGGCTACCGCTGTTTCGAGAAGCCGGTGCTCGATCGTGCCAACGAGTTCAGCAAGCGGCGCTTCAGGAATGACGCGCGCCTGGTGGGCTCCTAGAACCTCATGTCCGCTGACCGGCCCAGCCTGTTTGACGCACTCGCGCTGACGCATCAACCGTCCTAGAATAGTTAGCCTACTGTCTGGGAGGATGCGTTTCATGCCACCCGAATGCCAACTGTTCGGTACCTTGGGCTGTCATCTCTGCGAGGTCGCCGAGGGGATTCTGCTGCCTCTGGTCGAGCATGGTCTGCTGGTCGAACTGGTGGATATCGCCGACAACGAAGCTTTTTTCGAAGACTATGGCCTGCGGATTCCCGTGTTGCGACGCATCGATACCGGTGCCGAACTGGATTGGCCCTTTGACAGTGAGCAGGTTGCTTTTTTTCTGAGTCATTGAACTGCTTTACCTCTCATCAAAAGGCCCGGCGCACGTTGAATATCGATACCCGAATCAAGTTTCGTCATCTGGTGTGCTTTCTTGAAGTGGCGCGCCAGGGCAGTCTGGCTCGGGCCTGCGATGCCTTGGCGATCAGCCAGCCGGCGCTGTCCAAAAGCCTCAAGGAACTGGAAACCCTGCTGGAAACCACGCTGTTCGTGCGTAGCAAGAGCGGCGCAGCCCTGACTGAAGCGGGGGTGGCTTTCATGCGCTTTGCCGGGCCGAGTGTGCAGGCGCTGCGTGAAGGCGTCAGTAGCCTGCGTTCGGGGGAACATGAAACGGTCACGGCGCGGCTGGGTGTGTTGTCCACCGCCGAAAGCCTTTTGGTGCCTGAGGTGATCAGCAGGCTGCACGAGCGGCATCCGGCTCTGGTTGTCAGCGTGATGACTGGCCCCAGCGCCTATCTGTTGTCGCAGCTTCGGGTCGGCGAGCTGGATCTGGTCGTGGGGCGCATGACCGACAGCCCGCAGATCCAGGGCCTGACTTTCGAGCATCTGTACAACGAGTCGATGACGCTGGTGGTTCGCAATGATCACCCCTTGCTGGCGGCGCCTCTCAAACGCGAAAGCCTGGAAAGTTTCCCGCTGGTCCTGCCGCTGGCCGGGACCACCATCCGCAAGTTTGCTGACAGCCTGTTCGTGCAATACGGGATTCAGCCGCCACGCCAGCGACTGGAAACCCTGTCGCTGACCTTGAGCCGGCGTTATGTGCAGTGCAGCAACGCGATCTGGATTGCGCCGCTGGATGCCGTACTTCAGGAATTGCAGATCGGCACACTGGTGGAACTGGACATGGGGATTCGCGAGCCGGGTGGCTCCGTGGGCCTGTGCAGTAATCCCGCCTTGCCGTTATCGCGGGCTGCCCAGTGGTGCGTAGATGAATTGCGCGGGGTGGGCGAGGCGTATCGTGACGGGCGATATGCATAACCATTTGGTTATGGATACTGCAAATATTTTCAATTTTCGATTAAGTGCTATCACGCGACACTTCGCCGCAGCCTGCAGCGCAAGTGATGAGCACTTGCGCTCTCCATAAAAAGAACAAGGAGAACGCCATGTCTGTCGCGGACAATAGCCGCTTCGTCATTCGGGATCGCAACTGGCATCCCAAAGCACTGACACCGGATTACAAGACCTCGATCCTGCGCTCCCCGCGCCAGGCGCTGGTCAGCATTCCACAATCGGTTTCCGAAGCCAGCGGCCCGGACTTTTCACACCTGAAGTTCGGTCAGCATGACAACGACTTGTTGCTCAACTTCAACAATGGCGGCTTGCCCATCGGTGAGCGCATCATCGTCGCCGGTCGGGTCTGCGATCAGTACGGCAAGCCTGTTCCGCACACGCTGGTGGAAATCTGGCAGGCCAATGCCGGTGGCCGCTATCGTCACAAGCGCGACAGCTATCTGGCACCCATCGACCCCAATTTCGGCGGTGTCGGCCGGACCCTGACCGACAGCGAAGGCAACTACAGTTTCCGCACCGTCAAACCCGGTCCGTACCCATGGCGCAACGGCCCCAACGACTGGCGGCCTGCGCATATCCATGTCTCGGTCAGTGGCCCGTCGATTGCCACGCGCCTGATCACCCAGCTGTATTTCGAGGGCGATCCGTTGATTCCGATCTGCCCGATCGTCAAGTCGATTACCAACCCCGATGCGGTCCAGAGCCTGATCGCCAGGCTTGACCTCGGCATGGGCAATCCGATGGATTGTCTGGCTTATCGCTTTGATATCGTTCTGCGCGGCCAGCGCAAGACTCACTTTGAAAACTGCTGAGGAGGTTTCGACATGCCCGTTCAACTGTTGCAGGAAACGCCTTCGCAAACCGCTGGCCCTTATGTGCATATCGGTCTGGCGCTGGAAATAGCCGGTAACCCGACTCGCGAGCTGGAAATCTGGAACGAGATGGCCAAGCCCGGTGCGCCGGGTGAGCACATTCTGTTACTGGGGAATGTCTACGATGGCAATGGCCACTTGATTCGCGATGCGTTTCTGGAGTTCTGGCAGGCCGACCATAATGGTGTCTATGACAGCATTTACGGGGCTGAAAAGACCTTTAACGGTTTTGGTCGTACCGCAACTGGGGACGATGGCCTGTGGACGCTCAAGACCATCAAGCCGGGTGTCGTGCACAACGCCGCCGGAGTGCCGATGGCGGCCCATATCAACGTTTCTCTGTTTGCCCGAGGGATCAATATCCACTTGCAGACGCGGCTGTATTTCGACGATGAGCCTCAGGCCAATGCGGTCGATCCGGTGCTGAACCTGATCGAACAACCGCCACGTCGCGAAACACTGATTGCACGGCGTTGCAGCGTCGATGGTCAACTGGCTTACCGCTTTGATATCCAGATTCAGGGCGAGAACGAAACGGTGTTTTTCGACTTTTAAAAAGTTGTCATTGCGTGCGTTGCATGGCGCCAGCATTGGCTGGCGACCTTATAAAAATAAAAGGAAACATCCATGACGCTTTCAGCTCGCGAGCCCGCCACGGGCACGCTCGACGTGCAGGTCTTCATCAACCGTCAGCCGCTGTCCAGGTATCAGTGGCGGATTGTTGCGTTGTGCTTTCTGATCGTCTTTCTCGACGGCCTGGATACGGCGGCCATGGGCTTCATTGCGCCTGCGTTGAGTCAGGACTGGGGCATTGACCGTGCCAGCCTTGGGCCGGTGATGAGTGCAGCCCTGATCGGCATGGTCTTCGGCGCACTGGGCTCCGGGCCGCTGGCTGACCGCTTTGGTCGCAAAGTGGTGCTGGTGGTCGCAGTGTTTGTGTTTGGCTTGTTCAGCCTGGCTTCGGCCTACAGCACCAATATCGACCAGTTGCTGGTGCTGCGTCTGCTGACCGGCCTGGGGCTGGGTGCGGCAATGCCCAACGCTACCACGCTGCTGTCCGAATACACGCCCGAGCGCCTCAAGTCCTTGCTGGTCACCAGCATGTTCTGCGGGTTCAACCTGGGCATGGCGTGCGGAGGTTTTGTCTCGGCGAAAATGATTCCCAGCCTGGGCTGGCACAGCCTGCTGATGCTCGGCGGCATCCTGCCGTTGCTGCTGGCAGTGGTGCTGATGGTCTGGCTGCCGGAGTCGGCGCGTTTTCTGGTGGTGCGCAATCGCGGTGCAGAGCGGATTCGTAAAGTACTGGCGCCCATTGCGCCGTCTGAGGTAGCGACCGCCGGGGATTTCAGCGTCCCGGAGCAAAAGACCGTCAGCAGCCGCAATGTACTGAAGGTGATTTTTTCCGGCACTTACAGCACCGGAACCTTGTTGCTGTGGCTGACCTATTTCATGGGCCTGGTGATCGTTTATCTGCTGACCAGCTGGCTGCCGACCCTGATGCGCGACAGCGGCGCGAGCATGGAGCAGTCGGCGTTCATCGGTGCCTTGTTCCAGTTTGGCGGTGTGCTCAGTGCCGTGGGCGTCGGCTGGGCCATGGACCGGTTCAACCCGCATAAGGTGATTGGCGTGGCCTATGCGTTGGCCGGTGTGTTCGCCTGGCTGGTCGGGCAGAGCCTGCACAATGTTGCGCTGTTGGCGACCCTCGTGCTGATGGCGGGCATGTGCATCAATGGAGCGCAGTCGGCGATGCCTTCGCTGGCGGCCCGTTTCTATCCGACCCAGGGTCGTGCCACGGGTGTTTCGTGGATGCTGGGCATTGGTCGCTTTGGTGCGATTCTCGGTGCCTGGGCTGGTGCGACGCTGCTGGGATTGGGCTGGAGCTTCGAGCAGGTCCTGACTGCACTGGTGATTCCCGCTGCGCTGGCCGCGTTGGCGGTACTGATCAAAGGCTGGGTCAGCCATGCAGATGCCACCTGACTTTTTATCTGGAGCGGTGATGTGAACAGACCGAGCAATCAACTTTTCGATGCCTATTTCACTCAGCCCCAAATGCGCGAGGTGTTCTGCGATGCCGGGCGAGTGCAGGGCATGCTGGATTTCGAGGCCGCACTGGCCAGGGCTCAGGCCCGTGTCGGGCTGATTCCCGGGGACGTAGTGACCGATATTGTGGAAAGCTGCCGTGCCGGGCTGTTCGATTTCGATGACCTGGCCGTTGCAATCGGTAATGCGGGCAACTCGGCGATTCCGCTGGTCAAGGCGCTGGGCAAGCAGATTGCCCAGCGTAACCCTGAAGCCGAACGTTACGTGCACATGGGGGCTACCAGCCAGGATGTGATGGATACCGGGCTTATCCTGCAAGTGCGTCGTGCTATCGAACTGTTGGAGTGTGATCTGCAAGAGCTGGCCGACACCCTTGTCGTGCAGGCCCAGCGTCATGCGCAGACGCCACTGGCCGGGCGCACCTGGCTGCAACAGGCGACGCCAGTGACGCTGGGCATGAAAATCGCTGGCTGGCTGGGGGCGGTGACGCGCCATCGCCAGCGCCTGGAAGAGATCAGGCCGCGCCTGCTGTGCCTGCAGTTCGGTGGGGCTTCCGGCAGTCTGGCGGCCTTGGGGGATGAGGCTTTTGCGGTAACCGAGGCCCTGGCAGACGAGTTGCAGTTGAGCGTGCCTGATCAGCCCTGGCATACCCAGCGTGACAGGCTGGTGGAGTTCGCCAGTCTGTTGGGCATGATTGCGGGCAGCCTGGGCAAGATGGGCCGGGATATCAGCCTGCTGATGCAGACCGAAGTTGGCGAAGTGTTCGAGCCCGCGGCAGCAGGCAAGGGCGGCTCTTCGACCATGCCCCACAAACGAAATCCGGTGGGCGCAGCGGTGATGATCGGCGCGGCGACTCGCGCGCCGGGGCTGGTCGCCACAATGTTTACCGCCATGCCTCAGGAGCATGAGCGCAGTCTGGGCCTGTGGCATGCAGAATGGGAAACCCTGCCGGAACTCTGCTGCCTTGTGTCCGGCTCGTTGCAGCAAGCCTTGCAGGTTGTGCCGGGGCTGGAAGTCGATGAGTCGCGGATGCTGGTGAATCTGGATTCCACCCGTGGGCTGGTGCTGGCCGAAGCTGTCAGCATCGAGCTTTCCCGACGCATCGGACGAGATGCTGCACACCATCTGGTCGAGCAGAACTGTCGTCGGGCAGTCCAGCAGGGCGCGCATCTGCGTCAGGTGCTGGGTGAGGATCCGCACGTCACTGCCCAATTGTCATCTCAAGAGCTGGATCGCTTGCTCGACCCGGCTCATTACCTTGGCCAGGCCCGACTCTGGGTTGAACGTGCCGTCGCCGAACACACAAGGATCAAGCAATGAATGAAGAAGAACGCTATCAGGCCGGCATGCAGGTTCGTCGTGCGGTGCTGGGCGATACCCATGTCGATAACAGCCTGAAAAAACTGACCCCCTTCAACGAAGAGTTTCAGGAAATGATCACCCGTCATGCCTGGGGCGATATCTGGACGCGCCCCGGCCTGCCGCGTCATACCCGCAGCCTGATCACCATCGCCATGCTGATCGGCATGAATCGCGAAGGGGAATTGCGTCTGCATCTGAAGGCCGCCAAAAACAATGGCGTGACCCGTGACGAGATCAAGGAAGTGCTGATGCAGAGCGCGATCTATTGCGGGATTCCGGCCGCCAATGCGACTTTCCATCTGGCTGAAGAGGTGTGGGACGAGATGGGCGTGGAGTCGTTGAACAAGGAGTGATGGCGGGCTCAGGAAGTGGGTGCATGAAAAGGCCGCCAGGGTTTTCCCTGGCGGCCTTTGTCTGTCAGAGCAGCGACAACGGATAGCTGACGATCAGGCGGTTCTCGTCGAACTGGTTGGTGCTGTAATCGCGGCGCATGCTGGAGTTGCGCCATTTGACGGACAGATTCTTGAACGAGCCGCTCTGGAAGACATAAGCCAGCTCCGATTCCCGAGCCCATTCTTCGCCATTGGTGATGGTGCCTGTGTGCACGTTTTCGCCACTGATGTAGCGGTTCATCAGGGTCAGGCCGGGCACGCCGAGTGCGGCGAAGTCGTAGTCATGGCGCAACTGCCAGGAACGTTCCTTGGCGTTTTCAAAGCTGGAGTTGTAGCTGTCGTTGGCCAGGGTGCCGCCACTGGTGCCATTGACCCGCATCCAGGCGCTGTCGCCGCTGACTTTCTGCAGGCCGAGGTAGAAAGTGTTGCCGCCGTAGCGGGCCGAGAGCATGGCCGACCAGGTCTTGTTGTCCATGTCGCCGGCCAGTGACTGGCCGTCATCCTTGCCGTTGAAGAAACCAAGGTTGGCACCCAGTACCCATTTGCCCAGCGGCTGGCTGTGGACCACATTGAGGTACTGTTGCTGGTAGATATCTTCGAGCTGGGCGTACCAGAGGCCGACCAGTGTGCGTTTTTCATTGAAGGTGTATTCGCCGCCGCCGAAGTTGAACCGGTCGGAGGTAAATGCCCCGCGACCCTGCATCGACATGTCTTCCATGCTTGCGTCGTTACGCGGGCTGTTGGCGCGGAACTGGCCGCCGTAGAGTGTCAGGCCGTCGATTTCCTTCGAGGTGATCTGTCCGCCACGGAAGGTCTGTGGCAGCGAACGGCCATCGTCGGAGCGCAGGATGGGCAGCACCGGCATCCATTCGCCGACTTTCAGCTCGGTCTTGGAAAAGCGCGCCTTGGCCGCAACGCCCAGTCGTCCGAAATCATCGGCGGGGCGTCCGTCACCATGTATCGGCAGCAGTTGTGTACCGCCGGAACCTTTACCGCCGTCAAGCTTGAGGGAGTAGAGCCCCAGTACATCGACGCCAAAGCCGACGGTGCCCTGGGTGAAGCCGGAGCGGGCGTCGAGAATGAAGTTCTGGGTCCATTCCTGAGCGCCGTTCTGGGCGTTGTCAGGGTCGACGAAGTTGCGGTTGATAAAGAAGTTGCGTAGGTTCAAGCCCACCTTGGCATCATCGACGAAGCCTGCCGCCTGGCTGAAGGTGGGAGTGAGACTGGCTGTGATAGCCGCAGAAAAGCCGCAAAGGATTTTGCAGTTGGATTTCAAGCGCATGAGGTAGGAGCCTTCTTATCATTATTTGTGGGCAGTACAACTGGCTCTGATAGTAAAGACCAAAGAAGCGTCTGCAATTGGAAAAATGCTATTTCGTGCGATTATCGACCAAAAATTAACTGGTTAGAACATTTTAACGAGACGCCCCGATTACTGCCTGCGATGCTCACTCAAAAATGATTGCGGCCCCGCTGGGCGAGGCGCGTGAATATTCTTCAGTTGCATGCCAGAACAAGGAAGCCCGATGAGCACTACCAGCACGCCGCTATCCGGTATCAATCAACCCCTCAAGGGAATTGGCCTGATCCTGCTGGCGACCTTTCTGTTCGCCAGCCATGACACGCTCTCCAAATACCTTTCCGGCTTCTATCCGATCATTCTGGTGGTCTGGGCGCGCTATCTGGTTCATACGCTGCTCATGGCGTTCATTTTCATGCCGTCGGCGGGGCTGCGGGTGTTGCGCACCAAGCGACCGGGCTTTCAGGTCTTGCGTGCGCTGGCCCTGCTGGGTACCAGCCTGTTGTTTACCAGCAGCCTGATGTTCATCCCCCAGGCTGAAGCCACGGCGGTCAACTTTCTTGCGCCGTTGCTGGTCACGGCCTTGTCGGTGCCATTATTGAAGGAGCGTGTCACGCGGGGCCAATGGCTGGCGGTGGTGGTGGGGTTTTCGGGGGTGATCGTGATCATTCACCCGGGCGGTGAACTCTTTACTCCGGCGATTCTGCTGCCGCTGTCTTCGGCCTTGTGCTTTGCGATCTATCAACTGCTGACTCGTCTGGTCAGCCCGTACGACAGCCCGACCACCAGCAACTTCTTTGCCGGTCTGTTCAATACCTTGCTGATGAGCGCGCTGGTGCCGTTTTTCTGGCAGACGCCTGAGCTCAAGCACTGGCCGTTTCTATTGGCGTTGGGGGCGTGCGGGATGTCCGCTCATTTGCTGCTGACCCAGGCATTCCGCTTCACCGCGCCGGCTATCCTGGCGCCGTTCAGTTACTGCCAGATTGTCTTTGCGGGCCTTCTGGGGTTCATGGTCTTCGACCATATGCCGTCACCCATCGCCCAGGTCGGCATCGTGATCATCTGCCTGAGCGGGCTTGCTGCGGCGTGGCAGCAGCGTAGCAAGGGGTGAGCAGGAGCGGATCTATCCGCGAGACGTCATTGACGGCGATACATTTTTTTCGGATGTACGGGCGTCTCGCGAATAAATTCCTACGGATGTTGCGTTTGACAGGTGGCCGTTCTATTACTCGCTGATCTTCGGCACCTTGCGGGGTGCCATGAAGAACATCCAGGTCAGGGCAATGAAGTACATCGCCGGGATCATGGTGAACAGCACGCTGTAGTTGTTATTGGTGGCAGTGAGGACCGCGCCGACCAACTGGGTCATGAACATCCCGCCGACGGCCGCACACATCCCGCCGAAGCCGAATACGGTGCTCATCATGTGCTTGGGCGTGTAGTCCATCACCAGACTCCAGATATTCGCCGTCCAGGCCTGATGCGCACCGACCGCTACCGAAATGGCCAGTACGGCAACCCACAATCCGCTGGCATTGGCGGCAAAGATCACGCTGCAGATGGTGATGGCGAAGATCAGCATCGATATCAGGCGTGCGGTGGTTGCCCGTACACCACGTCCGATCAGCCATGAGGACAGGATGCCGCCACCAATGCTGCCCACGTCGGCGGTCAGCCAGATCAGGATCAGCGGGATACCCATTTGCGTGACGCTGATGCCCAGGTTGTATTGCTGATTGAGAAACGGCGGCAGCCAGTACAGGTAGAACCAGAACACTGGAGCGGTCAGGGAATAGGCCACGGCGAACGCCCAGGTGCCGCGCATCTTCAGGATATGTGAGAAAGGCACCTTGACCGGCTCTGGCTCGACTTCCTGGTTGATGTAGTCCAGTTCACTCTTGCTCAGGGTCGGGTGTTCTTCGGGGTTGTAATACTTCAGGCGCCAGATGATGACCCAGAACAGACCGAGCGAGCCCATGGCCATGAACGCGGCCTGCCAGCCCCAGATGGTCAGGATCAATGGCAGCAGGGCAGGGGTCAGCATGGCGCCGACATTGGTCCCGGCGTTGAAGATGCCGGTGGCCACTGCACGTTCCCCGGCCGGGAACCACAGGCGTGTGGTCTTGACGCAGGCGGGGTAGTTGGCAGCTTCGGTCAGGCCCAGAATGAAGCGGCAGATCATGAAGCCGACAGCGGATGTCGCCAGGCCGTGGGCGCCGGTGGCCAGGCTCCAGAGCAGCACGGCCAGGAAGAAAGCACGCTTGACGCCGACCCGGTCAATGAACCGGCCTTGCAGTATGAAGCCCACCGCATAACCGACCTGGAACCAGAAGTTGATGTTGGCGTAGTCCATCGCCGTCCAGCTCATTTCCTTGGCCAGGATCGGCTGCATGACACCGAGTGCTGCACGGTCTATGTAGTTCAGGGTGGTTGCAAAGAACACCAGGGCAAGCATGCCCCAGCGGGTCTTGCCCACGGCCATGGCGCCACGAATCTTTTCGCCGATGCCCGCCCGGGCAGCCCGGGCGGCTGGGTTGGTTTGGGTGTTGATCATGATGTTCTAACCATCCGTTCCAAGACTGTGCAGTTCGCTACAGTCGGAATTGAGAAGTCCACTCGACTCAGGCGCTGTACCTGTAAAAGTGAGATCGTCGAACCGTTATGCCCGTGGCCGGTTGCTCACGGCATCTTCTGAACGATTCAACGGGCCGGCATCTTACAGGCTCAACCCTTCGAGTGCGCTGGGTTGATTCAGGCGTCGACAGGTCGGGTCGCGTGAACGACCTGCTGGTATCGTCGGTCCAGTGACCGGTAAGGGCGTGTCGAGGTGAGAGCGGACGGCGCAAGGAGGGTAGACATGAGCAATATTCCTGTTTTTTGAAATTGTTATGGGTTTGTTGCCGTGAAGCGAAAAACGGACACGCGGTGATCCTGCAATGTGTGGCAGATGGTGAGGACTGATCGAAACAGCGTCAATCGAGGAAAATGGCTTTTGTTCGATAATCGAACGCAAAACTAACCAGTTCGTACACTTTATGTTGATCTGGCATTTTGACAGGGAAATACTTTACTCGCACCCCTCTAATGAGGCCGATTCAGGCCGAGAATGCGGTGCTATCCAGTCACGACCCGAAGAGGTTGTGCTCATCCAGGAGCTCAAAGCATGCAGCGTTCTATTGCCACCGTATCCCTGAGCGGTACTCTGCCTGAAAAGCTCGAAGCCGTTGCTGCAGCCGGTTTCGACGGGGTAGAAATCTTCGAGAACGACCTTTTGTATTACGACGGCAGCCCGCGCAACGTCAGGCAGATCTGCGCCGACCTGGGTATCGCCATCACTCTGTTCCAGCCGTTTCGTGATTTTGAAGGCTGCCGCCGTGACCGGCTTCAGCGTAATGTCGACCGTGCCGAACGCAAATTCGATCTGATGCAGGAACTGGGCACCGACCTGGTGCTGGTCTGCAGCAATGCCGCCGCCGACTCGGTGGGCGATGAAAATATCCTTCTCGATGACCTGGGCCTGCTGGCCGAGCGTGCCGGTGCCCGTAACCTGCGGGTGGGCTACGAAGCCCTGGCCTGGGGGCGTCATGTGAATACCTGGCAACAGGTCTGGAATCTTGTGCGTCAGGTCGATCACCCGGCTTTGGGTGTATTGCTCGACAGTTTCCATACGCTTTCGCTCAAGGGCGATCCAGGTGCCATCGCCCAGATTCCCGGCGACAAGATATTTTTCGTGCAAATGGCCGATGCGCCAATCCTGGCCATGGACGTGCTGGAGTGGAGCCGACATTTTCGCTGCTTCCCCGGGCAGGGCGAATTCGACCTGCCAGGCTTTCTGGCGCCGATCCTGCGCAGTGGCTACACCGGGCCTTTGTCGCTGGAAGTCTTCAATGATGGTTTTCGGGCTGCACCAACCCGCGCCAACGCCGCCGATGGTTTCCGCTCATTGCTCTATCTGGAAGAGAAAACCCGCGAGCTTCTGGCCCGTGAGGCTGAGCCGGTGGCTTCCGAAATCCTGTTCAACCCGCCGCCTGCCAGCACGTACAGTGGCGTCGAGTTCCTTGAGTTCGCGGTTGACGAGACTCAGGGCGCACGATTGTCCGGCTGGCTGGAACGTCTCGGTTTCGCCCGTCTGGGGCAGCATCGCTCCAAGGCGGTGAGCCTGCTGGGTCAGGGTGATATCAAGATTGTGCTCAATGCCGAACCCTATTCCTTTGCCCACAGCTTTTTCGAGGCCCATGGCCCTTCGTTGTGCGCCACTGCCTTGCGAGTGGATGATGGCAACAGGGCGCTGGAGCGTGCGCGAGCGTTCAAGGGCCAGCCCTACCGTGGGTTGGTCGGGCCGAACGAGCGGGAAATCCCTTCGGTGCGTGCGCCCGATGGCAGCCTGATTTATCTGGTTCAGGGCGCAGAGCCTGGCCAGTCGATCTACGACATCGACTTTATCGTTGACCCCAAGACCAGGGATCATGGCGGCCTGCAGCGCATTGACCACATGGCCATGGCTCTGCCGGCAGACAGCCTCGACAGTTGGGTGCTGTTCTACAAGAGCCTGCTGGATTTCGAGGCCGATGACGAAGTGGTGCTGCCTGACCCTTACGGGCTGGTCAAAAGCCGTGCGTTGCGCAGCCGGTGCAGTACGATCCGTCTGCCGCTGAACATTTCGGAAAACCGCAACACGGCGATATCCCATGCTCTGTCGAGTTATCGTGGCTCCGGCGTGCATCACATCGCGTTTTCGTGCGAAGACATTTTCGCCGAGGTCAGCCGCGCCAAGGAGGCAGGCGTCCCGTTGCTGGATATCCCGCTCAACTATTACGACGACCTGGCCGCACGCTTCGACTTCGATGACGAATTCCTCAGCGAACTGGCGTATTACAACGTGCTGTACGACCGTGATGCCCAGGGCGGCGAGCTGTTCCATGTCTACACCGATGCCTTTGACGGGCGTTTCTTCTTCGAGATCCTGCAACGCAAGAACGATTACGTCGGATATGGCGCGGCCAACGTTCCGGTGCGTCTTGCGGCCATGGCCAAGGCCCGTAACGTGGCGGCGCGTCAGGCGCGTCTCTGACGCCAGCTGCCGGGCTGCGCAGTGCAGGAGTGCTGCGCAGCTTCCCTCGATCCATTACGCGCTTCATAATCCGGAATTCAACCGTGGTCGTGAGCGAATAATGAAAAAAACTGCCGACTCCGCTGCCGTCGAGCCCGTCGATGCGCTGCGCAAGAGCCGCAAGAACAATCCGGAGAAAACCCGCGAGGATATCCTGCAGGCGGCCATCGTCGAGTTCGTTGCCTATGGGTTGACCGGGGCGCGAGTCGATGCCATCGCCGAGCGCACCAAGACGTCGAAACGGATGATCTATTACTACTTCGGTAGCAAGGAGCAACTGTACGTTGAAGTGCTGGAAAAGCTCTACGGCGATATCCGCACCACCGAAAGCCAGTTGAACCTGGGCGAGCTTGAGCCGGTGGAAGCCATCCATCGAGTCGTGGAATTCACCTTCGACCACCATGACCGCAATGTCGATTTCGTGCGGATTGTCTGCATCGAAAACATACATAATGGCGAGAACGTCAAACAGTCCGATTCGATTCAGGCCAAGAGCCAGAACATCATTCGTGCGCTGGACGATATTTTGCGACGCGGCGAGTCCATGGGGCTGTTCCGCGAAGGTGTCCATCCGGTGGACCTGCACCTGATGATCAGCTCGTTCTGCTTCTATCGCATTTCCAACCGCCACACGTTCAGCGAGATTTTCCAGATCGAACTGTGGAGCGATGATGTCAAGAAGCGTCACAAGACCATGATCTGCGACGCTGTCCTGAGTTACCTCAAACGTTGAGTCTTACAGGCTGTGGAAGTGGTCCATCATGCGCTCTGCATCGGCAGGGCGACCACTGAACAGCTCGAATGCTTTCACCGCCTGAAACACGGCCATGGTCGAGCCGTCGAGAGTGCGGCAGCCCAGTGCGCGGGCATGTTTGAGCAGTTCGGTTTCCAGCGGGAAGTAAATGATTTCGGCCACCCAGAGTTCGGGGCGCAGCAGTTCTACCGGCAAGGGCGTACCGGGCAATTTGGCCATGCCCACAGGTGTGGTATTGACCAGCCCGTCGGCTTCGGCCATTGCCCCTGGCAGATCGATGCCCACCTGAGCCCGGCCTGCGCCGAAAAACGTATTGAGGTTATCGACCAGGCCTCGGGCGCGTTCAGGCTCTACCTCGAACACACTCAAGCGTTGCACGCCTGCACTGAGCAACGCATGGGCCACGGCAGCGCCGGCACCTCCAGCGCCCATCTGCACCACATGTTGACGCGGAGCCTGAGCCAGACCGCGCTGCAAACCTTCGGCAAAGCCCAGGCAGTCGGTGTTATGGCCGATACGCTTGCCATCCTTGAAGACCACGGTGTTGACTGCGCCAATGCCGCGAGCCTCGTCGGACAGTTCGTCCAGCAGAGGAATGACGGCCTGTTTGCAGGGGAAGGTGATATTGAGGCCTGTGAACCCCGTGTTCTGGGCGCCTTCCAGCAGGCGCGGCAGTGCGTTGATATCCAGCTTGAGGGCGTCGATATCTATCAGCCGATACAGATAGCGCAAACCCTGGGCATCGCCTTCATGTTCATGCATCGACGGTGTTCGTGAGGCCTGGATACCTGAGCCGATCAGGCCCGCGAGAATGGACGGTCTTTCAATCTGGGTCATGACTTTCTGTCTCTTGTTCTGGCGTCACTGCCCGGTGTCGGGCAAACATTTTCGGCAAAATGTACCAGATGGTTCAAAGTGCTGCAGGTTCTATCTCCGGCCTTGCAGGAATTTGGTGCGGTTATCGCCCGCATAGCGAGGATCAAGCCCTTGAGGGATAATGCACGTCCGTTGTTCCTGCATCTTCACGAGTGTCAGATCCGCGCATGTCCGAGTCCGTTTTTGTTGCCGCCCATAACCAAGCCAGTACCCTCTATCTGCCGCCTGGCCCCTGGGCGACGGTACTCGACTGCCTGTGCGCGCGATTCACGGCCATCAGCCGTGAGCAGTGGCTGGACCGCATCGCCCGTGGCAGGGTGCTGGATGGCAACGGCATGCCCGTCTCCCCCGATCTGGCTTATCGGGAAGGCCTGAAGATTCACTATTTTCGCGAAGTCCCGAACGAAACGCCGATCCCGGTCGTGGAAACGATTCTGTATGCCGATGAGCATCTGGTCGTGGCCGACAAGCCCCCGTTCCTGCCGGTTACGCCTGCTGGCGAATATGTCGAGCAAACCCTGCTGCGGCGTCTGATTCATCGATTGGGCAACCCGGACCTGGTTCCGCTGCACCGCATCGACCGGCATACCGCGGGGCTGGTGCTGTTTTCGGCCAACAAGCAAAGCCGCTCGGCTTATCAGGCGCTGTTTCCCACTCGCAAGATCGACAAACGTTACGAAGCCATTGCACCTGCGCTGCCCGGACTCGAATTTCCTCGTCTGCACAAGAGTAGGCTGGTGGATGGCGAACCGTTTTTCCGCATGCAGGAAGGGCCGGGTACCAGTAATACCGAGACTCGCATTGAAGTCTGCGAGCGTAACGGGGAGTTGTGGCGTTACGGGCTGTATCCGGTGACCGGCAAGAAGCATCAGTTGCGCGTGCACATGGCGGCGCTGGGCGCGGCGATCTGCAATGACCCGTTCTATCCCGATGTCATCAAGGATGCAGTCGACGATTACGACCGGCCATTGAAACTGCTGGCACAGGGGTTGCGCTTCATCGACCCGGTGAGCGGGGAGCCACGCCAGTTCGAGAGTCTGCTGAAACTTGATTGGTAAGCACAGGTAGGACCGGCTTCAGCCGGGAAGAGGCCAGTACATTCAGCCCTCATTGCCAGTTCACTACCGCCTTCCCGACTGAAGTCGGTCCTACGGAAATTGAGGGAGCCAATAAAAAACCCGCCATCAATACGACTGGCGGGTTTTTTCTACATCACGTCCGGATTACAGATCCTTGACGGTACGTACCTGATCCTTGTTGATGCGGGTCTGCTTGCCATCGAGTTGCTTGAACTCGTAGAAGCCCGAATCTTCATCGTAGTGAGGTGTGTCCACGGACTGGATTTCACGGCCATCATTCAGAGTGATTACAGTTGGCGATGCGCAGCCTGCGAGGGAAGCAATACCCAGTGCCAGCAAAAAGGCGGCAGGAAGAGTGCGTTGTTTCATGACAGTGTCTCCGGATGGACTCTTGGTTAATGACTCTCAGACGTATACACCTTCTGCAAGTTCCATGAAAAGTTTATTGAGCCTGTTCATTGATCTGACTCAGCAATTCGGGAGTATTCAGATTGGCAAGCCGCGGGTCGCCAGTCTCCAGTTGCAAGGCCACAGGTTGCAGGTGCGCCATGGCCCGGCGCGGGCTGCGTTCACCGCTCTGCCATGCATGTTCCAGCGCCTCGGCATGAAGGGTCGGGATAATGCAGAGCAGGGGCTGCCAGTGTTCGCCTTCGCGAACCATGACCGGATGATTCGGGTGTTCCAGCGCGGTGTTGCGCAGCGCCTGCAGCAAGGCGTTATCGATCAGCGGTGCGTCGCAGGGCAGCACCAGCAGGTATTCGTGCCGGGCAAGGGGAAGGGCTGCGCGGATGCCGGCCAGCGGCCCCGAGAAGTCGGTGTTATCGTCCTGAACCAGTTGATCGGCGTAAGCGGCGTAACGCTCCAGGTTACGATTGCAGGAAATGATCAGGTCATCGGTCAAGGGACGTGTCAGGCGATGCAGGTGCTGAATCAGCGGCTCGCCTTGCCATTGCACAAGGCCTTTGTCACGCCCGCCCATGCGTTGCCCCTGACCTCCGGCCAGCAGCAGGATCGAGCAGTTCGGCAATGTGACGCCAACATTCATCAAAGACTCACCGGGCAGTAAAAAGGAGTGCTGTGATATAACACCGGCCTGTTTCCTTAACAACCGGATCGAGGCCATGAAAGCCAAGGCTGACACACCTTTTGTACCCCTGAATATCGCCGTCCTGACCGTCAGCGATACCCGCACCTTTGAAAACGATACCTCGGGGCAGATGTTCGTCGATCGCCTGACTGAAGCCGGTCACGGCCTGATAGAGCGCGTCCTGCTCAAGGATGACCTGTACAAGATCCGCGCCCAGGTTGCGACCTGGATTGCCGATGAGCAGGTTCAGGTTGTGCTGATAACTGGCGGCACAGGCTTTACCGGACGTGACAGCACCCCGGAAGCCGTGAGTTGCCTGCTGGACAAGCAGGTCGATGGTTTCGGCGAGCTGTTCCGGCAGATTTCCGTACCGGATATCGGCACCTCGACCATTCAGTCCCGGGCGCTGGCCGGTCTGTCCAACGGTACGCTGGTCTGCTGCCTGCCGGGCTCCACCAACGCGGTGCGTACGGCCTGGGACGGGATTCTGTCTCAACAGCTGGATTCGCGTTTCCGCCCGTGCAATTTCGTGCCGCACCTCAAGCAGGCCGAGCCCTGCGCCACCCGTGGTTGAGCGGGCATGAACGCACCTCAGGCCCTGATGCCTGTCGAACAAGCCATAGCGCGTCTGCTGGAAATGGCAGAAGCCTCGCCCGTCACCGAGCGTGAACGGGTTCCGCTGGCCGAAGCCCAGGGGCGTGTATTGGCGGTGGATCTGATTTCCACCCTCGACCTGCCGCCCTGGCCCAACAGCGCCATGGACGGTTACGCCTTGCGTCTGGCGGACTGGACCGGCGAGCCGCTGCCCGTCAGCCAGCGCATCTTCGCCGGGCAGGCTCCCGAGCCGCTGGCAGCCGGCACTTGCGCACGGATCTTCACCGGCGCTCCCATGCCGGAAGGTGCCGATTGCGTCGAGATGCAGGAAAACGCCGAAGTCCTGCAGGACCAGCGCGTACGTTTTACCGAGCCACTGAAGCCTGGCCAGAACATCCGTCCCCAAGGACAGGAAACCACGGTCGGCGACAAGGTGCTGGCAGCGGGTACTCGTCTGGGGCCTATCGAACTGGGGCTCGCGGCATCCCTGGGCCTGGCCGGGCTTGAGGTCATACGCCGGGTTCGTGTGGCCGTGCTTTCCACCGGCGATGAGTTGATCGAACCCGGTCAGCCCTTGGGACCTGGGCAGATCTACAACAGTAATCGCGTGCTGCTGTGCAGTTGGTTGAAGCGTCTTGAGTGCGAGGTCGTGGATGCAGGCATTCTGCCGGACGATCTGGAAAAGACCCGTGCTGCATTGGCGGGGCTCAACGAGGTCGACCTGATCCTGTCCACGGGCGGCGTATCCGTAGGCGAAGCGGACTTCCTCGGCCATGCGCTACGGGAAGAGGGCGAGCTGTCGTTGTGGAAACTGGCGATCAAGCCGGGCAAGCCGCTGACCTTCGGCCATTTCCGTGGCGTGCCGGTGATCGGCCTGCCGGGTAATCCGGCGTCCACGCTGGTGACCTTTGCGTTGCTGGCTCGCGCCTATCTGCTCCGCCGTCAGGGCGTTGCAGATGTCACGCCCATGCAGTTTCCCGTCCCGGCCGGGTTCGTCTGGCGCAAGGCGGGCAATCGTCGCGAATACCTGCGCGGGCGTCTGGAACTGGGGCGCGCCGTGGCCTACAGCAATCAAAGCTCCGGCGTTCTGCGCAGTGCGGCCTGGGCCGACGGCTTGATCGAGGTGCGTGAAGGCACCACGGTTGCTGAAGGTGACTGGGTCAATTTCATTCCCTTGAGTGAAGTGCTGGGCTGATTGCATTCAAATGGTCGTCCGGCGAGGCATGAGCTACCCTCAAACACGCTGACAGATTGGGCATCAGGAATTTGCTCTGGAGTATTGTTATGCCGTCTTTGAGAGTGGCTTGTGTCATTCCGACCTACAACGGGCGCAAGGATCTGGATCGCCTGCTGGATTCTCTGGCGACCCAGACCGCGACCTTCGACACCCTGATCGTTGATTCCAGCTCGTCGGATGGCACGCTGGAACTGGCACAGTCACGCTGTGCCAATGTGATCCGTATCGACAGCAAGGACTTCAACCACGGCGGCACCCGGCAGATGATGGTCGAGCGCTACCCCGACTACGACGTCTACGTCTACATGACCCAGGATGCCTATGTGGAGGACGTCGACGCCATCGCCAATATCCTGCTGCCGTTTGCCGATCCCAAGGTAGGCGCAGTATGCGGGCGGCAGTTGCCCCACAAGGATGCCAACCTGCTGGCGCAACATGCGCGCCTGTTCAATTACCCGCCGACTTCCCGGATTAAGACCCTTGAAGATGCTGCAACGCTTGGCATCAAGACACCGTTCATGTCGAACTCCTTCGCGGCGTATCGTCGGGAGGCGTTGCTGGCGACGGGAGGCTTCCCGCGGCATGTGATCCTCTCCGAAGACATGTACGTCACGGCCAGGATGCTGCTCGACGGCTGGAAAATCGCTTACGAAGGTTCGGCGGTGTGCAGGCATTCCCACAACTACAGCCTGCGCGAAGAGTTTTGTCGTTACTTCGATATCGGCGTGTTCCAGTCTCGGGAATCCTGGATCTACGAAACCTTTGGCGGCATTGCGGGCGAGGGGATGCGCTACGTGAAATCAGAGCTGGCCTTTCTGGGCAAGCGTCGCGTTCTGCTGTGGCCACTGTCTTTCATACGCAACGCCCTCAAGCTGCTGGCCTATAAACTGAGCAAGCAGGAAAAGCGTCTGCCCAAAGGCCTGAAGAAAAAACTCGGCATGCACAAGCGCTATTGGGATAGCCCGTATGCCGAGTAGCAGGTTTTCGCGAATGAATTTGCTCCTACGCCTGTAGGAGCGATTTCAGTCGCGAATCAGGATTTCCCCGATTCCTCTTCCTGACGATCTGCCTCGAACAACTGCGCCAGTTCCTTCCTGGCTTCCCGTGCGGTTTGCAGAAGCTTGGCTTCGTCGTCATACACCAGATGCTGGGCAGCCAGTACCTGTTCGTCGTGACGCTTGAAGCGGCTGATCCGTGCATCGGCCTGGGCCTGGCTCAAGCCAAGGCCCAGCAAGGTCTGACGGCTCATTTCCAGACTGGAATAGAACGTTTCACGTACCGCCTGGGCACCCACGTCGATCAGGCGATGGACGTGCTGGCGGTTACGCGCGCGGGCGATGATCTTCATGTCCGGGTACAGCTTACGGATCAGCTCGGCGGTCTTGATGTTGGTGTCGGGGTCATCGGTGGCGATGATAAAGAACTCGGCTTCATGAACCTTGGCCGCCCGCAGGATTTCCGGCTTCAGCGGGTCGCCATAGAACACCGGAACATTGCCGAAGCTGCGCGAGAACTCGATGGATTCCACCGCGGTATCCAGCGCCACGAAAGGGATATTCTGCGCCCGCAGAATACGCGCCACGATCTGGCCCATACGGCCCATGCCGGCAATCACCACGCGAGGGCTGTCGGTATTGATATCGCGGTACTCGTCCGGCACCTCGACAGGCTTGACCTTGGGCTTGATCCAGCGGGCCATGGCCATGAACAGCAGCGGCGTCATGGCCATTGAGAGAGTAATGGCCAGGATCAGAATGTCGTACAGCTCGGGCTCGAACAGGCCTTGCTGGTTGCCGATCTTGAAGACAACGAAAGCGAACTCACCCCCTGCGGCCAGCACCAGCCCCAGACTCAGGGCATTCTGTTTACTCAGCCCGCCTGCCAGACGCCCGATGAAAAACAGCAGCGGAAACTTCAGGGCAATCAGCAGAAAGGTCAGTCCCAGCACAATCACCGGTGAACTGAACAGCAGGCTGATATTGGCACCCATCCCGACGCTGATGAAAAACAGCCCCAGCAACAGCCCTTTGAAAGGCTCGATCTGCGCTTCGAGTTCGTGCCGGTACTCGGAGTCTGCCAGCAGCAGACCGGCCAGGAATGCGCCCAGCGCCATGGACACGCCCACCAGCTCCATCAACCAGGCTGTCCCCATGACCACCAGGAGTGCGGTGGCTGTGGACACTTCCTGAATCTTGGTCTTGGCCACGATGCGAAACACCGGGCGTAGCAGGTAGCGGCCTCCGACCACCACAATCGCGATGCTGCCCAGCACTTGCAGGCTGTGGAGCAGGCTTTCATGGGAGCTGAGTTCTTGCTCGTGGCTGGTGCCGGCCAGCAACGGAACCATGGCAATCAGCGGGATGGCCGCGATGTCCTGAAACAGCAGAATGGCAAACGCCAGGCGTCCGTGGGGGCTGTTCAGCTCCTTGCGCTCGGCCAGGCTTTGCAGGCCGAAAGCGGTGGAAGACAATGCGAGCCCAAGACCCAGCACCACAGCTGTATTCAGGGGTTGCTCGAAGGCCAGCAGGGCAACACAGCCAATCACCAGACCGGTCAGCAGCACTTGCGCCATGCCGACACCAAAGACTGCCTTGCGCATCACCCATAAACGTTTTGGGGACAGCTCCAGGCCGATGATGAACAGCAGCAACACCACCCCGAGTTCCGAGATATGGCTGACGCTTTCCGGGTTATCGATCAGTTTGAGTACTGAAGGACCGATGATGACCCCCGCGAATAAATAGCCCAGCACGGCGCCCAGTTGCAGGCGTTTGGCCAGCGGAACGGTCAATACGGCGGCGAGCAGGAACACGACTGCGGCCTGTAGCAGGCTGCCTTCATGGGGCATGTTGAAACTCCTTGGCAAGTCATGAACAGTCGATAAACGACTTTGAGGGGCGGCATTAAACCATGCGTGATTCACACGGCAATGTTCAATTGTGCTTTGTGACTGTCAAAGAGGCGGTGATGAAGCGGGGGGAGCCGTGCCAGAAGCGGCGCATCGGCGTACCATATGCGGGCATTTGCGCAGAGCCAATGCTGTCCAGAGAACTCAGGAAACCGTTATGACCAACAAGCAACGCTTGATTTACTCCATTCTGATCATCCTGTCCGTCATGGCGATCATGCTGGGGCTGTCACACCTGCAGAACACGGGTGTGCTGAGTGAGAAGACCTTCCAGTACATTGCCATCAGCGTGGCCGTGATCGTGGTCGTTCTGAACGGCATCATGCGACGCAAGGTCAAGCGCTGAGATTCGTTGCCCTGCATCTTCGCATCGAAGGGGGTCAATCTTTGTTCGATTCGTTCAGCCATTCCCAGGCGCGAGGGTGCAGGCTGTAGGTCTTGTCTGCGTTGAGGTTGATCACGCCTTCATCGCACAGGCGCTTGAGCACCTCGCGGACACTGAGAAAAGACAACGGCACATCGAGTCGCAGCAACTGGCTGTGTACACCCCGTACTCCCAGGGTCTGGCCTTCATCATTGGCAGCCAGCAGCGCATCCAGAACCTTCAGCCTGACGAGGCTGGTGCGCAGACCAAAACTTTTCAGCAGCAGCCTTATATGTTCGTTGCCGGGGCGATCGGTTTCTGCGGCGGGCGATTCTGCCTGGGCAGAAAGGGCCGTCTGCCGGAGCATCGTGCGGGTTGTAATTCCTTGACGATTGAACATGCAAACTCCTTTTCAGGCTTTTTCAGATACGGCTCATTGGGTTCTGTGAACGAAACTCATTACTAATGACGAACGAACGCCTGAAAAACTCATCGTTGAACGCAAAAAAAACATAAAAATGTGATTTTGCCAGGAGGACGGCCGTTTTCCGGGCGATAAAAAGCAGCGCGAACACCCGGATCATACCGGGGTATTATTCAAAAATCTGTGAAAACGCTTCGCATTTGCATTTGTCGCAAAGGAAATAGTGCGGCAATAAGAGGATCAGCCTTTGGGCGTTGCCGAAGAGCGCTTGTTGAGGACGGGGTTGCCTTCCTGATTGCGGGTGACGAATACCGGCAACACTTTGGGCAGGGAGGTCAGCAGATTCGACATGTCCTGAGTGTTATAGCTGCCGCCCAGGCGAATGGCGCCCGTGGCGTTATCCGCCAGCAGGATCGGCGTTTGGAGGTAGCGGTTGATCAAGGGTAATGCCTGGCTCAGTGGCAGGTCATTGAAGATCAGCTTGCCATTGCGCCAGGCAAGGCTGGTGTCGCCGCTGTGGGTTTCACTGATTTTCGGCTGGAAGTCCCCAGGCTTGTAACTGGCCTGCATGCCTGGCTCCAGACGATAACCGGCTCCTGGCTGCGAACGGTCGCTGCAGACCTGCACCGAACCGTCGACCAGCATGACCCGCACCTGCTCCTGATACATCCAGACATTGAAGCGGGTGCCCGTCACCTTGACGCTGCCCTGACCGGCCCTGACCACGAACGGGTGAGTGCTGTCATGGCTGACTTCAAAGAACGCCTCGCCCTTTTTCAGGGTGACGCTGCGCCGATCCTTGTAATTGGCGTAAGTCAGTTGCGTGCCCAGATTCAGCTCAACGCGGCTGCCGTCGGCCATGGTGACGACCCGGGTGGCGTCCAGGGTTTCGTAGGTGTCGTAAGCGTTGGGAATCCAGCCTTGATTCCAGCCGATAATGCCTGCCAGAGGAATCGCCAGGGCAGCAATCGTGGCAGCGACGGCGTAGTGACGGCGCGAGCGTTTGCGGTAGGACGGAGCCTTGGGTGCTTGCGGCTTGAGTTCGATAACCGGGGCCGGATTGGCGGGCGTGACCTGCTCGGAAATATCCCATATCTCCAGCATTGCTTGGTATTCGATCGCATGCTGTGGATGAGCATTGAGCCATTGATTGAAAACCTTTCGCTCCGCATCCGTGCAGTCATCGGCATGCAGGCGCATGCACCAATGCGCGGCGGCATCGGTTATTGCGTCATATTCTGCTTCGCTGAGGTTGGGGGCGCTCATTGGCTCTCCGGTCTTTACCGTGGGGCATTCTACCTCCTGATGTCTACTGTAGAGAACAATGTATGGCTATTGAGTATCAGGCAGAGGAGTATTTCATCGTGAATGTGATCGGCTCTCATTGATGTAAAAAACGGTCTGGACGTTTTTCCGAAGGACGCAGCGATATTTTCAGATGCGCCGATACTTGCTTTTTCAACCTTGACACCGGAGCTCTGGATGTCCGCAACTCGTGATAATGAGCAGTTCAGAACCGTTTCGTATCAGCAGTTGGCCGATCTGCTTCAGCAGATATTTCTGGCCCATGGTACTTCGCCGCAGACCGCTCGCGTATTGGCCGAAAACTGCGCCAGCGCACAACGCGATGGCTCTCACAGCCACGGCATCTTTCGCATTCCAGGCTACCTGTCGTCCCTGGCCAGTGGCTGGGTCGATGGCCAGACGGTGCCTGTGGTCGAAGATGTTGCCGGGGCCTTCGTCAGGGTCGATGCTGCCAACGGTTTTGCCCAGCCAGCCCTGGAGGCTGCTCGTTCACTGCTTGTCGAAAAGGTTGCGAACGCCGGGATCGGGATTCTGGCCATTCGCAACTCTCATCATTTCGCAGCGCTATGGCCGGATGTCGAACCCTTTGCCCAACAAGGCTTTGTGGCGCTGAGTGTGGTCAACAGCATGACCTGCGTCGTGCCCCATGGTGCGCAACAACCGCTGTTTGGCACCAACCCGATTGCCTTTGCAGCGCCCCGTGCCGGGGGTGAACCGGTGGTGTTCGATCTGGCGACCAGCGCCATCGCCCATGGCGATGTGCAGATCGCTGCACGGGAAGGGCGAATGCTGCCAGCAGGCATGGGTGTGGATCGCAATGGACAGCCCACCGAAGACCCCAAGGCCATTCTCGATGGCGGGGCACTGTTGCCGTTTGGTGGCTACAAGGGCTCGGCACTGTCCATGATGGTGGAACTGCTGGCTGCCGGGCTGACTGGCGGGAATTTTTCGTTTGAATTCGACTGGTCGAAACACCCCGGTGCCCAGACACCCTGGACCGGACAACTGCTTATCGTCATCGATCCGGACAGAGGCGGCAGCGGCCAGCAATTTGCCCAGCGCAGCGAAGAGCTTGTCAGGCAGATGCAGGGGGCAGGGCAGGAGCGTATTCCCGGTGATCGCCGCTATGCGCTGCGCGCCCGGTCGCTGGCCGCTGGAATCGATATCGAGGTGAGCGACTGGGAGCGCCTGGAGGCACTGGCCAGGTCGTGATTGCGAGACGCATCGAATGACCATTCGTCGCGAGCAGGCTTGTGCGGGGCCTGCTCAATGAATACTGTATATAAGAACAGTATCTGGTAACGAGGTTGTCATGTCCCTGAATGCATTGCAAGGTTCGATCACTCACCACTGCGCCATCCTGGTCAACGAGATGCAGCGCGAAGATTTTCTTGCTCTGGCAACTGCCCTGCGTCAATTCAATTTTGATGAGCCACACGGTTCGATGACACTTACTGAACCCCTCTATGACGACGAGTGTCGTGCAGCCGCTGTCGCCTGATGTCGGCGTTTCCAGCCTCCTGCTTGCTTGCTGATATACGAAACATATATGATTCGTATATTCCATATGAGGTGAGCCATGGGGCTGGTAAAGATTTCTGAACACATGCACGCCAATCTGCGCTCGGCCAGCGTGGCCTTGAGCCGTTCCATCAACGCCCAGGCTGAGCACTGGATGCGCATCGGCATGCTTGCCGAGCTTCATCCGACACTCAACTACAGCGAAATCTGTCAGATGCTGATTCGTGCCGAAGATGCGGGCGGTACCGTGCTGACTGCTCAGGCATCCGATATCTCGTCGGTTGTGCGGGTGGCCTCATGAGTCGCGGTATCACGCTCAAGACCGAACAGGATCTGGTCCAGTTGCGCATTGCGGGCCGGATGGCAGCAGAAGTATTGGCCATGATTGCGCCGCATGTGAAGGCCGGTGTCAGCACTGAAGCCCTTGATGACATCTGCAACGAATACATCGTGAAAGAGCTGAAAGTCATCCCGGCGAACGTGGGTTATCACGGCTTCACCAAGACCACCTGCATTTCCCCCAATGCCGTGGTCTGCCATGGCATTCCTTCGCCGACGGACATTCTCAAGGACGGCGATATCGTCAATATCGATGTGGCGGTCATCAAGGATGGCTGGTATGGCGACACCAGTCGCATGTACCTAGTGGGTGACGTCAGTCCGCTGGCCAAACGGCTGGTCGAGACCACTTATGAAGCCACATGTGCCGGTATCCATGCCGTACGTCCGGGGGCCACGCTGGGTGATATCGGCCACGCTATCCAGACGGTTGCACACCGCGAAGGCTTTAGTGTCGTGCGCGAGTATTGCGGGCATGGCATCGGTCGCACTTACCACGAAGAGCCGCAGGTTCTGCACTACGGCACTGCTGGCAAGGGCCTCAAGCTCAAGCCGGGAATGGTGTTTACCATCGAGCCGATGATCAACGCCGGCAGGCCGGAAACCAAGGCCCTGGCCGATGGCTGGACGGTGCTGACACGTGACCTGTCATTGTCCGCCCAGTGGGAGCATATGGTTGCCGTGACCCAGACGGGGTTCGAGCTGTTGACACCCTGGCCTGATGGCACGGGCGAATACGCCCCGATCTGAGCGCATTGATGAAGCCGGCCCTTGAGGGGCCGGTTTCATTTTCAGAAAGGCTCAGATATTTGCAGTGCACTTCTTCCAATGCACCTGCGTCACACCAAAGCCCTGCGCCTGCAAGATCGCCGTGCGTATGGGGCCTGCGGATACATTGTCACTGACAGTTCCGACTCCGGCATGCAGCGTGGCGATATGAAGGGCGTCGCTTTGACTCAGAAGCAGGGCTTGATGCAGAAAGTGGCGAGCTTCGCCCTTGAACTGATAATGAATTTCAAATTCCGTTTGAGTTGTCATTCATGCCTGCCTGTTGGGCGTAAGGGCTACGCCATCTGAAAATGAGTACGTGGGAGTACAGGTAGCTGGGGCGTGCGTCATGCACGTGGCATTGCTACTTCATTTCGAGATCGATACAGGGTTGCAATTAATTCAGACGGTTCTGATCGGACTGCGGTCTCTAGCATCCTGCCCGGTAGGCTGCCCGTATTTACAGTGCTTTCGGGCAGATACTGTCGTGGGTCAAGCAGGACACGAAGAGGGAAATTACAGGGTTTTGGATCCAGGTGAACAGTTGTCCGATGAGTGGCTAAGGGCCTTATCCATATGCATGGATTACTCATGGAAAACTGATCAAACGGATGTATAAAGGTGACTCAGCTACAGGATTTGAGATTCACTGGCCCCACGAACTCGTTACCGCGGCCCATGACGCAGGCAACCCGCTGATTGCGCTGACGCTCCCACTCCTGAACCGGATAAGTCTTGTTCCAAGCCTGATAGAGCTGCTGATCCTGGCGTGACAGCCGCAAATTGTACTGCTTGCTCATGTAGAAGTAAGTGCGCGCGATCATTCCGCGGATCGAAGGGCGTGGCATGACCTTTTTTGCCTTGAAATCCACTTGCGTCAGGCAGGAACCGTATTGGCCTTTCTGCTCGGGCAGCCAGCCAAAACTGAAGTTGCTCCTGTCACCGTTGACCTCTCCGATGCTCGGCACCAGATTGTGCAAGTCGGCTTCGGCACGTTTATAGATGTCATCATTCTTTGCGCAGTTTTTTCGACCGCCATCCTGCCAGCACTGGCGTTGGTGGCCAATCTGCCAGGCGGGCACGATATGTTCCCACTCGATGCGTTTGGCGCGGTTGGCGTTCTTGCGTGGCACATAACCACAGCCAGCAAGATCGACCTGCTTGCCAGTGTATTTGCACCCGCAATAGAACTCGGTCGCTTGAGGCGCATAGAGGCCCCAGGCGATTTTCTTCGCCTCGCTGAAGGTTCGCGGAGCATCGGCTTGTACGGTCAGTGGAACAATGAGAAACAGAGTGGTGCAGAACAGGGCAGAAAATCGAACCATCATGCCGTCAGTCTTCCTTCGGCAATGTCCAGAAAATTTGCACGCCGCCGTCATCGCGCCAGGCGAGGGTGACGTTATCGTTCTCGGCTATTTCTTCCAGCAACTGAGCCCAGTCGTCTTCCGGCTCGTCGGGCTGGCGAAAGATCAGGGCAGCCCTGGCTTTCTGGGCGGTAGTCGAGTTGATGATTTTTTGCACCCGGATGCCAAGGCGTTCGTAGGAGCCGGGAAGGGAGGGGGTCACTGCTGCGCTTTGTCTTGCCACGAAAAAAGATCCCTTGGGTTGCTGTACGGGCATACAGTATTTCACTGTCGGATCTTTCGCAACTCTTATGTAGGATCAGGTGCTTGTGTTTGGGGGTGTATCGCTGTTTATTGATTTTTCTGTCTTTTTTCCGTCTTTTCAGTGGCATTTTCTCTTGGTCGGCAGTGCTGCCGGCTGGCTTTATGTTAATTGACAAAAGCAGCACGCTTTCTTCATAGTTCTCACTCGCAAACGTTTGCGTATCGAGCCCAATGTTCGATCCTGCGTCGTTCGCCCGAAAAATAATCACAACATCGGAGATGAACTCATGAAGCTGCCATTCGCTGGACGTCTTCTCGCTGCCGCTATTCTCTCTGCCGCCACGGCAGTCACGCCCCTCTCTTTCGTCCATGCGCAGGAGGCTGAAAAGCCCAAGGTCGCTCTGGTCATGAAATCACTGGCCAACGAGTTCTTCCGCACCATGGAAGAGGGTGCCAAGGCCTACCAGAAAGAACATTCCAACGACTTCGACCTGGTTTCCAACGGCATCAAGGATGAGTCCGATACGGCCAGTCAGATCCGTATCGTCGAGCAGATGATCGTCTCCAGGGTTGATGCACTGGTCATCGCGCCTGCCGACTCCAAGGCGCTGGTGCCGGTGATCAAGAAGGCGATGGATGCCGGTATCCAGGTCGTCAACATTGATAACCAGCTTGATGCCTCCGTGCTGAAAAGCAAAAACATCGAAGTGCCTTTTGTAGGCCCGGATAACCGCAAGGGCGCTCGTCTGGTGGGTGAGTACCTGGCCAAGGATCTGAAGGCAGGCGATGAAGTCGGCATCATTGAAGGTGTGCCGACCACCACCAATGCCCAGCAACGTACCGCTGGCTTCAAGGACGCCATGGAAGCGGCGCAATTGAAGATTGTTTCCGTGCAGTCCGGTAACTGGGAAATCGACAAGGGCAACGCCGTTGCTGCCGCCATGCTCAATGAGTATCCAAACCTCAAGGCGCTGCTGGCGGGCAACGACAACATGGCGCTGGGTGCAGTGTCGGCGGTGCGTGCTGCAGGCAAGGCGGGTAAGGTGGCGGTGGTCGGTTACGACAATATCAACGCCATCAAGCCGATGCTCAAGGATGGTCGAGTGCTGGCCACTGCTGATCAGTCCGCTGCCAAACAGGCGGTTTTCGGTATCGAAGCGGCCTTGAAACTGGTCAGGAAGCAGCCGGTCGATAGCGTCAATGGCGTGATCGAAACCCCCGTCGAACTCGTCACCAAACCCTGATCTCTGTCTGGTAATGGCGCCTGCCTGAACCGGGCAGGCGTCGGGAGAACCTTATGTCAGCACCTGTCCAGGATGCTGTTCTGTCCATCAGCGGTATCGGCAAGACCTACGCCCAACCGGTGCTTGGCGATATCGATCTGACGCTGATGCGCGGCGAAGTGCTGGCCTTGACCGGCGAGAACGGCGCAGGCAAAAGCACTTTGTCGAAGATCATCGGCGGGCTGGTCGTGCCGGATGCCGGTGTGATGTCTTTCCAGGGCCAGCCTTATCAGCCGGCAAACCGTACGCAGGCTGAAAAGCTGGGCGTGCGCATGGTCATGCAGGAGTTGAACCTGCTGCCGACCCTGACGGTGGCTGAAAACCTGTTTCTGGATGACATGCCACGGTGCCTGGGCTGGATCGATCGCAAGGTTCTGCGCGAAAACGCTATCAAGGCCATGGCTCAAGTCGGGCTGGAAGCCATCGACCCGGATACGCTGGTCGGCGATCTTGGTATCGGCCACCAGCAGATGGTTGAAATCGCCCGTAACCTGGCAGGCGATTGTCATGTGCTGATTCTCGATGAGCCGACCGCGATGCTGACGTCGCGGGAAGTCGAGATGCTGTTCGAGCAGGTCAGTCGCCTGCAGGCGCGTGGCGTCTCGATCATTTATATCTCCCACCGTCTTGAGGAACTGGCCAGGGTCGCCCAGCGCATTGCTGTGTTGCGTGACGGCAAGCTGGTCTGCGTGGAGCCTATTGCCCGCTATGACAGCGAGCAACTGGTCACGCTGATGGTCGGGCGAGAGCTGGGTGAGCACATCGACATGGGGGCTCGGCAGATTGGTGAGGTCGCGCTGTCGGTCAAGGGCCTGGGGCGTGCTGGCAAGGTGCAGGACGTTTCGTTTCAGGTTCGCCGCGGCGAGATTTTCGGTATTTCCGGCCTGATCGGCGCGGGACGAACCGAGCTTTTGCGTCTGATCTACGGTGCCGACAAGGCCGATACCGGCAGCATCGAAGTGGGCCAGCCATTGCGTGAGGTGACCATCCGCTCACCGGCCGATGCCGTAGAGCATGGCATTGCGCTGATCACCGAAGACCGCAAGGGCGAGGGCCTGCTGATGTCGCAGTCGATCAGCGCCAACGTCGCGCTGGGCAATATGCCGGCCATCTCTCGCGGCGGTGTGGTCAGTGCCCGGGATGAGCTGGCCTTGGCGCAGCGGCAGGTCGCGGCCATGCGTATCCGCAGCTCCAGCCCGGCGCAACTGGTTTCGGAGCTTTCCGGCGGCAATCAGCAGAAGGTAGTGATCGGTCGCTGGCTGGAGCGTGACTGCCCGGTGATGCTGTTCGATGAGCCCACGCGGGGTATCGATGTGGGAGCCAAGTTCGACATCTACGCGCTATTGGGCGAACTGACTCGCCAGGGGCGAGCGCTGGTGGTGGTGTCCAGCGATCTGCGCGAACTCATGTTGATCTGTGACCGCATTGGCGTGCTGTCGGCAGGTCGCCTGATCGATACCTTCGAGCGCGACAACTGGACTCAGGATCAACTGCTCGCCGCTGCTTTTGCCGGCTATCAAAAACGTGATGCGTTGCTTAGCGAAGCGGCGCCCAGGAATGACTCATGAATAACCCTGTTTCCCAGACGCAGCCTTCAGCGGCCCGGAATTATTTCGGCCTCGGCACTTACCTCGGGCTGGCGGGCGCCTTGCTGGCGATGATTGTACTGTTCTCGCTACTGAGCGATCACTTCCTGTCATACCAGACCTTCAGTACCCTGGCCAACCAGATTCCGGACTTGATGGTGCTGGCGGTGGGCATGACGCTGGTGTTGATCATCGGTGGTATTGACCTCTCGGTGGGTTCGGTTCTGGCACTGGCCGCTTCGGCGGTGAGTGTTGCCATTCTGGGCTGGGGCTGGAGCGTATTCCCCGCGGCCTTGCTGGGCATCGCTTGCGCAACCCTGGCGGGCACCATTACCGGCTCGATCACCGTCGCATGGCGAATCCCGTCCTTTATCGTGTCGTTGGGCGTGCTGGAAATGGCGCGTGGCGTTGCGTATCAGATGACGGATTCGCGCACGGCCTACATCGGTGACTCCTTCGCCTGGCTGTCCAACCCGTTGGCCTTCGGGATTTCTCCCTCGTTCGTGATCGCGCTGCTGGTGATCTTCATTGCCCAGGCGGTGCTGACGCGCACGGTATTCGGTCGTTACCTGATCGGGATCGGCACCAACGAAGAAGCCGTGCGTCTGGCGGGGATCAATCCCAAGCCTTACAAGATTCTGGTGTTTTCGCTCATGGGCCTGCTGGCCGGTGTGGCGGCGCTGTTCCAGATATCCCGACTGGAAGCGGCTGATCCCAATGCCGGTGCGGGCCTGGAACTGCAAGTCATCGCGGCGGTGGTGATTGGCGGAACCAGCCTGATGGGTGGGCGCGGCTCGATTATCAGCACTTTCTTTGGCGTGCTGATCATTTCCGTGCTGGCAGCAGGTCTTGCGCAGATCGGTGCATCGGAGCCCACCAAACGCATCATCACCGGTGCCGTGATCGTGATCGCGGTGGTCCTGGATACTTATCGTAGCCACCGGGCGCGGCGGCAGGGCTGATATGGCAACCATCAAAGACGTCGCGGCGCTGGCAGGGATTTCCTACACCACGGTGTCCCATGTGCTGAACAAGACCCGCCCGGTGAGTGATCCGGTCCGGATCAAGGTCGAGGCGGCCATTGCCCAACTCGATTATGTGCCCAGCGCCGTTGCCCGTTCGCTCAAGGCCAAGACCACCTCGACGATCGGGCTGTTGATTCCCAACGGTATCAACCCTTACTTCGCCGAACTGGCGCGAGGGATCGAGGATCATTGCGAGCGTAACGGCTTTTGCGTGATCCTCTGCAACTCCGACGACAATCCGGAAAAGCAGCGCAACTACTTGCGCGTGCTGCTGGAGAAGCGTGTCGACGGCCTGATCGTGTCCTCGGTGGGCGGCGATGTCAGTATCGCGGGCGGTCTGGCAGAGGTGCGCACGCCCCTGGTGATTGTCGACCGCGAGCTTGAGGGCATCGATGCCGACATGGTACGTATCGACCACGAGCACGGCGCCTACCTGGCGACCCGTCACTTGCTCGATCTGGGGCATCGCGATATTGCCTGCATCGGCGGGCCGGACAATACGGTGGTGGCCGATATGCGTTTTGTCGGTTATCGGCGCGCCATGCAGGAAGCGGGTATCGAGGTGCTGCCTGAATGGACGATCCACAGTGATTTCACCAGCTCTGCCGGTCATGAGGCGGCGGTCGGTCTGTTGGCTGGCCATCGGCCTACCGCCATTTTTGCTGGCAACGACGTGATTGCCATTGGCGTGTTGCGAGCAGCGGCCGAGCGCAATATTCCGGTTCCCCGTGAGCTGTCGGTGATCGGTTTCGACGATATCCAGATGAGTCGCTATGTCTATCCCGCGTTGACCACTGTCGGGCAGTCGATCATGCAACTGGGGGAAACAGCAGCAGAAATGCTGTTGTCCAGGATTGTCGGAGCCTCGACCGAATTGCCCGGCAGACGCCTTGTAACTCCCAGTGTCGTGGTGCGTGAATCCACTGCGCCGCCGAACAATGCCTTCAATGAGTTGCGCTGAAATACAGCGCCGAGCGAATGAGCCATGCAAGCAAAAATAGTGATAGTTGGCAGCCTCAACATGGACCTGGTGATTCGCGCCCAGCGTTTGCCGCGACCCGGTGAAACCCTTGCCGGAGAATCCTTCATGACCGTGCCCGGCGGCAAGGGAGCCAATCAGGCCGTGGCGGCTGCTCGCCTGGGTGGCAGCGTGGCGATGATCGGATGCGTGGGTGAAGATGCCTATGGCGAACAGTTGCGCGGCGCGTTGCTGGCAGAAGGCATCGATTGTCGCGCAGTCACGTCGGTGTCCGGTGTGTCCACCGGTATTGCCTCGATTGTGGTGGATGACAACAGCCAGAACGCGATCATTATTGTCGCCGGGGGGAATGCTCAACTGACGCCTTCTCTGATCGGGGGGTTCGATGCGCTGTTGGTCGCTGCCGAAGTGGTCATATGCCAGCTCGAAGTGCCGATGGAAACGGTCCACTACACCTTGTCCCGTGCCCGTGAGCTGGGCAAGACCGTCATTCTCAATCCTGCACCGGCTTCCTCGCCCTTGCCGCAAGAGTGGTACGGGTTGATTGACTACCTGATTCCCAATGAAAGCGAGGCGCAGGCGCTGACAGGAATCGTGGTGGATTCGCCTGTGTCGGCACAGGAGGCGGCGAAAGCGCTGCTGGCGGCCGGGGCTCGTAATGTCATCATCACATTGGGAGAGCAGGGTAGCCTGCTGGCCAATGCCCAGGGTTTTGAGCACGTGCCAGCGCAGCCGGTGAAGGCTGTTGATACGACCGCGGCAGGTGATACCTTTGTCGGCGGTTTTGCCTCGGCTCTTTCGCAAGGCAGGAGCGAGTCCGAAGCGATCCGTTTTGCTCAGGTTGCGGCGGCACTGTCTGTTACCCGTGCCGGTGCTCAGCCTTCGATACCGACATTCGATGAAGTGCAGGAATTCAAAGCCTCATGAAAAAGACACCTCTTCTCAATATTGCCTTGTCCCGTGTGATTGCTTCACTGGGGCATGGCGATATCCTCATGATCGTCGACGCCGGCATGCCCGTGCCTGCGGGTGTCGAACTGATCGACCTGGCTTTGACCCAGGGCGTGCCGGATTTCGCCAGTGTGCTGGATGTCGTGCTGTCGGAAATGCAGGTCGAAAGCCATGTGCTGGCCAGCGAGATGGTGAACGTACAGCCTCCGGGGCTGCGAGTGATCGAGGCCCTGGCACTTGATGAACAACTGGGCCAGCAGCGCTGGGTGAGTCATGAAGAATTGAAAGTCTTGAGCCGTAGCGCCAAGGCTATCGTGCGTAGCGGGGAATGCCAGCCGTATAGCAATGTGGCTTTGGTGGCCGGCGTAGTTTTCTAAGGAAGTCTTTAACAGGGAGTAAATCATGCAGGTATTGAAATTTTCCAGGCAACTACTGTGGAGCCTATCGCTTTTGTCCATTCTCGGTATGAGTGCCGCGCAGGCGGCTGAAAAGCGCAACCTGATCATCGACACCGATCCGGGGGCTGACGATGTGGTCGCATTGCTGCTGGCGCTGGCCTCTCCAGAAGAACTGAACGTGATGGCGATCACCACGGTGGCAGGCAATGTGCGTCTGGACAAGACCTCGCGCAATGCCCGGCTTGCCCGCGAGTGGGCGGGGCGTGAGGAAGTTCCAGTCTATGCCGGTGCGCCAAAGCCTCTGGTACGTACGCCGATCTATGCCGAAAACGTGCATGGCCAGGAAGGGTTGCCGGGTGTGCCGATCCACGAACCTGCAAAGGGGCTGGCCGAAGGGAACGCCGTCAATTACCTGATCGACACTCTGAAAAAAGCCGAGCCGCACAGCATCACCATTGCCATGCTCGGTCCACAGACCAATCTGGCGCTGGCACTGGTTCAGGCACCTGAAATCACCCAGGGGATCAAGGAAGTCGTGGTCATGGGCGGCGCGCACTTCAATGGCGGCAACATCACGCCGACTGCCGAGTTCAACCTGTTCGCCGATCCTCATGCGGCGCAGATCGTCCTGGCAAGCGGCGTCAAGCTGACCTATGTGCCGTTGGACGTGACCCACAAGATCCTGACCAGCGAGCAGCGTCTGCAGAAGATCGCCGCACTGGGCAATCAGGCTGGCAAGCTGGTCGGTGGCATTCTCGATGAGTACGTCAAGCTGGATATGGAGCATTACGGCCTGCCTGGCGGGCCTGTCCATGATGCGAGCGTGATTGCCTGGCTGCTTCAGCCGGAGCTGTTTTCAGGTCGGCAGATCAACCTGGCCATCGATAGCCGCGATGGCATCGGCTTTGGTCAGACCGTCGCAGACTGGCACGGCACGCTCAAACAGCCACAGAACGTGTTCTGGGTCGAGAATGGCGACGCCCAAGGCTTTTTCGATCTGCTGACCAGCCGGTTGGCCCGTTTGAAGTGAGTTGTTGTGCTTCAGGCAGGTAGCTCCGCCGGGGAGTACCTGCTCAGCACCTGGCTGAGAAAGGTTCGGGCACCTTCGGTGCCCAGTTCCTTGACCAGCAGGTCGACGGCAATGATCGTAAGCTCTTCTGCCGTGCCCGGGCTGTGCGAGCAATGTCCCTGAGGCCATTTGGCCTTGATATCCGCATCGATGGATATGATTGTCATGTCTGTCTCGTCTCGTGTGAAAGCAGCGCATCATCCTGAGCGTTGCCGAATGCCTGGACGCCGTGTGCAGTAGATCATTCCACGCACAGGGTGACACTTCTACTTAGGCATCATGTCGGTTTATCGATAGCCTATGCGAATAAACGTTTTGTGACGATTTTTGGCTGCGCATGTACTCGTTCTCTGGGGCAGACTTTTGCGGCGTGTGGGCCTGTGTCTGCAACCAATGCGCCTGGATGCGGTCGCACATGGTCTGAACATGTTCATTGGAAGAGGAGGGTGTATGCCCCGCAAATTTGCAACATTGGGTTTTGTCGCTTTGGCAGCGTTGATGGCAGGGTGCAGTTCCACATCGGGATCGTCTCCCGAAACTGCCCAGGCGCCAGCTTCTCATGCAGGGCATGGTCGCTGCGATGCGGCCCAGGCCCAGTCGGCGGTGGGTCAGCAGGCTTCGGCTGCATTGCTGGCTCAGGTGCGTACTCAATCCGGCTCGAATGAAGCACGGATTCTGGGTCCCAACGATATGGTCACGCTGGAGTATCGCTCCGACCGTGTGAATATCAATGCGGATGCCAGTGGCAAGGTGATTCGCGTCAACTGCGGTTGATGCCTGCATTTCCCCTTTTCATAAAAAAACCCGTCCATTGAGACGGGTTTTTTTCAAGTCAGGTGGATCAGACCACAGTGACTTCTTCTGCTTGCATGCCTTTCTGGCCTTTGGCAGCAACGAAAGAAACGGTCTGGCCTTCTTTCAGGCTTTTGAAACCGTCGCTCTGGATTGCTTTGAAGTGAACGAACAGGTCGTCACCGCCACCTTGTGGAGTGATAAAGCCGAAGCCTTTTTCATCGTTGAACCATTTTACGGTGCCGGTTTGGCGATTAGACATGGTGTATCTCCAAGAACATAGTTTTTCAGTAGAACGTGCTGCTCAGGCCAACTGGGCACACCGAGCCATAATAGTCGAAATGTAAGAAAAGAGAGCCCTTTAGGTAGGAACTTTGAATCAGAATCGAGTAGATGCAGGGCGTCATATTATCGTTGTGCAAAAGTAATATGACAGGTCGCGCGATGGAGGAGGTGTTTCTGCTGCGCCGAAGGCCACGTTTTACGGGGCTTTCGGGCAAATTCTCCGGTGCCTTCAACAATCGTTGAGAGTGGTTCGCTTCAAGCGCCGTGGGAAATTATTTTTTTGCTGCACTGCAGTTTTCAGCGACCAGTTTTTGCAGTTTTGAAGCCAGGGCCGGGTTTTGAGAGGCGTCGGCGCTGAGACTGGCGATTTCCTTGTCCGAGAAATGACTGTCGACCTGTTTTGCGCCGCAATCGCAGTGGGCCTTGGCTGTCTTGTCGTCCAGCTTGTGCTGTTTCGCGGCGTTGACACATTCTTGAGTGAAGGCTGAGCGAGTCGCGCTGTCCATCGCCGCTTGAGCGGTCAGCGGTCCGGCCAGGGCGGCACAGGCAAGCAGGGCAGGCATAAGGTGAAAGCGCTTCATGGTGTTCTCCTTTACTGGAAGAGTCATACAGGAACCCGATTTATTCAGACGGTCTTGAGCGGCTCCAGTTCAGGCGATATGCAAAAACGCTCTATTTCCATACTCATCGGGCAGGTTGTGCGTGTGAATCGATGTGGCTGTGCTAGGATGCGCGTCCTGTAGATTCTTTGCCCCGTGGCTCAATGGTCATCGGCGCGGCACATGCAGGTTTTTTTCGCACAATCCAGTCATCTGGTTCGGTTGAAGGTTGGCCTGAAAGGCTCCTGCCACTGTGAGGCAGGCATACCACCGAATCACGTACTGGCTCATCCCAACCCACGTGACCTTTGGTAGGGGTCACCACTAGGAGAGGAGGCGCCATGCCCACCATTACTCTTCCCGACGGCAGTCAACGTTCATTCGATCATCCGGTTTCCGTAGCCGATGTCGCACTTTCCATTGGTGCCGGTCTGGCCAAGGCCACCGTGGCCGGTAAAGTCGATGGCAAGCTCGTCGACGCCTGCGACCTCATCGAAGGCGATGCCAGCCTGCAGATCATCACCCCCAAGGATCAGGAAGGACTGGAAATCATCCGCCACTCCTGCGCTCACCTTGTAGGGCATGCTGTCAAGCAACTGTACCCGACCGCCAAGATGGTTATCGGTCCGGTCATCGACGACGGCTTTTATTACGATATCGCCTACGAGCGTCCGTTCACGCCTGATGACATGGCTGCCATCGAGCAGCGCATGCAGCAGCTGATCGAGAAAGATTACGACGTCATCAAGAAAGTGACGCCGCGTGCAGAAGTGATCGAAGTGTTCGCTTCGCGCCAGGAAGACTACAAGCTGCGTCTGGTCGAGGACATGCCCGATCAGCAGGCCATGGGCCTGTACTATCACGAAGAATACGTCGACATGTGCCGCGGTCCGCACGTGCCGAACACCCGCTTTCTCAAGTCTTTCAAGCTGACCAAGCTGTCCGGTGCCTACTGGCGTGGCGATGCCAAGAACGAGCAGTTGCAGCGCGTCTATGGCACCGCCTGGGCGGACAAGAAGCAGCTGGCTGCTTATATCCAGCGCATCGAAGAAGCTGAAAAGCGTGATCATCGCAAGATCGGCAAGCGCCTGGGGTTGTTCCACACCCAGGAAGAAGCGCCGGGCATGGTGTTCTGGCATCCGCAGGGCTGGACCCTGTATCAGGTGCTTGAGCAGTACATGCGCAAAGTGCAGCGCGAGAACGGCTATCTGGAAATCAAGACTCCGCAGGTGGTCGACCGCTCGCTCTGGGAGAAATCCGGGCACTGGGCCAACTACGCCGACAACATGTTCACCACCGAGTCCGAGAGTCGCGACTACGCCATCAAGCCAATGAACTGCCCGTGCCACGTGCAGGTGTTCAATCAGGGCCTGAAAAGCTACCGTGAACTGCCGCTGCGTCTGGCCGAGTTCGGTGCCTGCCACCGTAACGAGCCGTCGGGTGCATTGCACGGCATCATGCGCGTGCGTGGTTTCACTCAGGACGATGCGCACATTTTCTGCACCGAAGAGCAAATGCAGTCCGAGTCAGCCGCTTTCATCAAGCTGACCCTGGATGTGTATGCCGATTTCGGCTTCAAGGACATCGAACTCAAGCTGTCGACCCGTCCTGAAAAGCGCGTAGGCTCCGACGAATTGTGGGATCGCGCCGAGTCGGCACTGGCTTCTGCGCTCGACAGCGCTGGCCTGCCTTACGATCTGCAGCCGGGCGAGGGCGCTTTCTATGGTCCGAAAATCGAGTTTTCCCTGAAGGATTGTCTCGGTCGTGTCTGGCAATGTGGTACCTTGCAGCTCGATTTCAACCTGCCGATCCGTCTGAGCGCCGAGTACGTCTCGGAAGATAACGGTCGCAAGCACCCGGTCATGTTGCACCGTGCCATCCTCGGATCCTTCGAGCGTTTCATCGGTATTCTGATCGAACATTACGAAGGCGCATTCCCGGCCTGGCTTGCTCCGACGCAGGCAGTGATCATGAATATCACTGATAAACAGGCAGATTTTGCCCTTGAAGTCGAAAAAACTCTGTCTCAAAGCGGATTTCGTGCCAAGTCCGACTTGAGAAATGAAAAGATCGGCTTTAAAATCCGCGAGCATACTTTGCTCAAGGTCCCTTATCTCCTCGTGATTGGAGATCGGGAAGTTGAAACGCAAACTGTCGCTGTGCGTACACGCGAAGGCGCTGACCTCGGTTCAATGCCGGTCGCCCAATTCGCTGAATTCCTCGCACAAGCGGTTTCCCGGCGTGGTCGCCAAGATTCGGAGTAATTATTATTAAGCGTGAAATGAGACAAGATAAACGAGCTGCACCCAAGGCCCCGATCAATGAGAATATCTCGGCCCGCGAGGTTCGGTTAATTGGCGCTGACGGCGAGCAGATTGGCATCGTCTCGATTGATGAAGCGCTTCGTATAGCCGAAGAGGCGAAGCTGGATCTGGTAGAGATTTCTGCCGACGCAGTACCTCCGGTCTGCCGTGTCATGGACTACGGCAAATCGATCTTTGAAAAGAAGAAACAGGTTGCTGCAGCGAAGAAAAACCAGAAGCAGATCCAGGTTAAAGAAATCAAGTTTCGTCCAGGGACGGAGGAAGGGGATTACCAGGTAAAACTACGCAACCTGGTACGTTTCCTGAGTGACGGGGACAGGGCCAAGGTATCGTTGAGATTCCGCGGTCGTGAGATGGCCCACCAGGAGCTGGGTATGGAATTGTTGAAGCGGGTTGAAGCTGACCTGCTCGAATACGGTTCCGTCGAACAGCATCCTAAGATGGAAGGACGCCAGCTGATCATGGTCATCGCCCCGAAAAAGAAGAAGTAACCACCAGGGCACGGCAGGCCTTGCGGTTATGTTTATCAACTGAATGCGGAGTATCCGAACATGCCAAAGATGAAGACTAAAAGTGGTGCAGCTAAGCGGTTTTTGAAAACTGCGAACGGCATCAAGCACAAACACGCTTTCAAGAGCCACATCCTGACCAAAATGTCGACCAAGCGTAAGCGTCAACTGCGCGGTAGCAGCTTGCTGCATCCGTCTGACGTGGCAAAAGTCGAGCGCATGCTGCGCCTTCGTTAATTTTGATCAAGAATAGAGGAAGTTACTCATGGCTCGTGTAAAGCGTGGCGTCATTGCCCGTAAGCGTCACAAAAAAATTCTGAAACTTGCTAAAGGCTACTACGGCGCGCGTTCACGCGTATTCCGTGTTGCCAAGCAAGCGGTAATCAAGGCAGGCCAATACGCCTACCGTGACCGTCGTCAGAAAAAACGTCAGTTCCGCGCTCTGTGGATCGCTCGTATCAACGCTGGTGCTCGTACCAACGGTCTGTCTTACAGCCGTTTGATCGCTGGCCTGAAAAAGGCGTCCATCGAGATCGACCGTAAGGTTCTGGCTGATCTGGCAGTGAACGAAAAAGCGGCGTTTGCTGCGATTGTCGAGAAAGCTAAAGCCACTTTGGCCTAAGTCCCCGACAATCACCGGTTTCGGGTTCCGGAACCGGTTTTGAACGTCATAAATAGGGGAAGAGCCTTTGGCTCTTCCCCTATTTCGTATCTGGAGTCTGTACATGGAAAACCTGGACGCGCTGGTCTCGCAAGCTCTTGAGGCTGTGCAAAGCGCCGAAGATATCAATGCCCTGGAGCAAATCCGGGTTCACTACCTCGGCAAGAAAGGCGAGTTGACTCAGGTGATGAAGACCCTGGGGAACCTGCCTGCTGAAGAGCGTCCGCAAGTCGGCGCCCTGATCAACGTTGCCAAGGAGCGTGTCACAGAGGTTCTCAATGCCCGCAAGGCGTCGTTTGAGCAGGCAGAACTGACTGCCAGGCTCGCGGCCGAGTGCATTGACGTGACCTTGCCGGGACGCGGTCAGACCTCCGGTGGTCTGCACCCGATCACCCGGACTCTGGAACGTATCGAACAATTCTTTACCCACATCGGCTACGGCATTGCCGAAGGCCCTGAGGTCGAAGACGATTACCATAACTTCGAGGCGCTCAACATCCCTGGCCACCACCCGGCGCGGGCGATGCATGACACCTTCTATTTCAATGCGAACATGCTGCTTCGTACCCACACCTCGCCAGTGCAGGTGCGGACCATGGAATCGCAACAGCCGCCGATCCGCATCGTATGCCCGGGTCGTGTATATCGCTGTGACTCGGATATCACCCACTCGCCGATGTTCCACCAGATCGAAGGCCTGCTGGTTGACCGCGATATCAACTTCGCGGATCTGAAAGGCACCATCGAAGAGTTCCTGCGCGTGTTTTTCGAGAAAGAGCTGGCGGTTCGTTTCCGTCCTTCGTTCTTCCCGTTCACCGAGCCTTCCGCTGAAGTCGATATGGAGTGCGTGATGTGCAGCGGCAAAGGCTGCCGCGTCTGCAAGCAGACCGGCTGGCTGGAAGTCATGGGCTGCGGAATGGTCCACCCCAACGTGCTGCGCATGTCCGGCATCGATCCTGAAGAGTTCCAGGGCTTTGCTTTCGGCATGGGTGTAGAGCGTCTGGCAATGCTGCGTTACGGCGTCAATGACTTGCGCCTGTTCTTCGACAACGACCTGCGGTTCCTGGCGCAATTTCGCTAGAACGCATGCCCGTAACGAATCTATTAGGAGAGCAGGATGAAATTCAGTGAACAATGGTTGCGTGGCTGGGTAAGCCCGCAGGTTTCCCGGGACGAGCTGGTTGCCCGTCTGTCGATGGCCGGTCTTGAGGTTGATAGCGTTACGCTGGCCGCCGGCATCTTCACCGGTGTGGTCGTAGGCGAAGTCCTGAGCACCGAGCAACACCCTGACGCTGACAAGCTGCGTGTTTGTCAGGTCAGCAATGGCAGCGAGACTCTGCAGGTTGTATGTGGCGCGCCAAACGTACGTCCAGGCCTGAAGATTCCGTTCGCAATGATCGGCGCCGAGCTTCCTGGCGACTTCAAGATCAAGAAAGCCAAGCTGCGTGGCGTCGAGTCCAACGGCATGCTGTGCTCCGCTGCCGAGCTGCAACTGGGCGAGGGTAACGATGGACTGATGGAGCTGGCTGCCGATGCGCCAGTGGGTCAGGACATTCGCGTTTACCTGGAGCTGGACGATGCCAGCATCGAAGTCGACCTGACGCCAAACCGTGGCGATTGCCTGTCGGTTGCCGGTCTGGCTCGCGAAGTCGGCGCGCTGTATGCCGCCCAGGTTACTCGTCCGCACGTGGCACCTGTTGCTGCCGTACATGACGAAGTGCGTCCTGTCGAGTTGCTGGCACCTGCTGCCTGCCCACGCTACCTGGGTCGAGTGATCCGCAACGTCGACCTGTCGCGTCCTACACCGCTGTGGATGGTAGAGCGCCTGCGTCGTTCGGACGTGCGCAGCATCGATGCAGCCGTCGATATCACCAACTACGTCATGCTGGAGCTGGGTCAGCCGCTGCATGCATTCGATCTGGCCGAAATCAATGGCGGGATTCGCGTGCGCATGGCCGAGGAGGGCGAGAAGCTTGTCCTGCTCGATGGCCAGGAAGTCAGCCTGCGTGCCGACACCCTGGTCATTGCCGACCACCAGCGTGCCTTGGCCATCGCTGGCATCATGGGGGGTGAGCACAGTGGCGTGACTACCAAAACCCAGGATATTTTCCTGGAAAGCGCTTTCTTCGACACCATCTCGGTGGCTGGCAAGGCCCGTTCCTATGGCCTGCACACCGATGCCTCGCACCGTTACGAGCGTGGCGTGGACTGGCAGCTTGCCCGTGAAGCCATGGAGCGTGCCACTGGCTTGCTGCTGGAAATCACTGGTGGTGAAGCCGGCCCGATCATTGAAGCGGTCAGCGAGCAGCACCTGCCTTCGATTGCTTCGGTGACCTTGCGTGCAAGCCGCGTTGAGCAAATGCTCGGTCTGGTCATTGAAAACGCTGAAATCGAGCGTCTGCTGACGGCGCTGGGCTTGACCCTGAGCAACGAGTCCGCTGGTCAGTGGCGCGTTGAAGTACCAAGTCATCGCTTCGATATCAGTCTGGAAGTCGACCTGATCGAAGAACTGGCGCGTCTGTACGGTTACAACCATCTGCCGGTTCGTTACCCGCAAGCCCGTCTGGCACCTCAAGCCAAGGCCGAAGCGCGTGGCGATCTGCCAGAGCTGCGTCGCCTGCTGGTTGCTCGCGGTTATCAGGAAGCGATCACTTACAGCTTCATCGATCCGAAGGCTTTCGAGCTGTTCAATCCGGGCGTCGAGCCGCTACTGCTGGCTAACCCGATCTCCAACGATATGGCTGCCATGCGCTCCTCGCTGTGGCCAGGTTTGGTCAAGGCTCTGCAACATAACCTCAACCGTCAGCAGGACCGGGTTCGCATGTTTGAAAGCGGGCTGCGGTTTGTCGGTCAGCTTGATGGCCTCAAGCAAGAGCCGATGCTGGCCGGTGTGGTCTGCGGCAGCCGCCTGCCTGAAGGCTGGGCACAAGGTCGTGATGCGGTCGATTTCTTCGACGTGAAAGCGGACGTGGAAGCAGTGCTTGGTTTTGCCGGTGCATTGGGTGAGTTCACCTTCTCTGCAGGTCAGCACCCAGCCTTGCACCCTGGCCAGACCGCTCGCATCGAGCGCGATGGTCGTGAAGTCGGCTTCCTGGGCGCCATTCATCCTGAACTGGCAAAAACGCTGGGCCTCGATCGCCCGGTGTTCGTGTTCGAGCTGATTCTGGGCGAAGTTGCCACGGGCTGTCTGCCGAAATTCCACGAGCTTTCCCGCTTCCCGGAAGTGCGTCGCGACCTGGCTCTGCTGGCTGATCGGGACGTCAATGCAAGCGCAGTTCTTGACGTTATTCGTGAAAATGCAGGCGAATGGCTCACAGACCTCAGGCTATTTGACGTTTATCAGGGTAAAGGCATTGATCCGCATAGAAAAAGCCTTGCAGTTGGCTTGACCTGGCAGCATCCATCGCGCACTCTTAATGACGATGAGGTAAACGCAACGACACTTGCTATCCTCAACTCACTTGAGGAACGGTTAAACGTCACGTTAAGGAAGTAGCGTATGGGGGCTCTGACGAAAGCTGAGATGGCCGAACGTCTGTACGAAGAGCTGGGCCTGAATAAACGAGAAGCCAAGGAATTGGTTGAGCTGTTCTTTGAGGAAATCAGGCACGCTCTGGAAGACAACGAGCAGGTGAAATTGTCAGGATTCGGCAATTTCGATCTGCGCGACAAACGCCAGCGGCCTGGTAGAAATCCAAAGACCGGCGAGGAGATTCCGATCACTGCTCGCCGTGTGGTCACCTTTCGTCCAGGGCAGAAGTTGAAGGCCCGAGTTGAGGCTTATGCTGGAACCAAGTCATAACGACGAGCTACCGCCTATCCCGGGCAAACGCTACTTCACCATTGGTGAAGTCAGCGAGCTCTGCGCGGTCAAGCCGCACGTTCTGCGCTATTGGGAGCAGGAGTTTCCTCAACTCAACCCCGTCAAGCGACGCGGGAACCGTCGGTATTATCAGCGACTGGACGTGCTGATGATCCGTCAGATCCGCGCTTTGCTCTACGACCAGGGCTTCACCATCGGTGGAGCCCGGTTGCGTCTTTCCAGTGGCGAGGCGAAGGACGATACCCAGCCCAACAAGCAGATGATCCGGCAGATGATTGCCGAACTGGAAGATGTACTGGTCATTCTCCGTGCATGATGAGTGAGCAAGATACTTCCATAATTCAAAAGCTTAGGGTATATTCCTCATCGCTTTCGCACGTTGCGAAACAGTTTCACGCCTAGTCGGGGCGTAGCGCAGTCCGGTAGCGCACTAGCATGGGGTGCTAGGGGTCGAGTGTTCGAATCACTCCGTCCCGACCATATTTTTCAATGATTTAGCCCAATCTGTGAAGGTTGGGCTTTTTCATGTGCGTGAGATTTGCGGGGTTTCCGGTTTTCTCATGTTTTTCCTCTCGACATTGTTCGTCCCAACTAGCTGCCAAACGTGTATTTCCGGTCGTGAATGCAGATTTTAGTGACCCACCATAAAAAGCTCTGCACAAGAACCGATCCCCCACATCGTCACCGCCTGTCTGCTGCTCTGCACTCCCGACACTTCCTGCCTCTCTCAACCTTACGCGCAGACATCCTGCGCACAGAAAGGAGAGTCGCCATGGAAATCGAAAACAACGGACCTGAGAGCGCTTACCCAGGGCCGTCTGAGAAGACGACCGACACCGGTGAAGGGCATGGCTCCGGTCTTGATCAGGTCAGTTCCGAGCCAAAGCAGGGTGGTGGTGATCGCCCGGAAGACTGGAACCCACCTCCGGGCCATCCTGGGTCTGGCGATGATGCTCAAGCGGATCAGGAAAACGATGACGAACCCAAGACGGACAGCCTCATCGATGCAGAGTAGAGGCTTTAGCGGCTTCATATCAGAGAGGTCAATAAAGGTCCTTTCGATAAGTGAAATCGACTCGGCCTTATGCCTGTAACTTCATGTTGTTATGTGGTTTGTGTGCCGTGTAGACATAAAAATTTACACATGCTCTGTCAGACAAAAACCACATCTGCAACCTTGGTCTAGACTGCAGTGTTAATCCGCTACACAGCGTCTACAGGGACGGTCAAATGCTTTCTCATCTTGAACTGCGTCACGTTATGGAAGTGGCCTTCAGGCCTACGATCTGCAAATGCACCATCAGCCCGGACGGGTTGATGTCCATCGAACTGAGAAACCCGGAAACCCACATCCCGGAGCTGACAATGACCGGGATTTCCACTGCCAAACTCAGTGGTGGTCGTGCAATTGCGGCATTGGTGGGGGAGATCAAGGACGAGGCCAGGCGCGTCAAGGCGGCGGATAAGGACGAGATCAAGCGCCAGGGATAGGGCTCATATGACAAGGCCCGCATCTGGCGGGCTTGGGGGAGAATCACATCATTTCATGCCAGGTCCTCTCCCTGCACCAAGACTGAAACCGACCCACCCACAGCCGCTTTGGTCTTCACTTTCAAAGCCAGGTCGGCGCGCCTTAAATATCGCGCGTTCTTGCCCTGTAACCACTAAAGATTCTCGCTCCATATCCGATGCAGTATGCAACCTTCCTCGGATACACATCATGTTCAATTCCCATTTGAAACAAGCCAACAAGGCACTGGAACTTCGACTGGCCATGCTGGAGCAGGCCGGTCAGGTTCTGGATCTGGAAACTGTAGCTGCTGTACTGGATGGTCGAGGGAATGTGAAATCCATCAATGCGCTGTTTGAGGCCGAGCTTGGTTACTCGTCCAGCGAGATTGTCGGGCGTCGTCTTGAGGAACTGAGTCCGTCGGAGTTGAGCGGTGATGTTCACCAGAAGCGGGCTCTGGATGCTATTCGGGAAGGGAAGCATTTTAGCGGGACGCTACGGTTGAATCACAAGCAGGGTTCTAAGGTCTGGCTGCGGACGATTGTCGTGCCGTTCAGGAATGAAACCGGTGGCATCGAGCAAGTCACGTTGTACTCAAGCGTATTGACGCGCACGATTGAGGCGTCCCGGGAGAATGAAGCGCTGGTCAATGCCTTGCAGCGTTCCACGGCTGTCATCGATTTTACGCTCGATGGAATTGTGACCAGCGCGAATGACAACTTCCTCAAAGCCATGGGCTATGACCTTGCCCAGATCAAAGGCAAGCACCACAGCATTTTTTGTACGCCGGAAGAGTCCGGTTCAGAAGCCTATAGAAGCTTCTGGGAAAGACTGCGCAGAGGTGAGTTCATCGTCAATCGCTTCCGTCGGGTCGATAAATACGGGCGGGATGTGTGGCTTGAGGCTTCTTATAACCCCATCACCGATGCGAATGGCAAGCTGTATAAAATTGCCAAATTCGCAACCGTCATCACTGAACAGGTCGAGCGTGAAAAAGCGGTGTCCGAGGCATCGAACATGGCGTATCAAACCTCTGTCCAGACTGACAGCTCTGCCCAGCAGGGACGTGAAGTCATCAAGAGTACAGTCGATGTTCTGGATCGTCTGACCCGTTCCATGCAAGAGGCGACTCAAGGCATTGAAGCGCTTGATTCCCAGAGCCAGGTTATCGGGACAATCGTCAAGACCATCAGCAGCATTGCCGAGCAGACGAACCTGCTCGCTCTCAACGCGGCCATCGAAGCTGCCCGCGCCGGTGAGCAGGGCAGAGGTTTTGCCGTGGTGGCCGATGAGGTTCGGCAACTGGCTTCCCGAACCACCAAGGCAACGGAAGATATTGTGAGTGTGGTCAAGGAAAACCAGAGCCTTGCTTCGGGGGCTGTTGGCGTGATTGAGCGCAGTACCGATCAGGCCAACGAGGCGCTGACACTGGCCAATGATGCAGACCGTGTGATCCAGGAGATTCAGCAAGGTGCGAACTCCGTGGTGCGTGCAGTCAGCAGCTTCGTTAATCAGAACACCAATTAAGCGCCTGTTCTGGTAGACCGACATCAGCGCTTTCGCGTGTTTGAATGTGTGCGGGTGTAGGGACGTTTTTATTTGAAAGCGCTCTAGACCCGCACAGCCGTATACAGCGCCTTGATCAAATCCGACTGGGTAATGATGCCCACCAGATGCCGCTGGGCGTCGATGATCGGAACATGCCGATGGCCATTTTCCGAAAACACTGGCACCAGATCGGTCAGCAGGCGTTCGGCACTGGCGACGCGCACTTTGCGGGTCATGATCTCGCCGACGATGCTCGCCGGTTGTTTGTTACTCACTTGACGCAACAGTGCCCTCAGGTGCCAGCCCACGCCTTCGTGGGCGTCCAGGTCGATCTGCTTCATGAAATCCGCCACTGTCACGATGCCCATCAGATGGCGTTGCCGGTCGATCACCGGCAAGGCCTTGATCTTGTGCCGCCGCATCAAGGCCCAGGCCTCACGTAGCGGCATTTCCTGACGGGCGACAATCGGCGCAGTGCTCATCACGTCTGCGCAGCGGATCTCGCCCATATTGCGCTGGTAGGCCGAGGCCTCCGCACGCTCCAACAGTTCGTGAAGGTCGTCACGGCTGACGTCCAGCACCTGATTGTAATGGGCGAGGGCGGCATCCAGATCCGCATCACTGAAACGGCTGGCAGGCGAGTCGCTTTTTGCCTGCTGGACATGCGGCCAGGGGCGGCGGGTCAGATTGTTGTAGATCACGCCGGCTGCTACCAGCAGCAACGAGTCGAGCATGACCGGGCTCAGTGCGTACACAAACTGATCGCAACCGGTAATCACCATCAATAGCGCTGCCGCGCCTCCCGGCGGATGCAGGCAACGGGTCGCCAGCATCGCGGCAATCGCCAGACTGACCGCCAGCGCGGCAGCCAGCGTTGCATCGGGAATCCATTTGGCGCAGGCAATGCCTGCCAGCGCCGAAACCGTGTTGCCACCCACCACGGACCATGGCTGTGCCAACGGGCTTGATGGCACGGCAAACACCAGTACCGCACTGGCCCCGATGGGCGCGACGATGGCCATGGCCAGAAAGCTGTTCTCTATGGCATGTGCGCCGTGCAGCCAGAGTGCAGCAACGGTGGCGACCAACAGAATGCCCAAGGCCGCGCCGATGCTGGCGCGTACTTTCTCTCGGGTGTCGATGGCGTGGGGTGCAGGCCATAGCGAGCGCAAGCGCGCCACAAGGGTTATGTTGGAGGGTGAAGGCATGTTCAGGTCAACCGTGGATAATTGAAAACTGTGGGGCGTATGGTCCCGGACTGCTGCCGTGTTTCAGCGCTCGGTTCCCCAGCGCAATGGTTTTTCCCGCACGCTCTCTTCTTCGTGGACGCCGAGAGAGGTCTTGAGCAGATCACTGCGGCTGACAATCCCCACCACTTCCAGGCTGCTCGCGTCGCGTACCACGGGGATGCGTTCAAGTCCCAAGGCAAGCAGGCGTCTGGCCAACTGGCGGCAGTTGTCACCCGGCAGGCTGAAGGCGGGCGGCTCTGAAAACAGATCGCCCAAGCGTTTGGCGGAGTTATCCATGACCTGGCGGTCGACCATCCCGAGCAGGCGGCCTTGATGCACGACGGGATAGGCTCGATGCGCCTGGTTGCTGCCAAAAGCCTGTTCACGAGCGTGATCGAGGGAGCAATCGGCATCGAGAGTCCGCACCTGGCGAGTCATGATCTCGCCTGCTTCGTGACGTTCCAGCGGGTCCACCGAGTATTCCCGGTAGATGTGAAGGCCGCGGCGTGCGATTTTCTCGGTCATGATCGAACGCTTGGCGACCAGAACCGTCAGCGCGTAGGCCACGGTAACAGTCAGCAGCAGTGGCAGCAGGGCTTCTAGGTCATGGCTCAGCCCCAAGGCGAAAACCACAGCGGTCAGCGGTGCGCCCAGCACTCCGGCGAGTGTCGCGGCCATGCACACCAGCGGCCAGAGCGCGCCTTGGCCGCCGGGCAGCACATGGGCCAATGCCGCGCCCAGTCCCGCTCCCAGCATCAGCAATGGTGCGAGTACGCCACCGGAAGTACCTGAGCCCAGGGCGATCACCCAAATGATTGCCTTGACCGCCAGCAATGCCAGTGCAGCGCTCAGCAGTAGATGGTCGTTGAGCAGATCGCCGATGACATCAAAACCGATGCCCAGTGCGCGAGGCTCGAAATAACCGCCAACGCCAATCGCCAGCCCGCCCAGCGCTGGCCACCACATCCAGTGCAGCGGCAGACGACCGAACAGGTCCTCGACGCGGTACAACGACCAGGACAGCACCATGCACAATACTCCGCTGGCCAGCCCGGCAAGTACGCAACCCCACATGATCATCGGAGTCACCGGGGGCGTCTGCACCGCGAACAGAGGCTCGCTGGACAGCAACTGACCGCGCAGAAAACCCGCGACCGCGCAGGCAATCGCCACTGGCACCAGACTGCGCGGGCGCAACTCGAACAGCAGCAGTTCCACGGCCAGCAACACCGCCGCAATCGGTGTACCGAACACGGCTGTCATCCCGGCAGTGGCTCCGGCCACCAGCAATGTCTTGCGCTCGGCAGCACTGAGATGGATGTGCTGCGCAATCAGCGATCCAATCGAACCGCCGGTCATGATGATCGGCCCTTCGGCACCAAATGGCCCGCCACTGCCAATCACAATGGCCGAAGACAGTGGCTTGAGCGCAGCGACCCGAAACGACAGCTTGCTCTTGCCGAACAGAATCGCCTCGATGGCTTCGGGAATGCCATGGCCACGGATCTTGCTGGAACCGTAACGAGCCATCAGCCCCACGATCAGGCCGCCCAGTACGGGTATGGCAATGGCCCACAATCCCAGATGGCTGTCCGCTGGGGAGACGGCGGCAAACGACAGGCGCTGAAAGTAAAACAGATTAGTGCCTAGATGAATCAACGCCAGCAGGAGGGCCGCAGCAGCCACGGCCAGCGCCCCGATCGGTACCGCCAGAGCGATCAGGGCCAACACCCGATAGTCCACGGCAAAGTCACGTTTATGCCGCATGCTTCACTCCTGCTCGAAGGGCACGCGGAAACGCTTGCCGGCCGACTTGAGTTCTTCTCGATGCAGAAAAGCCAGTTGCGCCAGCACCTCGCTGCCTTTGCCGGTAAGACTGACTTGTACCTCTCGTCGGTCCGCGACGTTGCGCTGTGTCTGCACCAACCCCAGCGCCTCGCAGCGCTTCACCAGCGCCGCTGCGCCATGAGGCACGATCTGCAAACGCTCCGCCAGTTCACCCACGGTTGCCCACTCACGCTCGCTGAAACCCTGGGTGTGCAACATCAGCAGGTACTGCTGGGAAGTCACACCACAGGCTTGCACGGCCTCTTCGGAAAAACGCAGGAAGCGCCGCAGTTGGTAGCGGAATTCGGACAGGGTTTCAAAATCCTGCTTGTGAAGGGTGTCAGCCATGAGAGAGCGTCGCTTCGGTTGAGGGAAGGGCGGCTTTTATATCATGGCGTGATGTATTTTGGCGATGATGGATAAGGCCGATCAGTCAAAGCAGAAGTTTCATGGCTGTGAATTGTTGATGATGGCAATTTGATTTGGGATGGTGTCTGATGTGGGCGATTTTTTCTTCACATGGGGTGAATGCATGGACAAAATATTATTAACAGCGTTTCTTACGGCATTAGCAGGTTTTATCACTGCCGCGTTGAGCGTGGTGAAACTGGTGAACGAGAAAGAAAGCAAAACCACAGAGTTCAGACAGTCATGGACCGAATCTGCAAGGGCCGCACTGTCTGATTTAATTGCAAAATTGAACTTTCATGTAACCAATGTTGTTCATGTGAAAGATTTGAAAAAGATATGCTTAAGGCGATCATGATTGCAAGTAAGACGGAGAATGTCGTAGAAAGAGATTTGCTTGGTGAAGTTATAGGTCTTCATAAGGATTTGCTGGGTAAAAGTGTGGAGCGTTCAAGGCAATCAATGCGAGAGGTTTATCAGGCGCATGCAACGGTCCGTCTTCATTTTAAGCCTGAAGATTCGGATCTGGTCAGGATTGAAAATAAATTTGATTATTGCATGGGGAAGTTTTCTGAACTTGTTCGTGAGGAAGAGTCAGAGAAGTGGGATGTTTTAAAAGAGCAGGTTTACAACGCAACAAATGAAATTACAGCCTCGTCGCGTGCATTGCTTAAAACAGAGTGGGAAAAAGTCAAGCAAGGAGAGCCTGCCTATAAGAGCACGAAAAAATGGTCAGTGTGGGCGTTTGCAATCATGTCTGCTTTGCTCGTACTCATCGGGGTGCATTCTTTGATTTCGTACAGCTAGCATCATTAGCTTCAACTCAAGATGAGGAGACACGTTTCCACCCAATGGAAGTGATATTAATTATAGCGGCTCAAAGCTGCAGATGATCAGCAGGCGAGTTTTCATGTTCCTTGGATTGGTTTTCCTCATCTATTCTCTAAGGCGGCTAGCAATTCTTTATCAAGAAAGTCTAGCTTCATGAGGCTGAGCTGATGCGTGTATGAGTGCGTAGGGTGACATTTCGCTTATTTGGAAATGCATATTTAGATCCACTGAATATTCATTGCCAGTAATAAGGTCTTCCCGGATAAATCCGATCCTGCACGCTGATCAGCCAAGAGATTGCGGTGGAGTTCGATCAGGAGTTCTGGCGACCGGATGCCCTGTCGGTGGTCATGGAAAGCCGTTATCCGGGTTAATCTCCCGCCACTCATCGCTTCCCTTGCACTCCCGGATCTATCGCGTCTCTTACTATAAGGCGCGGATATCCTGCGCTTCACGCGGAGAGTGGTCATGGAAATTGATGAGAATGCACCGGGCAATGTTTCGCAAAGCCCTGCTACCAGATTGACAGATAACGAAACAGGGTATGAGCCGGACTCCCTGCCCGAGGCTGATCCAGTGGTTGATGATCTCATCAATGACCAGAGTGACGATCCTGATCTGCCGGTCAACCCACCGATAGACGAAGATGAAGAACCATCCCTCGGGTAAAACCTGGCAGGAGCGAATCCATTCGCGAAAAATCGTCATTCGCTAATGAGTTCGCTCCTACGCCGAGAGGGTGAACACCCCGAGCAACAGCCAACCCGCACCACTCACTCCAACGGCCAGTCGTATCGCATACGGCAGCAACAAGACCAGCGCCAGGCCTGTCATCGAAACCAGCCCCAGCCAGCCCACCGGCCCCATGGCCCAACCCCAGACCTGAGCGCTGGTGAAGAAGCTGCCCGCCAATGACAACCAACCGGCGGTGCGCAGTGTGTAGCGCAAGGCTTTGGAGGCTGGGCGTTGCGACAGTTGCTTGTAATGCCGTTCCAGCCCCAGGCACAAACCCAGCATGCCGCTGTAGGCCAGGAGCAGGCTTGTGATCAATGCGATGCTCATTCAGTTGACCTGCGCTGTGGTGGTGGAGGGGTGTTTTGTGGGGCGTTCCTTGGCGGGTTGGCCGATTTTCCAGCAGGTCCAGCCCAGCAGGATGCCGAGGACTACGGTCGTGGCTTCCAGAGCGAAATGTTCGCCGCGATTTGTGGTGGTCAGTGCCAATAGCGGCAGGCTGATGCAGAGCAGGGCGGTGAGGGCCAGTTGTTCGCGCCAGACGTTGAGCCATGGGCGGACAATGGCGTGGCCGAGGCTCAGCAGCCAGACGATAAAGAACACGCGGATTTCCCACTGGCCGCGCTGGGCCAGTTCTGTCGGCAGCAGGCGGTTAGCCCACAAGAAGCCGACGCAGGCCAGCATCAGGCCAGCGATCACGGTGACGTTCAGGCGTTCGGCTGTGTGGTAGAGCACGGCGGCGATGGCACCCTCACTGTCGTGGCGTCTACGTCGTTTGACCGTGAACAGCACCATGCCGGTAGCAATCATCGCGCAACTGGCCAGGCCGCAGATGAAGTACAGCCAGCGCATGGGGTAGCCGCCGAACTGGGCGAAGTGCAGGCCGGCCATGACTTTCTGGGTCAGCAGGCTTGGGCGACTCTCTGGAGGCTGGCGCAGCGTCTTGCCGGTCACGCCATCGAACAGCATGCTCTGGCCCTTGGTCAGTTCGATACGGTTGCCGAACACCGGGCGTACTTCGATTCTGGCAGCGCTGCTACCGGGGTTCTGGATAGAAAATCCGGCCAGCGGCCCCATCACACGTTCTGCCTCGGCCAGCAGCGGGCCCAATGGCGTCAGCGGTGTTGGGCTCGTTGCCTCTTCATGTCTTGGGGGCCGTTGACCCTGTTGCTCGATTACCGGTCCGCCACGGATTGCACGACTCAGGGCATCGCGGTCGCCGTCGAACAGGGCGTCCATCGCCGCAGGCATGTAGATCAAGTAGAAAATCACCAGCCCCGTGTAAGTGATCATCAGGTGAAACGGTAGCACCAGCACGCCCGTGGCGTTGTGGGCGTCCAGCCAGGAGCGTTGTCCCTTGGACGGGCGGAATGTGAAGAACTCCTTGAAGAATTTCTTGTGAATCACAATGCCGCTGACAAGTGCCACCAGCATGACCATGGCGGCCAGGCCCACGATCCAGATGCCGATGTTGCGCGGCAGGTTGAGGGTGAAGTGAAAGAGGAAAAAGAACCCGCCACCTGCCGTCGCGCGTACATCCAGAGGTTCGCTGGTGTACGGGTCCAGATAGGTGCCGCCACCGCGTCGCTGTTCCCCGGCGGAAACCACCAGACTGGGTGATCGCTCGTTGGGAAGACCGATGTTCCAGGCACTGGCCTTGGGGTGATGGGCTTGCAGGTAGTCGAGTGCGCGCTGCGTCACTTGCGTCTGATCGAACGAGTGCGCCGGGATTTCCGGTCGCATCCAGCCATCGATTTCCTTGTCGAACACCGCCAGGGTTCCGGTGAGGAAGATCGAAAACAGCAGCCAGCCAAAGACCAGTCCGCTCCAGGTGTGCAGCCAGGACAGCGATTGAGTGAGGGTCTTGTGTTTCATGCCAGTTGCTCCAGCAATTGCGGCCAGAACCCGATGACCGCCAGAGGTAACGTCAGCGTCAGCCCGACCCAGACCCGCCAGGCGCTGCGGCAACTGAAAGCCCAGAGGATGACGAGGGTGTAAACCACAAAGGACAGCAACGTGGAAACCACCAGCGCATCAACTTGGTCCAGTGGCAGCAGGCGCGCCAGGGCTGCGGTAAAGGCATAGGTGAAGACATAACCGCCCGGCAGCGCAGCGACGATCCTGGAGACGGTGGACCAGGAAAAGGATTTTGTTTTCATGGGGGATACTCATCAGGCCGTTTGTGCACAGGCCCGACCGGTTTCCCGGTCGGGCCTGCATTACAAGCGTCAGGTCAGCTTCAGAACGACGTGGTGATGGACGCATAGACCGAGCGCCCCGGCTCGTTGTAAGTGCTGGCACCTGCACTGGTGCCAGCGCCTTCGCGATAGATACGCTTGTCGAACATATTGTTGAGGCCTGCACCGATCGACAGGTTCTTGTTGATCGCGTAAGTCCCGCCAATGCCCCAGATATGGTAAGGATCGAGGGTTCTCAGCTCGTTCTGTGCAGTGACGGCCACACCCCGCAGCGGGTTGGTGACTCGTGGCTCCTGCTTGCCGTAGTAGGTGCCCGTCAGGCTCAGGGACAGCGCCTCGGTGGCCTGCCAGTCGAGCATGGTGTTGACCGTGTACTCGGGTACGACCGACAGCGGGTTGCCATCATCGTCCTCGTTGGATTGCATGTAGGTGAGGTTGGTGTTCCAACTCAGGATATCGCCGTTCTGGCCCAGCAGCGGGACGCCGACATTGCCTTCCCAGCCCTTGACCACCGCGTTTTCGGCGTTGTCCCAGCGCAGTATGGCTTCGTTGTTTACCGTCCTGCCGGTCAGGTCGTTGGACGAGACGATCTTGTTCTCGTAATCGTTACGGAAATAGGTCAGTCCGGCGCTCCAGCCATCCCGCGCAAAACTGATGCCCAGTTCCTTGTTGATGCTGATTTCCGGGTCGAGGTTTTCGTTACCCAGCACATAGCAACCGGTTGAGTTCAGGCTCGGTGCGCAGCCATTGCCGTTGCTGCGGTACAGGTAGTTCGGGTTGGACTGGTACAGGTTCGGTGCCTTGAAGGCCCTGGCAATACCGCCTTTGAGAGTGATGTCATCGGTCAGCTTGTAGGAGGAGTTGAGGCTGGGGCTCCAGTTGGCGCCGAACTGATCGTGATGGTCGAGACGTACGCCCGGCGTCAGAAACCATTTGGGTGTCAGCTCGATATTGTTTTCCAGGAACACAGCCATGATGGTGGCGTCCATGTCGGTCGGACGCGACCCGGCTGCCGAGTTGGGCAGCGTGGTGCCGATGTCGCGGTCCATGGTGCTGGGATCATCCAGCTCCTGGCGGTTCCACTCGGCGCCGACAGTCAGTGTCTGCGGGCGCAGGAATTCCAGCGGGATATCCAGTTGTCCTTGCAGCAGGTAGCTGTCATAGGTGCTGGTGCTCTTGTCCGCATTGGCACTGATATCGCCATCGACGCTACCGGTCTGCCCTTCCAGCAACCTGTTGTTGCGGGTCTTCTCATACTGCGCCAGCAGGCGTGAAGTGCCGAACGCCCAGTCACCGTTATGGGTGACCGAGAAGTTCTGGCGATACATTGTGTTGGTTTCCCGGCCCAGCCAGTTGTTGACGGTACTGCCATTGACCAGCGCGTCTGTGCCGCCAGTGCCCACATCCCCGGCGTAGATATTGCCCTGGCGGCTGTAACCGGCTTCAAAGTCGAGGGTCTGGTTGGTATCCAGTGCCCAGCTCAGCAGGCCGTTGATGTCCTTGTTGCGTACCCCTTCGCGACCCGAAGCCAACGATGCCCCGGAAGCCGTATCGGTGTGCGCCTGGTTGATGTCGGCATCGTCCGCATCGGTCTTGTTGAGGTTGCCGTAGACGCGAAAGGTGAGGGCGTCGGTCAGCGGGCCGGCCAGACTGAAGGTGGTGCGTTTGGTCATGCCTTCTGCATCGTCTTCCGGCAAGTTGGTGTAGGCGGTGACCGAGCCGGTAAGGGATTCGGTCGGTCGTTTGGTGATGATGTTTACCACACCGCCCATGGAGCCCGAGCCATAACGGGCCGCAGCCGGGCCGCGCAGTACTTCGATGCTTTCGACTTCGCTGGCGGGTACCCAATTGCTGTCGCCGCGGGTATCACGCTCGCCGGAGCGGGTGTAGCGCACGGAGTTACGCGATGTGACGGGTTTGCCGTCGATCAGGATCAGGGTGTTCTCCGGCCCCATGCCGCGCAGGTCGATCTGGCGATTGTTGCCACGTGCGCCGCTGGCACTGTTACCGGTCAGGTTAACGCCTGGCATCTTGCGCACGATATCGGAGAGGTCATTGACCGGCGGGCGTTTCTTGATGTCATCGGCGCTGATCAGCGACACACCCGATGCCTGTTTCAGTTCTTGCTCGGCAGTGGCCACCACATGGGTATCAGCCAGTTGCAGGGAGTCGTCGGTCTTTTCGGATCTGACGGACTCTGCCGTTTCGGCCATCACCAGTGACGGGCAGGTGGCCAGCAAGGCCAGGCAAAGGTGGCTGAGCTTGAATCGCGGATGCATCTGCAACACTCCTGTGACATACATGGCGTGCAGAGCTAAGCGGGTTCTCTGCTGCCGGATTGGGTGCAGATGGTATTTATTCTCATATGTGAGTAAATCTTTTTTACACTTTATACACTTCTCAAACGCAGATGCAGGCGCAGCCCCGGTGTGGCGTTCTCGGCCCATATTTTACCGTTCTGCAGTTCCACGATGCTGCGGGCGATGGAAAGCCCGAGGCCGAAGCCTTCACCACCGGGGCGTTCAGCGTTGAGGCGGGTGAACGGCTGGAAGACATGCTCCAGTTTTTCGGGCTCGATGCCAGGCCCCTGATCCTCGATCCACAAATGCCAGTAGCCACCTTCGCGGCAACCGGTCAGGCGCACCACGCCGTTATCCGGCGAGTGGCGAATGGCGTTGCGCAGGATGTTTTCCAACACCTGCGCCAGACCATTCAGGTTGCCGCTGACGTAGCAGTCGGGCGGCAGGTCGCATGGCAACCGCTCCATGGGCCAGTGGGTCTCGAAGCACACGTCCTCGCACAACAGACTCCACAGCTCCTTCACTTCTACGGTTTCCAGCGGCAGAGCAGGGCGTTCGGTATCCAGCCACACGAGTTCCAGGGTGTCGCTGATCAGTTTTTCCATGATCTGCACTTCGCGTTCCTGGCGTTGGCGCATGGTGTCGATATCCAGTTCACGCTCGCCGGCTGCCCGCAAGCGGCTGAGCGGTGTGCGCAATTCATGGGACAGTGTGCGCAGCAGGCGGCGCTGAAAGACCACGGTGTTCTCCAGGCGCCCGGCCATCTGGTTGAAGGCTCGTGCCAGCTCGCCCAGTTCGTCCCGGCGCTCTGCTACCTGCGGCTCGACTCGCGCCGCCAGATCTCCGGTGCTCAAGGCATTGGCCTGGCGGTGAAGGATCACGATGGGCGAGATAAGAATGCGGTACAGCAGAGCGGCCAGCAGCAGTGCCAGGCTGGTCGGAAGCACTTTTTGCAGCAGCAGGTCCCACAGCTCGTTGTGCTGACGAGGATGAAAGTGGCCGGGCAGATCCATCACCAGGCGCGCCTCGGTGTTTTTGAAGGGGATATAAAAAGTGGGCAAACCGCCGGGGCGTCCCACCATGCCATCAAGCCGGCGTACGAAATGCAGCCTTTCCAGTTCCGGCTCTGTCAGCGGCTGTGAAGACAGCGAGTTCTGCTGCCGGTCCACGACCACGGCCCAGACCTTTTCCCGACTGCGCAGCTCGCGAAGAACCTCGTCGACTCCGCTGGCGCCGCGCTTCTGCCAGGCGGCTTCGGCTCGTCGTGCGTAGTCGGTAAGGGCACGCTTGGTCGGTTCGGATAACCGCTCTGTCGCTTCGTTGAGTCTGCGGTTCAGGTCGGTTTGCAGGCTGGCCATCAGCAGGCAGAGCAGGGCAAGGCCACCGATGAGTTTCCACAGCAGTGAGTGGCAATTAGGCAGCTTCATGGCGTCAACCGGGTCAGTACGTAACCCATGCCCCGCACCGTCTCCAGGCGCTTGTCGTTATAACCGATGGCCTGCAATTTGCGGCGGATGCGGCTGACATGCATGTCCAGGCTGCGATCATGCTGCGAGTACGCCCGGTGCATGGCCTGCTGATAGAGGAAAGCCTTGCCCAGCACTTCGCCGGTATGGCGCACCAGCGTTTCCAGAATCCGGTATTCGGTGGTACTCAAGTCCGCCCATTGATCGTTCAGGCAGACATCGGTGCGTTGTTCGTCGAAGGTCAATTGCGATTCGTCACTGCCAATCCTGGTCTGCGCCTCATGCTCGTATGCCACACGGCGCAGGATGGCGTCGATGCGCACATCCATTTCCAGCATGCTGAACGGCTTGGGCAGGTAATCATCCGCGCCCTGGCTGAAACCGACGATCCGGTCCTGCTCGGCGCCCAGTGCCGACATGAGGATGACCGGCAAGCGCTGACGCTGACGCAGCCGGGCCAGGATCTCCAGACCATTGCTGTCGGGCAGCATGATGTCCATCAGGATCAGATCGAAATCTTCCGAGCGCACCAACTCCAGAACTTCTTTGCCGTCCTGGCGCAGTGTGACCGTAAAACCGCGCTCGCTGAGATGGTTCTGCAGATGAGCCGCCAGCAGCGGATCATCTTCAATGGCCAGGATATGGGCATGGGTGCCAGCGGGGCGATGGGGTTGCATGAGAAGCACCTGCGGGTGAGAACAATTCTTTGTTCGGTATTCTGACCAATGTCGCTGAAGATTCCCATCGGCACTTTCATTGCCTTCGCAGACAGATGAATTGTTACCGAATTCGTAAGGGTCATTCTCATTTTGCATGGGTGACAATCTGACGCAGCCGGCGGCTTTTTTGGTATCGTTAAAAAAGTAACCGTTTAGTTAATAATTTCCGCAGACATCGATGCCGATGTTCAGAGCCGGAAAATCCTACCGTGGGCTTTGCCTCTGAGCTGCCGGAAAAGCCCCGTTTTTCTCAAGCGTTCATGCATCAGCAGGATCATGCAACATGACTAAGTCTCAACCTTCAGCATTCTTCAGTCACTGGCCCATTCGGGTTGTCGCGCTGGGTGTACTGGTATTTGGATTGCTTTTCGCCGCAGGAGGCGGCTACCTCGTCACGCTTGGCGGCAGTTGGTACTTCCTGCTGGCCGGTCTTGGCCTGATCGCATCGAGCGTTCTGCTCTTCAGGCAACGCCTTGCGGGTGTCTGGCTGTTCACTGCGGTGATGGTGCTTACAGTGCTTTGGGCGCTGGCCGATGCCGGGCTGAATTTCTGGCCGCTGATTTCGCGGTTGTTCGCTCTGGGTGTTCTGAGCCTGTTGGTGGCGCTGATTTATCCGACGTTGTGCAAGGCGAATGGCCAGAAGGCCGGTGGTGCCTCTTATGCTATGGCGGGTGTTCTGGCCATCGCCATTGTTGCGGCAGGTGCGGGAATGTTCGTGCCTCACGCTTCGGTTTCACCTACCGGCAACGGCCCGGGCCTGACCAGCGTCGACCCTGCAAAAGCCCAGAAAGACTGGCAGCACTACGGTAACGATGAAGGCGGCAGCCGTTTCGCCGCGCTGGACCAGATCAATCGCAGCAACGTCTCGAAACTGGTGCCAGCCTGGACCTACAACACCGGCGATATCGCAATCAGCAATGGCAATGGTGCCGAAGACCAGACCACTCCGCTGCAGATTGGCGACAAGGTGTTTATCTGCACCCCGCACAACAACATCATCGCGCTGGACGCCGACACCGGCAAAAAGCTGTGGAAGAACGAGATCAACGCTCAGGCGGCGGTCTGGCAGCGTTGCCGTGGCCTGGCTTACTTTGATGCCACAGCCGCCGTTGCCCAGCCAACCGATGGCAGCACACCTGCCAAAGCTGTTTCCGTACCAGTTGGCGCCAATTGCCAGCGTCGTCTGCTGACCAACACCATCGACGCGCGCCTGATAGCCGTTGATGCCGATACCGGCGAGTTTTGCCAGGGTTTTGGCAATAACGGGCAGGTTGATCTGAAAGCCGGTCTGGGCAAGGTTCCGGACTCTTACTACCAACTGTCTTCCGCGCCGCTCATGGCCGGGACTACTGTGGTGGTCGGTGGTCGCGTTGCGGACAACGTTCAGGCCGACATGCCGGGTGGTGTGATCCGTGGTTTTGACGTGGTCACCGGCGAAATGCGCTGGGCCTTCGATCCGGGCAATCCTCAGGACCGGAACGCACCGGCTGCGGACAGCACTTACGTGCGCAGTACGCCCAACAGCTGGGCACCGATGTCCTACGACCCGGCCATGAATACCGTGTTCTTGCCCATGGGCAGTTCTTCCACCGACATCTATGGTGTTGAGCGTACCGCGTTGGATCACAAATACGGTGCTTCGGTGCTGGCATTGAACGCGACCACAGGCGAGGAGAAGTGGGTCTACCAGACCGTTCACAACGACCTGTGGGACTTCGACCTGCCCATGCAGCCAAGCCTGATCGATTTCACCAAGGCCGATGGCAGCAAGGTACCGGCGGTGGTGATCGGTACCAAGGCCGGTCAGATTTTCGTGCTGGACCGTGCCACTGGCCAGCCGTTGACTCAGGTTGACGAAATCCCGGTCAAACCGTCCAACATCCCCAACGAGCCTTACTCGAAAACCGAGCCTCTGTCGGTGGGCATGCCGCAGATCGGCGCGCCACACCTGACGGAGTCGGACATGTGGGGTGCAACGCCGTTTGACCAGATGCTGTGCCGTATCTCGTTCAGAAAAATGCGTTACGAAGGCCTGTACACCGCGCCGGGCACCGACGTCTCGCTGAGCTTTCCGGGTTCCCTGGGTGGCATGAACTGGGGCAGCATTTCCACTGATCCGGTGCATGGCTTCATCTTTGTCAACGACATGCGTCTGGGCCTGTGGATCCAGATGGTTCCCCAGGAGAAAGATGCCAAGGCCTCGTCCGGCGGTGAAGCGCTGAACACCGGCATGGGTGCAGTACCGCTCAAAGGCACGCCGTATGCCGTGAACAAGAACCGCTTTCTGTCGGTGGCCGGTATTCCTTGTCAGGCGCCACCTTTCGGCACCCTGACCGCCATCGACATGAAAACCCAGAAAGTCGCCTGGCAAGTGCCGGTGGGCACTGTTGAAGACACCGGTCCAATGGGCATCAAAATGCACCTGCCATTGCCGATCGGCATGCCGACGCTGGGCGGTACGCTGTCCACCCAAGGCGGTCTGGTATTCATCGCCGGTACTCAGGATTACTACCTGCGCGCCTTCAACTCCGCCAACGGCGAAGAAGCCTGGAAAGCCCGTCTACCGGTTGGCAGCCAGGGTGGCCCGATGACTTATGTCTCGCCCAAGACCGGCAAGCAGTACATCGTCATCACTGCAGGTGGTGCTCGTCAGTCCCCTGATCGTGGCGATTATGTGATCGCTTACGCGCTGCCTGACAGCAAGTAACTCTGGTAAGCAACCCTGCAACACCCGAAACCCGCTGTCGCCCGATCAGGTTGGCCGCGGGTTTTTTGTTGCCTGTCAGATTCCTCTCTAGCTCTGCATCATGGACTCGTCTAGGCTAATCGATGCCGACCCAAGCCCTGAGACAGTGACTTGATGGTCGGTAACGAGCACCGCCGTGAGAACGGAGCCCATACAAGCGTGGGCTCTGTATATGCCATAGACATCATCTGTCGCGGCCCGGGCTTCAGGCCTGGCCGGATAGCAGGATGCAGACCAAGAGGTAGCCGTAAATGTCAACCGAATCAAAATGTCCGTTCAACCATGCCGCAGGTGGTGGTACAACGAACCGAGACTGGTGGCCAGAGCAACTCAATCTGAAAATCCTGCATCAGCACTCATCCTTGTCCGATCCTCTGGGCGAGGCATTCGATTACGCTGAAGCGTTCAAAAGCCTCGATCTGGAGGCCGTAAAGAAAGACCTGCATGCCCTGATGACCGACTCCCAGGACTGGTGGCCAGCCGACTTCGGCCATTACGGGCCGCTGTTCGTGCGCATGGCCTGGCATAGTGCCGGCACTTACCGTACAGCCGATGGGCGTGGCGGTGCCGGTGCGGGTCAACAGCGTTTTGCGCCACTCAACAGTTGGCCGGACAACGTCAGCCTGGACAAGGCGCGTCGCCTGATCTGGCCAATCAAGCAGAAATACGGCCGCAAGATTTCCTGGGCCGACCTGATCATCCTCACCGGCAACGTGGCGCTGGAGTCCATGGGCTTCAAGACCTTCGGTTTCTCCGGCGGTCGCCCTGACGTGTGGGAACCAGAAGAAGATGTGTACTGGGGGTCCGAAAAGACCTGGCTGGGCGGTGAAACCCGCTATGGCAAGGAGACTCAGCCACCGGGCGAGGGCGTTCTGGTTGCCGAGCCTGAGCTGCATGGCAGCGAAGAGAAGCGCACCGACAGCGAAGGCCGTAACCTGGAAAACCCGCTGGCCGCCGTGCAGATGGGCCTGATCTACGTAAACCCGGAAGGTCCCGAAGGCAACCCGGACCCGGTCGAGTCCGCCAAGGATATTCGCGAAACCTTCGGCCGCATGGCCATGAACGACGAAGAAACCGTTGCCCTGATCGCGGGCGGTCACGCCTTCGGCAAGACCCACGGTGCAGGTCCGGCAAGCCATGTGGGCGCCGAGCCTGAAGCCGCTGGCCTGGAAGAGCAGGGCTTTGGCTGGAAAAACAGCTTTGGCACCGGCAAGGGCGCTGACACCATCACCAGCGGTCTGGAAGTGACCTGGACGTCCACGCCAACGAAGTGGAGCAACGAATACCTGGAAAACATGTTCCGCTTCGACTGGGAACTGACCAAAAGCCCGGCAGGCGCGCATCAGTGGACACCGAAGAACGGCGAGGGCGCCGGTACTGTGCCTGATGCCCACGACCCTTCAAAACGACATGCGCCGAGCATGCTGACCTCCGACCTGGCACTGCGTTTCGACCCGATCTATGAGCCGATTTCCCGTCGCTTCCTCGCCAACCCGGATCAACTGGCCGACGCTTTTGCCCGTGCCTGGTTCAAACTGACCCACCGCGACATGGGGCCGCTGGCACGTTATCTCGGGCCGGAAAACCCCACCGAAGAACTGCTCTGGCAAGACCCGCTTCCAGCACTCGACCATGCCTTGGTGGATGACAGCGACGTTACCGCTCTCAAGAGCAAGGTCCTGGCTTCGGGCCTGTCTGTTTCGCAACTGGTGTCCACCGCATGGGCATCGGCGTCGACCTTCCGGGGTTCCGACAAACGCGGCGGTGCCAACGGTGCGCGTATCCGTCTGGCTCCGCAGAAAGACTGGCCGGTCAACCAGCCCGAGCAACTGGCGAAAGTGCTGAAAACCCTTGAAGGGATTCAGGCCGAATTCAACAGCGCACAGGCTGGCGGCAAGAAGATTTCCCTGGCCGACCTGATCGTCCTGGCAGGCAGCGCAGGCATCGAAAAAGCGGCCAGCAATGCCGGGCAGAGCGTCAAGGTCCCGTTCACACCGGGCCGCACCGACGCTTCCCAGGAGCAGACAGACGTCGAATCCTTCGGTTTCCTCGAGCCCATCGCCGATGGCTTCCGTAACTACCTGAAAGGCAACTACAAGGTATCGGCCGAAGCGCTGCTGGTGGACAAGGCGCAACTGCTGACCCTGACCGCACCGGAACTGACCGTGCTGCTGGCAGGCCTGCGGGTTCTGAATATCAATGCCGACAGCAGCCAGCATGGTGTGTTTACCCAGCGGCCAGAGGCCCTGACCAATGACTTCTTCGTCAACCTGCTCGATATGGGGACCGCGTGGAATGCGACTTCAGGCGCTAACGACACCTTCCAGGGACGTGATCGCAAGACCGGTCAGGTGAAATGGACCGGTACACGCGTCGATCTGGTCTTCGGTTCCCACGCTCAACTGCGGGCAATCTCCGAAGTCTATGCAAGTGCTGACGCCCAGGAGAAGTTTGTCAGCGACTTCGTTGCGGCCTGGACCAAAGTGATGAACCTGGATCGCTTCGACGTCTGAAGCCATTCCGGTAAGTAACAACCTGAAGCGGTGCAAGCCGCTTCAGGCCATTCTCCGGTCCGTTATGGCCTCTGCTCGCCCGAGCAGTTCGGTTTGTCCGATACCTCATCCATGGCTTCACGCAGCATGCGCTGCACCTCTACGGCATTGTTTGCCGCATAAACTCGGCCTCCCGTGTTTTCGGCGATGCAGTTGGACAGGGCGCTGTCACTGATATTGACCACATTCACTCGCAGCCTTGGCTGCTGGCTGGCGATACGTGCCGACACCTCGCAAGCGTTCTGCTCACAACCATCTTCTCCGTCGACAAACATCACCACCACCGCATCCGTGAAGCGCCCGTCGACCTTGCTGGCTGCCTTGGCAAGACTGGCTGCCAGAGGTGTGCCGTCATCTGCCTGGAGCTGGTTGACGCCGGCAATCAGTTGTGGCCGTGCGTTGCGGCCGAACAAGCCCTGATCCACCGTATTGGTGCAGCCCCTGAAGGTAATCAGGCGGGTATCGATGTCCGGGTGCAGTTGATCGATCATGGCCGCAAAGGATTGCTTGGCCACGGTCATGCGCGTGGGTTCTGCCAGCAGACGGGCTTTTCTAGGGTTGGTTTCAGGCAGGTTCTGGCCTACCTGAAAAAGCCATTCTTCGTCTGCGGCCGTTGCATTGATGTTGATGTTCATCGAGCCGGAGGTGTCCAGCACCACCACGAAATCCGGTTTGGGCGCGTTTGCAGTGCAGGCATAACTTTCTACAGGCGTTGGATAAATCAGGTTCCACAAGCTGCCTCGCCAGGTCCAGAGCAGCCACAGCAACAGAAGCAGCAAAGGCAACAATAACAACCACAGGGGAATGCGCAGCCACCAGCGATTTGGCGTCACTCTGGGCAAAGACGCGGGTGGAGGCGTAGGTATGGGACTGGAAACGGGGGGCAATTTGGGTTTCAGGCCCCAGCGAACCACTACCGGTTCGTCGTTCAGGCTGTAGAGATTGTCCAGATCCGGCGCACCGATCAGGGTGTTCAGTGCCTGAGAATCCTCGGTCTTGCCGCGGGCTTTCAGCTCATCCGCCAATTGCTGGATGGCCTGCTGGCGTTGTTCGTAGCGAGCCAGAAGCGCTTGCCGTGCTGTGGGACCAAGGCTTTCATAGGCCAGCGGCTGGCCTCCGAGTTCCGACCACCATTGCAGCGTGTCCTGGGTTCCGGCTCGCGGGATGGCATAAAGGCTGGCAACACTGGGCGGAAAGTGACGGTGCAGCAGTTCGACCTTGCTTTCCAGGCTACGCAGCAGTTCTGGAGGATGGGATGTGGCGTCGCGGGTGATGCGTTGCATGGTGCGGGTCCAGAACAGGAAGAGGCCCCGCAGGGCCTCAAGAAAGGGTCATTCGTAGCCGAGGCTGAGTTGCAGCCTTGAAACCTTCTGCTGCAGGGTTTTGAGCTCCAGCTTGCGGGCTTCGATTACTGACGGATCTGTGCTGGCGGTGAGTTTTTTCTGAGTGGCCATCTGCTTTTCCAGGTCGGCGATCTGCTGTTGGACCTGGGACTTGTTGGCATGACGAGTCTTGAGCTGACCCAGCAGTTTGCTCATGGACGTGTCCAGCACGGCCTGTTGGCGTTGTTGTTCGGCCAGGTTTTTGCTGGTGGCTTGCTGTTGGGCCACCAGATTGTCGTAGACCTCGTGGAAGGCGGCGTTTTCGTTGCGTGCCGCCGCCAAGGCCTGCTCACGCTGGCGGATCTGGTCGCTGTAGCCACCCGAATGATCGCAGTTCATCTTGGTGATCAGGCTGGCCTCGGTATTGTTTGAGTCGCAGCTACCCGGTTGAGTGGCACAGCCACCCAACAGCAACAGCCCTGAACTGACCAGCAATGCGCGAATGATCATGTCCACCTCAACCCAGAGTGATAGCTGAGCGCTGGCTGTAAAGGCCGTCGACTTCTTTTTGCAGGGACGCGACCTTGGTGTTCATCTTGGCAATTTCACCTTCGATTTCGGTAACTTGCTTGCCGCCGCCGTTGGTGCGCTCAAGTTGCGCGGTTTTCTGGTACTCGGTCACCTTGTTGCGCATGCCATCCAGGTCTTTGCGCATTTGCGTCAGGTTGCTGTCGACGCTTGCGATTTCCTGTTGGGCCTTGGCCTTGTCCACAGTCTTGTTCTGGATGGACTTCTGGATATCGGCGATACGGCCTTTGTCGTCGCTGATCACCTGCTGCAGGGTGGCGGTACGCAAGGCGACTTTATCGGTATCGGCTTTGACTTCGTCATTCATCAACTGCAGACGCTGGGTCGTGTTGGAGTACTGGCTGCGGCGATAGTCGTAGTAATAGTTGGCACCCATGGCCACGCCACACGCGGCGATACCGGCTACCACCATGCATTTGACCTTGTCGTTGGGGCTGGCTACTGCGCAGGCCAGAATGCCCACACCAGCAGCACCGGCACAGGCTGTCAGGCCTGAGGTGGAGAAGAACTTGGCGTCGGCGCTCTGGGTCAGGCGCGGGTCGGGTGCCGTGCCGGTCTCGCCAAGCATATTGCTGCCTGTGTGAGCGCAACCGCCCAGTACCAGACTGACGGACAGAAACAGACCTAGCATGGCCTTGGGAAGATAATCACATACTTGTTTCATGCTACAGCTCCTGGTGGTAAAGGTGCATCGAATTACTGACTGACGGCCTTGCAGCGGCCAAGCCAGGCATCGGTGTCGATTTTCTGGGTTTTGAGAAAGGCCTGCTGATTGACCCAGTGGGTCTGCAGATACGGCTTGAGCTCTTTGAGCTGTTCGTTGCGGGCGACGATTTCACCCATGATCGGTACTTGTCGGGCCAGCAGCGGTTCGCCATAAAGGGTGCCGGAATCCACCAGACTGCTGGCGTAGTAGCGGCTTAGCTTGTGCAGACGATCTTTCTGTTCGTTGAGTTTGCTTTTGCGCATCGGGCAACTGCTGTCCTGCTCGCTTGCCGAGCAGTTGAGCTCGTAGTTCTTCTGCAGGAAGTCCAGGTATTTGCCGTCGTCGAGCATCTTGGTGCACAGGAACGCACCCAGATTGAGGCTGGCGCGTATGGCCTGGTCACGGGTTTCTTCCTGCTGCTGGTTGCTGGCGCGCAACTGGTTTTCCAGGGTCTTGAGCTGTTCCTTCAGGGCTTCGTCGGCAACGCCCGAAGCCAGAGTGCCAAGCGTCTGCACGGCATTCTTGTCGTTACCCTGAGCTGTTTCGCCACTGCCGGTGCCAAGTTTTTTCCAGCTGCTTTCAATACTGCTGACCCGTTCGCGGGAGGTGAGAGTGCTGGACACCAGTGCCAGACGCAGGCCTGTAGTCTTGCTGGTAGCGGCAGTCTTGTCTTCGTAGTAATTGCGCTCCTTGCGCAAAGCGCTACGCAACTCACCCTGAGCCGTGCGGTAGTCGCCACCGCGCACCACATAGCCACCGGCCTGACCGTGCTGGCGGTCGAGCTTGTTCAGGCGGAACGGCTCGAACATCATCTCATCGATGTTGCCGAGCATATCGTGCAGGCCCAGAGGGTTTGGCTTGAGCAGGCCTGCCAGTTGCAATTGGCCATTGGAAGACTGGGCACCGGCGAACCATTCATAAGCGTTCAGCCCGTCTGGCATCGGATAACGCAGATCCCGGAACTCGGCAGTGCTGACATTCAGCCCGCCGCGAGCGGCAAACTCCCATTCCACTTCGGTCGGCAAGCGCACGAAACCGGCTACGCCATCTTCCTTAGGCAACTTGTCGGCTGCGTTCTGGCGCAACCACAGGTTGTATTTGTCGGCGGCTTCCATGGCCTGCATCCAGCTCAGGGATACCGCTGGCAACCGTTGCTTGTTCGAGGGCGTCGGACATTCTGCCTGCGTCAGGGCGCGGTATTGCAGGTCCGTCATCTCGTATTTGGCCAGCAGGTAGTAACGCGATCTGGCGGTTTTCTCGGCGGTGAAGCTGCCCGCTATGAATGCCGGGTGAGTCTGTTCCACGTAGCCCCATTCGCTGTTGTCGCCACCTATATTGATGGGGTAGTCGTCCAGCGGGCCTGCCAGGGGAATGAATACTTTGCGAAACACCATGGCGCCCTCGCAAGGCATGGGCAATACCACATCTTCTGCAGCGGGCATTGGGTTGTAGAGTTTCTCTTCCCAGGCAGCCGAAGCCTGAAGGCTGGCCAGGGTCAGTGGCACAAACAGCAAGTGGCGCCAGTGTCTAGAGTTCACGAAGACTCTCCGCAGGTTGGATTCTGATAGCCCGTGTGGCACCGACCAGTGCGACCAGCGCCGCGACTGCAAGGGCGAGCGCCAGCGCTGCCAGGCCGTGCAAAGGGGTGATGTGGCAAACGAAACTGCCGGTGATGCGCTGGCCACCCAGTAGTTGGTTAAAGGCCTGGCTTCCGGCAAGGTAGAAACACAGGCCGCCGAGGTAGCCTGCCAATGCGAGCACTACGGCTTGCAAGATCACGTAGCCTGCAACGGCCGGGCCGGTAAAACCCAGAAGTCGCAACAAAGCCAGGCTGCGGCGCTTGCGATCGATATTGGCGAGAAAGGCGCCCACCAACGAAGCGATACAGCCCAGCAAGGCTGCACCGGCAATCACTCCAAAGATTACGCCCAGCACGTGGTTTATCGCTTTGACATTCTCGATATCGGCCAGTCGACTACCGGTTTCAATGTGCTGTGCGTTCAGCCAGCGCTCCAGCGGAGCGACACTTTCGATGTCTCGTGCATACAGGCGGGCGCGAGCATAGCGGGGCGTCCGGCGTTCTGCTGGCTGGCCGCTTGTGGCGCCAAGGGCATCGACCGCATAGCCATCGCGAAAGCGCTCCAGTTGCAGCAACAGTTCGGGATGGACGAATGCCGCCGGACGCGAAAAACTCGTAGCGGGCAGGGTGGCAACCAGGGTCAGGGAGGTTTCGCCTCTTTCAAGGGCTCCGTCCAGACGTCGCTGCACACGCAGGCGCAGGGTATCGCCGGTTATCAGGGAAAGACGTTCGGCAGCCGCAGAGCTGAGAATCACCTGGCCAGGCAGAAGTGCGCTGGCAGGCATGTTCAATAACGGGTCTGCGACAGCGGTGGGAATGATTTCGGCGTTGTCGACAAAACGGCCTTTGCTGCCGATCAGGTCGGCTTGGGTATTGAGCGAGCGGGTCATACCAAGAGCAAAACCGGTTTCCGGCCGCTGTTGCAGTGCGCTCAGCCATTGCTGGTCATAGTTGCCGCTGCTCAATAGCTTGATTTCCAGATTGCGTGGGTCGCGCAGTAACTCACCCTGCAACTGGCTGACCACGCCATGCTTGAGTCCGAACAACAAAAGCAGGGGAGCAATCACTGCCACCAGCGAGGCCGCTATGCACAAGGACACCTTTCGGTCATGCCAGAGGTCGGCCAGAGCCAGGCCTGCCAACAGGCAGAGGCGCTCAATGGACCGTTTCAAAGCGCGTTTCCCCCCGCAGGTTGACTGCATTCAGGCGCGGCAGACCGAAGCTGTCCACCAGCCCCCAGTCATGGGAAACCACCAGCGCGCTGAGGCCCAGTTCCTCCACCAGCCCGAGCAGCAACTCGAACAGTTGCCGTGCATTGTGGGGGTCGAGTGCTGCTGTGGGTTCGTCGGCCAGCAGGAGTTGTGGTTGATGGGCAATGGCGCGCACGCAGGCAACCCGTTGTCGCTCACCGATGGACAGCGCCTGAGGCAGCTTCTCCAGCAAGGGTTCCAGATGCAGGGCCGCGATGGCCCGTTCTACATGATCGCTTTTGTTGCTCAGCCCCAGTAGGCGCCTGGGCAGGTTGATATTCTCCCTGACCTTGAGGAAAGGCAGCAGCCCGCCGCTTTGCAGCACAAAACCCAGTGAGCGGGCGCGTACATCGGCCAGTGCCACTTGATCGTCGGCGGCCAGCAGGGCAGCAATGTCCTGACTGTCCAAGTGATACTGCCCAAGTGCTTCGGGAGCCAGCAGCAGCCCCAGCGTTTCGAGCAGTGTGCTTTTGCCGCAACCGCTCTCACCCGTAATTGCCAGCACTGCGCCGCGTGCCAGATTCAACTCCGGCACATAAACCCGGTGCGCGTTTGCGCCGACGCCTCGCTGTATCTTCAGTCCCTTGATCCGGAGCATGTCAGGGCATCATTTCCAGCGGCACGGGGTAGACGTTGTCACGGGCGTCGCTTCCTTCTGCCAGTGATACCCAGCGGTCCACATCGGCGTTGTACACCTGGTAATGGCGCAGTTTGGTCGAAAGGGTGCGAATGAATTTTTCCTGAGCCAGGCCATCCCAGCTTTTCCAGGTTTCTTCATCCAGGTTCAATACTTCACTGTGGTAGGGCAGGTCTTCCAGGTACTCTCCCAGCACGCCGAGCTCCGACAGTTTGGCGGTGCCGTTTTGCTTGAGCTGGTTGGGGTCGGTGCCCATGGTGGCGGCAACCGAACGCAGGCGGTCGAACATTTCGCTCGGGGAAATCAGACCTTCGTTGGCGGCATCGAGGATTTTTTTCAGCACATCGCTGAGGTCACTGAGCTGTGCTTTGGTCAGCAGCACCCGCACATCAGTGGTCGGGACGTTCTGCTTGATCGGGTCACGGTCGGCGATCCATGCCTGGAAGACCGGCGGTGCCTGAGTGCCGGTTTTCTCACCCAGATAGGCCAGGCGCATGGCATGACCGATCAGCGCCGCATCGTCGAGCATTTTCTGTTCGGCGGGGGTGGCCTTGGCGTTCATGGCGCTGCCAATGGCATCGTTGCCCATGTAGGCGGCTTTCACCTGGCTGGTAATGGCGCTGGCCAGGGTATCGACCTTGCTGCCAAAGGTATTCAGGTCGCCGGCATCGACCGGGTAGTACAACGAGGTGTTGGTGCCGGTGTAGGTGGAGAGTGCCTGATACTGGGCCTCGGCCTTGGCGTGGTCCTTGACGCCGGCAGCGGTTTTCAAGTGCAGGGTATAGATGGCCACGCCGGGGTTACTGGCTTCGATGCGCACCTGTTCAGCATTCAGCCCTGTCTTGGACAGTTTGTCGTCTCCCTCCAGAGCGCCAGCATCGGTAATCAGCACTACATAGCGAGCGCCGAAGGGGCTCCAGTCCACCTGCTCAATGGCTTGCATGACACCGGCATACGAGTCTTCGTCGAAGCTTTTGCTCGACACTTTCGCCTGTTTGAGATCGGCGGCCTTGGCCAGGAAGTCATCACCGTCTTTCACGGTATTGGGGTCGGCGTACATCTTGGTGACGTATTCCAGGCCCGGTACTGCCTGGGTGCTGGAGCGGAATGCGACCAGACCGAACTTCACCTGGCGGCCAAGGTTTTCCTTGGCAATCTGCGCATAGACCTTGCTGATGGCTTCGCGAGTACGCTCGATGTAAGGGTCCATGGATATGGTCGAATCGATCACGAACACTACTGCGGCGCTGAACTCCTTGAGCTGGCTGGCGGCGTCTACAGGCTGCTGCCCCTGACCCTGTGCTGCACCGGTCTGGCCCGCTTGCCCGAGATTTGCCGAATCAGCCTTGCTGACCGAGGCGACATTGAGAATACGGGTGCGAAAGCCTGCCTCGGTCATGACTTCTTCGCCACTGAGGACCGGCAGCAGATAGAACTGCTTTTGCATGTCGATGAAGTATTCCGGCTCCTGGGCCAGTACGCCCGGCGCAAGCGTGTTCTGCTTGAGCTTGGCCCGCAGCGGGGCAACATGGCTTACCGGGTCCGGCGCATCAAGGATGCCTTCAAGGGTCTTGCGCTCCTTGAAAAACATCAACCGGTCGCGGTTGGCCGGGTTGGTGAAGGCCAGGGTCAACTGCATCTTCCAGTCCACGGTGCAGGCAGCAGGCAACCAGCCGCTGGTCTTGCCGAAACTGTCAGGGCCGACCTTCAGCCATTCAGCATTACCAGTGGTGGCATGCTCATAGACATAGAAGCGGCTGAACGCCGGTTGCTCCGCGCCGGGAGCGCCACCGGCGGCTGTGCTCAAGTGGCATCCGGGCGTTGTGAGTACGCGCTGGAACAGGGTTTTCTTGCCTTCCTGCAGCAGCGGTTTGTCGGCGGCCAAAGTGTAACCGCTGCTCAAACACAGGCAGGCGGCGAGAGTCAGGGAAGCATTGCGCAGGCTCACGGCTTGAGTTCCTTCAGACGTTGTGCGGCTTCGGCGTTGTCGGCCTGATAGCTGAGGATGGTCTCGTACCAGTAAGCGGCAGTGGCATTGTCCGGGGTGGCGAAGCAGGCACTGGGTTGCAGGTACTTGGGGTCATACTCGCGGGCATAGGCTTGAGCCACTTCGACATTGCCAGCCTGGGCGCGATTGGCGTACAGCCGCTGCGCGACACCGCATTGTTTGTTGGCCTTGGCCAGCTCGATGACCTTGAGCAGCGCCGCGCTGTCCGGTGCCTGCTTGATGCAGCCCTGGACAAAGTTCAGTTCGGTTTCGCGGCTCAATGCTTCGACACTGCACGGCGCTGCGGCTACTGCCGAGGCAGGCACAGGTTCTGCGATGACCGTTGGAGTCGTCGGAACGACAACGGGCTCGGGAGCAACTGGCTGTTTGAGCCAGAACCACAGACCTGCCGCGATAGCCAACAAGACCAGGAGGCCGATCAGCAGCAGGGGCAGACGGCTTTTGGTCGGTTGTGGTGCTTCGGGCGGTGCCGGTGGTGTTGGCTCCGCGACGGGTTCGGGCAGCGGTTGTACTTCCTCAGGTTCGAGAGCCGGTTGCGGTATTACCTGTGGCTGCGCGAGGCTGACAGTGGTTTGCGCTGCGCCGACACCGGTTGCACTCACTGCAAGGGATGAGTTCAAGCCGGGAGCAAGGCGCATCGGGTTTTCATCTTCGGCGCTGCCATCCGGGCTGCGCAGGCGAAAGTTGAATACACCAGTGGCTGAACTCAGCAGCAAGGGGTCGACGATTTCCGGGCCAGCCTGATAGCTGATCGAGTCGCCATCGGCATCTTCCACGAAATGCTGAGCAAACCAGCAGGGTGCATTGCCCCATTGCTGGTCGTGTTGCAGGTAGTAGTCATCCTGATTGCGCTGAATGGCGAACTCCAGGTTGCCAGCATCATGTTCCCAGCCACGTACTTGAAGAAAGGCGCGCCCTGGAGCGGGGGTTGCCAAGGGAGTGAGTTTGATCGTGATGGACATGAGTTATCTCGTTTTGAAGGCCTGGATGACCCGGCCCAGGGCTTCGTTCTGCTCAGGCGTGATTTCTTTGCCCTTGCGATGGCCCACATTGTTCTGTGTGTGAATGGCAATGCCGGAAATCCAGTCGTCGGCAAAGATCACGCTTTGGTCGTCTGCTTGCGCTGCCAGAAGCGGGAAACGCCCTGGCATTTCCTTCTGATAGAAGGAGAACAGCGGCTGCTTTGCGCCCAGAAGGCCGGCAGGCCGCTGACTGGCTGGCTGTGCGGTATGACCGAACCAGGCGGCAAAGTCGTTGAGCAGCAGTTGTGCAGTCAGCACCTGTCGCTGAACCAGATTTTCCCTGCGCACGCCGCTCTGGGCACGCTTGAGCAGGGCTTGGCTGAGCTGCAAGGGCAGGTCCAGGCGTTCGGCGCAGACCACCAGCTCCTTGACCAGCAAGGCAATGGCTTCGGACGGCAACTCCAGCAGGTCGAGCAAATGCTGGCGACGGCTGAGGCCACGCAAGTGCGTTGCCCACAGATTGAATGCGGCGCGGGCAAAGCGGTGTTCATGGCTCTGGTATTGCGGCGCGGCTGCTGCGACAGGCGGCGCTTCTGCTGCCGGGGTAACGGCGTCACCGAAAATGTCGTATTCCACTTCCGGGGCGCTGTTGGCGGGGGCCGCTTCTGTGGTTTCGATAGACGGGCTGTCGAAGTCACCGTTCAGGTAGAGGTCACGCAACTGGTCTTCCGGCACTGCCATGTAGGCAAGCAGTTCACCCAGTACGTATTTACCGTGCTTGGTGGTGGCGAAGGGGCGGACGATCAGGTTGGCGATGGCTTTTTTCTTGGCCCGTTCATCCTCGCCACCGGCTTCGTAGTACTCCTCAAGGCGCGGCAGCAATTTCACCATCAAGTCATCCAGTTGCTCTTTGATGCGCTGCAACTTGAAGTTGATGTCGGCCACGGGCGTGAAGGCGGTACTGAAGCGGCTCATGCCGCCATCGTTGATCTTGAGCATCGCCTGCCAGGCATCCAGCGGTTCGGCGACGTGGCGCTTGACCAGTTCGTTATTGCTGAAGGCTTCCTGCAAGGCCTGCAAGGCGGCCTTGGATGATTCGTTGAAGCCGAGTTCTTCGCCACTTGTCGCCAGGTCGATGAAGCTCGTCTTGAAGCGTGGCTTGCGTACCAGATAGGTGTTCTTGAACGGTGTGTTACCCCACTGTTTCATCCACTCTTCGTTGCCGAAGCGCTCGATCATGGTCAGTTTGAGCATGTTGTCGCAGGACTCGGGGAACTGCACTGTCTCGCCGTTCAGCGCGCCGCCGATGAAGCCGTCACACATGGTCAAGGCCCAGATCAACCCGCTGGCACGACCATCCCGCTGTTGGGCGCTGGTGCCCTGGGTCTTGTCGATCCAGCTCTTGAGCACTGGCCCCACGCTGACCACTTCGCTCTGCTTGAAGCTGCTGGTGCACATGACCAGCGCGTTCATTTCCTGTTCATTGGTGTAGCGCTCGAACAGGTAGGCGACCTTGCCGCGCAGCAGCAGCTTTGCAACCGGATTGTTGGTTGCGCCACTGCTGTCCACTTCGCTGGCTTCGTCGATGCTCATCAGTTTCTGGCGGCTGCGGTAGCCGGGGAAGTCCAGCAGATCGACGCTGTTGACGATGGCGTTGGCCGGTTCGTTGTCCAGGCGGAAAATCAGCTCGTTGGTAAGTGCCGCCAGTTCGGCCCTGCTTACCGATACCGGCGCACGCAGGTTGCCTTCATGGGCCGGACGGACTTCCAGTGCGCTGTCCCCGCTACCGCCCAGGCGGCTGAGGATGTCCACGTTGATGATGCTGTTGGTCTGGATCATCTGCCCGTCACGCTCGCTGACCAACGCAGTGATCGGTGCGAAGACCGTTTCGGCCAGACCCAGGCGGTGCAGGGCGGCTGCCAGTTGCTCGTAGGTTTCGGTCATCTTGTTGATGCCGCCCCACAACAGGGAGAACAACTGGGCGCGTTCGCGAACCGACAGCCTTGGAGCCAGCTTGACTACCCGTGGCCAGTAGCGGGCATTCAGTGGGCGCACGGCGTTGGGGTAGTTGTGTTCCAGATAGTCCCAGAGCAGCACGACGTCATCGCTGTTGACCCCCGGCGTCGGCTCGGTCGCCGCGTGATCTTCAAAACGTTGCAGCAAAGCGTCGATGTGCGAGTCGGTTATCTGGCTGTTCAGGCGCTGATGATCGAAGTCCTCGAACCAGGCATTGGCCAGAATAATGGCGATCTCGATCTCGCGGAACAGCCGCAACTCCACCGGAAACTGAGGGTCCTTGCCGGGCTCGGCACGGCGGGTAAAGCGGGTGACCAGACCGGTGGCTTCCTTGCCGCCGCCCACTGGATTTACATGCTTGATGAAGTCCAGTGACTGGGTGCCGAACTGGGTCAGAAGCTGGCCCTTGCTGTCTGCGGCCAGAGCCGAAATCAGGTAGCTCTTGCCTGCCTGGGACAAACCGAAGAAACCTATGCCCATGGGGGTGGTGGAGACTCGACCCAGACTGCGTGCCAGATTGCGGGCACGGTGCAGGTCGCGATTGAGCGGGACAGCCTTGGCCGCCACTTCCTCGACTTTGCCCGCCACTTCTTCCACCCAGTCCAGGGCCAGGCCAGCGCCCTTGTGTACCGATGTCCATGCGAGTGCGAGTTGAATCTGTTCGGTGGTCAGAGTAGTCATTTCGGACTCACGCTCCCGCTGTCGAGCCAATAGTTGGAGGCACCGCCTTCAGCGCTCAACATGGTGTAGAGCTGCAGCCTTACGTCCTTACGGTCGAAGGATTGATCCAGGACGTTGCTTTCGATGTTGTCGTCGATCATCAGTGTCTCGGCGATGATGTCGGCGTCGCTGCGATCTGCGTCGGCGCTTTCTACGCGAAAGCGCAACAGCAGGCAGGCTTCTTTACCGTCGGTTGTGGGTTTGCCCACCAGTTTGCGAGTGCCGCGCTCGGTGAGTTCGATCAGGTACAGCGGTGCCGCGACCCAACGTTCTGCATTCAACTGGCGATAACCCAGACGGGTCTTGCCCAGTACCCGCAGTTGTGGACCTTCCAGTTGCGGTTCGTGCAGTTGCAGGAACTCATTGCCCTGGGCGTCGCTCTTGATCACGTCCCGGTAGAGCATGTCGTGGTCGATGACCAGATTGTTTTCGTCCAGCTTGCCGATATGGCGCATGGTCGAGTACGGCTTGAGACGGCCAACGCTGAAATAGAAGTTCGACACTTTGCGCTGTTCGCTGAGCAGGCACAGCATGGCACCCACGGCAGCCGTGCTCTTGGGGTCGTCGATCTGGCCATTGCGGTGGAACGGGTACCAGCCGCCGGTGCGATAACCGTTCATGGGCACGATGCGTCCCGGTGGCAGCGGCACCTTGCGGCGTATGTAAGCCTGTACGCCCGGCAGGCGCGATGGTCGACCGGTCAGCAGCAGTGCGTCGCAAGGGTACTGGAACACCACTTCGCACAGGGCATCGAGAATCTTGCTCAGGTTGATCTGGCCTTTGAGGAAGGCCTGATGAATGGCAGGCAAGTCGATGCGCAGCACGACCTTGCCCAGGTCGAAGCCGTCACGGCCACCATCGATACGGCGTACGCCACCTGCCACGTATTCATGGATACGTTCGCTGATCGCGTCTTTTTCCAGCAGCTCGGCGAAGCTGTAGTCATGGACCGGGCTTGGCAATTCCGGGTCGTATGCCTCGTAGTCCTTGAGCAGGCGCAGGCCCAGGGGAACGAACACTTGCAGGTTCAGTTGCTGGCGCAGAATGGCGTCCTGAGCACTGGTACTTTCATCGCCGCACAAGCGCGAAAGCAGCGAGCGTGGCGATACCACGCCGAAGTCCTTGAGTGCCTGTTCCAGCGGCGGCAGTACGAAACGCTGAATGATATCCAGCAGGATGTCATCACCGGCGACCTTGAAGCTGTCCCGAAAGCGCTGCTCGGGGATGATCGATACGTTACTGCCGCTTGCATGCTCGGCACCACGCTCCAGCGCGTAATCGGTGATGACCAGATCGGTAGTGCCGCCACCGATATCGATGCTGGCCAGGGTGATCTGCTCCCGATTGGCCTTGTCCGGGCGTGCGAGGGTGTCGAAGAACTCCTGGGCATGACCGGCAAAGTTTTCGCGGATTTCGGTGTACAGGTAAACCAGTTGGCCACAGGTGGCTTCATCCCATTCCACTTTTACTCGTGGCAATGGGACTCGTGGCGCCGGTACCGGTGAATTCAGGCCTTTGGCCTTGCTCGGGTCGAGGTCGCCTTCGTGCCAGCCCATGCATTTCCAGACCAGCGCCAGGGCTTGCAGTAGACGGTCATTGAGCAGACTGCGCTCGACTTGCGGCATGCCCGGCGGCACGGTCAGGGTGATGCTGGACAACTGGCGTGGCCGCTGGGTGTGGCCCATGCGGGTCCGCTGCGCCGGGCTGTTGATCTGTGACAAGGCCTGAGTCAGTACCTCTGCGAGCATGAACGTCATCAGCGAACTGCGAGAATACTGCGGGGAGAACGCGGGCAGGCGATCATCCTCGTTCTTGAGCTTGTAGAACGCCTGGCCGAGCTTGGTGATCTTGTGTGAGAAGGGCGCAGCAGTGGCTTTGGGCTCGTTGTCGGTCTGTACGTAAGAGTTGTTGAAGCGCCAACCGTGGGTGTAGGCGTTTTCATCCCAGAGATAACGCTTGGGGCTCGACAGACCGGTCGAGCCTTCGGTACCACGGCGACGTGCGGACAAACGTCCGGCTTCAACTCCGACGCGGGCGATGGTCGGCCACTGGAAAGCGTCATGGCGACCGCTTTGTACCGAAAAGTTTTCCTTGCCGAAGGCGGCCTGGGAAAACTCGATCCGGCTTTCAAAGGGTTGGTTGTAAACCCGCTCTGAGCGTACGAGGTCACGGATCTGCAGGATGTAGTTGTGCTTCATCCCGTCGCCGGATTGCCCGTGATTCTCGATCAGGATGCCGCAGGTGCGTGAGTTGCCGACGTCCAGCACCAGATCTACTGGAATGGGCGGGTCGATGGAGTCGACGCCGTTGGCGGTGAGCTTGACCTCCGGTACCTCGATGCGTGCGGGCTCGCTGGTACGCTGCTCGGGAATTGGCCGGGCCATCAGGCTCAGCAAGTTCAGGTAGTGACCAATGTGGCGCTGCTCGACCAGTTCCTCGTCGACGTCTTCGCCGGGGCGATGTTTGTTGCCTTCGCGATAGATTTCCGCCAGCCAGTCCTGCACCCATTTCTGGTCCAGAAACCAGCGGCTCTGGCGTGCATGGCACGCCAGACGGAAAGATGAACCAGCATTGATGTCGTCACGGGTCGGCGCCAGGTACTGCATGCCTGCTGCCGAGGCCATGGCGCGGGTGTCGAACGCCAGGGTCAGGCGGTGAGTGTTGCCGTCTACATCCGCTTGCTCAAGCTCGACCAGACGCGCCCTTGCCCAGTTGGTCGGGCCTTCGTCATAACGCTCTGGTGGCAGGAAACGAAAGAAGGGGACGGGCAACCATAATCCATCGAGCAGCCTGAGGCTGGTCTGCATGCTCAGGGTCAGATCTTCGTCGTCGACCTCACTGATCAGGCGTTCCTGAGCCTGTGACTGTGCCAGCCTTTCGCCAGACTGGCTGGCCGTGCCCACCGGGCCGAAGTGGAAGTACTGTTTGCTTTCCTGATTCTGCAACAGGCGTGCGATCAGGGTGTTGCCCATCCTTGCAAAGCGCCCGGCGGGCTCGTTACGCAGATCAAGCTTGACCGCGAAGTCCATGAACTGGAGCCCGCTGTCATTGATCAAGTGGACGGTTTCTTCAAATTGAGTCAGTTCTGGCAGCATGGGTCCAGCCTTTATTCGCGCCGCATGGACATGGGGAATTGAGTGTTGCCGTAGTTGCCCTGGCAATCCGCGATGCTTTGGGCACCCGGTTTGCAGGACACTTGTGGCATGTCATAGCGACTGCCGTCGGTGCAGTTGGCCTGATCCTGACTGTTGATGCCCAGGCTTCCGCCATTCATGGCGGCATCGACCGCACCTGTGCAGGACACGCCGTCAGGACGGCGGATAGTGACGTTGCCCTTGCCTTTCTCGAAGGCATACTGGAGGCGCAAGGGTCTGGAAGTCTTGGCATCCATAATGCCTGCACCTGCACGGTAGTTGCCGTTGAGGAAGGAGGCCGGGCCTTCGCCTGTGTCCTGCGGAATGCTTAAGGGTTCGCCAGGCGTTCCGGATTGCGGTGTCTGGGCTTCGGCTGTCGGTTGTTCTGCTGGCTGTTCAGGTGCGGCTTCGGATTCGGTTGCAGCGGTTTCGCTGACTTGAGACTGTGCTGTCGGCCCAGGCGCTATCGCTGCTGGTTCTGTCGTCTGTGTCTGAGGCTGAGTGGGGCTGACAGTGCCCCTGCTGGCTGACAGTGTCGAACCATTGAGCGCCATGCCCTCTACTGGCTGGCTACTTGCACTGATGGTGTTTGTGGCGATACCTGCAGGCGGTACTGAAAGGCCGCCGATAGGCAACGTAGCCGTTGGCAAGCAACCGCGAAGCAGGCCGAATAACAGCAAGGCCAGCAACAAGAGCAGCAGTGGCCATAACCACCAGAAGCGACGCCACCAAGGGCGCAGCACAACAGGAGTGGCTGTCATCTGGGGTGTGGCTGGGTTTACAGAAGGTGTCGACTCGGGTGATGGAACATAAACCTTTCGCTGTTGTGTCAAAAAGTACAGTGGCTCACGGTTACGATCAGTTTCGGTTTTTACGAAACCCCAGAAAGTCAGCACCGGCTGCATGTAGGACTCGTTATCGCCGCTGGCATTGGTGCGTGTTGTCTTGACCAGATACACATAGCTTTCGTCTGGTGCATGCGAAACCAGTCCCAGCAGTTTGCCAAAGATGGCCTGGTCGCTTTGCCCGTCCTTTTTACCCGCCTGCACAAGCGCCTGACTCATCGCGGCGATGTTTTCCTTGAAACGGGACAGTTGGGCCCGTGCGGCGTCGCGCTCGTCTTCGCTGGCCGAACTCCAGGGCACCACATCGCCTGGAACCGGGCTATACCAGTCGATCACACTGCCCTGTTCGTTGCTTTTTGGCACGGCAAGGAATCTGGCCAGGGAGGGATCTTTACGGGCGAGTGCTGAAATGAGCTGCAAGGCAGATTTGTATACCGCCTGCCCGGTTTCACCCATTGCTATGAGTTCGTCACTTTTGCCCGTACGAAGCAATGGATTAGGCTGGCCAGATGTAACGGATGTGGTTGTAATCTGCGGTTTCGTCACATCTGCAGCAGATGCCGGACTTGGTGAGGAGGAGATGTCTGGGACGATTGGACTCTGGGCCAGAAAATATAGCGGGTCATGATACCGGTCGGCTTCGCTCTGTACGAAACCCCAGAAAGTCAGCACCGGCTGTATGCAGGGTTCGTTAACGCCGTTGGTATCAGTGCGAGTTGTCTGGACCAGATACAGGTAGTCTTCGGCAGGTGCATGAGGAATCAGCCCCAGCAATTTTCCAAAGATGATCTGGTCTCTTTGCTCATCCTTGTTGGCGGCCTGAACCAAGGCTTTGCTCATGCCTGCGATGGCGTCCTTGAATCGGAGCAGTTGTGCCCTGGCGTCGTCGCGCTCGTCTTCGCTTGCCGAACTCCAGGGCACCACGTCGCCGGGGACCGGGCTGTACCAGTCGATCACGCTGCCTTGCTCGTTGCTTTTGGGCACGGCAAGAAATCTGGCCAGGGAGGGATCTTTGCGGGTGAGGGCTGCGATCAACTGTAGGGCTGCTTTGTAAACAGGTTGCCCGGTTTCGCCTACAGCGATGAATTCGTCACTTTTGCCCGTACGAAGCAGCGCAGCCTGCATGCTTTACATTCCCTTGTAATTCAATCCGTTGGCTAAGCAATGACGCTGCCGCAAGGCGCAACAGTAATGGCAAAGTGATGTTTACGTCAATTTTTATACAAAAGGTTTCCGGGTCGCGATGACAAATCATCAGCCGGTCTGTTCGCGCAGTTTTGGCGGGTCGAAGGCGTATTGCTGGGGGAGGAAGTGTGCAGCGATAGGGCGTTTTTGGCTGTTATTGCGGTGGTTAACCTCGCATGACTCACCCCGCCAAAGCCATCCTCAACGCCACAGCCACCTCAAGCAGTCTGTGTGCCTGCAGGCTGACTTTTGCGGCCAGGTCTTCATTGCCTGCTTCCTTGAGCATGGTCACCAGATCAAGCAGTCGGCCGACTTCGGTCTCGATACCGCGAATGGAGTCTGACACTTGATATTGAAGCGAATGTGCCATCTTTGTCTGTCTCCGGTTTTACATGCAACCGGATGCTACAGGCTCTTGTTTCATAACAGAACCCGAAAAAGAAACGCCCTGCAAAAGCAGGGCGTTTGGGACTTATGCGTCGATCAAGGCAATGGATCGAACTTCAGGCTGCTCAGGCTTTGTACCTTGTCTTCGCGCACCATCTTGTATTCGGTGTTCGGGCCTATCCAGCGGTCCCAGATGGCGTCGATTTCGCCTGCGTCGTCCATGGCTTTCAGGGATTCGTTGACCTTGGCCAGGAAAGCGGGCTCACCTTTGCGCATACCGGCACCAATCGGCTCCAGCGCCATCGGTTCTTTGACGATTGCCAGCTCCACCCCTGAGGCCTTGGCCTGGTTGACCAGCTTGATGGCGGTCATGGTGTTGGTGACCAGGCCCAGAACCTTGTTCTGTTGCAGGGCCATATAGGCCGAGCCGGTGTCCTGGAAGGTCACCGGCACTGCGCCAGCGATACGGATCGACTGCTCGGAAGTGGAGCCTTTGGTGGAGCTGATGCGCTTGCCCTTGAAGAAGGCCTTGTCCTTGTCAGCATTGACCGCATGCACTACCAGTGTTTCCTTGGCGATGTAGTAGGGGTCGCTGAACTGGATCTGATCGGCGCGGGTCTGGGTGTAGGCCAGGTTGGCGAACAGCACATCGACGCGGCCCATCTTCACTTCTGGAATCCGTGCTTCCACCGACATCGGCTTGAGCTCCAGTTTCACGCCCAGTTTTTTCGCCAGTGCGGTACACAGATCGACGTCCATGCCTACCAGCTCACGGGTTTTCGGGTCCGGCGCGGAGAAGGGCGGCACGTCGGCATACACGCCGCAGCTCAGGGATTGCCTGGCCATGATGTCGCTCAATTGATCGGCATGGGCCAGGGTTACTGCCAAGGGACTCAACGCTACAGCGGCGAACAGATGCTTGATACGCATGGGGAACTCCAGAAGATTAAGAATCAGTAATCGGTCCAGCGGCAGTTCTTACAAATCGTTCTTGCCAATCAATGAGCACGCAAGTCAGCGATGAAACGCTGCGCGCGCGGGTGTCGGGGCTGGCTGAAAAAGCTTTCCGGGTCGCTTTTTTCCAGAATCTGTCCGGCATCCATGAACCAGATGGTGTCTGCGACTTCGCGGGCGAAGTTCATTTCGTGGGTCACGCACATCATGGTCATGCCGTCCTTTGCCAGGCCCTTCATCACGCTCAACACTTCGCCGACCATTTCCGGGTCCAGGGCACTGGTGGGTTCGTCGAACAACATGACCGGTGGCTCCATGGCCAGCGCACGTGCAATCGCCACGCGCTGCTGTTGGCCGCCGGACAATTGCGCGGGATAGGCGCCGGCCTTGTGCGCCAGGCCGACACGCTCCAGCAGTTGCATCGCCCGCTGTTTTGCTGCCGAGCCCTTGAGGCCGAGGGTCTTGGTGGGCGACAGGATGATGTTGTCCAGCACCGACAAATGCGGAAACAGGTTGAAGCTCTGGAATACGAAGCCCACCCGGCTGCGCAGCCGGTTCACGTTGGCGTCGGTGCCGTTCACGTCCTGTCCGTCGAACAGGATCTGGCCTTCCTGAATGTCTTCCAGGCGGTTGACGGTACGAATCAGCGTCGACTTGCCCGAGCCGGAAGGGCCGCACAGCACCACGACTTCACCGGTATTCACCTGGGCGGTGAGATTGGTCAGGGCCTGGTACTCGCCGTACCACTTGTTGACGTTGGAAAACATGATCATTGGACGCATGAGTCAGCCCTCTTGATTGATAGGGTTAGGCAAAGGGCTGTCGGTAACGGCAGCAACGGTGGTGCCCTGGCGCTTGCGGGCGATGCGACGTTCCAGCCAGTCGGCCAGATGGGTCAGGCCAAAGCACAGCAGGTAGTAAATGACCGCCAGAATGAAGAACACCTGGAAGGGCTTGGTCAGTAACTGGTTGTTCACCTGATTGGCGGCGAAGGTTATTTCCTGAACGTTGATCACATAGCCCAGCGAGGTTTCCTTGATGATGGAAATGAACTGGCTGAGCAGGCTGGGCAGCGCGTTATAAAGCGCCTGAGGCAGGATCACCCAGACCGTGGTACGCATGTAGCCCATGCCCAGAGCGCGGGAAGCCTCGTACTGGCCGTTCGGCAACGCCTGAATGCTGCCGCGAATGATTTCGCACAGATAGGCACTCTGGTAGATGACCAAGGTGCAGAGCATGGTGGTGAAGCCGGTGATGTTGTGGCCGATGATCAAGGGCACCAGGAAGTAGGTCCAGAAGATCACCATCAGCAGCGGAATGCCGCGCAGCACATAGACCCAGACGGTCGAGAGCCAGCGCAGTGCTTTCCAGGGCGACGTCCTTGCCAGTGCCAGCAACAGGCCGAGGGGGAAGGCGAACAGCAGCGCCAGAACCGCCAGGATCAGGGTGCTCGCCAGGCCGCCCAAAGGACCGTGGGGGTATTGGCCGATCAGGAACAGCGTCCAGTTCTGCTGCATAATCGTGAAGATATCGAACATGGTCGCTTACCTCGCCAAAGCTTTGTTGAATCGCTTGGCCAGCAGGGCACCGAGGGCCATCAGCAGCAGCGAAAAGGCCAGGTACACCACCGAAGCCACCAGAAAGGCTTCAAAGGTGCGGAAGGTGTAGTTCTCGACTTCTCGCGTTGCGTAAGTCAGCTCCATGACGCCGATGGCCATGGCCAGACTGGTGTTCTTGAACAACAGCACCGTATGGTTGATCAGCGATGGCAGGCAGTTGCGCACGCCCTGAGGCAGGATCACGTAACGCATCGAGCGCACATAGCCCATGCCCAGCGCCCGAGAAGCCTCGGTCTGCCCGGCAGGAATGGCGCGCAGGCCGCTGCGGATGTCTTCGCTGAAATACGCGGCCTGGCACAGGCCAAGGGCAATGATCGAGAACAGGTATTCGGTGTTGTAACCTGCCAGCCAGATTTGTGTGGAGCTGGACAGCAGGGTCGGGATGCCGAAATACCAGAGCATCAACTGCACCAGTGTCGGCACGTTGCGGTGGTAGGAGACATAGGCCGCTACCAGACGATTGGCGTATTTGTTACCGGTCAGACGCACGGTCACCAGCACAAGCGCGAGGGCCATGGCCAGACACCAGGCGAACAAAGCCAGTTGCAGCGTCATTTCGATGCCCTTGAGGATCAGCTCGGCGTATTCGCCTTGCAGGATCGGGGCTAAATCGAAGTCTTGCTTCATGGTCAATCCCTATCAGCATGGGTAGGGGCAGAAAAAATGCCGGGCGTCCGGCCCGGCCAGGGAGCATGTGACGGATTGATCCGTTCTGTTCTCGGGGGTGACGCTTTCAGCCCTGATAGTCCTGTGGGCGTGCAGTGGACAGGCCGCCAGGCACTTGCAGCGTCGGGGTGATTTCCATATGGCCGATGTTCATGGACACCGGCGCGGCAATCGCGAAGGCGATGGCATTGGCGATATCGGCGGCGACGGGTAGCTCGAAACCTTCGACGAAGCGCTTGTAGGTTTCTTCGGAGTCGCCATGGACGTGGGCGAAGATGTCGGTGGCGACCCGGCCCGGACAGATCTCGGTGACCCGCACACGCTTGCCGAAGGCATCGATGCGCAACTGGCGAGAAAGCATGCTCACCGCCGCCTTGGTGGCGTGGTAGGTCGAGTTGCCGCCAAAGTTATAAGCTGCGGCAATCGAGCTGATATTGATGATATGGCCACTGTCGCGTTCGACCATGCCTGGCAAGGCCAGGCGTGCCAGATGCAGCACGGCACGCAGGTTGACGTCGATCAGGAAGTCGATGCCCTCGGCGTCAGCCTTGAGGATCGAGCCCGGACGGTCGACGCCGGCGTTGTTGACCAGAATGTCGAAGTTGTATTGCCCGAACAGTGCCGTCAGCCCGGCCAGATCGGTGACATCGATGGCGTGTGCGATGCAGCCGGTGCGTGCTGAAAGATCGGCCAGCTTGTCGGCGCTGCGGGCCAGCGCGTGAACTTCGATACCTTCCTGGCACAGACGCTCAACCACAGCGGCACCGATGCCGGAAGATGCGCCCGTGACCAGCGCGGTTTTGTAATCGGAAAATGGCATTGCGTTGACCTCTGAATGCTGTGTGTTGCTCATGCATCGACTCTATCCAGCACAAACCCCGGCGACCAAGACGGATTGGCTGTGTGGCTATAAGCGTCTCTTATGATTCGTTTCTTGCAGCCTCACACAAGGATTGTACGGCTCATGTGGGAGGGGCCTTGGCCGCGACGGCTACGCCACAAGCTGCGAAATCGGCACGATCTGCCCGCCCGCCGATTCGATTTCATGGCGCACCGTATGCGCCAGCTCAACCGCGCCGGGTGTATCGCCGTGCAGCAATATCGAGCAGGCGCTGACCTTGATGACCTTGCCGGTGATGCTGGTCACGGTGCTGTCTTCCAGCAGTTGTCGAACCCGTTGCAGTACCGTCGCGGGGTCTTTGATGACCGAGTTGGCGATCTTGCGTCGCACCAGCAGACAGTCATCGTCGTAAGCGCGGTCGGCGAGGAAGGTTGTCGCCACCCGCAGGTTGCACTGGCTGGCGGCGCTTTCGATGGCGCGGCTGCTGGACGAACTGATGATGATCCCGGGGTCGAACGCCGCCACGCTGCGAATCAGGTGCGTAGCCATCTCCGCATCGGCGGCAACCATATTGCCCAGTGCGCCATGAAAGCTCATGTGGGTCATGCGATGGCCAGCGACCCTGGCCATTGCCGCCAGAGCGCCCAGTTGGTAGGTCACGTAAGTGCTCAATTCATTGATATCGATGTTCATCTGGCGACGACCAAAGCCCATCAGGTCGGGGAAACCCACATGGGCTCCCAGATCGATGCCTCGGGCTTTGGCCAGTCGCGCCGTGTTATCCATGATCAGAGGGTCACCGGCATGAAAACCACAGGCGACGTTGGCCGAGGAAATGATCTCCATCAGGGCTTCGTCTTCGCCCATGCGCCAGGCGCCGAAGCCTTCGCCCATGTCTGCATTCAGGTCGATCTTCATGGTTGCTCCGCTTCTGTGGCATTGGGAGAAAGACGTATCAGCGGCTGGCCGTAACCGACCGTTGTGCCGCTGGGCACCAGCAGGCTGGAAACCTTGCCTGCGTGCTGACTACGGACTGGCAGAATCAGATTGCCGACGGCCAGCAGTGCGACCAGTTGGCCAACCTGCACTTCACTGCCAGGCGGTGCCAGTACGATGCCGTTGTCCGGGTGGGCATCCAGCAAGTGGCCGATGCCGCTGGACTTGATTTCGGGGGCGTCTGCATTCAATCCGGTTTCTGCCATGTCGACCGAAGCAGGCGAGGAGGATGCCTGATGGGCAACGCCGCGCTTGAGGCTCAGCTTGAACCCCGGCTTCTCGATCTCTGCGCCCGACAAACCTGCATGGGCCAGATCAGCCGCCAGTTGACGAATCTCTTCAATGTTCATGTTCATTTCCTCAGCGTCGGGCCAGGTCATGCAGGGTCACAAGACGTCGCACTTCGGCGAGATAGGCCTGATTCTGCTCAAGGGCATCCAGGGCCTCGTCGTAACTGCATTCGATAAAGCGAATCCGGCTGCCGATGGCTGCCTGGCCCAGACGCCACAGATCGGCTTCGATCACCGTGCCGAATTTCGGGTAGCCGCCACTGGGCTGTGCATCACGCATCTGGATGATCGGCTGGCCGCCGTGAGGTACCTGAATCACGCCCGGTACGATGCCGTGGGAGCGCACTTCCATGGCGTGCTCGGGCAAGACCGGCGTGCCCTCAAGGCGATAGCCATAACGATTGCTCTGGGATGTGATCTTCCAGTCGTCGCTCCAGAATGACGCTCGGGAATCCGCCTTGAATGCCTGGTATTCCGCCGCAGGCAGAACGCGCATGGCGGGTACGCCGTCCACGCTCAACGGCAAGGCATGGGCAGGGTTGAGTACACCGAAATCCGTGGCCCGTGTGCTGATGCCCGGCGAGCAGGCATGCAAACGGTCGCCTTGCTGCAAGGCACGGCCCTGAAAACCGCCGAACTCGCCTCGCAGTTGAGTGCTTCGCGAGTTGAGCACCACCGGCACATCGACGCCGCCAGCCAGACACAGATAGGCGCGGCAACCTGCCGTGGGGTGGTCGATGAGCAGCGTCTGGCCCTTATGGCCCTGCATCACCCAGTTCGGCGGGAAGGCGACGCCGTCCAGGCTCAAGGCACAGGCTGCGCCGGTCACGGCAAAGGCGCAGTCTTCCAGCAGGCGGACCTCGAAAGGGAACACCGGAATCTCGATGGCCGCTGCGTCATCGGCATTGCCCAGCAGAATATTGCCGGTCGCCACGGCCAGTGTGTCCATGGCCCCGGATGTGCCGACGCCGTAACCCAGGCTGCCGATGCGGCCCAGATCCTGGACAGTGGCCAGGGCGGTGGCGGATAGAATCTCGATCATCGAATGATCCTCTCGATGCGAAAGCGCAGCAGGTCGCCCGGCTGCAAGAGTGCCGGTGGCGATTGCTCGGGGTCGAAGAAAGACATTTCGGTACGGCCGATGGTGTTCCAGCCGCTGGGGCCGGCAGAGGCGGAAACGCCGGTCTGTATGCCGCCGATGGACACCGAGCCAGCGCCGATGCTGAGCACCGGAACCTTGCGCCGTGGCGTGGCAATGCGTGGGTCCATGCCGCCCAGATAGCAGTAACCAGGGTGGCTGCCCAAGGCATAGACCGGATACAGCGGTTCGCTGTGCAGATGAGCGATGGTTTCGATGTCCAGCCCGGTATGGGCAATCACGTCGCTCATGTGCGGGCCGTGTTCGCCGCCGTAGGTCACCGGCAATTCAATGATGCGGCCTTCCAACGGCAGCGGCTCGCAGGTTTGCCAGGCTTCCAGCAGGCGTTCGGTCAGGGCATTCAGGTGCCGTGGCGGGGTGCTGAAGGTCAGCATCAGGTTGTTCATGCCCGGCACCGATTCGCTGATTTCCGGCCACTGTGCGGTCACGCGAGCCATGGCCCAGATGCGTTGTTGCGGGGCAAGATCGAGGCTGCCCGGTGCTTCAAACAACAGGGCTGTGGTGCCCAGCAGGCTGATGGTCGGACCTGTGTCCGTGTGCGCGATGCTCATTGTGGGCTCCGTTGTTGCAGCCAGTGCTCCAGGTGATGAATATCGACGCCGCCTGCACAGAATGCCGGGTCGTCGAGGATTTCCCGGTGCAGGGGAATATTGGTGGAAATGCCTTCCACATGAAGCTCGCTGAGGGCCAGGCGCATGCGGGCCATGGCTTCTTCCCGCGTGGCGCCGTGACTGATGACCTTGGCGACCATGGAGTCGTAATAGGGCGGTACGCGGTAGCCGGTGGTGACATGGGAATCCACCCTGACGCCAAAACCGCCCGGCACTTCCCAGCGGGTGACTTGCCCTGGCGTGGGCATGAAACTGAGCGGGTCTTCGGCGTTGATCCGGCATTCCAGCGAATGGCCTTGGGCGACGATATCGGCCTGGCGCAACGCCAGGCGCTCACCTCGGGCCATGCGCAACTGCTGCTGGACGATATCGATGCCGGTGGTCATCTCGGTGACGGGATGCTCGACCTGTAAGCGGGTGTTCATTTCGATGAAGAAGAACTGGCCGTCTTCATAAAGGAACTCGAAGGTGCCGACGCCGCGATAGCCGATCTGCTGGCAGGCCTTGACGCAGCGCTCGCCCACATGGGCAATCAATTGCGGGTCGATGCCGGGCGCCGGGGCTTCTTCAAGCACCTTTTGATGGCGACGCTGCAAGGAGCAGTCGCGGCTGCCGAGCCACACGGCATGACCGTAGGCATCGCACAGCACCTGAATTTCGACGTGGCGCGGATGGCCGAGAAACTTCTCGATATAGAGTTCGGGATTGCCGAATGCCAGACGCGCTTCTTCACGGGTCAGGGCAATCGCCTCCAGCAGTTCCGGTTCCTGTTGCACCACACGCATGCCACGCCCGCCGCCACCGCCAGCGGCTTTGACGATCACCGGATAACCGATTTCCCGGGCGACGGCGAGAATGCTTTGTGGGTCGCTGGGCATGCTTGAGTCCGGTCCCGGCACACAAGGCACACCGGCTTCGCGCATGGCCCGCTTGGCAGAAACCTTGTCGCCCATGGTGCGAATGCACTCGGCGCTGGGGCCGATAAAGGTCAGGCCGGCGGCTTCGATACGTTCGGCAAAGGCGGCGTTTTCCGACAGAAAGCCATAACCGGGATGAATGGCCTGTGCGCCACTGACCTTGGCGGCGAAGAGCAGGGCGGTCTGATTCAGATAACTCTGGGTGGGCGCAGCAGGGCCGATGCACAGCGCTTCATCGGCCTGGGTGACGTACTGCGCATGACGGTCGGCTTCGGAGTAGACCGCGACGGTTTTCAGACCCAGGCCACGGCAAGCGCGCTGGATACGCAGGGCAATTTCGCCACGGTTGGCGATCAGCACTTTATCGAACATTCGAGATACCTGAAAAATGTGCGTCGGGATCAATCGATACGGAACAAGGGTTGGCCGGCTTCGACTTCCGTGCCACCGTCCACGAGGATCGCTTCGACGATGCCCGAGCGGCTGGCCTTGAGCGGATGGAACATCTTCATGGCTTCAATGACCGCCAGAGTCTGTCCTGCTTCCACGCTATCGCCGACCTGTACAAAGGGCGCTTCACCGACTGCCGGAGTCAGGTGCAAGACGCCATAGAGGCTGGCCTTGACCTCGCCTTTGGCGGGCGCAGGAGCGACGGCCTGCATGGCCGGTGCCGGTACGCTGGCGGCCTTGCCGATTGTCGCCCTGGCGGATAGCGAAGGTGCCTGCACGATATTGCCCGCGGCCTCCTTGAACAGACGCAGGGTGCTGTCACCTTCCGTCAGGCTGAGCTCAATCAGGTCGGACTCTGCCAGCAACCCGATCAGTGCCTTGATACGTTCTTGATCCATACCCTTGCCTTTACCTATGCCGCTTGCCGTATTGAATGAATTTCAATCTAACGAGGGCCGCGCAGGACCGCCAAGACGGTTTGGCTGTGGGGTGATAAGGCTCGCTTATGACCCGGGATCGGTCTGGTTACGCAGTTCTGCCACCAGCTCCAGGAGGATGGCTTTCACTGCCTGAGCAGGCACCGACAATGGCAGGTGACCGGACAGGCACAACGCCAACGGTGCCTGAATGCCGGGTTCGACAATGCGCAGCATGCGGGCACCTGTGGCGACCACCAGCACCTTGGCGGCCGACTCGGGAAGAATCGTCGAGCCGAAGCGCTCTGCCACGGCGGCAGTCAGGGTGGCCGAGGACTCCACTTCAGCCACCACTCGGGCGCTGAGGCTGATGCTCAGAAACGCTTCGTCGACCAGTTTGCGCATGATGTTGTAGGGGCGCGGCAGCAGCATGTCCATGGTTGCCAGTTCTGCCAGGGCGATTTCATCACGTTCGCCCAGGTGTTCGTCTGCGCTGACCAGATACAGGTTTTCCCGCAGCAGGGGGACGAAGCTCAGGCCATGCACTTCGCGCCCGCCATACAAGACCGCCATGTCCATGCGGCCATTCATGATCAGTTCGCTGAGGGTGGTGCCGAAGTTTTCATTGAGGTACAGCAGAATCCCCGGATAGCGCTCGCGAACCCGGCGCAGCAGCGGCAGGGCGAGGGTGGACGCTGCCGTGCCCGGTGCCAGCCCGACCGAAACCTGTCCGGACAAGGCGTGTCCGGTGTCGTTCACGTCACTGATGGCCTGCTCGCACTGCCGCAGAATGTGCTGCGCATGACCGTAAAGCACCTTGCCCGCCTCGGTGGGCGTCACGCCGCGTTTGGTGCGGATCAACAATTGCTGATGCAGCTCGGCTTCCAGGGTTGCCAACTGTTGGCTGAGGGCGGGTTGCGCAATGTGCAGGACATCGGCGGCCTGTGTCAGGCTGCCGATGTCGACGATTTTCACGAAATATTTCAGACGACGGAGATTCAAAAGACGGACTCATGCTGGGGCTGACATCCCATGGGTCATAGCAAAAGACAGGCCATGCCGCGCAGCAGGCTGGACGCTATCTATAAGCCTTTGCTATGGCGTGCTGATCAGCAGCCGGTTCTGCCTGCGTGAGGCGCAACAGTCCCGAGGCTGTTTCATTTTGGTGCGTTGCCGGTCTGCAAGCGGTCATAAGGACTTCCTATCAAACCAGAACGAAACGGTCTTATCCGCTCAACGATTCCGACTCGTAACGTAGAGCCTCGAATGTCACCTCCGAGGATTACGACCTTGAACGCCTCCCGCATCGCCGCCCGCGTGCAACGCATCAAACCTTCGCCAAGCAGCGCGGCTTCCGACCGTGCCAATGAGCTGCGTCGCCAGGGCAAGTCGATCATCAATCTGGTCGTCGGCGAGCCCGACTTCGATACCCCCAGACACATCCGTGAGGCTGCCAGCGCTGCCATTGAACGGGGTGAAACCCGCTACACGGCGAACGTCGGCACACTGGAGCTGCGTCAGGCCATTGCCGCCAAACTCGCCAGGGAAAACAGTCTGGATTACCCGGCTTCGCAGATCGTGGTGACCAGCGGAGCCAAGAGTGCCATCTTCAATGCCTTCGCCGCGACCCTTGGCGCAGGCGATGAGGTATTGATTCCTGCGCCTTACTGGGTGTCCTACCCGGATATGGTGCTGGCCTGTGAAGGTGAGCCGGTGACCCTGGCCTGCCCGGAAGAAAACGGCTTCAAACTCACCGCCGAACAACTGCGTGGCGCGATCACCGAGCGTACCCGCTGGTTGCTGCTCAACTCACCGAGCAATCCGACCGGGGCCAGCTACAGCGCCCAGGAACTGCGCGCGCTGGCCGACGTGCTGCTGGAGTTCCCCGATGTGCTGCTGATGACCGACGACATCTATGAGCACATTCGTTTCGAGGGGGCGGATAACGCGCACATCCTGTGCGTCGAGCCCCAGTTGCGTGACCGGGTGCTGGTCATCAATGGTGTCTCCAAGACCTACGCCATGACCGGCTGGCGGATTGGCTATGCGGCCGGGCCTGCCGATGTGATCAACGCCATGGCCACCTTGCAGTCGCAGTCGACCAGCAATGCCAGTTCTGTCAGCCAGGCGGCTGCGGTGGCGGCTTTGAGCGGTGATCAGTCTTTCGTCAAAGAGAGCGTGAAGGTCTATCAGCAGCGTCGTGATCGCTGCCTGGAACTGATCAATGCCATTGATGGCCTGAGCTGCCTCAAGCCCGACGGCGCATTCTATCTCTATGTGAACTGCGGGGCCTTGATCGGCAAGCGCGCGCCCGATGGCAAGCTTCTGGAAACCGACACTGACGTGGTGATGTACCTGCTGGAAAGCCAGGGCGTGGCGGTGGTTGCCGGTACAGCCTATGGTCTGGCACCGTTCTTTCGCATGTCCATTGCCACGGCGCTGGAAACCCTTGAGCAGGGTTGCTCGCGAATCGCCACTGCCGTTGCGGCATTGGTCTGAGGCGCATCGATGACGACTCAGGTAAGTGCCTTGAGCTTCAGGCAAGCGCTGTTGGCGATGCTCGGCATCTCGCTGGTGCTGATGCTCTCGGCGCTCGATCAGACGGTGATCGGCAATGCGTTGCCCAGCATCGTCGCCGAACTACAGGGCTTTGAACTCTATGCCTGGGTCGCCACCGGTTATCTGCTGACCTCGATCGTGACCATTCCAGTGTTCGGTCGGTTGGGCGATTACTTCGGACGCAAGCCTTTCGTGATTGCCGCGACCATCGTCTTTACCCTGGCTTCACTGATCTGTGCGATGGCCACCGACATGCGGGTGCTGGTGATTGGTCGGGCGTTGCAGGGTGTCGGAGGAGGGATGCTGATCGGTACGGCATTCGCCTGTATTCCTGAGCTGTTCCCGGATACCCGGCAGCGGCTGCGCTGGCAGATGATGCTCAGCGCGCTGTTCAGTGTGGTCAACGCCATCGGTCCCGGTCTGGGTGGTTTGCTGACGGAGGCTTATGGCTGGCGTTCGGTGTTCTATCTCAATCTGCCGCTGGGGTGTATCGCGCTGTTCTTCGCCTGGCGTTACCTGCCGTATTACCGGCCCGTGCAGACCCAGGGCATTCGCCTGGACTGGTTCGGCGCTTTGTTGATTGCGGTCGCACTGGGCAGCCTGCAATTGGGCGTTGAATGGATGGGGCATTCGAGTACCTTGCTTAGCGCGTCCCTGGCCTTGATCTGCCTGCTTTGCGGGGCGACGCTCTGGTTCTGGGAGCGGCGCTGCACGTCGGCGCTGTTGCCACCGGCAATGTTCGCCGTATCGAGCATGCGCACCCTGTTTCTACTGTCGGTGCTGGCCGGGGCGATCATGTTCAGCCTGCTGTTCTATCTGCCGCTGCTGCTGCAAGGCAGTTACGGCTACTCCCCGAAAGACGCCGGCCTGCTGATTACACCACTGGCCTTGAGCATCACCCTGGGTGCCATCGTCAACAGCCGCATCGTGACCCGCTTGAGCAATCCGAACCTGCTGCCGCTGGCCGGTTTTCTTGCCTTGTTGCTGGCCTGTACCGGCCTGGCGCTGGCGGGGCGCAGTGCATCGTTCAATACCTTGCTGATGCTGATCCTGCTGGCCGGAGTAGGGCTTGGGTTCATCCTGCTCAACCTGACCGTGTTCACACAAACCCTGGCCGAGCGGCAGTTCCTGGGCATTGCCACGGCCCTGATCCAGTCACTGCGACTGGTCGGCGGCCTGCTGGGCACTGCGGTCATGGGGGTGTTGGTCAACTTGCTGTATGTCACTCATCTGAACCGTGCGTTTCTGGCGGCTGGCCAGGAAAGTTCGATTGCCCGTTATATCAATCCACAAGTGTTGCTGACATCGACTTCTGATGATTCGGGCGAAGCCTGGCACCTGCTGGAACTGGCCCGTGAGGCATTGGCACGCTCGGTGGGGATCGGGCTGCTGATGTGCGCAGGCCTTGGGGTAATTGCATTACTGGTTCTGTATCGCTTGCCCGCGGTCAAGTTAGTCACCGCGCCGACTCTCGTTGCTCCTCAAAACAATAAAACTTAACTGCCTACTCCTGACTGCTTACACCACTTACTTACAGCAAAGGATATTTCGATGGAGCTTATCAATCGCTCGCCCCGTCTGGTGGCTGGTATTTGCGGTATGGTCATGGCCCAACAGGCATTCAGTGCCGGTTTTGTAGAGGACAGCAAGGCCAGTGTGCTGGCCCGTAACTTCTTCAGTAATGCCGATAACCGCAGCGGGGCGGACAACCCGAACTACACCCAGGAGTGGGGGCAAGGTTTCATTCTCGATTTTCGTTCCGGTTATACCCAGGGGCTTGTAGGGTTTGGTGTCGACGCATTGGGCATGGCCGGTTTTCGTCTGGACTCCGGCAAGGGCCGTCATTACAACCCGACCAGTTCAGCGTTCAACGGTAACGTGTTCCCTACCGACGGCGATGGTCGTGCCGTCGATGAATTCGGCAGTGTTGGCCTGACCGCCAAGGCACTGGTTTCCAAGACCGAGTTCCGTTACGGCACGCTGGTGCCGATGTTGCCGGTAGTGATGTCCACCGATCGCATGTTGCAACAGACTTTCAATGGTGGCCAGGTTCAGTCCAGGGATATCGATAACTTCACCTTTACATTGGGCCAGCTGGAACATGTAAAAGGGCGCGGGTCGAGCAACCAGATGGGCATGTCCATTCCTGGCGCGAACAACGCCCGTACTGGCGAGTTCGTCAACAAGTTCTATTACGGTGGTGTCGATTACAAAGTCACTAAAGACCTGACCTTGCAGTATTACTACGGCCATCTGGAAGACTTCTACAAACAGAACTTCCTGGGTGTGAAATACGATATTGCTGTCGGGCCGGGCACCTTGCGTTCCGACCTGCGCTATTTCGATAACAAGTCCGATGGCGCCAATGGCAATGATCCGGCGTTCTACACCAACGGCTATTACGGCGGCGGTGTGGTGAAAGGCAAGGTAGACAGCCGCCTGTCCAGCGCGCTGTTCACCTATCTGGTCAGCGGCCACACCATTGCGGCCGGTTTCCAGCAGGTCAGCGGCGACAGCGATGCTGTATGGCTCAACCAGGGCGATGGCTCTACGGCGTACTTCATGACCGAATCCATGATCGGCAAATTCCAGCGTGCCGGCGAAAGCACCTGGCAGGTTCGCTATGGCTACGACTTCGCTCAGGTGGGCGTTCCGGGCCTGACTTTCATGGGCATGTACGAAAGCGGCTCGAACATTCGCACGGCCAATGGCGACCAGAAAGAATGGGAACGCAACCTGACCCTGGGCTACGTGGTGCAATCCGGCCCGCTGAAGAAGCTAGGCGTCCAGTTGCGACATGCCTCGCTGCGCAGCGAAGTCGCCTCCCAGCGTGACAGCGATGAGCATCGGGTGATTGTGACTTATCCGCTGGATATCCTCTAAAGCTGGCACAAGCGAATTTATTCGCGAAAACGGCATATCAAACGACATATCTCTGTCGGATGTGCTGGCCCTTCGCGAATGAATTCGCTACTACTGCGGTGTTGTCAAACTGCAACAGGCCCTATCGCCAGCAAGCTGCCTCCTGCAAGTACGTCATTCTTAAAACACCGCAAGATGACTATTGAGAATATCGGTCACCACCATATGCCCAGGTTTGTGGGTGATGGCGAATGAGGGGCGTGCGCTGCGGATCGCTTGTTGGGGGGTTACGCCGCAGGCCCAGAACACCGGGATTTCGCCTGGGCGGATAATCGAGCGTTCGCCGAAGTCGGGCGAATCGACATCGCGGATGCCGATCTGGGACGGGTCACCCAAGTGAACAGGCGCTCCATGGACACTCGGGAAGCGGGAAGTGACCTGCACCGCCCGGATGGCCTGTGCCGGAGTCATCGGACGCATGCTGACCACGGTGGTCCCGCCGAAACGTCCTGCCTTGCCATTGGCAATATTGGAAACGTACATCGGGACATTGGAGCCCTGTTCGATGTGGCGAATCGGTACGCCTGCATCTAGAAGCGCGCCTTCAAAGGAGAAGGAGCAGCCAATGACAAAACCTACCAGATCATCGTTCCACAGCCCTTTGAGATCCGACACTTCATCAACCTGTTCACCGTCGCGGAATACGCAATAAGCCGGGACGTCGGCCATCAAATCCACGCCGCCCAGTTCAGGAACCCGGCTGTCTCCCGGTTCGGTCATGCCGATAATCGGGCAGGACTTCGGGTTGAGGCAGGCGAATCGCAAGAACTCGTCTGCGTATTCACGAGGCAGAATGGCCAGGTTTCCCTGGGTGTAGCCAGGGCAGACGTCTGCGGTGGGGCCAGTATGAAGGCCAGCTCTGACGGCTGCGCGAAACTCGGCGGGGTTGGTCCAGGGCGTGCTCATCGTGAAGGCTCCAGCATTACGAAGTAGGGGAGTCATTCTTTGAACAGCTTGCAGGCAGTGTCTATCCAACAATAATCGCCATGCCTGTTCAATTTAACTGAACAGGTGATTTAGCCGTGACTGATGATCCAGTGTTCCCCCTGGCGTTTACAGTACGTGCGGCAGACCTTGTGCACGATGTCTGCGACCCCTGATACCAGCGCAGGCGCATTTTTCATATGGGATGTCGCGATCTTGAACGAGGGCGGGCTGGGCAGCGGGAGTTCTTGCAGTTCGCCATGTTGCAGGCTGTTCTTGACCAGAATGCCCGGCATGATCGCCACGCCTACACCTTCTTTCACCAGCGATACCAGCGCTGCCAGGGAAGGGGAACCGGATATGCGCAGTTCACTGGCCAATACCCCGTGCTCCGATGCCAACTGTTGCGCGATGGTAACGGCGGACTCATAGGGGGCCGAGCCTCGCATCTGCGTCAGCATTTGCTTGCTCAGCACTTTACGCACCATATCCCGTGTCGGCACAGCACGTGGGCGTGCAACCCAATGAATGGGCAGCTCTGCAATCGGTTTGGTAATCGCAAACGGATTGTCGCCGTCATCGGCGATGACCCGGATGATCAGGTCGACTTCACGTCGCATCAACTGCTCTTTCGAGTTTGAAGTCAGTTCAACGGACAGGTCTATGGTGACATCGGGCATTGTCCGGCTCATGAGTTTCATGAAGTCCGGTAGAAATGTGTGAACGACTGTCTCGATTACCGCAATCCGGATTCGGCCTTGTTCTTTCGCTGGAGAGCTGGCCGCACGTTGAAAGGCCTGTGTGGCTTCCACCAGACGCTCGGCATGAGGCAGCAGGCTGGCGCCTTGAGGCGTTATCTGAAGGGTCTTGTGGTCCCAGTTGAAGAGCACAATACCCAGTTCGGCTTCCAGCTTGCGCACACGCATGGAGATAGCACCCGGTGTGGTGTGCATCTGCTTTGCAACCTGACGAACACTGCCCACATGGGCCAACAGGATGAAGGTTTCAACGAATCGTGTATTCATGAAGGTCACAACCTTGCGCGGGCAATCCCGCATGTACACCACATGACCTCTGTTCAGTAAATCTGAACAGAGGTAGCTGCCTGTTCTCTGCTGCCGGGCTATTGAAGCATGAAACGCATGATCTGGTGAGGGGAGAGAAGGCGTTTGCTCAACCCCTATCGACGTATCAGCAATATGAAAAACACACCGCCAATGGCCGCCGTGGCGATGCCGATGGGCAGGTCCTGTGGCGCAATCAGCGTGCGGGCTGCGACGTCCACCCAGATCATGAACAGCGCCCCAAGCAGGGCGCTGACCGGCAGCAGCCTGCGGTGCTCGGCTCCGACCAGACGACGCGCCATGTGCGGCAACATCAGGCCGACGAAACCGATGGCACCGGAGAGCGACACCAGTACGCCGGTCAGCAACGAAGTGCTGACAAACACCTGCCAGCGCACATGCCGGGTATTGAACCCCAGGCTCACGGCAGTCTGTTCGCCACTCATCAAGGCATTGAGGGCACGGCTCAGGCTTAGCAGCACGATGAAACCACCCGATACGCAAGCGACCGGCAGCCATAGCAACTCCCAGCGCGCCAGCCCAAGGCCGCCGAGCATCCAGAACATCACGGAGTTGGCGGCATGCTGATCGCCGGTGTAGAGCAGCAGATTGACCAGGGCCATCAGTACGAATGACACCGCGACCCCAGCCAGCAACAGGCGCTCGCTTTCCAGACGTCCGTGCCTGCTGGCGACGGCCAGGACCAGCAGCATGCTGCCCAGTGCGCCGATGAAGGCGGCCAGCGGCAGGCTGAATACGCCAATGAACTCACCCAGATACAACACCGCGACCACTGCCCCAAGAGCAGCGCCGGAACTGACGCCCAGCAGGTGCGGGTCAGCCAGCGGATTGCGGGTCACCGCCTGGAGTGCCGTACCGACCAGTGCCAGCCCCGCGCCCACCAGCGCACCGAGCAATACCCGGGGGGCGCGGATCAGCCAGATGATCTGTGCCTGGCCCTTGCTCCAGTCCACCACGGCATCGAAGCCGACCTGTTGCAAAACAATGCCCAGTACCTTGGCCAAGGGCACTCGCGCCGGACCGAAGCCCAGTGATATCAGGCACGACAGCGCCAGCAGAACGAACAGGGTGCCGATCAGCCAGCGATAACCGGCCACGCTGCGTACAGGCTTCACTGCCGGGCTCCGTCGAACCGTTCGGGATGCAGCGCAGCGGCCAGTTTTTCGATGGCTTCAGCGTTATCGACCGAAGGCGTCACGGCGACATAGGGCAGTACCACGAATCGTTTCTGACGGATGGCTTCGACACTGCTCAAGGCTGCGTTCTGTAAAAGGAAGTCGCGCTTGTGCTGCCAGGAGGTCGGCCCATAATCGACGATCACGATCACCTGCGGGTTGCGCTCCACCACGCTTTCCCAACTGACCTGAGTCCAGCTGGCGGCGATATCGTCCATGACGTTCTGCCCGCCAGCCGTTTCGATCAAGGCGTGTGGCATCCCCAGTTTTCCTGAGGTCGCGGGCCTGTCTTCGCCACTGTCATACAGGAACACTCGCGGGCGTTGCCGGACCTGTCCCAGTCGGGCCGTTGTCTGCGCGACCCGTTGTTGCAGGCCCTCGACTACGGCATCGGCGCGTTGCTGGACATCGAAGATTCGCCCCAGGTTATGCAGGTCGCGGTACAGATCCTCCAGGCTGGCTTCGCGCTGAGTCATGATCCGCGAACAGGATTCGCTTAGTTCATACACGGGAATGCCGAACGGTTGCAGTGTGTGTGGCGTCACCGGGCCTCCGACGCGCATGCCGTAGCTCCAGCCTGCAAAGAAAAAGTCGGCATTGGCATCCAGCAGGTTTTCCACCGACGGGTAACGCTCTGCCAGCTCGGGCAGACCGTCCAGCGCCTCGCGCAGGGCCGGGTCGAGGGTTTTCCAGCCGGTGATGCCGGTGTAGCCAACCATGCGGGGGCGCAGGCCGAGGGCGAGCAGCATGCCGGTCAGGTTGATGTCATGGCTGACTGCCCGCTGTGGTGGATGATCGAACGTCACCTCGCGCCCGCAACTCTGCACGGTCAGGGGGAAATTATCGGCAGCAGCGGCCAGTGGCAGGGCGGCAAGCAGCATCAGGCAGGCCAGGGCTCGGGTCATGATGGGCTGATCCAGGTAATGCGTGGATGAGGTGCCAGTGGATGGGTATCCACCAGTGCGTGGACGCCGAATACGTGCAGCAGTCGTTGTTCGGTCAGAACCTCGGTCGGCGTGCCACTGGCAACGATCTGGCCGTGCTCGATGACATACAGCCGGTCGCAGAACGCCGCAGCCAGATTGAGGTCATGAAAGCTGGCCAGCGTGCTGAGTTTCAGTCGCCGCAAAGAGTGCAGCAGCTCCAGTTGGTAGCGCGGATCAAGATGGTTGGTGGGCTCGTCGAGGATCAGCAGACCGGGCTGTTGCACCAGTGCGCGGGCCAGCAATGCGCGCTGTTTTTCGCCGCCCGACAATGACACGAACGAGTGTTCGCTGAGCCCTTGCAAGCCCACCTGATTCAAGGTCTTGTCGATCAGGGCAAGGTCTTCGGCGCTTTCGCCGTCGAACCAGCCCTGATGAGGTGTACGCCCCATGGCCACGACATCCTGCACGGTCAGGCCGAACTCCTGAGGAAATTCTTGCATCATCACGGCCATGCGCTGAGCGCTCCAGCGGGGTGTCTGTTGCCAGATATCCTGCCCGTCGAGGTGCAGCGAGCCGCTGTCCGGTTCGTTGAAACGGTAGGCGCAGCGCAACAGACTGGTCTTGCCACTGCCATTGGGGCCGATCAGCCCGACGAATTCGCCTTGCCCGATGTGCAGGTCGATGCCTTCAAGCTGCCAGTGTTGGCCCTGGCCCTGTGGCGCAGTCCAGTTCAGGCGGTTGATATTCAGGGTGGACATGCTCGATTTCCGGGTTGGCTGGCGACAGGTTGTATGCTTGCCGCCAACTGGATCAGAAGCTGTAATCAGCCGTGACGAAGAAGGAGCGAGGTTCGCCCATCAGCCACTGCTGCCCGTTGTTGTACTGCGACGCGGCGTAGCGGCGGTCGAGCAGGTTGTTCAGTTGCAGGCCCAGACGCACATCGCGCTGCACCTGCCAGCCCAGATTGGCGTCCAGCACCGTGTAGCCTGGCACTGAGGTGGTATTGGCGGTGTTGGCATAACGCTCGTCTACATAGCGCAGGCCCATGCCGGCATCCAGCGTTTCGTTCAGCGCCTTGTTCAGCCACAGATTGGCGGTGCGGCGCGGGACGTCGGTGGGGCGATTGCCGGCGCGGGACACGACCTGCCCAGAAACCGTCTCATCGAAATCATCGTACTCGGCACGTACCACCGAGGCGTTGGCCGACACGTGCCAGTCATTGGCAAGGGCCAGTTCCAGAGAAGCTTCCAGGCCGTCAGATGACTGTTGGCCGACCTGTTGGGTCAGGCGGGTCACCGGGTCGATGGCCAGGAGTTTTTTCTTGACGATGTGATAGGCCGCCAGGGTCCATTCGCCACGTCCATCCCAGAACTGCTGCTTGAGGCCGAACTCGGTCTGTTTCGCTTCGGTCAGGTCCATCTGCTGCTGGGTCGGGTTCATGCTGATAAGGTTGCTGACGCCGTCTTCACTGGTGGAGTACTGGCCATACAGGGACAGTTGATTGGTCACAGCGAACACCAGCCCGGCGCGCCAGTTGCCGCCGGTGAGGCTCCGGTCGCTACGGCTGTCGGCACGCTGGTCATAGCGGTCGATGTGGTTCTGGTCGCGGCGCACGCCGGTCACCAGCGACCAGCGCTCGGACAGTTGCAGGCGGTTTTCGGCGAACACGGCAAAAGTGCGCGTGGTGCTTTCGGCCAGTGGCCGGAATGCCGACTGGCTCTGGAAGTCGCCGGATGCCGGGCTCCATGGATCGATGAAGTCGCCGCCGACATCGTTGTAAGGCGAGTTGTTGCTGACGTCGAAGCGGATTCTGTTGTACTCGGCTCCAATCACCGTGCGGCTGTCCAGGCCGAACAGCGAATGGTTGAACGTGAAACTCTGGCGGTCGCCGATCTGCTCCTGGTCGTGCTTGATCTCCAGGTAGTCGCCACGCAACAACTGACCCTGAGCGCTGCTCCAGCTATAGACTTCGGCGTTGCGCCAGTGGCGGCGGCTCTTGATGTAGTAGAGCTGGTTGCTGGCGCTGACGTTATCGTTGATGGCCCAGTCGGTGTTCAGGCGGGTCCATTCATCGTTGTAGCGTTGCACGGCATTGCGCAGGTTGTAGTTTTTGTCGCGCAGGCTGTCGCGGTATCGGCCATCGATCAGCGGTGTGCCGAAGTAGTTCATCGGCTCGCTGTCGCCACGTTCGTGGGCGAGGGTGAAGCTCAGGTCGTCGGTGGCTTGCCAGCGCAGGGCTGCGCTCATGGCCAGGCTGCGGGAATTGCCGTTATCGACCCAGCCATTGCTTTCCTGCTGGTTCAGGGTAAGGCGATAGCTCAGGGTATCGCTCAGCGAGCCGCCGCTGTCGAGGCCCAGTTGCTGGCGGTCATTGGAGCCGTAGCCCAGGCGCAGGCGATTGCGGATTTCGCCCTCGAAAGGCTTTTTCGGTACCACGTTGATAACGGCTCCGGTTGCGCCTTCGCCATAAAGCACCGAAGCCGGGCCACGGATCACGTCGATACGCTCGACCATGAACGGATCGACCGGGAAGGTCTGAGTGCCGGCGCCGGTGTACAGGCGCGAGCCGTCGAACAGGGTCATGACCGAGGAATGCCCGGTGAAGCCGCGAGCGGATAGCGCTGTATTGCCATCACCGGGCGTTGCGATGCTGGTGATGCCCGGCGAGCGGCTGACTGCATCTTGAACGGTCAGGTTATTGCGGCTTTCGAGGGTCTGGCTGTCGAGGCTACTGGTGCTGGCGGGTGTTTCCAGCGCCGTAAGGTTCAGGCGCGAACCGCTGGGTGTCGGGGTTGCCAGATCGGTTACTGGCGTATCGGCGCTGCCAGTGATTGCGACCGAGGGCAGTGCCAGGGTTTGTGAGTCAGCGGCCAATGCATGGGACGAAAGCGCCAGACAGGGAAGCAGGCTCAGGGATTGAAGCAGAAAAGAACGGGACATGCGATTCCAGCCAATCAGGAATGAATGAATCCCGGAGGGAACAACGCATAGGGAATCGCAGGCGCAAAAAGCCCGCGAAGACCGGCCTGCGCCCGCCCACCGCGGGTTTGCCAAACAAGGTTGCAGGCCGGTCTCCGGGCTTGCGAGGGTCATGAAACATTCACCTTCCCATGCCTTGGCACAGTGGTATTTCGAATGCTTCGCTCGCTTACCGTTGCGGGGGCAGCGCCGGACTGATCACAGAGAGTGACGCACCGGCTTCCCGTTTAATCCCATGCACGGCGGCATGGGACACCTGAAACTGGCGCGCATCAAATCATTGAAGCTGGAAAGCGTCAATGGCTGATGTTGGTCGAGCGTTAGGGGTTTCGCGAAGACTTACCACCGATAACTGACCGCCCCCACCACACTACGGGTATCGCCATAGCGGCATGAGTTGGCGCAGTACAGGTATTTCTCGTTGGTGAGGTTCTGTGCCTTGGCGCTGACTTGCCAGTTGTCGTCCAGGTCATAGCTGATTCGTGCATCGAACAAGGCGTAGGCCGGGATCTTGCGATCCGTGACGCTGGGCGTGGTGTGGGTGGTGCCGACATAGCGCACGCCGCTGCCCACTGACAGGCCCTTCAGGCCCGCCGAGGCGAAACGGTAATCCAGCCACAGCGAGGCATTGTGATAAGGCGTGCCTTCGATGCGCGACCCTTCGAGCACTTCATCGTTGTCCTCGATGATATGGGCGTCGGTATAGGCATAGGCGGCGTTCATGGCCAGTTGTGGCGTCAGTTGAGCCTTGGCTTCCACTTCAAAACCGGTGCTGCGTTCCTTGCCGGTCTGCTCGTCGAAGTCCGAGCCTGCAATGGAGGTGATGACGTTGCTCTGGGTCAACTGATAGACCGCCGCGCTGATCATCATCTCGCGACCTGGAGGCTGGTAGCGGATACCGATTTCATATTGCTCGCCTTCGGTGGGCAGGAAGGCATCGCCATTGGCATCGGTGCCGGAAGAGGGCAGGAAGGACTGGCTATAGCTGATATAAGGCGCCAGACCGTTTTCGGCCAGATAGACCAGCCCGATGCGCCCAGTGGCCTTGCTGTCGTCGGTGCTGCTGCGCGAGTCGTTGCGGTAGTTGCGGGTGCTGTTGTCAGCCCAGTCCTGGCGCATGCCGATCATCAGAAGCCAGCGGTCATCGAGTTTCAGCTGTTCCTGCAGGTAAATGCCGAGTTGATGGCTGTGCAGGTCGGAGCCACTGTCGATGTTACGGTTCACGGCAGGCAGGTTGCCATAGACCGGGTTGGCAAGGTCCAGCGCCGGTGCGCTGCCGCTGAAGCGGTGGCTGTCGTAGGTCTTGCGGTAGTAGTCCAGGCCGCCCAGCAGGGTATGTTTCCAGCGCCCGTTTTCCAGATCCAGTTGCAGGCTGGTGTCAGAGGTCCAGCCGGTGGCAATGTCTTCGCGTGAGTTGTAAGTGCGCGACAGGCTCGACAGATTCGCGCCGCTGATCCGGCTGTTGTTCAGGGTGATGTAGTCATAGTCGGTGCGGGACTCGAAGTAGCGGGCCGCGTGACGCAATTGCAGGTTGTCGTTCAGGCGCTGCTCGAACAGATAGCCGAAGGTCTGCAAGGTGCCATCGTAATCGTCGAAATCCGGCTCGCCCGCAAACAGGTCATAGGGCACTTTGTAGCCCGGCGTTGAGCTAAAGGTGGTGATGTCATAGCGCATGGGCGGCGTCAGGCTGGTCTGTGTGCGCTGATGACTGGCGAGCAGGGTCAGGCGGCTGTCGTCGTTGATCTGCCAGGTCAGCGCGGGGGCGATGTAGTGCTTGTCATCGTCGATGGCGTCGTACTGGGTGCCGCTGTCGCGCACCAGGGCAGTCAGCCGATAGCTGAAACGGCCTTCGTCATCGATGCGGCCACTGTGATCGGTGGAGAGTTGCTGTCGATCATGATTGCCGTATTCCAGATTGATTTCATGCAACGGGTCGAGCGTGGGACGCTTGCTGATGGCGTTGATCAGCCCGCCGGGCGCCAGTTGGCCATACAGTACGGAGGATGCGCCCTTGAGCACTTCCACACGTTCCAGCCCGTAAGGTTCCTGACCCCCTTCAAACTGGGTGCTCTGCATTTTCATGCCGTCGCGCATTACGCCGCCTGTGCGTGGGCCGATATCGAAACCGCGCATGCGGTAGTCGTCGGCCACGCGGCTGTAGCCGTTCGGCTGGCTGATCACACTGGTGTTGTAGTTGAGGGCGTCGGCAAGGCTGTCGTGTTTGCGCGACTGCATTTCTTCACGGGTAATCACCGACACCGACTGGGGAATCTCCAGCAGGGAGGTGTCGGTCTTGCTCACGGTTGCACTGCGTTGTGCGACCCAGCTGTGAGCCGGTCCCCAGGCGTCTTGTTCATGGCTGGCCGCACTCACCGTGATATCCGAGAGTTCCATGGCCGAAGTCTCGGGGCGCCGCTCAATGCTCAAGGTGCCGCTGGGGGTGATGCTCAATTGCAGGGGCAAACCTCGCAGCACCTCGCTCACCGCCTGCTCGACGCTGTAGCGACCGCGTAATGGCGCGGCTGTCAGGCCGCGAGTCAGCGTTGCGTTAAACGCAATGTTGCGCCCGCTCTGGCGAGCGATGCTGGTCAGGGTTGCATCCAGAGGGCCGGCTGGCAGGTCCAGATCCATGAGTTGCTGGCGGGCGGTCGAGGGCTGGGCAGCGCCATCGGCCGCGCTCTCCAGGGTGGTGAACGCCAGGGCAAATGCCAGCGGTGTCAGGGTCAAGCGCAGTGGTCGGTGCATGGCAGCATTTCCCGTTTGGGTAGTCGATGCCAGCTATGTGACGCGAGCGGCCTGGAAATTAAGGGGGTATGAAAAATATTTTCAGCGCAGGCTGATGTGCGTCCACCAGCCGAAGCGTTTTTCGACTTTGACCGGCAGCACTTCCTGCAATGAACGCAAGGTTTGGCCACTGTCATCCAGCGTGAAGACGCCGGTGACCCGCAGCGCTGCGGCATCCGGCTCGATGCGTAGCAGGCCGGGGTGATAGCTCTGCAAGGCTTCGATGACATCGGCCAGTGACTGGTCATGAACTTCCAGCAAGCCATCTTTCCAGGCGTTTTCGCTCGACAGGCGTGGGTCCAGAGGGTGAGTGCGCCCAGCATGTAGTCGAGCGCCCTGGCCCGGACCAAGCGTTTGAGTCGCACCGTCGGGCGTCGTGAGTTGCACGCGGGATTCCTGCACCCAGACATGCGTACCCTGTTCGTGCAGGCTGACTGTGAAGCGTGTGCCCAATGCTCTGGCTTCCCCGAAGAGGGTGCGAATGACCAAGGGACGTTGCGGGTCGAAGGCGACCTGAATACTGAGAGCACCCTCATGCAGAATGAGGGTGCGCTGCCGCTCATCGAAGGCCATATCCACACGGCTTTTGGCATTGAGCAAAATCTGGCTGCCATCTTCCAGAGAGAAGGGACGACGTTCGGCCAGCCCGGTGTAAAGATCCCCGCGACTCCATGGCAGCAGCCCGTTGCGTTGCAGCCACCAGCCGCCGATGCCCAAACCGGTCAGCCCCAATGCGCCGCGCAGCCATTGACGGCGGGTTTGCCCGGACTGGCTCAAGACCTGACGCGACAATGGCGGAAGCCCGGTGAATGCCTGTCCGACACGCTGCTCAAGCTGAGCCCAGGCATCGCGGTTTTCCTGACTGCTCTGGAGCCATTGCTGAAAGCGCTGGCGTTGGGTGTTGCTGATGCTGCCGGAGCGTTGCAGGGCCAGCCACTCGATGGCTTCGGCGACAGAGGGTGACAGTCGCTGAGTGCTCATCGTTGCTCCAGTGCCAGGTAGCAAAGCCCCAATGCCTTGACGACGTATTGATGAACCCGTGGCGCAGAGATACCCAGAGTACGGCCGATTTCGGCATAGGTCATGCCGTCTAGCTGGCTATAGAGAAAGGCGCTGCGGCCCATGGGCGACAGGCCATCCAGTATCTGATCGAGGGTGCTCAAGGCTTCCAGCGCCTGTACCTGTTCTTCGGCAGACGGTTCGTAGCCCTGAGGCTGCTGGGCCAGCACTTCCAGATAAGCCCGCTCCAGATCCCGGCGTCGCCATGAGGCAAAGACCAGCCGCTTGGCAATGGTGGTCAGCAGCGCCCGTGGTTCACGAATGGCCTGAGGCTCGGGCAGGGCGACCACTTGGGCGAAGGTTTCGGCCGCCATGTCCGCCGCATCGTGATGACAACCCAGACGTGCACGCAATCGCTCCTGCAACCAGCCATGATGGTCGCCGAACAACTGTTGCAGAACACGATTACGCACGCTCAAGCGTCGGGCATCGGGGGAGGTCGGGATCATGTTACGAAGGCTAATGAAAATTATTATCAAATGATGCCGATTCGCTGCATTGATTGCAACAAGCCGCCATAGCTCGGGCATGAGCCTGTATTCCATTGAAAAGCCCGACATTGCGTCGGGCCTGCTTCAAGCGTGATGACGGGGGTTATTCGTCACCCTTGGCAAAACTCAGCAGCGCGTCGCCTTCCATGCGATACCGCACCCACTCGTCCTGAGGTGCCGCACCCAGTGCCTTGTAGAACTTGATGGCCGGTTCATTCCAGTCCAGCACGCTCCACTCGAAGCGTCCGCACCCATTGGCGACGGCTTCACGGGCGATATGACGCAACAAGGTACGTCCGGCACCGATGCTGCGGTTTTCCGGCGAGACATACAGGTCTTCAAGGTAGATACCGTTGCGGCCCAGCCAGGTGGAGTAACTGTAGAAATAGACGGCAAAACCGACCGGCTTGTCGTCATACAGGCAGATCAGGGCCTTGGCAGGTGCATTCTCGGCGAACAGCGAGCGATGAATGTCTTCGACAGTGGCAATCACTTCATGGCGGGCGCGTTCATAGATGGCCAGTTCAGTGATGAAGGCAAGGATCTGGCTGGCGTCGTCGGGGCGGGCAGGGCGAATTTCGAGCGGCACAACGATTCTTCCTTATTGGTATGAGCCGGCATCATAGCTCAGGCATCACGCAACAAGTCATGGGCGTTGAGCAGTTCCCAGGCGATTTCCGGGCGATTTTCCAGGCCACGGCGAATGGCCGCCGGAATCGACTGGCGGGTCTTGCGGCACAGGCCGGTCTTTTCGGTGACAGAGATGCTGATACCACGCATGGTACGCACCTCATTGAAACCCGGTGCGATCTCTACGCTGATACCCAACTGGTCGTGAATCTTGCCCTGCAAGCGCTCAAGGTCACTTAGGCTTTCGATACGCTCCAGCCGCTCAAGCAGGCGTTTTTCTTCCTCACGTGTCAGAAGTAGAATGCGCCGATCGGCATCGGGAGCGTCCAGCCGTTCACGCTCGCAGTTACAAGCGCCGGGCGGGCATGGGTTGCGGATCGGGGGCGAGGTGTTCATGGACGCAGCATAGCCATTTGCGAGTGCTTCTGACCATAGGTTGCACAGCCTTCTGTCGAGCGTCATTGCTGAACTTCATTCATAACCGTATCAAGTAATGCGGGTCTAGTTGGATACTCGTTCTCCCCCTAACATCGCGGGCAATTTTTGAATGTGGCCAGAGCCAAGATGAGAAAAATCCTGTTGCGAACATTGGCTGTGCTCACGGCTATCGTTGCCGTGCTGGTTGCAGCGGTCTTCTTCTATATGCGTCAGCCGGTTTTCGGCCAGTTGCCGCAGGGAGAGCGGCTTGCCCGTATCCAGGCATCACCGAACTACGTGAACGGTGCTTTTCAGAATCAGGAGGACACGCCTTTCCTGACCAATGGCGCTACCCAGTTGTCGATTCGCATCGACAACTTTTTCGCGGAAAAGGGCAAGCCACGTCCAACTCAGAGCATTCCCACCCAGAAAACAGATCTGCGCTCCCTGAATCCGCAGGATGATCTGGTGATCTGGCTCGGTCATTCCTCGTGGTATGTGCAACTGAACGGCAAGCGCATCCTGATCGACCCGGTATTCAGCGACCATGCTGCTCCGTTGCCCGGATTCGTGACGGCGTTTGACGGCACGACTATCTATTCGGCGCAGGACATGCCATGGATCGATGTGCTCCTGATCACCCACGACCATTACGATCACATCGATTACCCGACGGTTCTTGCCCTCAAGCCGCTGGTCAAACAGGTGGTTACCGGGTTGGGAATCGGAGCACATTTCGAGTCCTGGGGTTATGACGCTGCCAGGATTCACGAGCTGGACTGGTATGAGCGTCATGAAGTCGGCATGGACCTGCGGTTGCATGCCACGCCTGCCAGGCATTACTCCGGACGCACATTGACCCGCAATCAGGCGTTGTGGGCAGGGTTTGTGCTGGAATCACCGCAGCGTCGGCTGTTCTTCAGCGGTGACTCCGGCTATGGACGCCACTTTGCCGAGATTGGCAAGCGCTTCGGGCCGTTCGACTGGGTGTCCCTCGACAGCGGCCAGTACGACCCGCGCTGGGCGAACCTGCACATGAACCCCGAAGAGGCTGCTCAAGCTGCTGTCGATCTGGGCACCCGCGTATTGACTCCCGGGCATGTGGGACGCTTCTCCCTCGCGTCCCATGACTGGAATGATCCTTTCCGGCGCCTGACTGCAGCCAGTGAAGGGCGCGGCTATGCCCTGTGGACACCGATGATCGGTCAGCCCGTTCATGTCGACGGCAGGGCTCAGTCCTTCGAGCCCTGGTGGAACCGCGTCGACTGAATCAACCCTGATACCTGACCGCGTCTACAAAGGCTGTAAACGCCGAAGATGCCTGGCGGCGGTTGGGGTAATACAGGTGAAAGCCCTGAAAATAAGGGCTCCAGTCAGCCAGCACTTCTTTCAACTGACCGCTTGCCAGGTAAGGCTTGGCCATGAAGTCGGGAACATAGGCCAGGCCGAGGCCATCCAGAGCGCCGTTCAACACGTGGATCATGCTGTTGGCGGTCAATTGGCCGCTGACCCGGATAGTGAGTTTTCGCTGACCTTTTTCAAATTCCCATGCATAGCAACTGCCATTTGCCGAGTGGCGAATATTGATGCAGTTATGTTGCGTAAGGTCCTGGGGTTGGGTAGGGGCAACATGCTTTTTAAAGTAGAGCGGTGAGCCCACCACGGCAAGTCGCCAGTCAGGGCCCAGGCGCACGGCAATCATGTCTTTGCTGATGGATTCACCCAGCCGGATACCGGCATCGAAGCGGTCGGTCACGATATTGGTGAAGCCGTAATCGATACCGATCTCCACCTGAACATCCGGATACGCCGCAAGAAAGTCGGCAAGCATGGGCCTTAAAATGCTCTCGGCCGCATCATCGGAGCAGGTTATCCGGATTGTACCGGCAGGCTTGTCACGCAGCTCGGTGACTCTTTCGACCTCCGCGACTATCTGATCAAACAACGGCCCTATGGACTGCATCAGCTTTTCGCCGGCTTCAGTCGGCGCCACGTTGCGAGTGGTGCGAGCCAGCAAACGGATGCCCAGTCTTTCCTCAAGTGCCCTGATGGTATGGCTCAGGGCAGAAGGAGTGACGCCGAGTTTCGCAGCGGCCTTGGTAAAGCTCTGGTCGCGAGCTACGGCAAGGAATAGCTGTAAGTCATTGACTTTGGGTGCGCTCATTGTTGAGCTTTTCTCATGATTGCATGGAAATTACGTCGACTAATCATTCTAATCCACCTGCCTTAAGCTGGGCTCCACATTTTGGGGCGTGCTCGACATGCATCAGCTTTACAGGTAGAGACATATGAACACACTGGAAACCCGTCCAGATCAACAAACGACTTCCGGCCATCCTCCTGCATGGGGAGCCGTATTTTCAATGGCGCTCTGTGTCGTTGTACTGATTGCATCGGAATTCATGCCGGTCAGCCTTCTTACGCCGATTGCCCAGGATCTCGGGATCAGCCAGGGCCAGGCAGGTCAGGCGATCTCTATTTCCGGCTTTTTTGCCGTCCTTACCAGCCTCTTGAATACGCCGCTGACCGGTCGGTTCGATCGCCGCAAAGTACTGCTGGGCTTCAGCCTGCTGCTGGTGATTTCAGGCGCAATTGTTACCTGGGCTCACAACGGCATGCTCTTCATGACCGGGCGTGCTCTGCTGGGTATCGCAATTGGCGGTTTCTGGTCCATGTCGACCGCGACCGTCATGCGACTGGTGCCCAAGGACTCCGTTGCAAAAGGCCTGGCCCTCATCAATGGCGGCAACGCACTGGCGGCCACTGTTGCTGCACCATTGGGCAGTTATCTGGGGCAATTCATCGGGTGGAGGGGCTCGTTTTTCCTCGTGGTGCCATTGGCCGTGCTTGCCTTCATCTGGCAATGGCTGAGCATTCCCGCGATGCGCAGTGAGGCGACGACTCGTTCCAGCAACCCTTTCCGCCTGCTGGGTAATCCCCAGGTTGCGCTCGGGATGCTGGCAATCATGCTGCTGTTCATGGGGCAGTTCGCGGTCTTCACTTACCTGCGCCCGTTTCTGGAAGTCATCACCGGCGTGAGCGTTACGACACTGTCGTTCATGCTTCTATTGCTGGGGGCGAGCGGCGTCGTCGGCACTTACTTGATTGGCACACTGCTGCAAACCCGCATGTATGCCTACCTCATCGCCATTCCACTGACGATGGCTGTTCTCGCTGCACTGCTGGTCGAGATGGGCAGTTCAATGTGGGCAGTGGGAATCCTGCTCGCGGTATGGGGCCTGGTTGCCACGCCGGCGCCTGTGGCATGGGGGCTGTGGCTGAGCAAGACCCTGCCGGACGATGCCGAGGCGGGCGGCGGCCTGATGGTCGCTACCATTCAGATGGCGATCACTGCCGGTGCAGGGTTTGGAGGCACGTTGTTCGACAGCCTGGGCTGGTGGAGTCCGTTTGCTCTGGGCGTGGTGGTCCTGCTCGCGTCTTCAGCGTTCGCGTGGGCGGCGTTGGGGCAGGCGAGTCGGCAGGAAAGTACCGATGGGGACGTCTTGTCGAGCCGGTAAGTGGGGCAGGATGTTGCCGCTGACCGAAAACTGACCCAGTAGAGGCTGTTCTGCCGACTGAAAACTGACCCAGGTGTTCAACTGCTTCTGCTCACTTTTTGAGCAGGAGAACACAGGGTGATCAGCATGGAAATGTTGGGAAAAATCCGGCGGATGTACTTCCGCGACAAGCTCTCGCTGCATCAGATAGCCAAGCGTACCGGGCTGTCGAGAAACACCATCCGAAAATGGGTCAGAGCGCCCGAAGCCAATCAACCAGCGTACCAACGGTGCGCATCCTTCAATAAGCTCAACCCTTTTCACGAGACCTTAGAGCAGGCGCTCAAGGCTGATTCGTTCCGGCCAAAACACAACCGTAGGAGCGCCAAGGCACTTTTTGAGCAGATCAAGGCCGAGGGTTATGACGGCGGTTACAGCCAGCTCACGGCGTTTGTCCGCTCTTGGCGGTGCGAGCAAGGCAAGTCTGTACGCGCTTTTGTACCGCTGACTTTTGCCCTCGGTGAGGCCTTTCAATTTGACTGGAGCGAAGAAGGTCTGCTGATCGGTGGTCTTTTTCGACGTGTCCAGGTCTCCCACATGAAGCTGTGCGCCAGCCGCGCATTCTGGTTGGTTGCGTACCCCAGCCAAGGCCACGAGATGCTATTTGATGCCCATACGCGCTCGTTTGGAGCGTTGGGTGGCGTGCCACGTCGCGGCATCTACGACAACATGAAAACGGCTGTCGACAAGGTCAACAAAGGTAAAGGCCGCACGGTCAACGCCCGGTTTTCCGTGATGTGCGCGCACTATCTGTTCGATCCGGACTTCTGCAACGTGGCCTCTGGCTGGGAGAAAGGCATCGTCGAAAAGAACGTGCAGGACAGCCGGAGGCGAATCTGGCTCGATGCTCAAAATTGCATGTTCCATACCTTTGAGGAGCTGAATGTCTGGCTCGGCCAACGTTGCCGGTCGCTCTGGAGCGAACTGGTGCATCCGCAGTACAACGGGCTGACGGTGGCCGAGGTCTTGGAGCTGGAGCAGGTCGAAATGATGCCAATGCCGACGGTATTTGATGGCTACGTCGAGCGTACCGTGCGGGTCTCCAGCACCTGTCTGATCAGCGTGGCGCGAAATCGCTATTCAGTGCCATGTGAGAGAGTCGGCCAGTGGGTCAGCAGCCGTTTGTACCCTTCGCGGATCGTGGTCATTGCCGACGAAACGGTGATCGCCAGTCACGAGCGCCTCTTTGATCGAGATCAGGTCAGTTTTGACTGGCAGCACTACATCCCACTCATCGAACGCAAGCCTGGTGCATTGCGCAACG
>NZ_FYDI01000015.1:0-110356 GCF_900187465.1 Pseudomonas sp. Irchel 3A18
CTGATGCAGCGAGAGCTTGTCGCGGAAGTACATCCGCCGGATTTTTCCCAACATTTCCATGCTGATCACCCTGTGTTCTCCTGCTCAAAAAGTGAGCAGAAGCAGTTGAACACCTGGGTCAGTTTTCAGTCGGCAGAACAGCCTCTACTGGGTCAGTTTTCGGTCAGCGGCAACAGTGAGTAGTCAGCGTTGATCGGGATGTTCGTTTCTGGGGAGACAAGGTGCAGGGTCTGATGGGCTAGGGCATCACGAATGTCTTGAAGCGTAATTCGTGGCACTTCAGACACACGTAGGCCAGAGTCATACATCGCTTGCAGCAAGCACCGCTCACGCTCCGAGTGTGCTTTGAGGATCACTGCTTCCAGTTCTGCCATGCTGCCGGGCTGGATGATGCCTCGTGTGTCTGCACTACCCGGTCGAAGTGGGCCATGTTCATATGGGTTGTCTGCCCGAAGGGGAGGCGTAGTACCAAACGGCTTGCACAGGTGCTTGGAGAACAGGTGGTTGTATGTTGTGTCTCGTGATTGGACTGTCGTCGAGGCGAGACCGTCTGAGTCGAGCTTGGAGAGGTACGCTTCAAGGTGACCCAGTCCTACGCTCAGCAAGGCATCATCACGATCACATGTCCTGTACTCGGGCTTAGCATTCAAGTACGTCAGGAGGTAGGAAATTCGTCGACCGTATGAAAGGACGGTTGGGTCTGCGAGGATGGTGTTTCTGTAATGTCGGTTGAGGTAGGACGACACTAAAGGGAGAAGGCGCTCATCGTCAGCGAACAGAGCACTGCCTGTTACCTTCACTAGCGGCTCTATGGATTCAGGCTGAGCGAGGAATCGCTCTCGGAATGGGCCATGGGCCAAGACCGATTCAGTGAGGTCTAGCTCTTTGCGTCGAACTGCTACCACCTTCATTTCTTACTGCATCCATATCAGTTTCACAGCTACTGATGTTCAGTATCCTCTGATTGTAAGTTCTTAGGAAGCCTCTGAGACGGGGGGTTTAGAGGTGGTTGTGCAGTTTAGTGTAGGGGGGAAGATATGACGGCTTCGGCCGCATGATCAGTACCTACCACCAACCCCTGATAAGCCCCGGCGATGGTGTACTGCGCCACCATGCGGATGCGCGCCTTGGTGTTGCCGAGCACGAAGTCCACCGTGCCTGCGGGTTTGCCATCGAAGGCCCTGACTTCGGCGGCCAGTGCCTTGACGCTCTCGCCGATGTTGACGGTATGACGCTCGTCCGGATCGATGAAATCCACAGAAGCCTGGGCTTCGTGTTCGTCATGTTGCACCACATACGGCAGGCGTACGGCAACGAAGCGGTAGCTGTCGTCGCCGGTGCTGCTGCGCAGTTCCTTGACGGCGCGCTGGCACAGCAGGCCAGCGGTCAGTGAGTCGACGCCGCCGCTGATCCCCAGTACCAGCGTCTTGAGCCTTGCATTGAGCAGGCACTCCTTGATGAAGTCCACGCGGCGGGCCACTTCGGTCTGCAAAGCGTTGTGGTCGGCGAAAGGCGGCTGGACATTGAGCTGTTCAGCGATCTGCTGTTGTACGGCGTGCATGAGTCACTCCTCGTAAGTCGGGACAATTCAAACGGGTTTTTCAGGTGCAGTCAAAGCGGGCACCTTGAACACGTGTCGCAGGTACGAGACGAAGTTCGGGTCCTTGCATTGCGCCTTGCCTGGCTCATCGGAAATCTTTGCCACAGGTTGCCCGGCGCATGCGGTCATTTTCAGCACCATGTTCATCGGTGCAATGCCTGGAATGTCGGCGGTGAGGTTGGTGCCGATCCCGAAGCTGACATTGATGCGGCCGCGTAATGCCCGGAATATCTCGAGCGCCTTGGGCAGGCTCAGGCCGTCGGAGAACACCAGGGTCTTGCTCGTCGGGTCGATACCCAGCCTCTGATAGTGAGCAATGCATTTTTCAGCCCACTTCACCGGATCGCCCGAGTCGTGGCGCAGACCGTCGAACAGCTTGGCGAAATACAGATCGAAGTCGCTCAGGAAGGCATCGGTGGTGATGCAGTCGGTCAGGGCGATACCCAGCAGCCCGCGGTACTCGCGAACCCAGCAGTCCAGCGCGGCGATCTGGCTGTCGATCAGGCGCGGGCCGAGTTGCTGGTGCGCCATGATCCATTCATGAGCCATGGTGCCCAGCGGCTTGAGATCAAGCTCGCGTGCCAGATGCACATTACTGGTGCCGACGAACTGGCCGGGGAAGTCACGTTTGAGCACTTGCACGATTGCTTCCTGCACGCCGTAGGAGAAGCGACGGCGGGTGCCGAAGTCAGCAACTTTCAGTTCGGCCAGTTCATCCGTACTGGCGTTGCTGGTCAGCCACTCGAACTTGTCGTAGAGACGTTCACGCGCCTGACTGAGCATGATGTCCGGGTAACGATGACGATTACGGACTTCGCTGACGATGGCCAGCAAGGGGACTTCAAACAGGATTACATGCAGCCACGGACCATTAAGGCGAATGCACAGCTCATCGTTTTCGATGCTGGTCTTCACATAACGGGTATTGAAGCGGAACAGCCCCAGGAACCTGAGGAAGTCGGGTTTCAGAAAGGTGATGCGCTCCAGGAATGCCAGGTGTTCGTTGCTCAACGACAGCTCGCACAGCAATTCGATCTGATGCCTGATTTCGGTCAGGTAGGGCCGCAGGTCTTCGCCGTTTCGGCAGCGAAACTCCCACTCCACATCGGTATTGGGATAGTTATGCAGTACCGCCTGCATCATGGTGAGCTTGTAGAAATCGGTATCGAGCAGATTTTGCACGATGCGATTCGAGAAGGCGCTCCCGCTCATTGATTTGGATCTCCAGAGCAGCCGATAACGTTGGGCTCGCGAATGTCGTGTTCAGAGTGCTCGCGGCCTGCTGGGTTCCCATTGTCACCCTTAACTTGCCGGATGATCCAACTGTTCCCGCATTGCGTGCAGAAAAACCGGGACAGTGATGGGCGCCGGACATCTGCGGGTAACAGATCGGCATGCCTCATGGCGGGGCTTGCAGTCCGGGTTTGTGCATCATCGCCAGCGTTTTCCTGTGCTTCCACTAACCTCAAATGGTGCGTCTCGTAGCGTATGCGCACTGGGGGTGTGCACTTCGGTGACGTGACCGGTTACAGCCGGGTTGCACGTCGGGGAGTGTGTGGTTCGCCGTTTCTGTCTGTTCGGGTTGCGCCATGTTTTTCCATGGTTGCACCTTTTGCGTTGCAGGCGGTTGCACGGCCCTTTTCCAAGGATCGGTCAGTACCGAGACGGCTGCACAGACATTCCGGCTCGCCGAATGAAAAGTGATGGCACGCCCCTTGCTCTAAGCAACGCTTGTAGTTGCAGTGCTAATTAAAAAAACCTCAGGAGCACCACTCATGTCGCATACGTTTTACAGGAAAGGCTTTCTGGCAATCGCAGTGGCAACTGCATTGGGCGTGTCTTCGTTTGCTCAAGCTGACGTGAAGATTGGCGTTGCAGGCCCGATGACCGGTGCCAACGCATCGTTTGGCGAGCAGTATATGAAGGGCGCTCAGGCGGCTGCGGATGCGATCAACGCAGCAGGTGGCGTCAACGGGGAGAAGATTGTTCTGGTCCGTGGCGATGATGCCTGCGAGCCGAAGCAGGCCGTGGCTGTCGCCAACCGTCTGGTCGATCAGGACAAGGTTGTGGGAGTTGTGGGGCACTTCTGTTCCTCATCCACCATTCCGGCTTCTGAGGTCTACAGCGATGCAGGCGTGATTGCCATTACTCCGGGTTCCACCAACCCGGCTGTTACCGAGCGTGGCCTGAAAGAAATGTTCCGCATGTGCGGGCGTGACGATCAGCAAGGCGTGGTTGCCGGCGATTACATCGTCGATGTGCTCAAAGGCAAGAAAATCGCGGTTATCCACGACAAGGACACCTACGGTCAGGGGCTCGCCGATGCGACCCGTGCCCAGTTGGCCAAGCGTGGCGTGAAAGAGGTCCTGTACGAAGGCCTGACCCGTGGCGAGAAAGATTTCAGTGCTCTGGTTACCAAGATCCGTTCGGTGGGCGCCGATGTCGTCTACTTCGGTGGTCTGCACCCGGAGGCTGGCCCGCTGGTTCGTCAACTGCGCGAGCAAGGCCTCAAGGACGTCAAGTTCATGTCCGATGATGGCGTCGTGACTGATGAGCTGGTGAGGACCGCAGGCGGCCCACAGTACGTGGATGGCGTGTACATGACCTTCGGGGCTGACCCGCGCCTGCTGCCGGAGAGCAAGGCAGTGGTCGATGAGTTCCGCAAGTCCGGTTACGAGCCTGAAGGCTACACCCTGTATGCCTACGCTTCCGTACAGGTGCTGGCTGCCGGCTTCAACGGTGCCAAGTCCAACAAGGGCGATGCTGCGGCCGTATGGCTGAAAGCCAACCCGGTCAAGACGGTCATGGGCGAGAAGAGCTGGGATGCCAAGGGCGACCTGAAAGTCTCCGACTATGTGGTGTATCAGTGGGACGCGACCGGTAAATACAAGCAGCTTGAACAACAGAAGTGAGATAGATACAGCGCCTGACCTGCCTCTTCGGGCGGGGCAGGCATGGTAACGGGCTCGCGCCTCGGCGGGCCTGGACTCTTCTGTTGCCGCAGGACCTGCTCGTTTTGCCCTCAGGGCAGGGCGAGCAGTGCCTTGAGCGGCCTTCAAGTGTGTGAGCGTGCGTGATGGACGGTATTTTCCTGCAGCAAATGGTCAACGGGCTGACCCTCGGGTCTGTCTACGGCCTCATTGCCATCGGCTACACGATGGTCTACGGCATTATCGGCATGATCAACTTCGCCCATGGCGACGTTTACATGATCTCCGCCTACCTGGCCGCAATCGGCCTGGCGGTTCTGTCTTTCTTCGGTCTGGAGTCGTTTCCATTCCTGATTCTCGGGACGCTGATCTTCACCGTCGTGGTGACAGGTGTCTACGGCTTCGTCATTGAGCGGGTGGCTTACAAGCCGCTGCGCAACTCGACCCGGCTGGCACCGCTGATCAGCGCCATCGGTATTTCCCTGATCCTGCAGAACTACGCGCAGATCAGTCAGGGCGCCCGGCAGCAGGGTGTGCCCACGCTTCTTGAAGGCGCGTGGCGCTTCGAGGTCGGAACCGGCTTCGTGCAGATCACCTACACCAAGATCTTCATTCTGATCGCCGCTTTCGCCGGCATGGCGCTGCTGACCTACATCATCAAGTACACCAAGCTGGGCCGCATGTGCCGCGCCACGCAACAGGATCGCAAGATGGCGTCGATCCTGGGGATCAATACGGATCGGGTCATTTCCTACGTGTTCATCATCGGTGCTGCCATGGCCGCGCTGGCGGGTGTGCTGATCACCATGAACTACGGCACATTCGATTTCTATGCCGGCTTCGTCATCGGCATCAAGGCGTTCACTGCCGCAGTGCTGGGTGGTATCGGCTCGCTGCCGGGCGCGATGCTGGGAGGCTTGATCCTGGGGGTGGCCGAGTCGCAGTTCTCCGGCCTGATCAACTCCGATTACAAAGACGTGTTCAGTTTCGGCCTGTTGGTACTGATCCTGATTTTCCGTCCTCAAGGCCTGTTGGGTCGCCCACTCGTGGCGAAGGTATAAGTATGTCTGCTTCTGTCGCTAAACCTATCGATATCAAGAAAAGCCTGATCGACGCTGTGATTGCCGGGCTGCTGGCGCTGATCGTCTTCGGCCCGATCGTGGGCATCGTGCTCGACGGCTACAGCTTCAACCTGCAACCGACCCGTGTTGCCCTGCTGGTGGCGGTGGTCATGGCGGGTCGTTTCCTCATGAGCCTGTTCCTGCAGACGCCCAAGGGCATTCGCATCAGCCAGAGTTTCGAGAGCTCCGGTTCGGGCGTGCATGTGCTCAAGCCCGATCACAAGTCGAGCCTCTACTGGATCATCCCGCTGCTGATCGTGATCGCCATCGTGTTTCCGATCTTTGCCAACAAGTACCTGCTGACTGTGGTCATCCTCGGGCTGATCTACGTTCTGCTCGGGCTGGGGTTGAACATCGTGGTCGGTCTGGCCGGGCTGCTGGACCTGGGCTACGTGGCGTTTTATGCCATTGGTGCCTATGGCCTGGCTCTGGGTTACCAGTATCTGGGCCTGGGTTTCTGGTCGGCGTTGCCTCTGGCGGCGATTGCCGCTGCATTGGCCGGGTGCATTCTGGGGTTTCCGGTGTTGCGCATGCACGGCGACTATCTGGCCATCGTGACCCTGGGTTTCGGTGAGATCATCCGTCTGGTGCTCAACAACTGGCTGTCCTTTACCGGCGGCCCGAATGGCGTCCCCGTGCCAGCGCCCACCTTTTTTGGCTTGGAGTTCGGACGTCGTGCCAAAGAGGGCGGTATTCCGATTCACGAATATTTCGGCTTCGATTACAACCCGGACCTGAAATTCCTGTTCATCTATACCGTGCTGTTCATCGTGGTGCTGGCCGTGCTGTTCATCAAGCATCGCCTGACTCGCATGCCCATCGGCCGTGCCTGGGAAGCGCTACGCGAAGACGAGATTGCCTGTCGTTCGATGGGGCTCAATCATGTGCTCGTCAAGCTGTCGGCGTTCACCATCGGGGCTTCGACGGCCGGTCTGGCCGGTGTGTTTTTCGCCAGCTATCAGGGCTTCGTCAACCCGACTTCCTTCACCTTCTTCGAGTCGGCACTGATCCTGGCGATTGTGGTGCTGGGTGGCATGGGCTCGACGGTGGGGGTAGTGATTGCGGCTTTCGTGCTGACGGTCGCGCCCGAACTGCTGCGCAGTTTCTCCGAGTACCGGGTACTGCTGTTCGGAATCCTGATGGTATTGATGATGATCTGGCGGCCTCGGGGCCTGATCCGCATCAGCCGTACTGGTGTGATGCCGCGCAAGGGCATGCTGACCAAAGAAGGAGCGGCGTCATGAGCAATGAAGTCATTCTCTCGGTCGAGCATCTGATGATGCATTTTGGCGGCATCAAGGCGTTGAGCGATGTCAGCCTGCAAGTTCGTCGCAACTCGATCTTTGCCCTGATCGGCCCAAACGGCGCGGGCAAGACCACGGTCTTCAACTGCCTGACCGGTTTCTACAAAGCCACGGGCGGACGTATCGAGCTGCATACCCGTGGCAAGACCACCAATGTGATCAAGCTGCTGGGCGAGTCGTTTGCTGCGACAGACTTCGTCTCACCCAAGAGCTTCTTCAGCCGCCTGTACTACAAGATGTTCGGCGGTACCCATTTGGTCAACCGGGCCGGGCTGGCGCGCACGTTCCAGAACATTCGACTGTTCAAGGAAATGTCGGTAGTGGAAAACCTGTTGGTGGCCCAGCACATGTGGGTCAATCGCAGCCTGCTCAGCGGCATTCTCAATACCAAGGGCTATCGCAAGGCTGAGGAGGATGCACTCAATACGGCGTTCTACTGGCTGGAAGTGGTGGATCTGGTGGGCTGCGCCAACCGCCTCGCCGGTGAGTTGTCCTACGGTCAGCAGCGCCGCCTGGAAATTGCCCGGGCCATGTGCACACGGCCCCAGGTGATCTGCCTCGACGAGCCTGCCGCCGGCCTCAACCCTCAGGAAACCGAAGCCCTGAGCGGCATGATCCGCCTGCTGAGGGACGAACATGACATGACCATCGTGCTGATCGAGCACGACATGGGTATGGTCATGAATATTTCCGACGATATTGTGGTGCTGGACCACGGCAACGTGATTGCCGCTGGCAGACCGGAGCAGATCCGCAACGATCCTAAAGTGATCGCCGCTTATCTGGGCGCTGATGAAGAGGAATTGGTATGAGCAAGCCGATCCTCGAAATGAAAGAGATCGATGTGTATTACGGGCCGATCCAGGCTCTCAAGAAGGTTTCGCTGCATATCGATGAAGGCGAAACCGTGAGCCTGATCGGCTCCAACGGCGCGGGCAAGTCCACGCTGCTGATGTCGATCTTCGGCCAGCCGCGTGCTGCCAGCGGGCAGATCCTCTATCAGGGCATCGATATCACGCAGAAGTCGTCGCACTACATCGCTTCCAACGGCATTGCGCAGTCGCCGGAAGGGCGCAGGGTATTCCCTGACATGTCGGTCGAGGAAAACCTGTTGATGGGCACCATACCGATTGGCGACAAGCATTCGGCCGAAGACATGCAGCGCATGTTCGATCTGTTCCCCAGGCTCAAGGAGCGCCGTAACCAGCGCGCCATGACCATGTCCGGTGGCGAGCAGCAGATGCTGGCCATCGCCCGAGCCCTGATGAGCCGCCCGAAACTGTTGCTGCTCGACGAGCCGAGCCTCGGCCTGGCGCCGATCATCGTCAAACAGATCTTCTCGACCCTGCGCGAACTGGCGGCCACCGGTATGACGATCTTCCTGGTCGAGCAGAATGCCAACCACGCACTCAAGCTGTCCGACCGTGCGTATGTGATGGTCAACGGTGAAATCCGCCTGTCAGGCACCGGGCAGGAATTGCTGGTCAATGAAGAGGTCAGGAGCGCTTATCTGGGCGGGCACTGATTCAGTCAAAAAAACAGCAGCGTTTATCCATGCGCCCCGGGTGTCTTTCACTCGGGGCGCTGTTTTTTCAAATTGTGGAAAACAATTTTGACAGGCCACTCAAACGCGACATAAAGCCGCTGCAAACGGTTGTTTTGTCACGGTTTTGACTTGTTCAGGTTTACTGTGGAACTGGCTGTTAATAACTTGGGAGTATTTGGCTGTAGGCCTTTATATATAAGGGTTATAGCGGGGTGGTTGTTTTTTGATCAGTCATTTTTAGATGTTCTCTACAGGCTTTTGTCAACGCCTTGATACCTGGTTGTTCATACAGTTCGTGTGATGCGCAAGCCTGTGGATAAGTCTGTGGGCAAGCGTTGGAAATAGTCGGGTAAGCGGCATTGTTATTGGTCTGGAGGGCGGTGCAAGGTTTTGCTCACTTTTGTGGGGCCTGGGTGTCGGTTTCAAAGTCAAGGGAAAAACTTCTCCCGATGCGCTACAGCCCTTGAAATGCAAGCCATCCAGGGTTTTACACTTGCCCCCAGAGTTTGTGGGCCTGACTGTGGATAAGGTGGGCAAAACCCCTTGCAGGCCTTGTGATGCGTGGCTTTGCTGGTGTTGTTCGTTTTTTGTACAGTTATGGTTTTCTGTGGGCAGCTTTGTCCACATGCTTGATCCAGACGGCTCCGGGCGGGCATCCTGCCGGTCTTGCTGTGAACTTATTAACAGGCTGCGCTTTTATTGCGCCATGTCAGGAGAACGAAATGACTTCCACCGTATTCATCACGGGCGCTACTTCCGGGTTTGGCGAAGCTTGCGCCCGTCGCTTTGCCGAAGCGGGCTGGTCGCTGGTGCTGACCGGCCGCCGCCAGGAGCGTCTGGACGCCTTGAGCGCCGAGCTGTCAGCGCAAACCAAGGTGCATACACTGGTGCTGGATGTACGTGACCGCGCTGCCATGGAAAGCGCCATCGCTGGTTTGCCGGAAGAGTTCTCGACCATTCGGGGACTTATCAACAACGCAGGCCTGGCGCTGGGCATCGACCCTGCACCCAAGTGCGATCTGGATGACTGGGACACCATGATCGACACCAACATCAAAGGCCTGGTTTACACCACACGCCTGCTGCTGCCGCGTCTGATCGGCCATGGTCGTGGCGCGAGTATCGTCAACCTGGGTTCTGTTGCGGGCAACTACCCGTATCCGGGCGGCAATGTATATGGTGGCACCAAGGCATTCGTGGGGCAGTTCTCGCTGAACCTGCGCAATGACCTGATCGGCACGGGCGTACGTGTAACCAACCTGGAGCCGGGCCTGTGCGAAAGCGAGTTCTCGCTGGTGCGCTTCGGTGGTGATCAGGCCAAGTACGATGCGACCTATGCCGGTGCCGAGCCTATCCAGCCAGAGGACATCGCCGAGACGATCTTCTGGATCATGAACACTCCGGCGCACGTCAACATCAACAGCCTTGAGCTGATGCCCGTCAGCCAGACCTGGGCCGGTTTTGCGATCGACCGCAACCGCGGTTGATTCCTACAGGTGTTCGGCCAGGCCGATGTAGCAGGTGGCCAGGTGATAGGGCGTCGTTGAAGGCATATCGCTGCGACTGACCTGGCCATTGGTATCCAGGCATTCATGCCAGCCACCGGCATGCAGGAATCGCTGTTGCAGCGCTGTGAGTTGTTGATCCAGGCGGCTCAGGCCGTCAGGACGCAACGCCAGCGCCCGCAGATATTCGGCCTGTGCCCAGATTCTCTGGGTGCCATCACGTACAACACCGTCACATGTCAGCATCGCGGTCACCGCACCGGTTTGCTGATCGACGCCCTGAGTCTCTGCAAGCGCGAACGCCCGGTTCAACGAGGCATACAACGGAGTGCTGCGCAGTTCGGCAGAGGTGTGCAGCAAGAAAAACCACTCGAACTGGTGTCCCGGTTCATACCAGTTATCCACAGCCCCCAGCGGTTTCTCCAGCATCACACCCGTCGCCGGGTCGATGAAGCGGCGCTGCATGTGAGTGACCAGCCCATTCAGGGCCGATTGGGTCTTGGGATCCGGACGTACCGACAGCGTTGCCAGAAACGCCTCAGCCAGATGCATCAACGGGTTCTGCAAAGGCCCGCTGCCCAGCGTGGACCAGTCTTCATCCAGGCTCGCTTCGTAAAGACCGGCCCCATCGTCGAAACGCTCTGCGACAACGTTCAGCGCGGCATTGAGTGCCGACTCGGCCAGAGGCTCTTTTACCCTGGCCCAGTAATGGGCGAAGGCAAAGATGATGAAAGCATGGGTGTAGAGATCCTTGCGGCGGTCCAGCGGTTGGCCTTGTGGATCGATGCTGTAAAACCAGCCGCCGTGTTCCGCATCATGAAAGTGTTGCTGCATGGAGCGAAACAGCGCACCCGCGCGAGTCGCGGCGTCCGGAAAGTCCGGGTGACCGATCAGGCTGGAAAACAGGAACAACTGCCGGGCGCAGGCCATGGCTCTGTAGCGTTGTGGCGGCAGAGGATGGTGCTGCGCATCGAGCGCTTCATAAGGCAACGCCAGTTGCGCGTTCCAGCCAGGACCTTGCCAGAGCGGCACGACGACTTTGAAGAAGTGTTCCTGAAGGCGGGTGAGGCTGGAGGTCAATTCAGACCTTGAGGCAGAACTGGAAGCATGGGGCATCGGCTGGCGTCACGGCAGTGTCGAGATGCGCGACATGTTAGCAGGAGGCGCTCGGGATTTGCGCTCAGGCCGCCGCAGGAGCGAATTTATTCGCGAACAATCCCTTCAAAACTCAGGTCTTGGTCAGATAGCTGTACAACCCCGGCCGTCGATCATGGAAATAGGGCGTGATCGCCCGTGTGCCTTCCAGCAATGGTTTGTCCAGCTCACTGACCATCAGCGTTTCATCCCGCGCCGCCAGGGCCGGGCGGCTGCCGTCCGGTGCGCAAATACTGCTTTGTCCGCAGTAATGAATCTCGCCCTCGCGGCCACAGTAATTGGCATACACCACATAACACTGGTTCTCGAACGCCCGCGCTCGCACGGTAATGTCACAGATGAAATCGTAAGGCTCCATGTTTGCCGTCGGCACCACAATCAGTTCGGCACCGGCGAGCGCCAGGCGACGGGTGTTTTCGGGGAACTCCACGTCGTAGCAGATCAGCAGGCCGAGACGCCAGCCATCAAGCGCCACCACTGGAAAGTCATCGCTGCCCGCCGTGAACATCGACTTGTCCAGCTCACCGTACAGATGGGTTTTGCGATAGTTGGCCAGGCTCTGTCCGTGGCTGTCGATCAGTTGCGCCGCGTTGTAGATATGCCCGTCACTGCCGAGTTCGGGATAGCCATACACAATCGCGATACCGTGGTTCCGGGCAATGGTTGCGACACGAGAAGCTGCGAGCCCATCGGCCGGTTGCGCCAGTTTGCGAGCCGCTTCTGCTCCGATGTTGTAACCGGTCAGGAACATCTCCGGGCAGGCCAGCAGACTGGCTTTTTGCTCTGCCGCCGTCCGAGCCTGTTGCTCCAGCCGCAACAGGTTGGCGTCGATATCCAGTGGCATTGGCGGGCATTGATACAGTGCGATACGCATGGCTGTTTTCCTCCTGAATCAGTCCGCCAGGGCGATAGGGCCGATCTCGTGGAACACATCGCCGGGGCCCGGATTCTCTGGGGACGTCTTGCCACCAAAGTGAGTCATGATGCCCCACACGGCGTTCAATGACGTCTGCACTGCGCCCTCGACCCATGCGGGGGTCCAGGATATATCGTCGCCGGCCAGAAACATGCCGCGGTGTTCGGCGGGCATGTCCTGCTGCATGAAGTGCGAGTACATCCGCTGGTTATAGCGGTAATGGCCCGGCAGCGCACCTTTGAAGGCCCCGAGGAAATGCGGGTCGGCTTCCCATGAAATGGTGATCGGGTCACCGATGATGCGTGCGGAGATATCCACTTTCGGATAGATCTTCTTCAAGGCATCCAGCGCCAGTTTCACCCGCTTCTCGATAGGCTGCGGCAGCATCTTCAGGGCGTCGCTCATCCATGAATAGGACAGGCAGATCACCCCCGGTTTGTCGTCGCCGTTATCGAACAGGTAAGTGCCTCGGGTCAGCCGGTCGGTGAGGGTCATACTCATGAGGTCGCGGCCGGTTTCCGGATCTTTGTCTTTCCAGAACGGACGATCCACCATGACGAAGGTTTTCGAGGACTGCATGTAGCGGGTGCGATCCAGGGCCATCCACATCTTTTGCGAGAACAGCGACTCTTCACACTCGATCTGGGTGGTCAGCAACCAGCTCTGGCAGGTGGTCAGCACCGCCGAATAATGCCGCGTATCACCCCAGTTGTCGGTGACGGCCAGGTTTCCGTCCTCGGCCCGCGCAATGCGTTTGACCCCGGTGCGTGGCGCGCCGCGATGCAGTGACGACAGGCTGGTGCCTTCAGGCCAGTGGGCACAACGCTCCGGTACATGACGCCATATGCCCAGCGGAACCTGTTCCACTCCGCCCACGATCAGGTGCTGGTTCTCGTCGCAGTTGGTCATGATTACGCGGAAGATTTCCAGCATCGAGTTGGGGAAGTCCGAGTCCCAGCCGCCAGTACCAAAGCCCACCTGGCCGAATACCTCCCGGTGATAGAACGACAGCTTGGCGAAGGCTTTGGAGGTGGCGACGAAATCATAGAACGTGCGGTCGTCCCAGAGCGGAACCAACGTGTTCCACAGCGCCTTGAGGCGCGGCACATCGCGGTCGCGGATGGCCTGCTGGATATCGGCAAACTGCGAGCCGCACTCCAGAGCATCCGCCCATGCGTCGGCCACTTCCTGAAAGAGCGCAGGCAAGTCCGACAGCTTTTGTGCGTAGTAAGTCGTGCCTTCCAGATCAATGACGGTACTGCCTGAAGCAGCCGTCAGCGGGTTGGGGAATGGGCTGGACTCAAGACCCAGCTTGTCGACGTAGTGATAGAACGCGGTAGACGACACGGGAAAGCGCATGCCGCCCAGTTCCGCGATGATGCCTTCGGCACCCTCGAAAGCCTGTGAGCGCAGGCGGCCGCCCATTTTCGAGGCTTCATAAACCACAGGTTTGAGGCCCAGCTTCATCAGTTCATAAGCCGCCACCAGCCCAGCGATACCGGCACCAATGATCGCGACTTCCTTGCCGTGGTTTTCTGCCGGAATGCTGCCCAGACCTGCCGGATGCTCGATCCAGTCATCAAAGGGAAAAGGAAAGTCAGGGCCAAAAATGGTGATCGGCTTTTTGCCGTCTTGAGGATGACGATTGTTTTTCATGACAGACCTTGATTCGGCTACAGCGAAAACCACAGTCTAGATAAGCGCGAGCACGTTAATAAGACGCAAAGTGTCGTCGTTATGATTTGATTTTGTTCAATATGACGAGGGTGGCGGTCACTTTGTTGATTTGAGCTGCGCAAGCGAGCCAGTGATGTCTGGCTCGCGGGTGTGGCTGTGTCAGGATTCTATGGCGGGAAGTTGTTGCTCTATCACGCCAAGCCATCCCATGCCCGGCCAGGTTTCAAAGCCGGGTGTCAGTGCATAGCCTTGAATGGCGTTGTTCTGCTGAGTGCCGTAACCGCTTTTTTGTCCGGCCTTGGTTTGCAACTGGAGGGGCTCGCCGAGCAGGCTTTCTGTATCCGAACTGGCAATGATCCGGTGATTGGCATCGACCATCATGACCCGGCTGCGTGCGCGTTCTTCGTCACTCAGACGAACGCCGTCAATCACGGATTTGGCCTGGCTCTGCCAGTCGAAGAAAATGCCGATCACACCGACGACGGGGCTATGGGAACCGGCATTGCTGCGCACGGCTGCACTGAAGGCGCATGTCTGGGAGTTGTTCAATAACGGTTCTACCGCCACCTGCCCCGCGTAGTACTGGTCGCTGGAGCTGTGACGCAATGCGTTCTTGAACCAGGGCTCTTCGGCGACATTGGCCCCCATGACTTTCTCATAAGTGCCAGCACGGCCACAGGCAACCACTCGTCCTGTGGTGTCGGCGACCCATATGTCCAGGTAGACGGTATAGCTGTCCAGAATGATGCCCAGACGTTTGCTGGCATGAGCGCATGTCTGCGGTGTCTGAGTGGTCAGCATGTCGACCAGCGAGGCATCCGTTGCCCACCAGCGGACGTCACACGTTCGTTCGTACAGGTTGCGGTCGATGATTTCGATCATGTTCAGGGACAGGTCGGCCAGGCGCTGGCCGCGCATGTCGAAACACATGCTCTGGCCCAGTTCGATCAACTGATTGACCGAGGCTTGCAAGTCATGAGTCAGTGCACCGGCGATCTTTGAAACACGCTCGGAGATATTCTTGACCTCTTCAGCCACGACCGAGAAACCTTTGCCTGCGCTGCCGGCATGAGCCGCCTCGATCAGGGCATTGATTGCCAGCAAGCGTGTCTGTCGAGTGATGACTTGAATATCACTGACGCCCCGATTGGCTAACGCCTCTACTTCTTTGGACAGGATGACGATCCGCTCTGGCTCAATCATTTTCGTTCTACTTGAAAAATGTGGGAGTGGCGGCAGCGTTCTCGAAATTCGAGAAAATAAAACTGAAAAAGGGCCTGTTGGCCCCCTGTCATATAGTTGTCCCTGATTTATTGTTTGTTTATTGATGGCGTCCTTGATGTGTGCAAACTATCTGAAAAACATCAGTAGTGTCATCTTGCTTGTATTTAGTTTTAGTTATTACTCAGCAATGTCGTAATAAGGTAGGCAGGTGTCGTAATCAGGTTTTCAAGGAGACCCAGTTACCCACTTTTCAGACTGATCAGCCCATTACAGAAGTCCGATCAAACAGCGTGACCACGATCGATCTTGCTGCTGAGAATGATCGAGGTCGTGGTCTTTTCCACACCGTCGATACTGCCGATCAGGTCCAGCAACTGGTCCAGCTGTTCCGGCGAATCGGTGCGCAGCCAGGCGACATAATCGAACTCGCCACTGACGGCGCATAACTGCTGAACCTGCGCCAGGGTGCTGAGCCGACGCAGCACCTCTTTGCCCGAGCGAGGCTGGACGGTAATGCCCACGTAGGCCTGCAGGCCACCATCAACGACCCGCTGGCTCAGGCGTACGCCATAACCGGTGATGACCTTGGTACTTTCCAGGCGAGCGAGGCGTGAAGTGACGGTGGTACGGGCAATCCCCAGTTGCCGCGCCAGCATGGCCACGCTTTCCCGGGCATTGAGTTGCAGGGCTGCAATCAACTGGCGGTCGATATCGTCCAGAGCGAGAGGGCGGCTATCGGACACGGTGCTCTCCTTCAAAATTTCCAGCGCTTGGCGGTCCTGGACAAGCGCTCTTGCAAGCCGTCGAGGTTGTGCGCCAGTTGCTGAGTCATCAAGTGGTAACCGGTCAGCTCGGCAGGAATCGCAGCCTGGGTGGCAGTGTTTTCCGACGTGCGTGCCAGACGTTCGGTCGCACCGGTTTGTAGGGCGCGGGCCATGCCGATCAATTGCCTGCGGATCTGGCGGTAGTCGGCGTCCATGGAGGTTTTCAAAGTTGTGCCTGCGGCCTGATCGAGGTCGGCCGGGCGAATGTTTGAAAGGATCTCCAGCGTGCTCAGGCACATCCGGAAATGGCCCTGAATCGCATCCAGCTCGACCATGGAAATCTTCACTTCTTTGGACACCGACGGCAGCAGCGAGCGCAGTTGCAGCATCGTGGCGTTGAGTCTTGCGGTCAGCTTCAAGTGCTCATCGGCACTGATCGGCTCGCCCTGATGGATGCGCCCGTACACCTTGGCGCAATCGCGCAGGCCGCTGGCCAGGTTGTAGCGCCAGGAGAAGACTGCATACAGCGGCAAGGCAAAGGAGAAGGCCAGGGCCAGCGCGATACCGATCATGATATCCAGCGTTCGCCACAGACCATCACTGATCGGGTTGACCCCATGCCCGGCCACGATAAACAGAGTGATGGCCGACAGCAGCGCGGTGTAACCGCCCTTGCCGATGGCGTGATACGCGAAGAACCCGCACATCACGGACATGATCACGTAAGTCAGCAACGGGATTTCCAGATACCCCTGCTGCACCACCACAAACAGCCCAAGGCCTGCACCAATCAGCGTTCCGTATGCGCGCTCCACGGACTTCTTGCCGATATTGCCATGGTGCTGCAAACCGCCGATCACGATCAGCATCGTCACCGAAGCCCACTCGCCGTGGGGCATGTTCAGACCGGACGTCAGCAGGATCGACACCAGCAGCCCGACCACGATACGCGCAGCATGAATCAGACGCGCATGCCGGTAACGGCGATACGGATCAAGCACAGGGCGCAGAACAGGGCGTAGCCAGGAAGGGATGAAAACAGAGCGCGAATTCGTCATGCGTTAAATGGCCGCGAGGGTTGGGAAAGTGTCCATGCTTTGATGGTAGCGATCTCCAGTAAGCCACAACTGAAGGGGGAATTGTTTATTGCTTTGCCGCTTTGAGTCATTGTGACGGGTAGCAAGGACTCATGGAAAAAGCTGATGCCACATTTATCAATCACTCCGCTGGATGCTCTCCTGGACGAGCCGCGACGCATTTGTGTCGAAGGTCTGGCGGCGGGCCAACAGATAACCCTCACGGCAACGACCCGTCGTGGCGCAGGCCAGTCCTGGCAGAGCCATGCGACCTTTGTGGCCGATGCCCAAGGGATCGTCGATCTGCAGCGCGATGCGCCGATAGCGGGCGATTACGCAGAGGTATCGGCCATGGGGCTGCTCTGGAGCCAGCGTCCGCAACATGCCGCGAGCAAGGAAATCTTTCCGGACTCGGTGCTAGAACCGCTGTTGACCGAAGTCGCGCTGTCGGGCTGCGATCAATCCGTGACCATGATTCAGCGTCTCGCCGGGCCAGGCGTCAGCCGTCGCGATATTCGCGAGGGAGGATTGGTGGGCACATTATTCATGCCAGCAGGTGACGGACCGCATCCTGCCGTGATGGTCCTCAATGGCTCGGGTGGCGGCATCAACGAAGCGCGAGCGGCACTCTATGCGTCGCGAGGTTATGCCGCCCTGGCCCTGGGTTATTTCAAGGCACCCGGTCTGTCGGGCTACATCTCCAACACACCACTGGAATATTTCCAGCAGGCGCTGCTCTGGATTCGTCGCGAACTCAAACCGGAAAATGACTTCATCGCCCTGAGCGGCCAGTCCCGTGGTGGCGAACTGGTGTTGCTGCTTGGCAGCCTGTTTCCCGACCTGGTATCCGCCGTGATCGGCTATGTTCCCAGTGCCCTGGTTCATGGCGGACAAGCTGCTGCTGACCCCGCCATAGGGCGCGACGGCCCCGCCTGGCTGTATCGCGGCCAACCGCTGGATCACCTGTGGAACAACAATCGAACAGCCAATTGGGACGCCCGCGATGCCGGACGCCGCAATGCCGAATCCATTCTCACCGCACTCGACGATCCTGAAGCAGTCGCTCGCGTAGGCATCGCAGTCGAAAGAATCCGCGGCCCGGTCATTCTCCTGTCTGGCACCGACGATGCAGCATGGCCCTCCAGCCTGTTCGGGCGCATGGTCGAGCAGCGGCTGAAAGAACATCAACACCCATGGCCGGTAGAGCACCTGGATTTTCAGGATGCAGGGCATAGCATTCTGTTGCCTTACATACCGGCGACCTACAGTGATGATGGGAGTCCGAGTGCGAATGCACGGGCAAACGAACAGTCGTGGCAGGGTGTCAGGAGGTTCCTGGAAGGGGCGCTCGCTACGAAAAGATGAGCGATTCAAGTAGTATTGCCGCAACTATACCAATCAAGGTTTTCAAGCCTTGAGCCCGGCATTCACCCAGAAATACCGAATGCCGCACAGATTCGACCCAGGGGATTTTTTATGTCTGCTCAACGTCACGAGGTCAGTGACACACCGCTGGTGACCGTGATCATCGCTTCCTACAATCACGCTCGCTACATAGAAGACAGCATCAATAGCGTCATCAACCAGACCTACCCGAATATCGAACTTCTGGTTGTCGACGACGGCTCCAAGGACGAGAGCCCGGAGCTCCTGAAACAGCTTCAGGAAAAGCATGGTTTTGATTTGCGCTTTCAGGCCAACAAGGGCCTTGCCCGTACCCTCAATGACGCGATCGAGCGTGCGCGGGGCGAGTTGATTGTGCCGTTCGGCTCCGACGACATCATGTTTCCCCACCGTATTGCCACCCAGGTGGAATACATGAAGGACAAGCCCGAAGTGGGCATCTGCGCGGCCAATATCGAAACCATCGACCAGGACGGCAAGGTCATGGGCGAGCGGGAGCAGCGCAACCGCAATCTGGCATTCCGCCGTCTGGATTTCGACGACCTGTTCCTCAATCGCAAACCGGGACCGGCATCAGCCACCTTGATGTTTCGGCGCGAAGCGCTGGACAAGGTCGGCGGTTTCAACCCCGAGATTCGTCTGGAAGATATCTACATCGAGTTGTCGATTGCTCGTGCCGGTTACTTCATCGATATTCTTGGCGAGGTCTTGGCGCAGTATCGTGACCACCCCAGCAATACCTTCAAGAATGGCCGGTTCATGGTCGAGAATGTCTTGAAAACCTACGAAGTCTTTCGCGATCACCCGCAGTACGAGCAGGTGTGCATGAACTTCCGTAACTCCACGGTGCTCAAGTACGCCAACCGCGACAAGGTGCTGGCCCGGGAAATCCTGGCAGATATCCCGGTCAGGTACTGGAACAGGAAAACCCTGCGCGGTGTGTGGCGGCTGATTACTTCCTGAGTGCGCGTTCCTGCCGCCAGAGAATCAGCGACTGGGCGTAGATCAGCGCCATCGGCATCCAGATAAGGAACCAGTGTTCCTTGGGGCGTGACATGAAGGCATTGCCTTCAGTCAGCCCGGAGGCAAATCCGAACACCAGCCAGGTCGCCGCAATGGTCACGGCGGCGTGACTGCGGTAAACCCAGCAAAAGCGGATCGCCAAGCCATACAGCGTCATCCACAGAGCCAATCCCAGAATGCCGCCCGAATAGAGCACGCCCAACTCCATGTTGTGCGGGTCGGCAAGAGTGAAGTCCAGGCCCGGAATGACCACTGTCATCGATGTGCCGAAACCGTGGCCCAGCCACGGGTGTTCGCCGATCTGGCGCAGCGACTCCATCCATATCGCGGGCCGGTAGGACAGACCGCGTTGTGTGATTGCGTCGGGATGAATCAGCAGAACAGTGATCAGAACAGCAATAGCGACCCCAACGGCCAACAGGCTGCGACGTCGGTCGCCCACCAGTAACAGCCACCCCAGAGCCGCTGTCAGCCCAATCAGGGGCGTCCTTGATCCGGTTGCCATGATGGCTGCGCCCAGAAGCACCAGGCAGATAATCGGCACCGGGTTCCAGGCCTTGCGCGCCTGAAACCATGTGGCCAGCCAAAACGCAGCGAATGCGCCCAATACATGAGCGGTGAGCAACGGATTTTCGAGCACGCCGTAGCCATTGAGGCGGGCTTCACCGGCCTGCATCTCGAAAACTATAAAGTAGGTCAGGGACAGACCTGCGACCAGAACGGCAAAGAGTGCCGAAAGACGAGTGTACTGCTCCAGCCGGGAGGGGTAATGCAAGGCAATGATGCCGGTCGAAAACAACAACAACATGACGTACATCGGGCGTTTGAGCAGGCCTGGCAGATCATCCTCCGTCACGGCCCACGCAATGCTGATGAGGATATAGACGCTGAAGACACCGAATGCGATGAATAACGGGTTACAGATCAGGGTCTTCAGCAAGCGTGGCTGCAGGACCAGCGTCAGAAAGGTGGGGAAGGCCAGGAAAATATAAAAAAGCTTGTGGTAGAGCGCTCTATCCCAGATCCAGAAAATTCCTGTGAGAGTAATCAGCCAGCCTAGCGGTAGTAAGTATTTGGTGATCAGATTGCTCAAGCGTTGGTTTCTACTCTCTGGTGACACATCAACTGACATTTTTCGTGCCCATCTAAATAAACCCTGTAATTGTATGGGATACGCCTTCGATTGATCAGGGGTATCTTGCGGGCTGTTTTTTGGTGTTCCGAAAACGGTGGGCCGTAGTTTTGTGTCAAAAAATCCAGGCAGCTATTCGTCTGTATAGCAGACCTGCGGTATTCCATCCCTGTACCTGCCAGTCATCCTCAACGTGACCGGTGCCCGTAGCTTACACGTCACCGTGTGAAAAGGGCGTGTGGCTTTTATTCAAAATCATTCCAAGTTCATCATCTGTATGGAGAAATCTCCAACTCAGGAAGGTTGAGAGGCTTCCATGAGGCGATTCGAGCGTCTCTGGCGCTGGAGGTTCCCGGATGGCTCAGCAAGAGTGCTGGGAGCGCTGGACTGTGAGTTCTCGTTTATACCAGCTGTCATGGCTACGCTTGATGAAATCGAGGGGATGTTTGAGTGATGGCGACCCTGCTGCAGGTTGCAACGCCGGAGCGTCCTGATCGGAGGCTTATCGGCACTGGCCCTCGCTAAGACCAGACTCTTTGTCACATGGGCACGTTAACCATCTGTTGGCGTATCTCAGTGGCAGTTTTGCCCTGGGTCTCAACCATCGTGCCTGATGTCCGAATCCGGGTAATATCTGCATCGTTCAAACCCAGGCTGCACAGGCTATCAACCCAGCGTTGCAGACGCTCCGCAGCCGTATGCCTGTCGGGTCAAGAGTTGCACATGTCATCAGGAAACGGCCGGCTTTCCCAGGTGCCGGGTCGACGGTATTCAAACACCCCGCAATCACAACGACACCACCAGAGGGTGCCCTTGCCCGAGCGGCTTGGACGATACCAGGCAATTGCGGTTATCTTTCCGCGTCGCTTGCCGGTGTAATCGGCGGCGTTTTCGGGGCGGGGGGAGAGGTGGGGTAGGCGGTTGAGGATGGTTTGGCTCCTTGTGGTGTTCATGCATGTTTTCTATTCAGCAGCTACAGATTGATGGCGTAGGGCTGATGCCAATTGTCTAAGGCTAGCCCAGAAGCCAAGTGGGTTTGTTCGGAATAGGAAATACACTTCCTGTTCTGGCTTCTATGCAACGTGTTGAATGCTCATTTTTTGAGCAGCACCTGATGGACTACAACGTTGCCTTCGGCACAACCTTCAAGCGCTTGCGACGCCTGAAACGCATGACCCAGGAAGATTTCGGGGCTGTGGTGAGCGAGCGCTATGTCCGGATGCTGGAGAAGGGGGAGTACTCGCCAACCTTGGGGGCTGTTGCCGATCTCGCTCAGGTCTTGCAGATGAGTCCGGTTACGCTGATTGCGCTGGTGCAGGCGGAGTATTTGGGTTTGGATGCGGGGAATCTACTGGAAGAGGTGGTGAGGGATGTGCAGGTTTTTGGTGGGGGTGATTCAGCGAGGTGATGCAGAGGAGGGGCTTTAGCTTTCTCAACCCGGTTGCAAAGTGAGCGTTGGCTGTTGCACCTTTGGGCGTATTGCTGAACTGAATCGCCCCGGGTTTCGTAGACACCTCTTTGCCTTAAACTGGGGTCAATTAGGAGGTGCCATGAGCAACCCGCGTTACCCCGAAGAATTCAAAATCCAAGCGGTCAATCAGGTGATCGAAAAGAAGCTGCCTGTCGCTGATGTAGCGGCTCGTCTCGGCGTGTCGACGCATAGCCTCTATGCCTGGATAAAGCGCTACAGCAAACCTCAACAAGAACGGCAGCAGGATGATGATCAGCATGCTGAGCTGCGTCGTCTGCGAGCGGAACTCAAGCGGGTGACTGAAGAGCGAGACATATTAAAAAAGGCCGCCGCGTACTTTGCCAAGGAGTGCGGTTAAAGTACGCCTTTATCAAACAGCGCGCGGGCGACTATTCGATTCGACGGCTTTGCATGGCGCTGAAAGTCCATCCCAGTGGGTATTACGCCTGGTTGTCTGAGCCGCAATCTGCACGCGCCAAAGACGATCAGCGACTGCTGGGTTTGATCAAGCATTCATGGCTGGAGAGCGGCGGCGTTTATGGCTATCGCAAAATCCATGACGATCTGCGCGAGGTCGGTGAGGATTGTGGTCGTCATCGTGTGGCGAGGCTGATGCGTCTTGAAGTGCTACGCTCTCAGACAGGGTATCGACGTCGCCCTAGAAAGTACGGCGGTAAGCCAGCGGTCGTCTCCCCCAATTTACTGAAGCGCCAGTTTGATGTCGTAGAGCCCAACAAGGTTTGGGTCACCGATATCACCTACATTCGTACGTATGAAGGCTGGCTGTATTTGGCTGTGGTGCTGGATCTGTTTTCTCGCCAGGTCGTTGGCTGGTCCATGAAGTCGCAGATGACCAGTGATTTAGCCATTGATGCGTTATTGATGGCGGTTTGGAGACGTAAACCGAAGCAGGAGGTGATGGTTCACAGCGACCAAGGGAGCCAGTACAGCAGCTCCGATTGGCGCAGCTTTTTGAAGGCGAACAACTTGGTTGCCAGCATGAGCCGCCGAGGCAACTGCCATGACAACGCCGTGGCCGAAAGCTTTTTCCAGCTTCTAAAGCGGGAACGGATCAAGCGAAAAATTTATACCACGCGCCAAGATGCTCGTAGTGATGTGTTCGACTACATCGAGATGTTCTACAACGTAAAACGTCGTCATGGTTTCAACAATCAGCTGTCGCCAGTAGAGTTTGAAAAGCGTTACGTAATGAGCTTGCAAGGTGTCTAAAAAATCCGGGGCGATTCAGCTGCGCCTTGGTTGCTTCCGCTCTCTACTTTGTGGGCTTCTTGGTAGGGCTCACTTCACGCATTGCAGAAGCGCCTTTTCGAGCGTCAGTCGCTCGGAGCCGCTGCGCTGGATATACACACCCCTACCATTTCATCCTCGGTGCGTCGTGACCAATCCTCGGCGTCGCGTTTGGTGCGGAAGGTTTTGGTATTAGTTGGCCATCCGGTCTTGCGGATAACCCTTCTAGGTGCCGGCAGGGGTTTTGACGATTGTGGCCATCTGAAGGACTCCAAAGGCGTGCAAGCGAAGCCGCACTGTATTTGTACCTTCGGACCATAGGACTGATCCGGCTGCCACAAACCCAAAAAGACGAAAGCCGTGCAAAGCGCAGCTTCCTAAAACATGGTGGGCCCACACGGACTCGAACCGTGGACCAAAGGATTATGAGCGAGCTAAGGTGGCGTTTCTCAGTGTCGCTTACCGTTCCTGCTATTTCATAAAGTCCATTAAAAACAGGGAGTTTCAACGTTTATTTGTTTTCCAGTGTTTCAGTTAGTATCCTGGTTTTTCGTCCGAAACGGGGAAGGAACGGGGAACGCAATGGCAAAGCGTGCAAGGTTGACCGACCTGGAAGCTCATGCGGTCAAGACCAGGAAGTCAGAGCCGGTCGGTTCGCGGGGCAAGGGAACGTTGCTCCTAGAGCGCAAGGCATCCGGGGCTATTAACGCCTACTACCGTGAGAGAACGCCTACTAGCGATCAGCGTTTGCCGCTTGGCACCCTGGCCCGTAAACCACGACCAGAAACAGGCGAGCTCACGCTAGACGAACTGAGGTCTGATGCTATGCGCCTCGCTGGTGAGGTTGGGGCCGCCGGCGGCATTGGCAAGTATCTGGAGCGAGTTGCAGAGCATAGTGCGGCTATGGAGCAGGAGAAGCTTCGGCTGCAGCGCCAGGCTGAGGCTATGGCACGACGCGGTACCTTTGGCGAGCTGCTGGATAGCTATGTGAGCAAAATGGTGGGGGAGGGCAGAGTAAGCGCCAAAGAGATCGATAACATGTTTCGGCTGCATGTTAAGAACTACCATCCGGTACTGGTAGATCGTGCAGCCGCAGACATTGAGCCAGAAGACATACAGCTCATCCTGGCCGGTGTGCTGGGGCGCAAACCTAAAGGACGGGGGATCGGTCACAAAGCAGCGGGAACATCGGCCAATGGAATGCGGACGACGTGTGACAAACTCCGGCGCTATCTGCAAGCCGCCTTCAGTCACGCGGCTAAAGCTCACCTTGCTCCTGAGCGACTAGCCAATGAGGGCAAAGTCTTTTCGATCCGCTCCAACCCAGTCAGGGATATTCCTGTCACCCAAGGTACAGGGGCCGGTGATACCGAGTCGCTGACCCCATATGAGTTGGGAACGCTTCTGAGGCACCTCGATACACTTCCTGCCAGGCATGCGGCCATTGCCAAGGCAGCCATCTACCTGGGTGGTCAACGCCTTACCCAGCTATGCACGGTGCCGTGGGAGGCAGTCACTGAGGACACGCTCTGTCTTATGGATGGGAAGGGTCGCAAGCTCCAGGCCTGGGAGCATTTGCTACCGATCACCGAGCGAGTCGGCCAAATCCTCAAGCCACTCCTGGATGACCGAATTGGCCCAGGGCCTTTCTCGCTGACACTTGGGAAGTCCGCGAATCCAAACACCATCTCTGCCATATTTATCGATGCTGGCCGCTTCCTTTCCGCTACTGGTAAGGCCCGTGCACTTACCTGGAAGAATGTTCGCGTAACTGCTGAATCGCTCCTGGCGCACTTGGGGGTTGGCTCCGAGGTGCGGGCCTGGTTGCTGTCCCATGGCCGCAGTGGAGTGCAGGCAAAGCACTACGACCGGTATAGCTACTTGCCAGAGAAACGCGCCGCTCTGGAGCAGTGGGGTAGGTACCTGGATGGCCTGGCCAATGGTGATTCACCTGCTAATGTGGTGCTGCTAAGCCGTCGTCGAAAAAAATCAGACGAACGGTAGCTTGTGTCGCTGAAAAGATATTTTTCCCAAATAACCTTATATGATCCCAATAAAGAAAAATGAGGTCTAAAAGCCTTTTAAATCAGCTTCTTGGTAGGTTTTTCAAGTTCTCTTATTGATTGTTTTAGGCGAGAAACCGTAGATACCATGCGCTCACTGGATGAACACCGCGAACTGTTCTGAAACCCCTGGATTAGAGGGGGCAGATCAGAATGGATTCGTGAGTTTTGGTGTGTTGCAAGCAAGAAAGCCCCGGTATTTGCCGTACCGGGGCCCATTGGGCGAGGACGGTATCAGCGTCCTCCTGCGTACCACGACAAGCCAGTAAACGTTCCGAGAAGTGCAGCGGTTGCAGAGATTTTGACTTGGGTTGTTGACCCCGCGAGAACTGTATTGCTAGTGGTAGGGCGATGCAAATTTTCTGTATTCCATCCGTTACTCAGCTTCTTGGTTTCGCTAGCGCATAGAGAAATCGACGATGACCTCCGCCACTGACAATGCACCAGTTCCGAATGTTCCGCGTGCTGGTATCCGTGCCACCACCGAACAGCTATGCACCCTTTACCAGATCAGCCGCACCACCTTTTGGCGCTGGACGAAAGCCGACAACTTCCCCGTACCGATCCGTGCTGGTCGCGTCCTGCGCTGGGATGCAGAGGCCGTAGACGCCTTCCTAACTAATAGGAGGGGTTGAACCATGCCGATTCGCACAGCGACTACACCGAGGGTTGCAAAGTCGAGCGTGCGCCGCTATCGTTTATCTGTCGCTGTCAATTTAGCGACCGGGTTTGGCGACCCGATTACTGTTAGGCGCACAAGCGCCCCCATCACGATTGCAGGCGCTTTTTTTGTGCCTGCACATTCTGTTTATGGTGGCTGTGCGTGGGAGACCCTCGGGTCTGCCGGGTGCCTAACGTCCCGGTTCGCCAACCTGCGCACAGCTGCCGCCCTAAATCGTTTGGCGACGATCAGTGGCAGCTCCAACCCTACGTTAGGAGTACCGCCAATGACAGTCCTCATTCCGCCTGTAATCCGTGCACTCGCTCACCGCCGTATGGCCTTGAGTGCCCTCCGCGCAAATTCATCTCTCTCTGTACGTCTCAAGCGCTACAACGCCCACATGAACATTGTTCGTACCTTGGAAGGTCATGGGGGGTGCAATGAGCAAGCCACAAATCAACAACTCTTATGCCTTAGCTCCCAGGAGCTCATCTCGCTACGCTCGACTCTTTACCAGCGTGGGCTGTTCGCCCATACCCCGGAAGGGCAGTGTCCTGCACTCATTGACTGCACACCGCCGCTGCGGAAACCGGCTGGCTGATGAGCCGGAGCACTGGCCGCCATTGATGTGAGCTGTTGCGAAGCGGTTACAGGCGTATCAGACCTGTGACCTTTCTCCCCTCATTACGGGACGATTGAGATGAACACTTTTCAAGAGCGCGGTGATGCGCTTACGTGCTCGGCTTGCCTGAAAAAAGCCTTTGATGTGCTGAACCAGGATAAGCAAAGCACTCAAGACGGGTATGTGAAGCACGTTCGGACATACCGCCAGGTTGGCGACCAGGAACGCCTCCAACTGGGCGATTACGGCACTGCAATTGCCGGAGACAGTGGTACTGCCGTCACAGGCGAAAGCGGTACGGCAATGGTAGGGGATCGGGGCTCTGCGTTGGCTGGAATGTTCGGGACAGCCAGTGCTGGAGAGTGGGGGCATGCCGCCGTTGGTGACGGTGGCGTGGCCTATGCATTGGATTGCGGCATTGCCACTGCTGGGCGTTTGGGTGTAGCCACTGCTGGTGACTATGGTGCTGCCTCAGTCGGAGCGCAGGGAACGGCCAGTGCAGGAGTTGGGGGCACGGTTTGTGCCGGTGAGCAGGGCGAAATTCGCCTGAAGTACTGGGATAGCCAGGCACAGCGCTATCGCACCGCAACCGGCTATATCGGTGAAAGCGGTCTTGAGCCGAACACTCGCTACATACTGAATAGCAGGCATGCATTCGCGCGCTCCGACCAAGTAGGAGGGGGACGCGATGACCAGTAACAAGCCCGCCAATCTCCGTGCTCGAGTTGAGCTTGTTATCGCGTCGGCCAAGCAGCTTTGGACGCGATACCAAATCAGCCGGTCCATCTGGTGGCGTTGGACGAAAGCCCCATCTTTCCAAGCACCAGTTCGCATCGGGCACACGGCGCATTGGAACGTGAAAGAGGTGGATCGCTACTTGACCCGGCGCAAAGCCAAACAGGGAGCAAGGCAATAATGAAGAAACCAGGCCCTGTTGATTTGATCCGCCATGCCGCCCGGTACGCCCTGAATGCAGCCGAAACGCTACTGCCTGAGTGGCTACCAGAAGGCAAACGTAAAGGCCGCGAATGGGTGGCCACGAATATCGCTCGCGGTGATCGGCAAGCCGGTTCCTTCGGTGTGTCCCTAGACACTGGCCGTTGGAATGATTTTGCAGATAGCGCTGCCCATGGTGGCGACCTTGTGTCGCTCCTGGCCTATCTGCGCGGCTATGGGCAAACGGTTGCGGCCAGGGAAATTGATGAGCGGCTACGGCTCGGGCTGTACCAGCCAAAAGTCACTACCACGGACCTGGACAGCGAGCAACGCCGCCAGGTTGACCAAGATCAACGCCGACAGTTCGAGCTGGAGCATCGGGCGCTCAAGCTTCGTTCGCAGCGGCTCCAGGAAGAGAAGAACCGAGAGGCAGCTCGACAAGCAACGGAGCTGTGGCGCATGGCACGGCCAGCCGATGGGTTACATGCCTATCTGGTCGCCAAGGGGGTTCGGCCGCACCTTCTGCGACAGATGACTCAAGGACGTTTGATCGTGCCTTTGTGTGATGACGGGCGGCTTGTAAACCTACAGACCATCATGCCCAGCAGTGAAAAGCGGTTCCTGCCGGGTGGCCGGGTTCAAGGATGCTATTCACCCCTGGGCAAGTTCACCGCGGGCTCTCGTCTGTATGTATGTGAGGGCTGGGCCACCGGTGCGACGCTGCATCAGAACACGGGATGTCCTGTTGTCTGCGCGATGAATGCGGGCAACCTCAAAGCGGTAGCTCTGGCTATGCGCGAGCGGTACGGCGAGGACGTCGATCTCGTGATCGCAGGTGACGACGACCGACAGACACTCGGCAACCCAGGAAGGACTGCGGCCTGCAGCGCGGCTAGGGCAACGGGCGCTCAGGTGACTTTCCCGGAATGGCCTGATGACGCACCGCCAGATCTATCCGATTTCAACGACCTGTACCTCTGGCTATTCGGTCAGACCAAAGAGATCTGCAAGGTATGAGCATTACCGAAAAAAACCGTAACCTGAGCCTGGTTTGCGAGCCCACGGCACGCCTCATGGAAAGGATCGACCGACCAAGCTATGCAGTGTACGACGAGCCCACAGTGATCGATGGACGGCACTGCAAACCCGGCACCTGGTATCACGGCTTAAAACAAAGCGGCGCGGACGAAAAGGCCACACCATTCGACCACTGGATCTGTGCGCCGCTGCACGTCGAAGGTGAGACAGTCAGCACGGAAGACGGAGGCATCGGGCGCTTGCTGTCGTTCACGCACCGGTGGCGTCGGATTGAATGGGTCATGCCCATGGAGGCGTTAGCGGGTAAAGGTGATGAGGTGCTGAAAGTGCTGATGAGCAAGGGCTTAGTCATCGAGCACAGCCAGCGCCGACATATCGTCCCTTACCTGGCAAGCCACCACCTGCCCGACGTAGTGATATCGACTACGGGCAAACCCGGTTGGCATGAGTCGGGGGCCTTTGTGATGCCCTCACGGGTTATAGGCGGTGAGAACGTTCGCTTCCAGGACTCAGGCAAGGCCGCGAACATCTTCACGTCCAAGGGCTCTCCCTACGACTGGCAGAGCGATGTTGCGAAGCGGTGTACAGGCAATCCTGTACTAATCCTGTCTGTCTGCTGTGCCCTCGCTGGCCCATTGCTCGCCAAGGTGGGGGTCAACGGGGGCGGTGTACACCTGGTAGGCGACTCGTCGAGTGGTAAATCCCTGGCACAGCTCATTGCGGCCTCTGTGTGGGGCAATCCCGGCACCTTCGCCGCTTCTTGGGATGTGTCCAAGGGGGGCGTCGAGATCGAGGCGTCGTCACGTAACGATACCGTCTTGATCCTGGACGAGATCAAGCGGGCCGACCCGAAGCGTGTCCAGGAGATGGCCTATGCAATTGCCAACGGAATGGGCAAAGGGACCATGACCCGAGAGCGCGAGGGGCGGTCAAAATTGACCTGGCGGGTGTTGGCCTTGTCCAGTGGCGAGCGATCGCTGACGGACCACGCCGCCATTGGCGGCGGCGGTACTCACGCCGGTGCTGAGCTGCGCATGGTGGACGTGAATGCGGGCACTCGTACACACCGGGCGTTTGATGATGTGCACGGGATGACCGGCCAGGAGTTTCACCGCGTACTGAACGAGGCAGTAAGCCGCAACTACGGACACATCGGCCCGTTGTTTGTCGAATCACTGATCCAATCGCCTGAGGATTGGTACGAAACATTCAGCAAGGTGCGTAACGAGTTTGCCACGGAGAGTTCACAAGCAGGCAGGGTTGCAGATCGGTTTGCAATCATGGCTCTGGCGGGTGAACTGGCGATACTCCGCGAGTTCCTTCCCTGGGAAAGCGGGAGTGCTATCAAGGCGTGCCGCCAGTTGTTCCATGAGTGGGTGGCCACGGTCGGTGATGGCAACGCCGAGGATAGGCAAATTTTGCGCGGTATTTCAGACTTTCTAGAGCGTTTCGGTGACAGCAAGTTCTCAGATTTCGATTATAAATATGGCCATACAGCCATAAAAGAACGTGCGGGGTACTTTGAAATGGAGGACGAAAAACGTCTGTACTACTTCAACCACAGTTCGATAAAGGAGGCTGCGAGTGGATTCTCAATTGACCGAATTATCCGTGCTTTGGTGAACGCAGAGGCACTGGCGAAAATGGACAACGAAACAGGTAGAAGTAGGCATCAGAAAAGCCACAGACTTCCTGGCGGTGGTAAAGGCCGTTTTTACGTCATTGATCCCGACAAACTGATTTAACCGTTTCCAGCACTGTTCATCAATGAGCGCCCTGCGACTATCAGTCGTGGGGCGTTTTTGTCTCTCGTGAATAGACAGGCGATAAGTAGGATCAATAGCGCACCACTTCACTGGTGACGATGGAGTCGCACACGCTGGTGAAGCAAAAGCGCTCGCCAAGGTGGTGGGATCTCACCGTCCGAATTCCCCCCAAGACCGTATCGCCTGCCCCCCGAAAATCGTAGGCAGAGCGTCGGCACCGCTCGTGGCACTCTTCGGACAACTTAACGTATCCGCCGCGCTGAAAAATCAGGGGAACATGGGGAACATGGAAATAAACTAGAAAATCCGGGCATCAAGCTGTTCCCTCTAAATATAGATATATGGGAATGGGGGAACACATCTATTTAATTATAAGTAGTCTTTCCAGGCCTTCGATTTTTTGGCTGTTCCCCCCGAAAAAAGGTGGGGAACAGAAAAATGCTCTGTAAGCCATATAGTTCAAGGCTTTCAGTGATCGCACCCAATTCCCCGCGAAAAAGCTTCAGTGTGTTTGTGTGTGTATTTACGACTCGCTTGACATGGTTTCAATGATTTGTTCTCGATCGGACGCGAGGGTAAGCAGCCCACCCGCTTGGCGAGCCGCTTTTGCTTCATCTGTGCGCAAGACGGATAGGGGGTAATCGTGTTGGTTTGTGGTCACTTGTTCAAAACCCTGTTCATCGTTTTGAACGCCAGTGCCAGGCTCGACGTTCAAGCCTTGCAAGTGCTGGAATAACATTATTTGCTCAGGCTCAGATAAAGCTTTCAATACGCTCATTGTTCTATGTTGCGACGGATAGGTAGAAGGCTTGAGCGTATGTGAATATTGAAAGTTTGATATAAACGAGTGACAACACTTCGGATTGGTGCAATGACAGAATATCTTGGTGTGAACAATTGATACTTTTTCAAAGTCGAATATGTACGCTTTTCCGCCACATTCATTGCAGTAAATTCGCATAGCACTCCCTTTAAATACGTATATATGAGCTGTAATATGTTAATATTAACATATGCGAACGACTTCTTGAGTGCTTTAGCTTGGGTCGCTCTCTATTATAAAGCTTATACTTTAGGGAGGCACTTATGCCCCGATCTCTTGTATCTTCTTGGAAGCGTGTAGCCACTAGCGGCCCTACTATTGACGGTCGTGAAATAAAAGCTCAAGAACTGCGCGATTGTGCAGAGACTTACAGCACATTGAAATATACCGCTGTAATTTGGGCTGAGCATGACCGTTGCCATGGGGCGCATGGAACTGTTCATGCGGTGCGCCTGATTGAAAACGATCCTTCGTTTTCCAAAGGCCAAGTGGGGCTTGAGGTGCAGATGAAGCCAAACTATCGATTATTGAGGCTTAATAAGGAGGGCGAGAAATTGTTTAGCAGCGTGGAAATTACACCTAACTTCGCAAACTCAGGTCGTGCCTACATGACGGGACTGGCTGTAACCAATGAGCCAGCCAGCATCGGAACACAAGAGCTTCACTTCTCTAACAGGGCCAGAGCAACGACCTACAGGACCGCGCCTATTCCTATGAGGACGGGCATCACCAGCAAACTGTTGAGACAGAGCCTGGCAAAAGTGCGCAAAGAACTCGACAAGCACATGAGTGCAATAGAAAAGCGCCAGGCTCAGCCCTCGAAATTTAAACGCCTTCGGTGAGCTTTCATCGGTAGATTTGATGTGCGGTTAATTTTTCAATAATCTTATAGGAAGTATTGTAGATGCAACATACCGATCTAAGCAAAATAAACCTCCCTGCTAACTTACAAGGGTCTATTGATTCTTTTGAGCAAGAGAAAAAACAATACGTCACCTTGCAAGCTCAGCTTATGGACTTGACTCAGGATAATCAACGACTAACTCAAAAGGCCAATGAACTTGAAGGGCAGGCCAAACGAACTGATGTCGCTTGGAAGTTGCAGGCGAAAAAAATTGGCACAGACCAAGAGCACATTAACAACGAGATAGAGCGCGCTGAACAACTACGCAAGGAAGCGGGGCGACTACGTGCAACCGTTGAAAGTCGTAAGTCCCTTGCTGATAACTTGGGATTGCAGCTAGCAGAGTTACGAATCAGGCTGTGTGTCAAGCCGTCCATTATTAATTCCGATTATCAGATAGTAGCTCTGAGAAGCATTTTGCAGCAAAAAAATATTACCCAGCAGCTCTTTGAGTTATTTACTTTTGCTCGTGCGGTGCATTGTGCAAATGAGCACAGCGGAAAGGTGGAAGGCAAATATAAAGGAATGGACGCTAATGAAGGAGCTTGGCTGTTGCTCAAACGCGAAGCGGAAAAGTATTTTGACGTATTTAAGGACAACCAAATAACTAAAACCATTGTTGGCCTGCCTTCAGCTATTGCTGGCGAGCCGGTTGCACATAGTCCCGTGGACTTGATGAAGTTGAAACGGCAGCTTGGTGTTCTTTGATCCGGATTTTAAGCTTGTAATCTTCTATGGCCCGTTCGCGGGCCTTTTTTTGATCTATGCGTTTGGATTACTTGTAAGTAGGCGATCTGTATGACGAGCGGTGTTGAGGTGCGTGGCAATAATGACCGCTGCATCCGTGATCGTCTTTTCAAGACGTACCTGGAGCACGCTGGGGTCAGATACCGGGAGCCTGGCCAGTGTCGGCACACCTACACAAATCAGTTGCGAAGCACTGGCATTGCTTCGGGTGAATGGATCGCTGAATAACGGGTACACCGACGCGAACATGATCAGGCAGCACTACGGCACCTGAATCAATAAGGATGGACCGGACGTGATCAGAATGCTGAACAGCGCCTTAGGGGTGCAGATAGCTCGGCACACACGTTTTTTAAGCCGGAGTGAGGCTTAGGCACGTCGGAGCCTAATTGCTGGAGGCGTGACGGTTTGTGCAATGGTACTGGTCAGTCAAAAATGGCTGGACCTCCCCTCCCCCTTGGCGCGCAGGCTTTTGGTCAGGGCGCGGCGCGCTGATCAAGCACGGCGCTGAATGAGCTGTGCAGTTTTAAAAAATCGCCAAATGTCCCTATTCCTGCTGGGTTTCACCCTTGAAACAGTATGCGTTAAAGCCCTCTTTCTAGTGCAATAGCTTGTCATTTTTTTTCAAAACCTTGCACAAAGTGAAATGCCCTGTCGCCTGCGAAACCCCACGGCCTGCCTGGGCGGGACGGGTGGTTACACTACACCGGAGCTTGCAAAAAAAACGGACACAGAGCGCGTCGGCGGGAGGGGGATAAGTGTTTTTTCGCGCCGTTTTTTATTCTCGAGCAATTTTGGCCGGTTTCGCACCTTAGTAAGGTTAGGCTCTGTTACTCGATCCGGTACATGACCACTGGGTTGCCGCAGGTGATAAAGGGTGCCATGATTGAGCCATCACAGGATGTGGGATGGTAGTAATATGGGAAGACTCAGCGTCTATATCAAAACTTTTTCAGTGCAGCTCATATCGGCCAGCGGCGATTGTGAGTCTGCCGCTCACGGCTTTCTTAAATAAAATACCTAAAAGGCACAGGTAATCTGTATGTCCAAACGTATTGCTACGTTTTTTGATATGAAGCTGTATGCTCGGGGGCGTTCAAGAGCAGAGGGTAATATTGCCGACTTTCCTGCGACTCCAAAGTCTATGAAGGAAATCCGAGAAATAGTTGAGGCGCTCATTGACGGTGGTGATAACTTCCTGAGTAAAGGTCATAGTGACAAAGCTGACAAGTACTATATTGCTCACACAGATACCGTGAGCGGATATTGGGTGATTTTGATTAATCGATGCGATCCTAGCGCTCCTGACTCTGTTTACAGCAATCCGGAGTCTAAGCAACGCAAAGTAAATGAAAAGCTCCCTGGGCAAGGTGCTGAGTTTTCTGCGCATCTAATATTGGATACGAAGCCAGTTAAAGGTGAAGATTACTACTTCTGTATAATTGAGTCTGCATCTGGATCTGGCTTGGGGAGCAGCGCTATCTCCAACTACTTCGCGCACATGATCCGTCACTGCAAGAAGCAAAAACCTGACCTATTTAGAATTCCTAATATAGATGGCTCTTGCAATAAGAAAGGTGAGCAGAACAAGGTTCACCATGTTCATGAGGTAGAGTTGCAAGGGCATATATCTGATACTTTTAAAAACGATCTGCAAAGCGGAGCGCTAGCTGGTATAGAATTAATAAGTCATAAAGAAGTTGGCGGTAAGTGGGATAACGCAGGTTTCGTGAAAGAAAAACATCGTGTTATTAAGCTTTCATTGGAGAAAGACCTGATAGGTGATGCTGTAAAAACTGTTAAAGATGTTCTTAAAAAAGCAAAAACCGGCGGTCTAGATCAAATGCGCGTTAGCTTTAAGGATGGCTCTGGCTCTCCGAATAATGCTCTGCTTTCGGTCGACACCGGCCAATTGGCAACTGATGGGCGATACGTAAAGCGATATTACGTTTCATCCGCTAATGCGGTTAGCTCGGCGAGTATTGAAGAAGTTAATCATGCTATAGTTAAGGAAGTCCTTAAAAGCTTGGAGTGACTTAAAATGCTGAAGCAAATGTTACAGCCGCTTTCGTATCTTGCGATACGTCATCCGCAGAAGTGGAAGGTGGACTGGCTTTTCCCAGTAATAATATCTTTGCTTTGCACATGGTTCTCTGCTGATGAGGGATGGCGCTCTGATATTTACAGGGCCTCCGGTCCCGTCAGTCTACTATTAGGCTTTCTTTCATGCCTGCCAGGTTTTTATATTGCCGCCCTGGCAGCAATTGCTACCTTTGGTCGTAATGACATCGATAACGTGCTGCCTGAACCAACTCCAACTGTAAAATTAAATACTCGTGGAGAAAACATTTTAGTAAAGCTCACTCGTCGTAGGTTTTTGGCAATGCTGTTCGCATTCTTGACATGTGAAAGTATTGTTCTGGTATTGCTCTCTGTCGCACTAATGTCTAGTGGGGCAACAATTGCCAGTGTTGGACTATTGGGCGGCTTGGCAGGAGTACTTCTTTCGCTAGCAATGACATTTATTTATTTTACATTACTGATGCAAATGTTAACCGCAACGTTCTGGGGACTATATTATCTAGGTTTTAAGCTTCATGAGCCTCAGTTGTAACTGGCTCGACGCGATAAAAATTTACAATCTCGCTTTTCTAGACGGCGGCAGTATTACTTGTGCATTGTTCTGTGGCCCAAGTTTTCCTAGGGAAGGAGTGATGCAGCGCGAGGTCAAGCCCATCTCAGTGAGCGGATTGAAACCGCGACGGTGTGCGCGATCTGAGCTGCCGCCTGGCCTTGGCCCCTATCCTTTGCGCTGAGAAGCGTGTCGGTGCTGACGATTATCGAGTGATGTGGACGAAACGGGGACGAAACGGGGAAAATTCTGGCTATAAAAGCACAATGGCCTACGTTTTTTAGACGTAAGCCATTGATTTCATTGGTGGGCCCACACGGACTTGAACCGTGGACCAAAGGATTATGAGTCCTCTGCTCTAACCAACTGAGCTATGGGCCCTCAGTAGGCCGCGGATTATAACGGCGGTTTCGCGGCTGTGCTATCCGAAAAATCCGAAAGATTCATAAGAAGAAATCTGGAGCAGAATTCCTCGGGTGGCAAGGGGAGGCTGACGATGTAGCCCTGGATCTGTTCGCAGCCTTGTTCGGTCAGGAATTTCTGTTGTTCGGGGTTCTCCACGCCTTCGGCGATGATGGTGAGTTGCATGCTGCGGCCTAGGGCGATGATGGCGCGGACGATGGCGGCGTCGTGGGTGTCTTCCGGGAGGCCGCGGACGAAGGACTGGTCGATTTTCAGGATGTCCAGAGGCAGGCGCTTGAGGTAGCTCAGGGATGAGTAGCCGGTGCCGAAGTCGTCGATGGCCAGCTGGACGCCAAGTTTTTTCAGTTTGTGGAGCACCGACAGGGCTTCTTCTGTCTGGCTCATGATGAAGTTTTCGGTGATTTCCAGTTGCAGACAGCCGGGCTCCAGGCCGTTGTCTGCGAGCAGTTGTTCGATGCGTTTGAGCAGATTGGGCTGGCGTAGCTGGGCGCCGGCCAGGTTGACCGAGAGCGGGCCGAAAGGCGCGTAGTTCTTGCGCCATTCGTACATCTGACGACAGGCGTGTTCCAGAACCCAGTCGCCTATCTGCAGGATCATGCCGTTCTCTTCCGCCAGCGGTATGAAATGCTCGGGCGGCACTTCGCCAAAGGTCGGGTGGCTCCAGCGTATCAGGGCTTCGGCGCCTACCAGTCTGTTGGTCAGCAGGCTGGTCTTGGGCTGGTAGGACAGGCTCAGTTCGTTGCGTTCGATGGCTCTGCGCAGTTCCTGTTCAAGGGCGATCCGTTCGCTGGCCTGGGAGGTCAGGTCGCGGGTGTAGCTTTCGATCCGGTTGCGGCCCTTGGCCTTGGAGCGGTACATCGCCGCATCGGCGTTCTTGACCAGCGTGGCGACGTCGGTGCCGTCGGTGGGGAACAGGCAACTGCCGATGCTGGCGCTCATGAAGAACTCGTGCTCGCCAGCCTGGAAGGGCGCCGTGAAGCAGGCCAGGAGTTTGCTGCCGATGGTTTGTGCATCGCCGGGTTGCAGCAGGCCGGGCAGCAGAACGATGAATTCATCGCCGCCCAGGCGCGCCACGGTGTCGATGTCGCGCAGCGTCTCCTTGAGGCGTTGTGCGATGCCTTTGAGGAGCAGGTCGCCCACGGGGTGCCCGAGGCTGTCGTTGATGTGTTTGAAGCGATCCAGATCGATAAACAACACGGCACCGAGGCTGCCCGATTCTTCGCTGTGCAACAGGGCAGAGTGCAGGCGGTTTTCAAACAGGGTGCGGTTGGGCAGGCCGGTCAGGGGGTCGTGATGGGCCTGATAGTCCAGGCGCGCCTGGGCGTGCTTGAGACTGGAAATGTCGGCAAAGACGGCGACGAAGTGGGTGATGAAGCGATCCTTGTTGCGCACGGCGCTGATCGTTAGCCAGCAGGGGTAAAGCTCGCCATTCTTGCGGCGGTTGCATATTTCTCCTTGCCAGTGTCCTTCTGCGCTCAGTTGATGCCACATGGCCGCATAGAATGCGCTGTCATGCTGGCCCGAGGCGAGCAGGCGGGGTGTCTGGCCCAGGGCCTCATCCTCGCCGTAGCCGGTGATTTCGCTGAACGCCCGGTTGACGGCGTTGATGCGCTGGCGCGTATCGGTGATCAGTACGCCTTCGGCGGTACTCTCGAAGACGGTGGCGGCCAGGTGCAGTTTTTCCTGCATCTGCTGGCGCTCGGTAATGTCCCGGGCCAGGGTCATGATGCATTCTTCCCCGGCGATGAGCAGGGGATGCGATGACATTTCGCAAAGCCTGACCTGTCCGTCCAGGTGCCGGATCTGGCCGCGAAAATCCCGTACCACGCCATTTTGCTGCAGTTGCTTGATCAGTTGCTGGCGTTCATTAGGGTCGACCCATATCTGCAGGTCGAGGCCTGAACGTTCAAGGCACTGGCTTTCGCTGTAGCCGGTCATCCGGCAGAAACCTTCATTGACCTCCAGCAGCAGGCCGTCGCTGGTCCGGGCGATAAGCAGGCCGTCGGGTGATGAATGGAAGGCCTTGGCGAACTTCTCTTCAGAGAGTTGCAACTGCTGCTGGGCCTGCTTGAGAGGTGTGATATCGCTGATGGTGAGCAATACGGCTGGCGTTGCGCTCATCTCGAAGGGTTCGGCTGACATCAGGCAGGAAAAGGTGCGCCCGTCCTTGCGCCGCAGAGGCATTTCCAGGTTGCGGATCCGGTCCTGTTGCAGGCGCTCCAGCAGGCCGGGACCGACTCCCGGCACTGCCCACAGGTTGATTTGCGTAGCGGTTTTGCCGATGACTTCTTCGCTGCTCATGCCGATCTGGGTCACGAAGGCTTTGTTGACCTCGAGAATGATGCCGTCGGACAGGCGGGCGATGATCAGGATGTCCGGGCATTGGGCAAACACCGAGGCGAATTTCCCTTCGGACAGGCGCAGGGCTTCCTCGGTCAGCTTGCTGTCGCTGATGTCGATCATCAGGCCACGGATGACGGGATCCGGCCCGCGCTTGATGAGGCTGACGATGTCCCTGATCCAGAGTATCCGCCCTTCGGCATTGCGGACCCGGTAGTCGAGGCTGTGATCGTTGCCGCTTAAGGCCTGTTGCTTGCAGAAGGTTTCGGCAGCATTCAGGTCTTCGGGGTGCACGATGCTGCGCCAGAAGCCAGGTTGCAGCCATTTCGACAGTGGATAACCCAGCAGGCTTTCTGCCTGCGGCGAGACGTAGTTGTAGGTCATCTTTTCCGGGTTGGCTTCCCAGGCCACGGCGGAAAGGCTTTCTACCAGCCCCCGGTAATGATGTTCGCTGCCACGAAGTTTCTGCTCCAGCTCAATGCCACGAGAAATCTCCAGGCTGAGCTTTCGGTTATTACGGATAACCACTGCAAGAGCAGCCGAAAGTAGTAATAAGCCCGGCAGGCCATAAAGTAGAAAGTTTTCCCAATGCACCGGTTCGTTGTTTATCCAGCTGTGAACTTCGGGCTGTTGCAGGCTCGTCAGCGTGCTGTCCGACGCGAGTAGCAAGGCTTTGGAGTCCTGCTGGGCGAGCCATGAGCCTGGGTTCTGTGTTTGATGAAGCCGGGCAGGCAAGTCTTGGGTGTTGGCGTTTGCTATGGAGCCGATCAGACAAAAGAGTGTGATGGCCGACAGTCGTAACATGGCAGCCTCATAGCGGCGGATGGTAATGAGACGAGTGTAGACGGCGTTGGGGAAGGGGTGAAAAAACTACTAACCGGAAAGTGTTATTCCAGAAAAGCAAAACCCCCGGCGGGCCGGGGGTTTTGACTTGCGTGTGCTGTTACTCGTCAAGGAACGAGCGCAGGTGCTCGCTTCTTGTCGGGTGACGCAGCTTGCGCAGTGCCTTGGCTTCGATCTGACGAATCCGCTCGCGGGTTACGTCAAACTGCTTACCAACCTCTTCCAGCGTGTGGTCGGTATTCATGTCGATGCCGAAACGCATACGCAGAACCTTGGCTTCACGGGCGGTAAGGCCCGACAGCACTTCGCGTGTGGCTTCTTTCAGGCTTTCAACAGTGGCGACATCGATTGGCGACTGCATGGTCGAGTCTTCGATGAAGTCACCCAGATGCGAGTCTTCGTCGTCACCGATCGGGGTTTCCATGGAGATCGGCTCTTTGGCGATCTTCAGTACCTTGCGGATCTTGTCCTCAGGCATTTCCATGCGCTCGCCCAGCTCTTCCGGAGTCGGTTCACGACCCATTTCCTGCAGCATCTGGCGGGAAATGCGGTTGAGCTTGTTGATCGTCTCGATCATGTGCACCGGAATACGGATGGTGCGTGCCTGGTCGGCGATCGAGCGAGTGATCGCCTGACGGATCCACCAGGTTGCATAGGTCGAGAACTTGTAGCCACGACGGTATTCGAACTTGTCCACCGCTTTCATCAGGCCGATGTTGCCTTCCTGGATCAGGTCGAGGAATTGCAGGCCGCGGTTGGTGTACTTCTTGGCGATGGAGATCACCAGACGCAAGTTCGCTTCGACCATCTCTTTCTTCGCGCGGCGGGCCTTGGCCTCACCGATCGACATGCGACGGTTGATGTCCTTGATCTCGGCAATCTTCAGGCCGGTTTCTTCTTCGAGCGCGGTCAGCTTCTGCTGGCAACGCTGGATGTCCGGCTGCAGACGGGCAATGGCTTCGGCGTACTTGCTCTTGCCTTTGGCCAGTGCGTCGGTCCAGCTTTCGTCAACTTCGTTGCCCGGGAACTGGCGCAGGAAGTCGGCACGTGGCATGCGGGCGTCACGCACACAGAGTTGCATGATCGCGCGCTCTTGAGCACGGAGACGATCAAGTGCACTGCGAACGCGCTCTACCAGGCCTTCAAACTGTTTTGGAACCAGTTTGATCGGCATGAACAGTTCAGCCAGGGCAACCAGTTCAGCGATGGAATTCTTGTCTTCACGACCGAATTTCTTGAGCGCCTTGCGGGTGATTTCCATCTGGTCGGCAACGGCGCCAAAGCGCTGCTGGGCAATGACCGGATCAGGACCGCTTTCGGCTTCTTCTTCATCGTCGGAAGCGTCGCCCGATTCTTCCTCGTCATCGTCGCTGTCGTCAGCCTTGGCTGCTTTTGCGTCGATAGGCGGTGGGACTTCGGCCGGCGGTGCAATGCCGTCGTCCGGGTCGATGTAACCGCTCAGAACGTCGGACAGGCGGCCGCCTTCGCTCGTGACACGCTCGTATTCGGAGAGAATATGATCAACCGTGCCAGGGAAGTGCGCGATGGCGCTCATCACTTCACGGATGCCTTCCTCGATACGTTTGGCGATTTCGATTTCGCCTTCACGGGTCAGGAGTTCAACGGTACCCATTTCGCGCATGTACATACGCACGGGATCGGTAGTACGACCGATGTCGGTTTCAACCGCTGCCAATGCTGCGGCCGCTTCTTCTGCGGCGGCTTCATCGGTATCGGCATCGGCCAGCATCAGGGCGTCTGCGTCCGGAGCACTCTCGTGTACCGGGATCCCCATGTCATTGATCATGCGGATGATGTCTTCCACCTGCTCAGGATCTGAAATATCCTCAGGCAAGTGGTCGTTGACCTCTGCGTAAGTCAGATACTTCTGCTCACGACCCAGGGTGATCAACTCTTTGATACGAGACTGCTGTTGCGCTTTTCCGGACATAACACCCTATCCACTGAAGGTCTTGGCGGGCAAAAAACAAGCCGAGGATTATACCCGAGCTATGACCTCACGCGCCAGTTGAGGTCGGGTTTTGTGCAGAAACATTGCGACTAAGGAGCCGAAGCAGTTGAGTTTTCTCTTCTGCCGTGAGGCCTACCTGGCGATCCTTGATGATCAACTGATCAATGTTCCGCTCACGTTGGTTTGCCGATAGCCTAGTTATAGTGTCGAAAAACTGTTGTTCAAGGTTATCGGCCTCGATCAACCATTCCTTTTCTGCCAATGCGCGCAGCAATCGGCCCTGTTCCGTGCCATGCCAACGCGCTATCAATTGTAACGACCGAAGATTCGGATTCTTTTGCCTGGCCTCGATCAAGGCGACCAGTAACTGCGCCTGTGCGTGGTCTTCTGCCGCGAAATGGCTCGCATTTTCGACTTTCTCGGCCAGTTCCGGGTGATGCAGCAGGGTTCTCAGTGCCGCTTGCAACGGCGGTTCTACGGCCGTTGGTACGCGTGGTGCACGAGGCTCGAACTCCTGACGCTTACCCCCTTTGCCCCAGGACTTTTTGTTGTCCCATTTTTTCTGATTCTGACCACCGGCTTTCTTGGGCGTCCATTGCGGCTGCTCTTCGTGGCCGCCGTGCTGCTGGTAGTCCGCGAAATCCGGCATTGCGTCGTAATCGACGTACGGATCGTAGCTGGGAGGCACATCTGCGGGTGCACTTTGTACCAACTGGCTGACGGCTTCGTTGTTGAGACCGGTGATTTCGCTGAGGCGCTGACGCATCAGCGTGCGCAGATTGGCGCCGGGAACCTTGTCGATCAGCGGTGCGGCGAGGGTGGCCATATGGGCCTTGCCTTCGAGGGAGCGCGGGTCGGATTCCTTGGTCAACTGCTCGAAAAAATAGTCGGCCAGCGGCTGGGCATGCTGATTGATGCGTGCCTTGAAAGCATCGGTGCCTTCGGAGCGCACCAGAGTGTCCGGGTCTTCGCCTTCGGGCAGGAACAGAAAGCGGGCGCGGCGTCCGTCCTGCAGGCTCGACAGGGTGGCTTCCAGTGCGCGCCATGCGGCATTGCGGCCAGCCTGGTCGCCGTCGAAGCAGAACAGCACGTTGGGTACGACCCTGAACAGCCGTTTCAAGTGCTCTTCGCTGGTTGCGGTGCCAAGTGTCGCGACGGCATTGCGCAGGCCTTGCTGGGCCAGGGCGATGACGTCCATGTAGCCCTCGACGACGATGATTTCGTCTAGGTTGCGATTGTGTTTGCGTGCCTCGAACAGGCCGTACAGCTCCTGGCCCTTGTGAAAGACAGGGGTTTCAGGGGAGTTCAGGTACTTGGGCTTGTCGTCGCCCAGTACCCGGCCACCAAAGGCAATGACGCGGCCTCGTGAGTCGCGGATCGGAAACATGACTCGGTCGCGAAAACGGTCGTAGCGCTTGCCGGTTTCCGCGTTCTCGATCAGCAGGCCGGCATCGATCATGACCTTTTGCTGAAGCGTGTCGCTGCTCAGGTGCTTGTAGAGGTTGTCCCAGCCGGGCGGGGCGAACCCCATGCCGAAGTCCCGGGCGATCTCGCCGGACAGGCCGCGACCCTTAAGGTAGTCCACGGCGGCCTTGCGCATCGGGTGGCTTTTCAGGGCCTGACGATAGAACTCGGCGGCGGCTGCCAGCAGCGGGTACAGCGGGGAGTCGGTCGGCTGGCGCGGCTTCTGGCCTTTGACGTTCTGTTCCCGGGGGACTTCCATGCCAGCTGCTTTGGCAAGCTCCTCGACCGCCTGGGGAAAGTCCAGGTTGTCGTGGTCCATGACGAAGCCAAGCGCGTTACCGCCTGCACCACAGCCGAAGCAGTAATAGAACTGCTTGTCCGGGCTGACGCTGAAAGAGGGTGTTTTCTCTTTGTGGAACGGGCAGCAGGCGCTGAAATTCTTCCCGGTTTTCTTCAATTGCACGCGCGAGCTGACAACATCGACGATGTCGGTGCGGTTCAGGAGGTCGTCAATGAAGCTTTGGGGAATCAGCCCGGCCATGGCGTTCTCGTCATCAGGCGTATTACGAAATTATCGTGGCGAATCTGTAAGCGTGCGCGAACATTTCAGCCGCCTTTGTCAGCAAGAATAGCGAGATGCGGGCGGGTATCGGCATCCGATAATCGGGCCTGCAGCCTTGAAAGGAAATAAGTGTGCAGCGATTTCATGTGAATTCGACTTCAGCCTTGAGCTTTGGTGTTCACTGAGGGATCGCAAGAGACGCTGCCTTGGCTGAGCTTCTTGCGAAGTCATCAAGGCATGCTCGTCATGCTCATTGATCAAGCCTGCCCGAAGGACAGATCAATCAACGTTGCCTGAAGCAGGCTGGACGTGCTTTGACGGATTTGTCTTGGTCGCGTGTGCGGCTTCGACAGCCTCTGTCAATGAAGCGTGAGGCTAGTGCTCCAACTGCCGACAGCCCGGCTTTGATGGCCGGGCAAGGCAGAAGCTTGCGACGTAAGGCTGTAAATTAATACAGACGAACGGCGCGGCGCTGTTCGCGCTGGACTTTCTTGGCGTGACGCTTGACAGCAGCAGCTGCCTTACGCTTACGCTCGGAAGTCGGCTTCTCGTAAAATTCGCGGCTACGAACTTCAGCCAGAACACCGGCTTTTTCGCAGGAGCGCTTGAAACGACGCAGAGCTACGTCGAAGGGTTCGTTCTCTTTAACTTTGACGGCTGGCATCCAGAGCTACCTTCATTCATTACCGGGGTCAACGCCTCGTGCAAACACTGCACAAAAGTACGTCGGTTTTTAAGGGTTGCGGATGTTAACCCCTCATTGAGAGGAATGCAAAGCCTCTGATCGAAAACCGCTGGTCGGAGCCTTTTGCGACGACTATCATGCGCGCCTTCAAATCTGCCCCCTACAAGGCGCAAACCCATGTTAGTACTGGGATTAGAAACTTCCTGCGACGAAACCGGCGTCGCGCTTTACGACAGCGAACGCGGTTTGCTGGCGGATGCATTGTTCAGTCAGATCGACCTGCATCGTGCTTATGGTGGCGTGGTACCAGAACTGGCATCGCGCGATCACGTCAAGCGCATGCTGCCACTCATTCGCCAGACGCTGGCTGAAGCGGACTGTGTCGCGACCGATATCGATGCCATTGCCTACACGGCCGGGCCGGGTCTGGTCGGCGCCTTGCTGGTCGGTGCGTCATGTGCCCAGGCCCTGGCATTTGCCTGGGATATTCCGGCCCTTGGTGTTCATCACATGGAAGGTCATCTGCTGGCGCCGATGCTTGAAGAGCAGCCGCCACAGTTTCCGTTCGTCGCCTTGCTGGTGTCCGGCGGGCATACGCAACTGGTCCGGGTCGACGGTATCGGTCGCTATGAGCTGTTGGGCGAAACCCTGGATGACGCCGCAGGCGAGGCTTTCGACAAGACCGCCAAGATGATGGGCCTGCAATATCCGGGTGGTCCCGAGATTTCCCGTCTGGCGACTCGCGGTGTAGCGGGGCGTTTTGTATTTCCGCGTCCGATGACCGACCGTCCCGGCCTGGAATTCAGCTTCAGTGGTCTGAAAACCTCTGCCCTCAATGCCTGGCAGCAGTGCCAGAGCGCTGGAGACGACAGCGAGCAAACCCGTTGCGACATCTCTCTGGCCTTCCAGCAGGCGGTAGTGGAGACTTTGACCATCAAGTGCAAGCGGGCACTCAAGCAGACCGGCCTCAAAAGCCTGGTCATCGCCGGTGGCGTCAGTGCCAACAAGGCGTTGCGAGAGTCGCTGGAGAGCATGCTGGCGGACCTGCGTGGTCATGTTTACTACGCTCGTCCCGAGTTCTGCACCGATAACGGCGCGATGATCGCATTTGCCGGTTGTCAGCGTCTGCAGGCGGGCCAGAAGGAAGATTTGAGTATCAGTGTGCAGGCACGCTGGCCGATGGAGCAGTTGTCGGGTATCTGAGGGCGGCATGTCGAAGGTGAGCCGTTTTCATGCGTACCTTCAGAAATGCCGTTCGCGCCCGGCGAGCAGGTCGCGTAGATTGCCGCGATGACGCCAGACGATCAGCAGGGTCAGGACACTCATGGGCAATAATGCCCGGGGTTCCTGCCAGGCCAGCAGTGGTAGGGTCAATGGTGTGGCGATCAGCGCGGCGAGCGAGCTGGTGCGGGTCAGGTAGAACGTCAGCAGCCAGGTCGTGATGGCCAGCGCTGCTGCGGGAGGGTAGAGCCCCAGCAGCATGCCGGCGGCGGTTGCAACGCCTTTGCCGCCCTTGAAGCGAAAGTACAACGGAAACAGATGGCCCAGTACGGCGCAAAGGCCTATCCAGGCCTGGTCTCGCGGGTCAAGGCCGCCAAGGTTGGCAAGCAGTACGGGGAGCAGGCCTTTACAGAGGTCGCCTATCAGGGTCAGGACGGCAGCTTTTTTACCGGCCAGACGCAGCATGTTGGTCGCGCCTGCATTGCCCGAGCCACTGGCACGTGGGTCCGGGCTGCCATTGAGGCGGCTGAGCAGGATGGCGAAGGACAGTGAGCCGAGCAGGTAGGCGAAAATAGCCAGTAACCAAAACATGCTAACCATTCCGGGCGAGGATGCCCTGATTCTAACGGGGCATCGCGCCCTTGTCGTGCAGTGGAGAGTAGTGCTTGGACAGAGTTTTCATTGACGGTCTTGAGGTCGATACGGTGATCGGCGCTTATGACTGGGAACGTGGCATCCGCCAGTGCTTGCGGCTGGACCTGAGTTTTGCCTGGGATAACCGGCCTGCCGCAGCGGGTGACGACCTGAGCAAGGCCTTGGACTATGCGAGTGTTTCCGCTCGCATCCAGGCTTTTGCCGAGCAGGCGCAGTTCCAGTTGGTGGAGACTTTTGCCGAGCGTCTGGCCGAAGTGCTGATGAGTGAGTTTCATATTCCCTGGCTGCGTCTGAGGCTGACCAAGCCGGGCGCTGTCGCCGCTGCCAAGGGCGTGGGCGTGGAGATCGAGCGCGGATGTCGCTGACTCGGGTTTTTCTTGGGCTCGGCAGTAATATCGAGCGCGAAAGGCATTTGCATGCCGGGCTGGATGCGCTCGATTCCTTCCTGAGCGATCTGACCTGCTCACCGGTCTTCGAAAGCCAGCCGGTGGGGATCAAGAGTGGTCCGTTCTTCAATCTGGTCGTCTCGGCCCTGACCGACCTGCCGCTTCTGGATCTGGGTCGCCGTTTGAAGATGATCGAAGCCGATAGCGGCCGTTATGCACCGGATCGCAAAGGGTTGCCGCTGGATATCGATGTGCTTCTGTATGGTGAGCTGGTCGGTAATTTCGACGGTTTGATCCTGCCGCGTGCAGAAATCCTCAAGAACGCCTTTGTGTTGTGGCCCTTGTCGCTGATCGCGGCGGATCGCTTGCATCCGGGTGTTGGCGTGCCTTTCGGCACGCTCTGGGCTGATGCTCAGATCGATCAGCAGCTCTTGCCTGTAGCGTTCGAGTGGCGCGGAATACAGCTGACGCCAGAAGAGGTGTAGGAGCAATCGGGCGGCGCTCCGCTCATTCGCGAGACGTCATTGAGGGCGATAGGTTTTCTTCAGCTCACGGGCCTCTGGCGAATGAATTCGCTCCCACGGAAAATCCATTTAATTCATGATCTTGTGGGATTCATTCCCGAAGTGCAGTGTGCTCGGCCTTGTACACCTTGAGCGCATCCAGCCTTTCGTTTTTCAGCGCATTGCCCAGGTCCTGTCCCTTCAAGCCCTTTTCCACCAGCGGCTGGACCGCAACAGTTCGGGCCGCATGGGCTGCGCCGCGCAGGTAGTCAGCCTGTGGATAATTACGCTCCTCGAAACCGTCGCGCCCACGAGCGTCCATCTCGCAAGCCACAATGAATTCCTCAAAGCGTTGCGGGCGACGGTAGACGTCGAAGCTGTGCAGTAGCTCCAGCAGGGTCAGGGGTTTCAGCTCAAGGGCGCGATGTCCATGAGTGTGATACTGGCCAACCAGTAGCGCCAGTTCCTGACATTCCTTCGGCACCTTGAAGCGCTCGTTGACCGCTTTTATCAGGCGCAGGCCCCTGTGTTCGTGGGCGATATGCCGAGGCCATTCGGCTTCGGGAGTCAGCCCTTTACCCAGATCATGCAGCAGGCAGGCCCAGCGTACGCTCAGTGGCTGTTGATGAAGGGCGGATTGCCCCAGCACGCTGAGTACATGCTTGCCTGTGTCGATTTCGGGGTGATGGGCGGCAGGCTGCGGTACGCCGAACAGCGCCTCGACTTCGGGAATCAGTTCCTTGAGAGCGCCACAGTCATGCAGCACCTGAATGAAAACCTGAGGCTGATTTTCCATCAGCGCCCGGGAGATTTCCTTCCAGCTGCGCTCGGGTGTCAGGGCCTTGAGTTCACCGGATTCGCTGAGCTGGCGCATCAGTTTCAGTGTTTCGGGCGCGATGCTGAAACCCAAAGGTGCATAGCGGGCTGCGAAACGGGCGACACGCAATACTCTGAGCGGATCTTCGACGAACGCAGGTGAAACGTGGCGCAAGACTCGGGCTTCGATATCGTGCTGTCCGCCATAGGGATCGGTCAGATTACCGTCCTTGTCTTCGGCTATGGCATTGATGGTCAGATCGCGGCGGATCAGGTCCTGTTCGAGTGTGACGTCAGGGCTGGCGTGAAAGATGAAGCCGCCGTAACCAACGCCGTTCTTGCGCTCGGTGCGAGCCAGTGCGTATTCCTCACCCGTCAGAGGATGAAGAAAGACCGGAAAATCAGTACCCACCGGACGATAACCTTTGACCAGCATTTCATCGGCGCTGGCACCTACGACGACCCAGTCGGTATCGGTAACGGGTTGACCCAGCAGGCGGTCGCGTACAGCGCCACCAACTTTATAAATCTGCATAAAAAACCTCCATAAGCACGACAGGATAAACCTGAGTCGTCCCTACGGAGGTTAAAAGTTAAAAACATTCTCTGCGGTTATGTTCTTCAGAGATGAACAACTGCCAGGTCGAGCCTCGGATAGTCTCCCTCGGCATGTTCGCCGCGTGGTGGGACATGGTGGGTTTTCATCACCTGATCGCCTTGCAGGGTTTCCAGATGGATATCGAAGCCCCACAGACGGTGCAGGTGTTTGAGCACTTCGTCCGTTGAATCGCCCAGTGGTTTGCGGTTGTGTTGTTGATGGCGCAGCGTCAGTGAACGGTCGCCACGGCGGTCGATGCTGTAGATCTGCACGTTGGGTTCGCGATTGCCCAGGTTGTATTGAGCGGCCAGCGTTTCCCGAATGGTCCGATAACCGGCTTCGTCATGGATGGCGGGCACCAGCAGGTCGTCTTTCTGGTCGTCATCCATGATGCTGAACAGCTTGAGGTCACGAATGACCTTGGGCGACAGGTACTGGAGGATGAAACTCTCGTCCTTGAAGCTGGACATGGCGAATTTGATCGCCGTCAGCCAGTCCGTGCCAGCAATTTCCGGGAACCAGTGGCGATCCTCGTCGGTTGGGTGCTCACACATGCGCCGAATGTCCTGATACATGGCAAAACCCAGGGTGTACGGGTTGATGCCGCTGTAATAGGGGCTGTCGAAGCCAGGCTGATAGACCACGCTGGTGTGCGATTGCAGGAACTCCAGCATGAAGCCATCGGTGACCAGCCCTTCGTCGTACAGATCGTTCATCAGCGTGTAGTGCCAGAACGTCGCCCAGCCTTCGTTCATCACCTGAGTCTGGCGCTGCGGATAGAAATACTGGGCAATCTTGCGCACGATGCGCACTACTTCGCGCTGCCAGGGTTCCAGCAGCGGCGCATGCTTCTCGATGAAGTACAGGATGTTTTCCTGTGGCTCGGCAGGGAAACGGGCGTTGTCCTCCTTGCTGCTCTTGTCGGCACCTTTCGGAATGGTGCGCCACAGGTCGTTGATCTGCCGTTGCAGGTGTTCTTCGCGATCCTTTTGTCGGCGTCGCTCTTCTTCGGCTGAAATCGGGTAGGGCCGCTTGTAGCGGTCGACACCATAGTTCATCAGGGCATGACAGGAGTCGAGCAGGTCTTCCACTGCATCGATGCCATGGCGCTCTTCGCATTGCATGATGTACTGCTTGGCGAAGACCAGGTAGTCAATGATCGAACTGGCATCGGTCCAGGTGCGGAACAGGTAGTTGCCCTTGAAGAAGCTGTTATGCCCGTAGCAGGCGTGGGCAACCACAAGTGCCTGCATGCAGATGGTGTTTTCTTCCATCAGATAGGCAATGCACGGGTCCGAGTTGATCACGATCTCGTAGGCCAGACCCATCTGCCCGCGAGTGTAGGATTTCTCGGTGCTCAGGAAATGCTTGCCGTATGACCAGTGGTGATAGCCCAGCGGCATTCCCACCGAGGCATAGGCGTCCATCATCTGTTCGGCCGTGATGACCTCGATCTGATTTGGGTAGGTATCCAGGGCATAGCGCTCGGCGATACGGCTGATTTCGCGGTCGTAGGCCTGGATCAGTTCAAATGTCCACTCGGACCCCGTGGAAAGGGGTTGGCGCTTCTGCTCTCTAGCGGTCATGTCACTAACCTGCGCTGGAAGAGTTCACGGAATACCGGATAGATATCGCCGGCAGAGACCAGCTGTTGCTGGGCAAAGGTGTCGGCAAATTCTTCACCGATGCGTTCGTATTCGAACCATAGTGCCTGATGCTCTCGGGGCGTGATCTCCACATAGGTGTAGTACTGCACGAACGGCATGATCTGCTTGGTGAGGATTTCGCGGCAGATCGGTGAGTCGTCGTTCCAGTTGTCGCCATCGGAAGCCTGGGCGGCATAGATGTTCCATTCGTTGCTCGGATAGCGCTCGGCCATGATCTCCTGCATCAGTTTCAGGGCGCTGGAAACGATGGTGCCGCCGGTTTCCCGTGAATAGAAGAACTCTTCTTCGTCCACTTCCCGGGCGCTGGTGTGGTGGCGGATGAACACCACTTCGATCTTGTCGTAGTTACGCTTGAGAAACAGGTACAGCAGGATGAAAAATCGCTTGGCGACATCCTTGGTTGCCTGAGTCATGGAGCCAGAGACGTCCATCAGACAGAACATCACCGCCTTGGAGCTTGGGTTGGGTTGCTTGACCAGCAGGTTGTACTTGAGGTCGAAAGTATCCAAGTAAGGCACGCGGCGAATACGTGCTTTCAAACGATCTATTTCGACTTCCAGTTCCTGGATGTCGCCGAAGTTGTCCGGCTCTTCGCGCTTGAGACGCTCCAGCTCGGTCACCGTTTCCTTGAGCTTGGCGCGGCTGCTGCCGGAAAGTGCGATACGGCGCGCATGGGCCGAGCGCAGGGTCCGGATGATATTGATGCGCGAGGGATTGCCCTCGTTGCTGATGCCTGCGCGTACGGTCTTGAAGGTGTCGGTGCCGGTCAGGTTGCGTTTAACGAGGTTGGGAAGCTCCAGGTCCTCGAACATGAATTCGAGAAATTCTTCCTGAGTGATCTGGAAGACGAACTCGTCCATGCCTTCGCCGGAATTGCTGGCCTTGCCAGGTCCTTTGCCACCGCCGCCACCTTGCGGACGGGCGATGTGCTCGCCGCTGGAGAATTCCTTGTTGCCGGGATGGACAACCGTCTGTTTGCCACCACGGCCATGATGAAGCACCGGCTCGTCGATATCGCGGCCAGGAATGCTGATTTGTTCGCCGTGTTCCATATCGGTAATGGAGCGACGGCTGACGGCTTCTTCCACTGCTTTTTTGATGTGATCACGGTAACGCCGCAGAAACCGCTGGCGATTCACCGTGCTCTTGTTCTTGCCATTGAGGCGTCGGTCGATCACATAACTCATAGGCCCTCCGGGCAGCCGCAAGTAGAAAGCAGCTTCAAGCCACAAGCTGGCGACGGTCGTATCTGTCGAACCGGCCGTTCCAGCCTGTTGCCTGATGCTTGTAGCTTACCGCTGCATCACTGCGACTTGCGCACGCGCAGATACCACTCGGAGAGTAGACGCACCTGTTTGTCGGTATAGCCCCGCTCGACCATTCGGGTGACGAAGTCGTTGTGTTTCTGTTGATCCTCTTTGCTGGCTTTGGCGTTGAAGCTGATGACTGGCAGCAGGTCTTCGGTGTTGGAGAACATTTTCTTCTCGATCACCACGCGCAGTTTCTCGTAGCTGAGCCAGGTCGGGTTCTTGCCGTTGTTGTTGGCACGGGCACGCAACACGAAGTTGACGATTTCGTTGCGGAAATCTTTCGGGTTGCTGATGCCGGCAGGTTTCTCGATCTTTTCCAGTTCTTCGTTCAGGGCAACGCGGTTGAGAATCTCGCCGGTTTCCGGATCGCGGTATTCCTGGTCCTGAATCCAGAAGTCTGCGTAAAGCACGTAGCGGTCGAAGATGTTCTGGCCGTATTCGCTGTAGGACTCCAGATACGCGGTCTGGATTTCCTTGCCGATGAACTCGATGTAGCGCGGCGCCAGATACTCCTTGATGAAGCGCAGGTAGCGTTCGCGGGTTTCGGCCGGGAACTGTTCCTGTTCGATCTGCTGTTCGAGCACGTAGAGCAGGTGCACCGGGTTGGCGGCGATCTCGTGGGGATCGAAGTTGAAGACCTTGGACAGAATCTTGAACGCGAAACGGGTTGAAAGGCCGTTCATGCCTTCGTCGACACCCGCACTGTCGCGGTACTCCTGGATCGACTTGGCCTTGGGATCGGTGTCTTTCAGGTTTTCGCCGTCATACACGCGCATCTTGGAGTAGATGTTGGAGTTTTCCGGCTCCTTGAGGCGCGACAAGGTGGTGAACTGCGCCAGCATCTTCAGAGTGTCCGGCGCGCAGTGCGCCTTGGCCAGGGAACTGTTGAACAGCAGCTTGTCGTAGATCTTGATCTCGTCGCTGATACGCAGGCAATAAGGCACCTTCACGATGTAGATCCGGTCGATGAAGGCTTCATTGTTCTTGTTGTTACGGAAGCTGTGCCATTCCGATTCGTTGGAGTGGGCCAGCAGGATGCCCGTGAACGGAATCGCGCCCAGGCCTTCGGTACTGTTGTAGTTGCCTTCCTGGGTCGCAGTCAGCAACGGGTGCAGAACCTTGATGGGCGCCTTGAACATCTCGACGAATTCCATCAGGCCCTGGTTGGCCCGGCACAGAGCACCCGAGTAGCTGTAGGCGTCGGCGTCGTTTTGCGAGAACTCTTCCAGCTTGCGGATATCGACTTTACCTACCAGTGCAGAAATATCCTGGTTGTTCTCGTCCCCCGGCTCGGTTTTCGCCACGCCGATCTGGTTGAGAATCGATGGATAGAGTTTCACCACTTTGAACTGGCTGATGTCGCCCCCGAACTCAGCCAGACGCTTTGTCGCCCATGGCGACATGATGGTATTGAGGTAACGCCGCGGGATACCGAAGTCTTCTTCGAGAATCGCGCCGTCCTCGGTTGCATTGAACAACCCCAGTGGCGACTCGAATACGGGTGAACCCTTGATGGCGTAGAAGGGGACTTTTTCGATCAGTTGCTTGAGCTTTTCAGCCAGAGACGATTTGCCGCCACCTACCGGGCCAAGCAGGTAGAGAATCTGTTTCTTCTCTTCCAGGCCTTGGGCTGCATGGCGGAAATACGACACGATCTGGTCGATGCATTCTTCCATGCCATGGAAGTCGGCAAAGGCCGGATAACGCCGGATCACCTTGTTGGAAAAGATCCGCGACAACCGTGAGTTGGTGGAGGTGTCCACCAGCTCCGGCTCGCCAATGGCCAGCAGAAGGCGTTCTGCGGCAGAGGCGTAGGTGCTGCGATCCTGTTTGCAGAGCTCCAGATACTCCTGTAACGAGAGCTCTTCCTGACGTGTGGTTTCAAAGCGTTGTTGGAAGTGGCTAAAAATACTCATGACGTCACCTCGCTCGATACGTTGAGCCGGCGGCGGATCGTCAGTCGATGCTGGTAGCAGCTGAGTATCCAGATGCCGTTTACCCCCCAGAACACCATAAAAGTAACTACCGATGACCCACGCGCCGGTGTACCGGCTCTCCCCTGATTACGGATGGCCTGAGGCTAAGGATAGTTCGGATTCGGAAAGATAAAGAAGGGATGAGCAAGAAGTGGGGCTGACCGTTCGTCAGTTTGGGCGCGAACCCGCGCAGGACGCGGGATCGGCTTGATAAAAATATTTTTTCAGAGTGTGCCGGGTGTTTATGCGTGTCTGCACCAGCATCCGTTCTGTCGTTAACCCTGCGCCGTTTCGTTTGGAAAGGTGGTGCGCCACAATTCAAAGCCGCCGTCGAGGCTGTACACCTCGGAGAAGCCCTGGCCCACGAGGTAGGCGGCGGCACTCTGGCTGGAGTTGCCGTGGTAGCAGACCACTACCAGCGGTTTGTCCAGATCGGCCTTGGCGATGAAGTCGGCGATCGAGTGATTGTCCAGGTGGTGAGAGTCGGTGATGTGATTGCTGGCGAAAGCCTGCGGGTCGCGCACGTCTACCAGTACGGCACCCTGCTCGCGAAGGGCTTGGGCCTGTTCAGGGGGAATGCGTTTGAATTCGGTCATGGCTGGACTCCTGAGCTGATCTTTTAACGCCGGGCCTCGCTGGCCTCTGGCTGGGGAATGAGGGTCGTTGCCGGGCGCGTGGCGGCATTGCCGACAGCATCGCAATCGCAGCGATGACGTTCAAGGGTATCGACGTTCATCAGGGTCATGGCACCGCCCCATACACACCCGCTGTCCAGCGCATAAACGCCGGGTTCATCGCAATTGCCTTCAAGGGCTGCCCAGTGGCCGAAGATGATCTTCAGGTCACGGGTCTTGCGAGTCGGATGCTTGAACCATGGCTCATAGCCAGGCAAGGCGGTTTCGATGCCTTCCTTGCTCTTGAGGTCGAGCTTGCCTTCGCGGGTGCAGAAACGCATGCGGGTGAAGTAATTGGTGATCACCCGCAGCCGCGTCACGCCTTGCAGGTCGTTGTCCCACTTGACGGGTTCATTGCCGTACATGCCATCCAGGAAGGGGTCGTACAGGTTGTCGTCCTGCAGGGCCTGCTCGACTTCGCTGGCGTATTTGAGGGCTTTCTTCAGTGACCACTGCGGCGGAATACCCGCATGGGTCATGGCGATATTGCGCTGTTCATCGTAGTGCATCAGCTTTTGCCGACGCACCCAGTCCAGCAGGTCGTTGCCGTCGGGCGCCTCAATGATTTCGCGCAGGGTGTCGGCCTTTTTCAGGCGCTCGATGTTCCGCGAGGCGGCCAGCAGATGCAGGTCATGATTGCCCAGTACGCAGACCACGGATTCGCGGATGCTGTAAAGAAAGCGCAACGTCTCCAGCGACTGTGGGCCGCGGTTGACCAGATCGCCTACCAGCCATAGCTGATCCTTTTCAGGATCGAACCGGACATCCCCCAGCAGGCACTTCAGGGGCTCAAGGCAGCCTTGCAGGTCGCCAACGGCATACACAGCCATCAGTGAAGTGAGCCAGGGACGGCGAGACGGAAGGGCGCAATCACCGCATCGAAGCGTTTACCGTCCTCGGCGAGCATCTGATACGAGCCTTGCATGTTGCCGACTTTCGTCGTCATCACCGTGCCGCTGCTGTAGGTATGGCTCTGGCCAGCCTTGATCAGCGGTTGCTGGCCCACGACGCCCTCGCCACGCACTTCCTCGACATGGCCGTCACCGTCGGTGATGACCCAGTGCCGTGACAGCAGTCTGGCCGGCAGCTCGCCGTTATTCTGGACGGTGACGGTGTAAGCGAAGGCGAAGCGATTCTGCTCGGGTTGCGATTGTTCTGCGAGGAAGCGCGTGACGACGCTGACGTCGACCTGATAACGGGAATCGGACATGCGGTAGACCTTGAAAGCTATAGCAGCGGAAAAAACTGGAGCATTCGATAGACAGGTCAGTCTAGGACAAGTAAACGGAAAATGACTAACGGCACATAGCCATTTACTTGCCCCTTCAGATTATTCCACCCCTGCCTTTTCGCTGAGTTTGTCCGCCAGGCGGACAAATGCAGCAAGATCCAGTTGCTCGGGACGCAGGCTGCCATCGACACCGGCAGCCGCAATGTCATCTGCGCTCAGTAACAGTTTGAGGGTATTGCGCAGGGTCTTGCGGCGCTGGTTGAAGGCTTCGCGTACCACGCGCTCCAGCAGGCGATGGTCCCTGGCCGGATGAGGCAGTGTTTCATGGGGCACCAGGCGGACGATGGCCGAGTCCACTTTCGGGGGCGGATTGAACGCTCCCGGACCTACGTTAAACAGGTGTTCCACGCGGCAATGGTACTGAACCATGATCGACAGACGGCCCCAGTCACCGCCACCCGGTCCGGCCGCGAGGCGCTCGACCACTTCCTTCTGCAGCATGAAGTGCATGTCGCGGATCAGTCCTGCGTTTTGCAGCAGATGAAAGATCAGCGGCGTGGAGATGTTGTAGGGCAGGTTGCCCACGACACGCAGGCTGTTGGGCGCAGCGCCCAGGCTGTTGAAGTCGAACTTCAGGGCATCGCCCTGATGCAGGTTGAAGTTCGGCTTGCCTGCGAACTGGCTGTTGAGGATCGGGATCAGGTCCTTGTCCAGCTCGACCACATCCAGATGTGCGCCGCTGTTGAGCAGGCCTTCGGTCAGGGCGCCCTGGCCCGGGCCGATTTCCAGCAGGCGGTCTTCAGGCTTGGCGCGGATGGCGCGCAGGATCTTGTCGATAACGCCTGCGTCATGCAGGAAGTTCTGCCCGAAGCGCTTGCGCGCCCGGTGTTGGTATTGCTCGGTCATGAATGCGTCTCGGCCATCTGGTAGGCGGTTTGCAGGGCTACTTTCAGGCTGCCGGTGTCGATGTTTCCGCTGCCAGCCAGATCCAGCGCAGTGCCATGATCGACGGAGGTGCGGATGATCGGCAGGCCGAGCGTGATATTGACTGCCGCGCCGAAACCTTTGTATTTCAGCACGGGCAGGCCCTGGTCGTGATACATCGCCAGCACTGCGTCGCAATGCTCCAGATATTTGGGGGTAAACAGAGTGTCCGCAGGCAGCGGGCCTCGCAGGTCGATGCCCTCGCTGCGCAGACGCTCCAGGGTTGGTTCGATGATGTCGATTTCTTCGCGACCCAGGTGTCCGCCTTCTCCCGCATGGGGGTTGAGGCCGCAGACCAGAATGCGTGGTCGTGCGATGCCGAACTTGTTGACCAGATCGGCATGCAGGATGCGCGTGACGCGCTCAAGGCGTTCCGGTGTGATGGCATCGGCAATGTCGCGCAACGGAAGGTGAGTGGTCACCAGTGCCACGCGCAGATCACCCGTAGCCAGCATCATCACCACCTGTTCGGTGTGAGTCAGCTCGGCAAGAAACTCGGTATGCCCGGAAAAGGCGATGCCGCCTTCGTTGATCACACCCTTGTGGACAGGGGCGGTGATCATCCCGGCGAACAGCCCGTCGACACAGCCTTGGGCGGCGCGGGTCAGGGTCTGCAGCACGAAAGCCGCATTGGCCGTGTCCAGCGTGCCGGTTACCACCCTGGCTTGCAGCGGGGTATCCCAGACATACAGGCTGCCAGCAGGTGCCGGTTGCTCGGGAAAGGCATCGGGAGTGACGGCAATCAGGTTGACGGTCACGCCCAACTGCGTGGCCCGCTCCAGGAGCAGGTCACGGTTGGTAATGGCAATCAGGGGATGTGACTGAGGCTGCGTGGCGAGCAGCAGGCAAAGGTCAGGACCAATGCCGGCCGGCTCGCCGGGTGTCAGTGCGAAACGCTTTGGTTTCACTGTGTAGCCTGGGCCGCGCCGGGAAGCTTGATCTCGACGTAGGCTTCGTCACGGATCTGGCGCAGCCAGGTTTGCAGCTCTTCGTCGTACTTGCGGTTACGCAGTACGAGCAGGGCTTGCTGGTCACGGGCCTGGCTGGTGGCGTCAGTGGCGCGACGGCCAAGAACTTCCAGAATGTGCCAGCCGTAGGCTGTCTTGAACGGCTTGGACAATGTGCCTTGCGGCGTATCGTTCATGGCTGCACGGAATTCCGGAACCAGCGAGTTGGGGTCAACCCAGTTCAGGTCGCCGCCGTTGAGCGCCGAGCCCGGATCTTCCGAGAAGCTCTTGGCCAGTTCGCTGAAGTTCTCGCCAGCTTCGATACGGTCATAAAGCTTGGTCGCCAGACGACGTGTCTCTTCTTCGCTGCGGATTTCGCTTGGCTTGATCAGGATGTGACGCACATGCACTTCGTCGCGCATCTGGGTCTGGCCTTCGCCGCCGCGTTTTTCCAGCAGCTTGAGGATGATGAAGCCGCCCGGTGTGCGTGCAGGAGGGGTTACTTCACCCGGACGCATGGAGCTGAGCATGTCCCCGAAAGGTGGTGGCAACTGAGCAGCCTTGCGCCAGCCCATGTCGCCACCTTCCAGTGCGCTTTCGCTTGCAGACCGTGCAACGGCCAGTTGAGCGAAGTCGGCGCCTTTCTGCAGTTGACCGTAGATATCCTGAGCCTGACGGGCAGCCGCCTGGATCGCATCCGACGAAGCGCTGTCCGGTGTCGCGATCAGGATATTGGCCAGATGGAACTCCTCGGACAACTGAGCCTTGCCCAGGTCGGAAGCCAGGAAGTTCTTCACTTCCTGCTCGGAAACCTGGATGCGTTCGGCCACACGACGCTGGCGCACGCGGCTGATGACCATCTCGCGACGAACCTGCTCGCGGGCATCGTTGTAGGACAGGCCGTCATGAGCCAGGGCAGCACGGAACTGCTGGACACTCATGTTGTTGCGCTGGGCGATGGTCTCGATGGCCTGGTTCAGCTCTTCATCGGTAATGCGAATGCCGGAGCGTTCGCCGATCTGCAACTGAAGGTTTTCCAGGATCAGACGATCGAGTACCTGCGACTGCAGCGCTTCGGCCGGCGGAGTGCCGGCTCCGCGCTTGGCAATGGTCTGCTGGACTTCGCGAACACGCTGGTCCATCTGGCTTTTCATGATCACGTCGTTGTCGACGATGGCCACTACGCTGTCCAGAGGTTGAACCGCTGCATGAACAGCGCCGCTCAGGAGTAATGCGCCCAGCATCAGCGGGCGCAGACAATCAGAAAGCTTGGTCTTCACGTTCACGATAACCTTGAATGCCTTTGTCGAGGAAGCTCTCTACTTTGGCGCCGGTAACGCCGCCCAGTCCCTTCAACACAATTTGTAGGAATACGCCGCGGTCGCCTTTCTCGTTCTGAGGAGCAGCCTGGCTGTATTCGTCGTAGTCGACCCAGTAGCGATTGATCAGACGCAGTTTCCAACAGCAGTTGTCGTACTCGAAACCACCAAAGGCTTCAAGGGTACGGTCGCGGTTGTAGTCATACTGCCAGCGGCTGATAAGGCTCCATTGCGGCACGATTGGCCAGATGACCGAGAAATCGTGTTGCTGGATCTTGTAGTAGTCCTTCACGTAGCCCGGTTGACCTGGAGTGCCATAGTTACCACCGCCCACTGTCCAGCGACCGGTGTTCTCGTCGTAGCGGACCTGGTCGTTGCGATAGCGATAACCGGCGTTGATGATCTTGCCCGGGTTATCTTCAGGCTGGTAATGCAGCATGGTGCTGCCCGAACGCGTGCTGCGGCTGTCCGGATCCCAGTTGAAGTCGGAGTTGATACGGAAGTCGCGGTTGAAGCGATATTCGTGCTCCAGCGCATAAGGCGAAACATTGGCCTTGGCATCGTCGCGGTCGGCGAAGGTGATACCTGGCAGTTGAACCTTGCGATCGCTGAAGTACACCGCCTGACCGATGCTGAAGCGCTGACGCTCGAAACCGTTCTCTTCGATCCAGCGGTTGGTGACACCGAAGGAAAGCTTGTTCTCGTCACCGATACGGTCGTAACCGGTAAAGCGGTTGTCGCGGAACAGGGACGAGTAGTTGAACGTGCTTTCACTCGTGTCGAAAACCGGAATGTCTTCCTGGTTCTCTTCCGGCACGTAGAGATAGAACATGCGCGGTTCCAGCGTCTGGCGATAGTCCTTGCCGAACCACTGGGTATTGCGGTCGAAATACAGGCCGCTGTCGACACTCACGATAGGCAGACTGCGGGTCTGTTTGCTTTCGAAGTCGGTTACGGCGGCTCTGCCGCGGCTGTCCAGATCCAGGTCGTACTGGGTGTAGACATACTTCAGCTTGGGCGTCAGGAAACCATAGGTCCAGTTCATCGGCAGGCTGACCGACGGAGCCAGGTTCAGACGATCACCGTTGGCGCGAGCCAGACCGCCTACGTTGGTGTCCAGGCGAGCTTCCGGGTTGCCGTCCTTGTCGAAGTAGGTGCCGCTCTGCAGGTCGCGCTCGAAACGCACGGCTTCGGTTTCATAATCGAAACGCAGGCCGGCAGGGTTGTATGGCAGCGTGCCGTTGAGCGTGAGTTGTGGCACACGGTCATACGGTGTGATGTTGGCGATCGATGCCAGTTTGTAGGCATGGACGTTGAGCATTGCCCTGTAGCTGTCACCGCGATAGGTCAAGGACCCTTGCTGGTTGAGGAACTCAGGTGTGTTCACGCCGATCTGGTCGGTATCCAGATCCTGGAAGTAGTACGGGTCGCTGATGTCGGTGTAATCGACCTTGGTCAGCCAGCGGGAGTCAAGACCACCGGTATGCTGCCAGTTGAGCATCCAGCGTTTTTTCTCGTACTCGGACTGCAGTCTGCGCTCGTCATCTTCGTCGTTGAGGTAAGCGCCGCCGAACTGGCCTTCGCTGCTCTTGGTGAGATAGCGGAACTCACCTTCCATCAACATGCCGCGGTCGGCCATGTAGCGTGGATACAACGTGGCGTCGTAGTTGGGCGCCAGGTTGAAGTAGTAAGGCGTGACCAGGGTGAAGCCGTTGTCGCCACCTGCAGCAATGGTCGGCGGCAGGAAGCCGGACTGGCGACGGTCGTCGATCGGGAAGTAGATATACGGCGTGTAGAGTACCGGTATGTCCTTGACCCGCAGCGTGACGTTGGTCGCGGTGCCGAAACCGGTGGCCGGGTTCAGCGTGATGTTGTTGCCCTTGAGCGTCCAGGCGTTGCTGCCCGGTTCGCAGGAGGTATAGGTACCGTCCTTGAGGCGGATGATCGCGTTCTCTGCACGCTTTGCGTAGCGCGCGTTACCGCGAATGTTCGACTTGTGCAGGACGTATTCCGCGTTGTCGACCTGGGCTTCGCCGGTGTCGAGTTGCAGTTCGGCACGGTCGCCGACGATCAGGGCACCGTTGTCGCGCAAGCGGACATCGCCGTTGAGTTCGCCACGGTTCTCGGCCTGGTACAGAGCGGCTTCCTGAGCCTGGGCCTGCATGCTGCCCTGACGCAGGACGACATCGCCAGCCAGAGTCGCAATCTGCTTCTCCTGCTCGTAGCGCGATGCCTTGGCACCGACGAACAGGGGAGCGTCGCTCTTGGGGGTCTTGTCATCCATGCCTGGACGCATCGGCTCGACATAGGCTCCCGAGCAATAAGGACCGGTTTCGGCCAATTGCGCAGCCGTGAGCTTTTCACGGGGAACCCAGTCAAGGTGGCTGTAGTCAGCACTACGCGACGCCAGACCTTTACCCTTGGCTTCGCTGACCAGTTTGGTCGTGTCGACAGTCGTGCCGGCCGTGGTGCCTTGCGAAATCACTGTGCCGTTGGAGCTGACCTCGGTCGCGCTGTGCACGGGACGTGGAGGCAGCGCTACAGCAGCCGTATTCGATTTCGGCGCACAGTTCCAGGCACCCGAAGCAGAGACTGAGCAGTCATACTGTTCCGCGGCAACCACGAACTGAGTGGCCAGGGGTTGCATCGCCAGCAGACTGCCGGTTACGAGCAACGGAAATTTTTTACGAAACGCGGGGGATTTCAATGCCATCTTATTAGTCCGGGCTTCCTGCGCGCCATCTGCCCGCGGGGGGGCCGCACGCCTCTCGATGGGCTGAAAAAGATCCCGGATAATAAAGCATGACCCGCTTGACGGCTAGCGCCGTCGGAGACCCTTGTAATGTCAGACCAAGATATACGCCTTCAATCCCTGAAAGTTTGGCTCGATGAGCAGTTGCCAGCGCTCTTTGCCAGACAGAAATGGGGCGCCGTACCCCCGGCCACGTTGACTGCGGCCAGTAGCGACGCAAGTTTCCGTCGCTATTTCCGCTGGGAAGGCGGCGATAAAACTTTTATTGTCATGGATGCGCCTCCACCGCAGGAAAACTGCAAACCTTTCGTGGACATTGCTCATTTATTGGCCAGCTCGGGCATTAATGTTCCGAAAATTCATGCCGAAGACCTGACGCAGGGCTTTTTGCTGCTCAGCGATCTGGGGCGTCAGACGTATCTGGACGTCATCGATGCGGACAACGCCGATGCATTGTTTGCCGATGCCATCGAAGCGCTGCTGACTTATCAGCAACTGCCGATGGATGCACCGTTGCCCAGCTATGACGTGGCCTTGTTGCGTCGTGAACTGGAGCTTTTCCCCGAGTGGTATGTAAAGCGTCACCTGGGGATCGAAATGGACTCCGCGCAACTGGCCAGTTGGCAACATGTCAGCGACCTGTTGATCGAAAGTGCTCTGGCACAGCCCAAAGTGCTGGTTCATCGTGACTATATGCCGCGTAACCTGATGATCAGTGAACCGAATCCGGGCGTGCTGGATTTCCAGGATGCGGTATACGGGCCGGTCACTTATGACATTACCTGCCTGTTCAAGGATGCGTTCCTGAGCTGGCCTGAAGAGCGCGTTGCCGGTTGGCTGAACACTTACTGGAACAAGGCGCGAGCCCTGGGTATTGAGGTTCATGAAGACTTCGCCACGTTTTCGCGGGCCAGTGATCTGATGGGGGTGCAGCGTCACTTGAAGGTCATCGGGATTTTTGCCCGCATCTGCCATCGTGATGGCAAACCGCGCTATCTGGGTGATGTTCCGCGCTTCTTCTCATATATAGAGGCCGTTGTGTCGCGACGTCCGGAGCTGGCAGAACTGGGACAACTGCTCACCAGCCTGCGGCCATCGGCGTGAGGTGTGATTTTTTTGAAGAAGGATCGATTGTGTTGAAGAGGCTTGCATGAAAGCGATGATTCTCGCCGCCGGTAAAGGCGAGCGGATGCGACCGTTGACCTTGCACACACCAAAACCTCTGGTGCGTGCCGGTGGTGTTCCCTTGATCGAATACCATCTCAAGGCATTGAAGGAGGCCGGGTTTCACGACCTGGTCATCAACCATGCCTGGCTGGGGCAACAGATCGAAGACTATCTTGGGGATGGCCAGCGTTGGGGCGTGAACATTCGCTACTCCCCCGAAGGCGAGCCACTGGAAACCGGTGGCGGTATCTTTCGCGCACTGCCACTGCTGGGGGATGAGCCCTTTGTTGTGGTCAACGGCGATATCTGGACCGATTACACCTTTGCCGGGCTGCGCACGCCCCTGACCGGGCTTGCCCATCTGGTGATGATTGATAACCCCGCGCACCATCCGACTGGCGATTTCGCTCTTGTCGACGGCCTGCTGCAGGAGTCTTCTGCAGAAGACGTACCGCGCCTGACCTACAGCGGTATTGCTATCCTGCATCCGCGCCTGTTCGCTGGCTGCGAAGCCGGTGCCTTCAAGCTGGCTCCGTTGTTGCGTCAGGCGATGGCTCAGGGGCAGGTGACAGGTGAGCATTTCCGAGGGATCTGGATTGACGTCGGTACTCATGAGCGTCTTGGCGAAGTCGAGCGATTGCTGTCGGGGACCCGCTAGATGCTGTGGCCTGGCACGCTGCTCGGCGCCGGAGCCGGATATGCCATTGCCGATATTCCGGGCGCGATGTTAGGTGCGTTGCTGGGACAGGCTCTGGATCGTCGGCTGCAACTGCACACCTGGGCGCATCTGCGTGAGCGCCTGGGTGGCCGTTCGGCGGTACGTGACGAAGATCTGCTGTTCGTGCTGCTGGGGCGTCTGGCCAAAAGTGGCGGCCGTGTCATGGCCAGCCATATCCATCAGGCTCAGGCGGAAATGCGTCGCTTGAACATGGATGAGGCTGCACAGCGTCTTGCCATTGCCGCTTTCAATCGCGGTAAGGACGGCGCTGACGGATTGCGCGGTTATTTGCGTCGTCTGCGTGGCCAGCCAGGCATGGCTGAAGGCCTGTTGCGGGCTTGCTGGCGCATGGCCTGGGCCGACGGCAAGGTCACCCGTATCGAGCGTGAGCTGATCGGAGCCTGGGGAATGTGGCTGGGCTGGTCAGAGCTGAAAATCGAGGCGCTGGCTGCCGAGCACGACCCGATGAAAAGGCCGTCCGTCAGCAGTTCGGACGAATACAGCGGGGCGCTGTCACTGCTGGGAGTGCAGGCCGATACCGACCCGGCGAGCATCAAGCGCGCCTATCGTCGTCTGCTCAGTCGACATCATCCGGACAAGATCGCGGGAGGCGGTGCCAACACATTGCAAGTGCGTGTTGCCACCGAAAAGACCAGCGAATTGCACAGTGCCTATAGAGTGATCAAGGCGCGTCGCGGGTTTCGTTGAGTGTGAGTGGTTGTTCGCGAATGAATTCGCCCCCACGGTGATCGCGTAGGAGCGAATTCATTTGCGAAAGCCGTTATTCCGCTTCTACCCAACCCCGGATACGGCGAAAGATCTGTTCCTGCTCGGCCTCTTCATTCCCCACAATGTTGATCAGTGCAACCTGAGTAAAGCCCGCCCCCTTGGCGCGTTTGCTGACTTGCAGGCGAGAACTGGCCGCCTGTGGTGACTGGTTCTTGTAGATGAAATCTGCGGTTTTCATTTTCAGCGTCGGTACCAGCTCCAGCAGCGAAGGCTTGGTATTGACCGGCTCACGGGCCGCCACCATCGCGAACTTCTGCACCAGCGGAGATTGCCGCTCGTTCAGGAAGCGTGCTGCCCAATAGGCACCGCTGCTATGGCCGATCAGCACAATGCTGCGTGCCTTGTTCTGCTGGGCAAAATTGATCGCGCTTTCGATGCGGGCAAAGATGTGTTCGGCTTCAGCCTTGGCGCGTTCCTCGGCCTCTGCGGCTTTTGCAACCTCGTCACCTGCCTGCGCCGTGGTGTCGGCTGCCTTGGCGGTATCATCCTTTGACGCGTCCTTGGGCTTTTCTTCAGCGGCAGGCGCATCCGGTTCGCGTGGCATCAGGGCTTCGTCCTGCACATCCGGCAGGGTGATGCTCAGTGTGGCCCAGCCGGTGTCCGGAAACTTGCGACGCAACGGGCCGACGACATCCGGCCAGTCCGCCGACTCGCCCGCACCGGGCAGAAGAATGACCGCGCCTTTCGGGTCGGCACTGTTGGCGGGTTTCCAGAGTGCCAGGAAGCTTTCGTCACCGGCTTGCAGTTGCTGCAGGTCCTGAGGCGGCAGTTGACGCTCGAGGGCGATTGCATCTTCCTGAGCCCGGGTCAGCAGCGGGGCGCGTTCCACAGGGGCTTCGGCGGAGGCGGCATCCTTGGCCGGTGCAGGATCGGCAGCCACCACCGGCAGCGCACAAGGTAATATCAGCGACAGGAGCAATGCAGGAAGCGTTGTGCGAAAGGTATGGGACATCGAATATTCCAGGCCAGAAACTATTCTGGCAGCCTAATGCGTTGATCGGTATTTGTCAGGTCCCGGGACGGTGCATGGCCGCCAAACGAAAACACAAGAGAACGACATGAGTGCTCTTCTGCGCATTGGTTTTATCGGCTGCCTGGCCCTGCTCTTGATGGCTCGGGTGCCGGATGCATGGGCTGATGAATCAGAGCCTGTTGCGCAGGCATTGCTCAGCCAGGAGCAGCGCACCTGGCTGGACCAGCATGGTCCGTTGCGGGTCGGTCTGGTGATGCACGCGCCTTATGCACAGTTTGATCAGCGTCTGCAGCAGCTTTCCGGTGCCAACGTCGACTTGATGAATGCGCTGGCGGCGGCTCTGCGAGTTGAGTTGCTGTGGCGCAACTTTCCCGATCAGGCCGCACTGGAAAAGGCTGCGGCGGCGGGGCAGGTAGACCTTGCTCCCGGCCTGATGCAAACCCCTTCCGGGCTGCGCACCTGGATGTTTTCCGATCCTTACCTGCGGGTTTCGCAACTGGTGATCGGGGAGCGCGATGGCAGCTCGGCAGTGGATCTGGAAAAAGTCGATGAGCGTTCGCGAGTGGTCGTGCGCATGCCGAGTCCGACCGCCGATTACCTGCGCAGCAATTACCCCCATCTGAATCTGCAAGGTGTGCCTCTGGAGCGCCAGGCCCTGCAATTGTTGTTGAGTCAGCAGGCGCGCTATGCCGTGGTGGACGAGGCGCAACTCAGTCGCCTGTTCCGCGAGCCGGAGTTTGCCGGGCTGGCTGTGGTGGGCGATATCGGGTTGCCGCAACTGCTGCGGGTGGCGACACGCCGGGACACGCCGCAACTGGCCGCCATCGTCAGTGAAGCCTTGCATGCGATTCCAGCGAAAGAGCTGGATCAACTGCATACACGCTGGATGCCGCTCAAGTCGTCGCGTTTCAGCGAGTCGCCCGGACTGTGGCAGAACCTCTGCCTCTTGTTGCTGGTGATGTTGCTGGCCTGCTTCGCGATTGTGGTCTGGCAGCGCCGTCAGCAGCAGGCACTGGAGCAGGAGCTGGTCGAGGCGCGGGAAGACATTGCCCGACGTGTGGAAGGTGAGGAAGGGCTTCACCTCGCGCAGTTCTCCATCGATCAGAGCACGGTGGGTATTCTCTGGGTCAACTGGGACAGCCGGGTGCGCTATGCCAATCATGCGGCAGAATCCATGCTCGGTTATGCGTCGGGCGCAGTGGTGGACCGGCCGCTGATCGATTTCGAGCCCGGCCTGCACATGGATCGCTGGCTGAGCCTGTGGAAGAACGCCCGCTCCATGGAAGACAGTCCGCAAGTGTTCGAGACTAATTGCATTCGCGCCGATGGCAGTGTGTTGCCTGCGGGCGTGTCCCTGAGTTTTCTACGCTTTCGCGAGGCAGAATATCTGGTGGTGTTCCTCAGTGACGTCAGTGAGCGACGTCGCGCCCACGACCAGTTGCGCGAATTGTCGGCACATCTGGAAAGCGTGCGTGAAGAGGAAAAGGCCCGCATTGCTCGTGAAGTGCACGACGAACTGGGCCAGATGCTGACGGTGCTGAAGCTGGAAACCTCCATGTGCGAACTGGCCTATGCCGACCTTGACCCGGGTCTGAGCGAGCGGCTGAACAGCATGAAGCGTCTCATCGCTCAACTCTTTCAGTTGGTACGCGATGTCGCCACGGCGTTGCGCCCACCGATCCTCGATGCCGGCATTGCTTCGGCTATCGAATGGCAGGCCCGACGCTTCGAGGCTCGCACACAGATTCCGTGTCTGGTGCAGGTGCCGGACAACCTGCCGCCGCTCAGCGATGCCAGGGCCACCGGCATGTTTCGCATTCTTCAGGAGGCGCTGACCAATGTCATGCGCCACGCCCAGGCGCATACCGTGGAAGTCAGCCTGACGCTGGACGACGAGGTGATGTGCATGACCATTGCTGATGATGGCCAGGGCTTTGTGATGCAGTCTGACCGGCCTGTCTCGTTCGGTCTGGTGGGGATGCGCGAGCGTGTCCTGATGCTGGGTGGCAGACTGGAGCTGGACAGCGAGGTCGGTGAAGGCACAACCTTGCGTGCTTATATCCCGTTGGACCCCGTTGGGCAGGAGCGAGAACATTGATTCGTGTATTGGTCGCTGAAGACCACACCATCGTGCGTGAGGGCATCAAGCAGCTTATCGGCCTGGCGAAGGATCTGCTCGTCGTGGGCGAGGCCAGTAATGGCGAGCAGTTGCTGGAAACCCTGCGGCATGTGCCCTGCGAAGTGGTGCTGCTGGATATCTCCATGCCGGGCGTCAACGGGCTTGAGGCGATTCCCAGGATCCGGGCGTTGAATAACCCGCCGGTGATTCTGGTGCTGTCGATGCATGACGAAGCGCAGATGGCTGCCCGTGCATTGAAAGTCGGCGCGGCGGGATATGCGACCAAGGACAGCGATCCGGCCTTGTTGCTGACGGCCATTCGTCGGGTGGCGGCCGGAGGGCGTTATATCGATCCGGACCTGGCGGACCGCATGGTATTCGAGGTCGGCCTGACCGACAGTCGCCCGCTGCATTCGCTGTTGTCGGAGCGAGAGTTTTCGGTGTTCGAGCGTCTGGCTCAGGGCGCCAACGTCAATGACATTGCTCAGCAACTGGCCTTGAGCAGCAAGACGATCAGCACCCACAAGGCGCGCCTGATGCAGAAGATGAACCTGCACTCCCTGGCGGACCTTGTGAAATATGCTATGGAACACAAGCTGCTCTGATCCTGAAAGCGACACCGTGGGGGCGAACTCATTCGCGAAAGAAGGCTGCACTGTAGTGTCAGGTAGGGCGCTTTCCCGAATGAATTCGGTCCCAAGGCTGCAAGTCTTCAAAAAGTGCCGAATGTTCACTTATCCAATACCGTCATCCTTGTAGGGCAATCCCTACAGCGGAGCTTCCAGCCTGCCTAGGCTAATCTCTCCTTGCTCCCGATTTGCGCGTCATCCGGGCTGTTCTAGTCTTGAAACACGCAGACAAAACAAAGGTGTGGGTAATGAGCGACGTCGATTCAAGCGCTGGGGCAAATGATGTTCTGGTCAGCTTTCGTGGTGTGCAGAAGAGCTACGACGGCGAAGCACTCATCGTCAAAGACCTGAACCTGGATATTCGCAAAGGCGAATTCCTCACCCTGCTCGGGCCATCGGGCTCCGGCAAGACCACCAGTCTGATGATGCTGGCCGGTTTCGAGACGCCGACCGCGGGCGAAATCCTGCTGGGTGGCCGCGCCATTAACAACGTGCCGCCCCACAAGCGCGACATTGGCATGGTGTTCCAGAACTACGCACTGTTCCCGCACATGACGGTCGCCGAGAACCTGGCGTTCCCGCTGTCGGTGCGCGGCATGAGCAAGAGCGAGATCGGCGACAAGGTCAAGCGCGCACTGGGCATGGTTCAACTGGATGCCTTCGCGCATCGCTACCCGGCGCAGTTGTCCGGTGGTCAGCAGCAGCGTGTGGCCCTGGCCCGCGCGCTGGTTTTCGAGCCGCAACTGGTGCTGATGGACGAACCCCTCGGCGCACTCGACAAGCAACTGCGCGAACACATGCAGATGGAGATCAAACATCTGCACCAGCGTCTGGGCGTGACCGTGGTCTACGTGACCCACGACCAGGGCGAAGCCCTGACCATGTCCGATCGCGTTGCCGTGTTCCATCAGGGCGAGATCCAGCAGATCGCCCCGCCGCGTACCCTTTATGAAGAACCCAAGAACACCTTCGTCGCCAACTTCATTGGCGAGAACAACCGTCTCAACGGGCGCTTGGTCAGCCAGACCGGTGACCGCTGCGTCGTCGAGCTGGAACGGGGAGAGAAGGTCGAGGCACTGGCAATCAATGTCGGCCAGGCCGGCGAGCCGGTCACCCTCTCGATCCGTCCGGAACGCATCAGCCTCAATGGCCGTAGCGAAAGTTGTGTAAACCGTTTCTCGGGCCGTGTTGCCGAGTTCATCTATCTGGGCGACCACGTTCGTGTGCGTCTGGAGGTGGCAGGCAAGACCGACTTTTTCGTCAAGCAGCCTATCGCCGAACTGGATGCGGCCTTGAGCGTTGGCGATGTCGTGCCCCTTGGATGGCAAGTCGAGCACGCTCGCGCGCTCGATCCCTTGCAGCAAGTGCATTGATCTATCGATAAAAGCAACAACAGAGGCGAACGATCGCCCGTCCCAATCGCTTACCAACACTGCTCGTGGAGAAAAGAATAAATGCTGAAATCATTGAAGTTCACCGCTATCACGTTGGGCATGATGTGCGCGTCCCAAGCCATGGCCGCTGATCTGACCGTTATCTCTTTCGGCGGCGCCAACAAGGCTGCTCAGGAAAAGGCTTTCTATGCCCCTTGGGAGAAAGCAGGCAACGGCAAGATCATCGCTGGCGAGTACAACGGTGAAATGGCCAAGATCAAGACCATGGTCGACACCAAGAGCGTTTCCTGGGATCTGGTAGAAGTCGAATCGCCTGAGCTGTCCCGCGGTTGTGACGAAGACATGTTTGAAGAGCTGGACCCTGCGCTGTTCGGCAAGGCCGAAAACTTCGTACCGGGCGCGCTGACCACCTGCGGTGCAGGCTTCTTCGTATGGTCCACCGTGTTGGCTTACAACGCCGACAAGGTCAGCACTGCTCCGACCAGTTGGGTCGACTTCTGGGACACCAAGAAATTCCCGGGCAAGCGTGGCCTGCGCAAAGGCGCCAAGTACACCCTGGAATTCGCTCTGATGGCTGATGGCGTTGCGCCGAAGGACGTCTACAAGGTACTGGCCAGCAAGGACGGTCAGGACCGCGCCTTCAAGAAGCTCGATGAGCTCAAGCCAAACATTCAATGGTGGGAAGCAGGCGCTCAGCCTCCTCAGTACCTTGCTTCCGGCGACGTGGTCATGAGTTCGGCCTACAACGGTCGTATCGCTGCCGTGCAGAAGGAAAGCAACCTGAAAGTGGTCTGGACCGGCGGCGTTTATGACTTCGACGCATGGGCCATTCCAAAGGGCTCGAAAAACGTTGAAGCGGCGAAGAAGTTCATCGCTTACATCCTGAGCCCGGAGCAGCAGAAGACCTATTCGCAGAACATTGCCTACGGCCCGGCCAACACCCAGGCGGTTGCTCTGCTGGACAAGGAAACCCTGCAGAACATGCCGACCACTCCTGAAAACATCAAGGATCAGGTGCAGATGGACGTGACGTTCTGGACTGACAACGGCGAGTCGCTGGAACAGCGCTTCACCGCTTGGGCAGCCAAGTAATCGCGTCAACCTGAGTTAGATCCAGGAGCGTTTCCGGTTCAGGAAACGCTCCCCTCGTTCAAAGATTTCGGAGTTCGCTATGGCCACCGCCGTGCCCCTGACTGAAGGCGCCAGCCCCAACTTGAAGCAACGCCTGGCTCGTGCCGAGCGGGTCAACCGCTGGAAAGCCCAGGCGCTGATTGCTCCGTTGGTCATCTTTCTGCTGCTGGTCTTTCTGGTGCCCATTGCTGCGTTGCTTTACAAGAGCGTCAGCAACCCGGAAGTCGTTGCCGCACTGCCGAGCACCGTGATTGAAGTCGAGAAGTGGGACGGTAAAGGGCTTCCGCCCGAGTCGACCTACAAGGCATTGAGCCTGGATCTGGCTGAAACCCGCAAGAATTCGACCCTGGGCGAGTTGTCCAAGCGCCTGAACATGGAACTGGCCGGTTATCGCAGCCTGCTGAGCAAGACCGCTCGCGCGCTGCCCTTCAAGACCGAGCCTGCCTCTTATAAAGATGCACTGGAAGCGCTGGACGAGCGTTGGGGCGACCCTGCCTATTGGCAGGCGATTCGTCGCAACACCAGCAGCCTTACCCCTTATTACCTGCTGGCCGCTGTCGACCACCGCATCGACGATGTCGGTGAAGTGGCCGCTGCGACCCCGGACCAGGCCATTTACCTGGATATCTTCACCCGCACATTCTGGATGGGCCTGGTAATCACCACCATCTGTCTGGTGCTGGCGTATCCACTTGCCTATCTGTTGGCCAGCCTGCCTGCACGGCAGAGCAACCTCTTGATGATTCTGGTCCTGCTACCGTTCTGGACCTCGATTCTGGTCCGGGTAGCAGCCTGGATCGTGTTGCTGCAATCGAGTGGTCTGATCAATGGTGCGCTGATCGCCATGGGCATCATCGACAAGCCTATCGAACTGGTCTTCAACCGGGTCGGCGTCTACATCTCGATGGTGCATATCATGCTGCCGTTCATGATCCTGCCGATCTACAGCGTGATGAAAAACATCTCGCCAACTTACATGCGTGCTGCCATTTCCCTGGGCTGCCATCCGTTCACCAGCTTCTGGCGCGTGTACTTCCCGCAGACCTATGCCGGGATCGGGGCTGGCTGCCTGTTGGTCTTCATCCTGTCGATCGGCTACTACATCACCCCGGCATTGCTGGGTAGCCCGAACGACCAGATGGTCAGCTATTTCGTGGCCTTCTACACCAACACCAGCATCAACTGGGGCATGGCGACGGCACTGGGCGGCCTGCTGCTGTTGGCAACCGTCGTGCTGTATCTGATCTATAGCTGGCTGGTCGGCGCGAGCCGCCTGCGTTTGAGCTGAGGGGAATCATCATGCTGAATTCGTATTCGTCGCCCATCGAGCGCATCTGGTATTACGCACTGCGCATCATCTGCGCACTGGTGCTGCTGTTTCTGGTGTTGCCGGTGCTGGTCATCGTCCCGTTGTCGTTCAACTCGGGCAGTTTTCTGGTTTACCCGCTGCAAGGCTTTTCATTGCAGTGGTATCAGGACTTCTTCGGTTCCGCCGAGTGGATGCGCTCGCTGAAGAACAGCATGATCGTTGCACCGGCTTCCACGCTGCTGGCAATGATTTTCGGCACACTGGCCGCTATCGGCCTGACCCGTGGCGACTTCCCCGGCAAGCCGCTGGTCATGGCGCTGGTGATCTCGCCGATGGTGGTGCCGATGGTGATTGTCGGTGTCGCCAGCTACCTGTTCTTCGCACCGCTGGGGCTGGGCAACAGCTACACCTCGCTAATCCTGGTGCATGCGGTATTGGGCGTGCCGTTCGTGATCATCACCGTGTCGGCCACCTTGCAGGGCTTCAACCACAACCTGGTACGCGCCGCCGCTAACCTCGGCGCTTCGCCGCTGACGGCGTTCCGTCGGGTGACCCTGCCGTTGATCGCACCCGGTGTCATCTCCGGTGCGCTGTTCGCCTTTGCGACCTCGTTCGATGAAGTGGTGGTCACCCTGTTCCTCGCCGGCCCCGAACAAGCGACCCTGCCGCGCCAGATGTTCAGCGGCATCCGCGAAAACCTCAGCCCGACCATCGCCGCCGCCGCGACCTTGCTGATCGCCTTCTCGGTGGCGTTGCTGCTGGTGCTGGAGTGGCTGCGTGGACGCAGCGAAAAGCTGCGTACGCAGGTGGAGTAGCCTCTTCGCGAATGAATTCGCTCCTACGGTGGGAGCGAATTCATTCGCGAAAAACCAGATGTTTCATCCCTCAAGCCATATCCCGATCTCTTGGAGTACAATGCGCGCCACCGTGATTCTGCTCAAACAGGTGCGCCATGCAGCCCTTCGTTATTGCCCCATCGATCCTTTCCGCTGACTTCGCCCGTCTGGGTGAGGACGTCGACTCTGTACTGGCCGCGGGTGCCGACTTCGTTCACTTCGATGTCATGGACAATCACTATGTCCCTAACCTGACCATCGGTCCGATGGTGTGCAGCGCGCTGCGCAAATATGGCGTCACTGCGCCCATCGATGTGCACCTGATGGTCAGCCCGGTGGATCGCATTATCGGTGATTTCATCGAGGCCGGTGCCACCTACATCACCTTTCACCCCGAAGCGACCCAACATATCGATCGTTCTCTGCAACTGATCCGCGAGGGTGGCTGCAAGGCGGGTCTGGTATTCAACCCGGCGACGCCCCTGAACCTGCTGGAATACGTCATGGACAAGGTCGACATGATCCTGCTCATGAGCGTCAACCCGGGCTTCGGCGGTCAGAAGTTCATTCCCGGTACGCTGAACAAGCTGCGCGAAGCGCGGGCCTTGATCGATGCTTCGGGACGAGACATCCGTCTGGAAATCGATGGTGGCGTCAACGTCGCGAACATTCGTGAAATCGCGGCTGCGGGTGCTGACACCTTTGTCGCTGGCTCGGCTATTTTCAATGCTCCCGATTACAAGGAAGTGATCGAGAAAATGCGCAACGAACTGGCGGCAGCCCGCGCATGAGCGGCTTCGAGCATTTGTTTGCGGGCAAGTTGCCCAGGCTGATCATGTTCGATCTGGACGGGACCCTCGTGGATTCCGGGCCTGATCTGGCCGTGGCCGTCGACAAGATGCTGCTCGAACTCGGTCGCCCGCCGGCTGGCCTTGAGTCGGTTCGGCAATGGATCGGCAATGGCGCACCGGTACTGGTGCGTCGGGCGCTGGCCAATGATATTGATCACAGCCGTGTCGATGACGCCCTGGCCGCACAGGCGCTGGAAATCTTCATGCAGGCTTATGCCGAAAAACACGAATTCACCGTGGTCTACCCCGGCGTTCGTGAAACCCTGAAATGGTTGCAGAAGATGGGCGTCGAAATGGCCCTCATCACCAACAAGCCGGAGCGCTTTGTCGCTCCGCTGCTGGATGAAATGAAACTGGGACGTTTCTTTCGCTGGATCATCGGCGGCGACACCATGCCACAGAAGAAACCGGACCCTGCGGCTTTGTTCTTCGTCATGAAAATGACCGGCATTCCGGCTTCCCAGTCACTGTTCGTCGGCGACTCACGTTCCGATGTGCAGGCGGCCAAGGCGGCTGGCGTGGCCTGTGTCGGGCTGACCTATGGCTACAACCATGGCCGGCCCATCGCTGAAGAATCCCCGTCGCTGGTGATTGATGATCTGCGCAAGCTGATTCCCGGTTGCCTGGATCAGGACGCTGAGATACTGTTGCCCGATATTCAACGTCCCTCCCTTAGAGATTCCATCGTGGTGGTCACCCGCAAACTCTGGATGAAAGTCATCAAGGCCCTGGCCCGTTGGCGTTGGCGCGCCTGACTTGATCCCGGCCGCCTGCGCGGCACGTTTGCCTACCTGACCGTTTTACCCTCAAACCACGAGGCTGCTCATGAACCGTGAAGAATTCCTGCGTTTGGCTGCTGCTGGCTATAACCGCATCCCGCTTGCCCACGAAACCCTGGCTGACTTCGACACCCCACTGTCGATCTACCTGAAACTGGCCGACCAGCCGAATTCCTACCTGCTGGAGTCGGTACAGGGCGGCGAGAAGTGGGGGCGTTACTCCATCATCGGCCTGCCATGCAGCACCGTGATGCGCGTCCATGGTCATCATGTGAGCGTGACCCACGAAGATGTGGAAGTCGAAAGCCATGACGTCGAAGATCCGCTGGCCTTCGTCGAAGAGTTCAAGGCGCGTTACAACGTCCCGACCATTGCCGGTCTGCCACGCTTCAACGGTGGTCTGGTGGGTTACTTCGGCTATGACTGTGTGCGTTATGTCGAAAAGCGTCTGGCCAACTGCCCGAATCCGGACCCGCTGGGTGTGCCGGATATCCTGCTGATGGTTTCCGATGCGGTCGTGGTATTCGATAACCTGGCGGGCAAGATGCACGCCATCGTATTGATCGATCCGGCCCAACAGGACGCATATGAAAGCGGACGTGCGCGCCTTGATGAACTGATGGAAAAGCTCCGTCAGCCCATCACGCCACGCCGTGGCCTGGAACTGGACAGACCGCCTGCTGCAGAGCCTGTGTTCCGTTCCAGCTTCACCCAGAACGATTACGAAAAGGCGGTCGACACCATCAAGCAATACATCCTCGCCGGGGATGTGATGCAGGTCGTGCCGTCGCAGCGCATGTCCATCGACTTCAAGGCTGCGCCTATCGACCTGTATCGGGCGTTGCGCTGCTTCAACCCGACGCCCTACATGTACTTCTTCAACTTCGGCGACTTCCATGTGGTCGGCAGCTCGCCGGAAGTACTGGTGCGGGTCGAGGACAATCTGGTCACCGTTCGCCCGATTGCCGGTACACGTCCGCGTGGTGCCACCGAAGAGGCCGACCGTGCCCTGGAAGAAGACCTGCTGTCCGACGACAAGGAAATCGCCGAGCACCTGATGCTCATCGATCTCGGTCGTAACGACACGGGCCGTGTTTCGGAAATCGGTTCGGTCAAGCTGACCGAGAAGATGGTCATCGAGCGTTACTCCAACGTGATGCACATCGTTTCCAACGTCACCGGCCAGCTGAAAAGCGGGCTGACGGCCATGGACGCCCTGCGCGCCATTCTGCCGGCAGGCACCTTGTCCGGTGCGCCGAAGATCCGCGCCATGGAAATCATCGACGAGCTGGAGCCCGTGAAGCGTGGCGTCTATGGCGGTGCGGTGGGTTACATGGCCTGGAACGGCAATATGGACACTGCGATTGCCATCCGTACCGCCGTCATCAAAGGCGGCGAACTGCATGTGCAGGCGGGCGGCGGTATCGTTGCCGACTCGGTGCCGGCCCTTGAGTGGGAGGAGACCATCAACAAGCGACGTGCGATGTTCCGGGCTGTGGCGTTGGCTGAGCAGACGACGGGCGAGAAGGCGTGAGCTTCAAGCGGTAAGCGGCAAGCTTTAAGGAGTGAGCTTCATGTGAAACGCGGTGTCGGCTTTGGCCGACGCCGCGTTTTTGTTTGGGTCAGGCTGCCCGTGCTTCTTCCAGGGCTTCGGCGGACAGTTGCTGGTTGTGGCGGTTGGCGTAGTTCTCGGCCATGACCGAGCAGACGATCAACTGCATGGGGTGGTAGATCATGATCGGCAGCAGGATCAGGCCCAGGCCCGGGTTGGCGCCGAAGATCAGTGCTGCCATGGGCGCTCCGGCGGCCAGGGATTTCTTGGTGGCGCAGAACACGGCTGCGACGCGGTCGCCATGATCGAACTTAAGGGCGCGTGCGGTGCGGGTCGTCATGAACAGGATCACGGCCAACAGCACGGCGGTGCCGATAAAGGCGGTCAGAATCACGCTGCTGCCCTGGGCTTGCCACATGCCTGAAATCATCGAATTGCAGAACGCGGCGTAAACCAGTAACAGAATCACGATCTTGTCGATCAGGTTGGTGTACTTCTTGTGCCGGGCAAAGAACTTGCCTGCCAGCGGGCGAATCAATTGGCCGAGAACCAGCGGCAGCAACAACATGCCGCACAGGTCCAGCAAGGTCGAACCCAGGTCGATCCCGCCCGCACCTGTGCCCACCACCAGGCTGACCAGCCATGGGGTGATGAAAATCCCCAGTACGCTGGACAGGCTGGCGTTGAGAATCGCCGCAGGCACGTTGCCTTTTGCGCTGCCGGTCAGGGCAACCGACGAAGAAATGGTGGAGGGCAGTGCGCAAAGGTAGAAGAAACCCAGCATCAGCAGGGCAGGGACATAGGCGCTCAACAGCGTGTTGCTGATCAGCCAGAGAGCCGGGAACACCACAAAGGTGAAGGCCTGGATCATGGTGTGCAGGCGCCAGTTCTTGAGGCCGTTCCTGATCTGCTCGCTGGACAGATTGACGCCATGCAGGAAGAACACCACGAACACGCCGATATTGATGACGTATTCGGCATGCATGCCGCCGCCTGTGGCGCCGAAGTGCGGGAAGAAATAGGCCAGAACCGTCGCCAGGACCATTCCACAGAGGAACCAGTCGGTCACGACGCGCTTGAGGTGTTTGAGTGCTTGCATAAGAGGCTCGTGCATTCTTTGTAAAAGTGAATGTCCGCAGGCTACTCTGTTGTCCTGTAGCCGTCTTGCGACATAAGGCCATTAGATGCCGAGTAACGGACAAAACACGTCACATCCTCCTACGGGCGAGCGGCACATACCGGTCTTGCAGGATTTGCCGCGCCCGCTTTATGCCCGTGCCGAAAGCCTGAGCGCCGGGTCCTGGACGCCGCCTCATCGCCATGACTGGGTGCAGTTTTCCTACGCCATCAGTGGCGTCCTGGGTGTACACACTGCAGAAGGCAGTTTCTTCGCGCCGCCGCAGTGGGGTGTGTGGGTTCCTGCGGGGCTGGAGCATCAGGTGGTGACGTCCATGCAGGCCGAGATGCGCAGCCTGTATGTGCGAACCCAGGATTCCGGTTGGGCACCGGAGCGTTGCCGGGTGCTGGAAGTGACCCCGCTGGCCCGAGAGCTGATAAAGACTTTCTGCCTGCTGCCCGTGGCTTACCCGGAAGATGACAGCCCTGAGGCGCGTCTGGTGCAGGTGCTGCTGGATCAGCTGTCGCAACTGCCGGAGGTGGGGTTTTCCCTGCCGTTGCCCCGGCACCCTAGGTTACTGGGCTTGTGCAATGAACTGATTGAGAACCCTGCCCGGTTGATCACGCTGCATGACTGGGCTGCACGCCTCGGGATGTCGGAGAAAACCCTGATGCGCCTGTTTCAGCGGGAAACCGGCCTGAGCTTTCGAGGTTGGCGTCAGCGGGCGAGGTTACTGTCATCGCTCAGCGCGCTGGAGGAGGGTGACAGCGTGACCAGCGCTGCCCTGGCATGTGGTTATGACTCCACTTCAGCCTTCATTGCGGCTTTCAAGGGGCTGTTCGGTTACACGCCTGGGGAACTGTTCAAGTAGATTTCGGCGTGAAAGTGCGGCTGATTGCTGCTTTTTCCTACAGCAAGAGTTTTTGAATTCGTAATATCTTTCACCGCTCATTCGGCACGAAAGGTGCTTGAATCAAGGAGTTGAGGCCGTTTTCCACGAAAACTATTCAATCCCGACGGCCATTACCCCTACTCGCTGGCGGAGGATTGCCGTATAACGGCAACAATCGCGTATCTGGCAACAAAGGACCCACAATAAAAGCTGATGAAAACTCCTAAACGCATTGAACCCCTGATCGAAGACGGTCTGGTCGACGAGGTGCTGCGCCCTCTCATGAGTGGGAAAGAGGCAGCTGTTTATGTGGTGCGCTGTGGCAAGGAGCTGCGGTGTGCCAAGGTTTACAAGGAGGCAAACAAACGCAGTTTCCGTCAGGCGGCCGAGTATCAGGAAGGCCGCAAGGTACGCAACAGCCGACAGGCCCGGGCCATGGCCAAGGGGTCCAAGTTCGGTCGCAAGGAAACCGAAGACGCATGGCAGAACGCCGAAGTGGCAGCCTTGTTCCGTCTGGCCAGTGCCGGCGTCAGGGTTCCCAAGCCTTTCGACTTTCTGGAAGGCGTGCTGCTCATGGAGCTGGTTGCCGACGAGTACGGCGATGCAGCGCCACGTCTGAACGATGTGGTGCTGGAGCCGGATCAGGCGCGGGAATACCACGCTTTCCTGATCGAGCAGATCGTGCTGATGCTGTGTGCCGGTCTGGTGCACGGTGACCTGTCCGAGTTCAACGTGCTGCTGGGGCCAAGCGGGCCGGTTATCATCGACTTGCCTCAGGCGGTGGATGCGGCTGGCAACAACCACGCCTTCAGCATGCTGGAGCGGGATGTGGGCAACATGGCTTCCTACTTTGGCCGCTTTGCGCCTGAGCTCAAGGCGACTCGTTACGCCAAGGAAATGTGGTCGTATTACGAAGCCGGTACGCTGTCACCGTCTACGGTGCTCACAGGCCAGTTCGAGGATGAGGAGGAGGCGGCTGACGTCAGGGGTGTGCTGCGCGAGATCGAAGCGGCGCGTCTGGATGAAGCCCGTCGTCAGGCCGCCCGTGCCGCTGACGATGCGCCACCGGGCAAACCCAACGAAGAACCGCCTCCGCCCTGGATGCAGTAGTTTGATTTCGCTCCTGCGGCGCCGTGCAGGAGCGAATTCATTCGCGAAGGGTTGTATCGTTCAGGTGCAGCAACCCCCCGAAGCCAGGTCCCTGAGGATCGGGCAATCGGGGCGGTCGTCGCCGTGGCAGTGTTCCACCAGCTCCTGCAGAGTATCGCGCAGGCTCGCCAGTTCTTCGATCTTCTGATTCAGGTCGGCGATGTGTTTATGAGCCAGCGCCTTCACATCGCTACTTGCACGCTGACGGTCCTGCCAGAGCGTCAGCAACTTGCCGACCTCTTCCAGTGAAAAGCCCAGATCCCGCGAGCGCTTGATGAACGCCAGTGTGTGCAAGTCTTCGGAGCGATACAGCCGGTAGCCGCTGTCGCTGCGACTGGCAGCCTGCAGCAGCCCGATGGACTCGTAGTAGCGAATCATCTTTGCGCTCAAGCCGCTTTTGCTGGCCGCCTGACCGATGTTCATTGCGCGTCTCCCACGTCATCCGGTTTCCAGGTCTTCAACAGCAGCGCGTTGCTCACCACGCTGACACTGGACAAGGCCATGGCGGCTCCTGCCAGCACCGGGTTGAGATAACCCAGGGCCGCGAGCGGAATACCGATCAGGTTGTAGACAAAGGCCCAGAACAGGTTCTGGCGGATCTTGGCGTAGGTCTTGCGGCTGATCTCCAGTGCTGCGGGCACCAGGCGCGGATCGCCGCGCATCAGGGTGATCCCGGCGGCATGCATCGCCACATCAGTGCCGCCGCCCATGGCGATACCAATATCGGCAGCCGCCAGGGCAGGTGCATCGTTGATGCCGTCACCGACCATGGCCACTACATGGTCCCTTTTCAGGACTTCAACGATCGAGGCTTTTTCGTCGGGCAGCACTTCAGCGTGTACATTGCGGATACCCAGCGCCTCTGCAACCGCTCTGGCGCTGCCGGGATTGTCGCCGGTCAACAAGTGGCAACTGATGCCTCGTGCGCTCAGTTGCTGCATGGCCTGTTCCGCGTCGGGCTTGAGGGTGTCGCCAAACGCGAACATGCCCAGCACTACCGGTTGAGGTCCCAGTTCGATCAGCCAGGACAGGGTTCTGCCTTCGGCCTCCCAGGTTCTGGCGGACTCGGCCAGTTCGCCCATCTGCAAGTTGTTTTCTTCCAGCAGACGCCGGTTGCCCAGGGCCAGTTGATGCCCTTCGACGTCTCCGGCGATGCCGCGCCCGGTGAGGGCCTGGCTGTGTTCGGTGCTGTCCAGCTTCAGTTGCCACTCACGACACACATCCAGCACCGCCTTGGCCAGCGGATGCTCACTGCCGCGTTGCAGGGCGCCTGCCCTTTCCAGCAACTGTTCTTCGTTGCCTTTCACGGCAATCATGTTGGTGATACGGGGTGTGCCGCAGGTCAGTGTGCCGGTCTTGTCGAACACCACGACGTCCACTTCATGGGCGCGCTCCAGTGCTTCGGCGTCCTTGATCAGAATGCCGTAGCGCGCCGCCACGCCCGTTCCGGCCATGATCGCGGCGGGTGTTGCCAGGCCAAGGGCGCAAGGGCAGGCGATGACCAGCACCGCCACTGCATTGATCAAGGCGACTTCCAGCGAGGCACCGGTCAGCATCCAGCCTGTCAGGGTAAAAAGCGCGATGACCAGCACGGCAGGCACGAACACCTGGCTGACTTTATCCACCAGCCTCTGGATCGGCGCCTTGCCTGCCTGAGCGTCCTCGACCAGCTTGATGATGCGCGCCAGTACCGTCTGGGTGCCCAGGGCTGTGGTCCTGATCAGTAACCTGCCTTCGCCGTTGATGGCGCCGCCGGTGACGTTGTCGCCGGGCTGTTTGGCCACCGGCAGGCTCTCACCACTGATCAGGGCTTCATCGGCATGACTGCGACCTTCCACGACCTGCCCGTCCACCGGGAAGCGCTCACCGGGTTTGACCAGCACCAGATCATCGAGGCGCAAGGCGCTGATGGCGACATCGTGCTCCTGCCCGTCGATCACTTGCAGTGCGCGCTCCGGACGCAATGCTTCCAGGGCGCGGATAGCGCTGGCGGTCTGGCGCTTGGCGCGGCTTTCCAGGTATTTGCCCAGCAGCACCAGCGCGATGACCACGGCCGAGGCCTCGAAATACAGATGCGGCATCTTGCCGGGCGTGGCGGTGATCCATTGATAGAGGCTCAGGCCGTATCCTGCACTGGTGCCGATGGCAACCAGCAGGTCCATGTTTCCGGCGCCTGCCCGCACCGCTTTCCAGGCTGCGACGTAAAAGCGTGCGCCGAGGATGAATTGCACCGGCGTGGCCAGCGCGACTTGCACCCAGGCGGGCAACATCCACTGCACGCCAAAAGGGCCCAGCAACATGGGCATGACCAGCGGCAAGGCCAGGGCCAGCGCCAGTACCAAGGCCCAGCGTTCGCGGTTCAGTTGGCGGATCCTGCTGGCGGCATCGGCCTGCTCGTTCTGCAGCAGTGTCGCGCCATAGCCTGCCTGGCTCACGGCGTCGATCAACGTCTGCGGGTCGGTTCCGTTCCCGGTTTGTACATGGGCGCGTTCACTGGCCAGGTTGACCGTGACACTGGTAACCCCGGGCACTTTGGCCAGGGCACGCTCGACCCGACCTGCGCAGCTTGCGCAAGTCATGCCGGTGATCGGCAGGTCGAAGGTGGTGGGTTCTTGCATCTTTTCACTCCCTGAAGGCTTGATGCCTGCAAGGGTCAACCTTGCCACATGGGCAAGGTCAAGCGCGAATCAATAGTTCAGGTCGGCTTTCTTCAGGTACATGCCGTTCAGGTCGGTGGCGATGCGGTACTTGAGAATATCCCCGGCGCGCAGCCTGATCTTGGTGCTGCTCTGGGCCTCCATTCCGGCTGCGCAGCCGACCACGTTGCCTGGCAGCCTGCGCAGGCGCACCGAAACCTCGCCCGGTGGCAGGTTGAAGGACACGGAGTCTTCCTGGAACAGACGGCCGGCCAGTTGGTCCTGAATATAGATGCCGATTTCGCAGGAAGTCGCGACTTCCAGGCGCTCTCGGGAAATAATCAGGATGCCGTAGTCCTGAGCGGCTTGAACGCCGGGGGAAGCGGCCAAGAGACCGAGAATGCCGAAGAGGCTCAATACTGACCAGCGCATGGCTGATACTCCTGCTGTAGACGTCGATGACGAAGCTTGGCCCAGCCCTGCAACTAATACCAGCCCGGCAGGAAAAACAGAAACTTGACCTTGCCACGATGACAAGGTTGAAGATGCCTCGCATCCATCACTCAAGGAGCATCGGCATGCAGTTATTGAAGGTACAAGGCATGACGTGCGGGCATTGTGTCCGTGCAGTGACTCTGGTCATCAAGAACGATGATCCGTCCGCCGAGGTACAGGTCGACCTGGCCAGTTCGCAAGTGCGTGTGCAAAGTGCGTTATCCACAGAGCGGCTCATCGAACTGATCGGCGAAGAGGGGTATCAGGCACAGCCTGATGGTTGAAAAGTCCTGAATTAATTTTTCCCTGTCCGGCGTTATGGGCAAGGCAAGCCGGTTAGACTAACCAGCTGCCTTGCACACGTCTGGACCCCCAATGAATTTCAAGACCATTCTCATTCTTGGTGCCTTGAGCGCCTTTGGCCCGTTGGCCATCGACTTCTATCTTCCCGGTTTCCCCGCCATGGCGGCGTATTTCGGAACCGACGAAAAGCACGTGCAGTTGACCCTGGCAGCCTATTTCCTGGGCCTGTCTATCGGGCAACTGGCCTATGGACCTGTGGCAGACCGTTTTGGTCGGCGGATTCCGTTGCTGGTCGGTGTCACGCTCTTCACGCTGGCTTCGCTGGCCTGCACCTTCGCGCCGAACCTGGACTGGCTGATCGGAGCGCGTTTCGTTCAGGCCCTCGGTGGTTGTGCCGGTATGGTGCTGGCGCGGGCCATTGTCAGTGACAAATGCAATGCCGTGGAGTCGGCCAAGGTCTTCTCGCAGTTGATGCTGGTCATGGGGCTTGCGCCGATTCTGGCGCCGATGCTGGGGGGCGTGCTGGTCAATGTCGCTGGCTGGCAATCGATCTTCCTGTGCCTGACGATCTTCAGTGCGCTGTGCCTTGCGGCCGTGGCCATGGGTTTGCCGGAAAGCATGCCAGCCAGTGTTCCGCGTCAGCCGCTGCGTGGCGCGTTGAAGCAGTACGGCAACTTGCTCAAGGACCGGGTCTTCATCGGCCATGCCCTGACCGGCGGTATTGTCATGGCCGGGATGTTCTCCTACATCGCCGGTTCGCCTTTCGTGTTCATCAAGTTGTATGGCGTCCCAGCCGAGCATTACGGCTGGCTGTTCGGCATGAATGCGGCGGCGTTCATTCTGGTGGCTCAGGTCAATGCACGTCTGTTGCGCAAGCGCAGCCCGGCTTTCCTGTTGCTGCGTACCATCTGGGTCTATCTGGCGGCAGCCCTGACACTGCTGGGCATTGCCAGCCTGCGCACCGAACAGCTCTGGCCGTTGCTGGTCCCGCTGTTCATCTGCATTGCCAGCCTGGGCTGCATCATCCCCAATGCTTCGGCTTGCGCCATGAATGGTCAGTGGGCGCGGGCCGGTAGTGCGTCGGCGCTGATGGGATGCTTGCAATTCAGTGTCGCAGCGGGCGCGGCGAGTCTGGTGGGTGTACTGCATGACGGCACGGCAACGCCTATGGCGGTCGTGATCAGCTTGTGTGGTGTGCTTGCAACGGTGGTTGCGCTGTATACCCGACGCGTGCAGGCGCGCCGTGATTCGCAGGCCCTGTCTGGCTAATTCTGCATCCAGGCAGGAGCGAATTCATTCGCGAATGAATTCGCTCCTGTTATCAGAACCCTTCAAGCACGATCTTGCCCTTGGCCTTGCCGCTTTCCAGCAGCTCATGGGCGCGACGCAGGTTTTCGGCGTTGATGGTGCCGAAGTGTTCCCCGAACGTGGTTTTCAGGGTTCCGGCGTCGATCAGTTCGGCGACCCGGTTGAGCAGGTTGTGCTGTTCGATCATGTCCGGTGTCTCGAACATCGAGCGGGTGTACATGAACTCCCAGTGCAGCGACAGGCTCTTGCGCTTGAGCTTGGAAATATCCAGCGCCTTGGGATCATCGATCAAGCCCAGTTTGCCTTGCGGCTGGAGCGACTCCACCAACTGGTCCAGATGCAGATCGGTCTGGGTCAGGCTGGCGACGTGAGTCACCTGATTCTGGCCGATGCGCTTGAGTTCTTCGCTTAGCGGCTTGCTGTGATCGATAACTTCATGAGCGCCCAGGTCGCGCACCCATGCGTTGGTTTCCGGGCGCGAAGCGGTGCCGATGACTTTCAGTGAAGTCAGTTGGCGAGCCAGTTGCGTCAGGATCGAGCCGACACCGCCCGCTGCGCCGACGATCAACAGGCTCTGCTCTTTATCAGCCTGGCCCTCTGCGATCTGCAAACGTTCAAACAGCAATTCCCAGGCAGTAATCGCCGTCAGGGGCAGAGCCGCCGCGTGGGCAAAGCTCAGGGACTTGGGCATGTGTCCGACGATTCGCTCATCCACCACATGCAATTCGCTGTTGGCGCCGGGCCGTGTCAGCGAGCCGGCGTAGAACACCTTGTCGCCTGGCTGGAACAGCGTCACTTCGCTGCCGACCGCTTTCACCACGCCCGCCACATCCCAACCCAGAACCTTGGCAGCGCCGGCTTCGGGCTGGACGTTCTGCCGAACCTTGGTATCCACGGGGTTCACGGAAATCGCTTTGACCTCCACCAATACATCGCGAGCACCCGCAACCGGCTCTGGCAGCTCGATGTCCTGTAACGCATTGAGGTCGCTGATGGGCAGTGACTGGTAATAGGCGATGGCTTTCATGCAAGGCTCCTTGAGACGGGAAAGTTGATGAGCAGATGATTCGCCATTTCCATTAAAGATAAAAGCCGCTAAAACGGTACTCTCTTTCAATATTATTTTGATAATCCGGGGCTGGAATGCTGCGTTTCGATGATTTGCAGTTGTTTGTGCGGGCGGCTGATCTGGGCAGTCTGTCTGCGGCGGCACGGAGCATGGACATGTCGGCGGCAGTGGCCAGTGCGGCACTCAAGCGCATCGAGCAGCAGCTTGGCGTGCGCCTGTTGGCACGTTCCACGCGCAGTTTGCGCCTGACCGCCGACGGTGAAGGCTTTCTGGAATATGCCCGTGCAGCCCTTGGCAGCCTGGAAGACGGTCGACGCCTGCTGGCCAGCAATCAGGAAAGCTGCAATGGCGTCCTGCAACTCTCGGCACCTTCGGATTTCGGTCGCAATGTCCTGCTGCCCTGGCTCGATGAGTTTCAGCAGCAACACCCGCAATTGTCCGTACGCCTGCTGGTGGGCGACCGGGTCGACGATCTGTTTCGCCAACCTGTGGATGTGGCCCTGCGTTATGGCGAACCTGGGGATTCGAGTCTGGTGGCTCGGCCTGTGGCGCCTGACAATCGTCGGGTGTTGTGTGCGTCTCCCGATTACCTGGCTCGCCATGGCGAACCGCAGCATGTGGGCGAGCTAGCGCAGCATAATTGCCTGTTGCTCATGCTCGGTGACCGGATTCACGATCACTGGACCTTTCACGATGGCAGGCGAGAAGTGAGCCTGACCGTGGGCGGCAACCGCTTCAGCCCCGATGGTGACGTTGTGCGTCGCTGGGCCTTGGCGGGGGCGGGAGTGGCTTACCGCTCATGGCTGGATATCGCCGCCGATGTCCATGCCGGACGCCTTAAAGTATTGATGCCGCATTTGCGCGGCGAAGCCGTGCCGCTGAATCTGTTATGTGCTCATCGAGTACAACTGAACAAGCCGGTAAATCTGTTGCTCGAAATGCTTCGTACTCGATGTACGCGACATTCTGCACTCGCAAGTCGTTAGTTGTTTGAAAGACTAAAGAATTTTAGGAAAAGACTGACGGATACTTCGGAAAATATAAGAGGTAAATACAGTTTTCAATTTCAAAGTGCCAACATAAGGACAGGCATTGCAAACGACTGCGATGGAGTGTTTCCGTTGCCTTGGTACCAAGGGCTTGCGGTTTTTTGCGATGTGCTCTGGAGGCCGGAGAACGGAAGGCTTTGAATTGCGACGTCTCCACGGAAATATTAGGGTTTTCATCTTCGGGAAGGTCCTGCAAACTTCGGGCGTTGCGTTACAAATATGTCTGGTGTTGATCGGGTTAATGTAACTTTTACCTGATCGGGTTGCAGGTCATAGAGTTTATACTTGTCATTTCAGGTTGGATCCACGTTTCAACTTTACGGGAGCGGGATTGTTATCAATATGCCATCGCTATAGACGAATGTTTCAACAGGGAGTGAATACATGGAATATGCACCTTGCATCAGTCAGATTGCGACACTGCTGGCCGACCCCAAGCGTAGCGCAATGATTTGGGCATTGATGGATGGTACCGCTCGTCCTGCCAACGAGTTGGCATTAATGGCGGGGCTCTCGACGTCTTCGGCAGGTGCGCATCTGGCGCGACTGGCCAGTGGCGGACTGTTGAAACAGGAGGCACGTGGGCGCACACGTTTCTTCCGGTTGGCAGCGCCTGAAATCGGGGCCGCCGTGGAGGCGCTGGCCAATGCCTCGATGGTCAGTGCCGACCAGATCAGCCGCAATGTGGCGCAACCCATGCCGCCGTTGCCCATACGTCGCGCACGTATCTGTTCCGATCACCTGGGAGGGGAAATGGCCGCCGAGCTTTACCAGCGTTTGCTGGGGGCCGGCTGGATCGAGCAGATGGAGCAGCGGGTCGAGGTGACCAGCAAGGGAATGGCCAAGTTCGCCGAGCGAGGCATCTATGTTCCGGCGCTGGCATTGCGACAACGGGAGACGGTCTGTGTCTGCCCGGACTGGAGCGAGCGCAGCCCGCATCTTGGCGGCGCGCTGGGTGCAGGGCTTTTGCAGTTGTTCATTCAGATGGGATGGTTGCGCCCCACCGAGGAGTCCAGCACGTTGCAGGTTTCGTCCAACGGGCAGCGTGAAATCGGCAAGATAGCCTCGGCGGCCTGATGCTGCGCAATGGCGGGCAGCGCCTTGCGCGCCTGCCCGCGATGCCGTTGATTACGGTTTGACCAGACGCGCATCCAGACTGTTTTGCGCCAGACGTTTTGCTTGATCCTGAGTCATGCCCAGATGGGTGTGCAGCGCGTGGAAGTTTTCGGTGACATAACCGCCGAAGTAGGCCGGGTCATCGGAGTTCACGGTGACCTTCACGCCACGCTCCAGCATGTCGAGAATGTTGTGTTGGGACATATGGTCGAACACGCACAGCTTGGTGTTGGACAACGGGCAGACGGTCAGCGGAATCTGTTCGTCGATGATCCGCTGCATCAGGCGCTCGTCTTCGATGGCGCGTACACCATGATCGATTCGCTGGATCTTCAGCAGATCCAGTGCTTCCCAGATGTACTCGGGCGGACCTTCTTCACCGGCATGGGCCACGGTCAGGAAGCCTTCGTTGCGGGCGCGGTCGAAAACACGCTTGAATTTGCTGGGCGGGTGGCCCATTTCCGAGCTGTCCAGGCCCACGGCCACGAATGCATCACGGAACGGCAGTGCCTGATCCAGGGTTTTCTCGGCTTCTTCTTCGCTCAGGTGACGCAGGAAGCTCAGGATCAGGCCGCTGCTGACGCCCAGTTGCGACTGGCCATCCTTGAGGGCTCCGGTGATGCCTGCCAGTACCACTTCAAACGGGATGCCCCGGTCGGTGTGGGTCTGTGGATCGAAGAAGGGTTCGGTATGGATGACGTTCTGCGCCTTGCAGCGTTGCAGGTAAGCCCAGGTCAGGTCGTAGAAATCCTGCTCGGTGCGCAGCACGTCCGCGCCCTGATAGTAGAGGTCCAGAAACTCTTGCAGATTGTTGAAGGCATAAGCCCCGCGCAAGGCCTCGACGTCGTTCCAGGGCAGTGCGATTTTGTTGCGCTCGGCCAGAGCGAACAGCAACTCAGGCTCCAGGGAGCCTTCCAGATGCAGGTGCAATTCTGCCTTGGGCAGGGCGTTCAACCAGTCGTACATGTTCTTTTCTCATCAGGTGCAGATGGCGGCATTCTACAGATGCAGCGCACCGGCAGGGTAAAACCTGACCGCTAGTTCAGGTAATGGCCTCCTGCTCGCGCCGATACGCATAGGTGTCGGCAAAGCGTGACAGCAGAAACTCCGCGCAGGTGGTGACAGGGTAGCGTGCGGGGCTGGCTTCGCTCTGGCAACCTGGCAGGCATTCGATACGGGTGTCCGGATGCGGTTCCGCGAAGAAGGGCATGGAGTAGCGGTCGACACCCAGCGGGCTGATGACCCGGTGTGGGGTGGACACATAACGGTCGTTGCTCCAGCGCGCCATCATGTCGCCGATGTTGACCACAAACGTGCCTTCAAGGGGCGGTGCGTCGATCCATTGGCCGCGCACGTCACGGACCTGCAGCCCACCGGCGGCATCCTGATACAACAGCGTGATGCAGCCGTAATCGGTATGGGCTCCGGCACCCTGCTGTTCGGTGGAGGTTGCGGTATGGCGTGGCGGGTAATGGATCATGCGAAAGACACTGACCGGATCCTTGAAGCGCTGATCGAAAAAGTCAGGTTCGATACCCAGGGCCAGGGTCATGGCCCGCAGCAGCGTCTGGGCCAGGGCCTGCATATCCAGATAATGTTGCTCCATCAGGCTTTCCCAGCCCGGTATGTCCGGGTGGCGATTCGGTCCGCGCAAGGGTTTGCCGGCCAGCACATCGGGATGGGCTGCATCCATGTGCAGGCCCATGTCGAAGGTTTCCTTGAGGTCGCTGGGCAGGGTCGGATCCAGTTGCTCGGTGGCAATGGCGCCATAGCCGCGGTGATGCGAGCTTTGGGTGATATCGATCTTGAGTTTTTCAGCCTGGGGCAGAGCAAAGAGTTGCTTACCGGTGCTCAGTACCTGTTCGATACGCTGGGCCGTGATCGGGTGGCCCTTGATGTAGAAAAAGCCCCACTCGCGGCAGGCCTGATCGATCTGGCTGGCAACGGCTTGCCAGGCGTGTTCGTCAGGCGTGTAGAGCGGAGCGATGTCGATGATGGGAAGCGGGTTCATGAACCATTCCTGAGTGTTCGTGGTGCAACATGAAGGAGGCGAGCAGGCGGACGTATGCCGGCCTGCTCGCATGCAGATTACTTGGGCAGTTCTGCCGTAATGCCTTCAACGTAGTAGTTCATCGAGGCCAGCTCGGCATTGGTGGCGACCTTGCCTTCTGGGATCTTCACTGCGCCTGTCTGGTCCTTGATCGGGCCGGTAAATGGATGGAATTCGCCGCTCTCGATGCTGGCGATGATCTTCTGGGCTTCGGCTTTCACGTCAGCCGGAACGATATCGCTGATCGGCAGTTCAACCGTGCCTTCCTTCAGGCCGCCCCAGTAGTCCTGAGGTTTCCAGGTGCCGGCAATCACGCCTTCGGTAGCCTGGATGTAATGTGGGCCCCAGTTGTTGACGATGGACGTCAGGACCGCCTTCGGCCCGAAGTGCGCCATGTCCGAAGCATAGCCAACCGCGTAGACACCACGGCGCTCGGCGGTCTGGATCGGTGCCGGGCTGTCGGTGTGCTGGAACACCACGTCCACGCCCTGATCGATCAGCGCGTTGGCGGCATCCGCTTCCTTGCCCGGATCGAACCAGGAGTTGACCCACACCACCTTGATTTCAGTACCGGGGTTGTACTTGTTCAGTGCCAGTTGGATGGCGTCGATATCGCGCAGGACTTCCGGGATCGGGAACGAGGCGACATAACCGATCTTCTTGGTCTTGGTCATCTTCGCCGCGAGGAAGCCGCCGACATAACGACCTTCATAGGTGCGGGCCAGATAAGTGCCCATGTTCTTGTCCTGCTTGTAGCCGGTGGCATGCTCGAACTTCACGTTCGGGAACTGCTTGGCAACCTTCAGCGTCGGGTTCATGTAGCCGAAAGAGGTGCTGAAAATCAGGTCGAAGCCACCTTTGGCCATATTGCGAATCACGCGCTCGGCGTCTGCACCTTCCGGCACGTTCTCGACGTAACTGCTACTGACCTTGTTGCCCAGCGCCGCGACCATCGCCTTGCGGCCCTGCTCGTGTTGATAGGTCCAGCCGTGGTCGCCGATGGGGCCGATGTAGACGAAGCCGACTTTCAGGGGATCGGCAGCCGAAGCGAGCAGACTGGAACCCAGGCCGACAACGGCAGCCATGGCACACAGCAGTTTTTTTAGAGGACGACGTGGGTTGGAGAGGTGCATCGGGTCTAGCTCCTTGCAATCTTGTTGGCATGACCGACTAAGCGGGGTATGCCTCCAGCCAATGCAAAAAACTGACCACAAAGACAACTTGTGACGGGCTGCCGTTTCCCGGCCTCAAGGCCTGTCAAGGCATGCAGCCCGAAGGTGCAGAAGCGCTTGCCGCGCTTCTAACTGGTGCAGCGCGTGCTGCGCTCGACAATGCACATCGGCGTGCCTGCCACCGGTTCACGCATGATCTGCACCTGCACATCGAAAACCCGGCTCACCAGCTCGGCATCCAGCACTTCGTCGGGCGTTCCACTGGCCACCAGACGTCCCGCCTGCATCACCGCCAGATGGTCGGCATAGCGGCAGGCCTGGTTGATGTCGTGCAACACGGTGATGACCGTCTTGCCCTCGGCGCTGAGCTGGCGCATCAGGTCCAGCAGCTCGACCTGATGGCTGATGTCCAGATAAGTGGTGGGTTCATCCAGCAGAACGATGGCGGCATCCTGCGCCAGGACCATCGCCAGCCAGGCCCGCTGGCGCTGCCCGCCGGACAGGTCGGAAAGAGGTCGCTCGGCCAGTGCTTCCAGCTCCATGCGTTGCAGGGCCTGATCGACACTGCTGCGGTCGGCACCGCTCAAACGTCCCCACAGGCTGTTATGGGGGCTGCGCCCGTAAGCCACGAGTTGCCGCACGCTGACGCCTTCGGGAATTGGCAGCACCTGCGGCAGAAAGGCAATCTTGCGCGCTAGCTCGCGTGGCGAAAGCTGCGCATAGGCCTGACCGTCAAGGCTCAGCGTGCCCGATTGCGGGGTAAGAATCCTGGCGAACGCCTTGAGCAAGGTGGACTTGCCGCAGCCGTTGGGGCCGATCAATGCCGTGACCTTGCCCGGCGGCGGACTGAACGACAGCGCCTGCACGATACGGGTATCGCCGTAGCCGATGTCGAGTTGCTGTGCCTGGAGAATGCTCATGGAATCAACCTTTGAATCGTGCCAGCAGCCAGAGGAAATACGGGGCACCGATCACCGCCGTGAGGATACCGGCAGGAATCTCGCTGGGTGCGATCAGCGTGCGTCCCAGGGTGTCGGCCAGCACCAGCAACAGCGAGCCCAGCAGCATCGAAGCAGGTAACAGGTATTGATGATGACCGCCCACCAGACGCCGGGCCATGTGCGGTGCGACCAGACCGACAAAACCCACCGGCCCGATGATGCCCACGCCCGCGCTGGTCAGCAGCACTGCGCCACCCATGGTCAGCCAGCGGATGCGCTTCAAACCGGTGCCGAGGCTTTGTGCGGCTTCGTCACCCAGGCCGATCAGGTTCAAGGGCTTGGCCAGCAATAGACAGGCCGGGATCAATATCAGAAACGGCAGTGTCAGCCAGACATGATGCCAGTTGCGACTCCACAAACTGCCGGTCAGGGCCAGCAGCGCGGTGTTGATATCCAGCGGATTGGACAGGATCAGAAACTCGGTGATGCTCGACAACGTGACCGCAATCGCCACCCCGGACAGCGCGAAACGGACACCGGAAAACTGCACGCCAGTGTTGTACAGCGCCAACAGTAATGCACCGGCCGCACCGCCGAGGCACGCCACCAAAGGCAGCCAGACCACCGGCAACTGCGGTAAGCCGATGATCGCGATGGTCAGTGCCAGCCCGGCACCCTGAGTGACGCCGAGGATTTCCGGCGAGGCCAGCGGGTTGCGGATCACACCTTGCACGATGGCACCGGCCAGCCCGAAGGCGCTGCCGGTCAGAGTCGCGATCAGGCCGCGTGGCAGGCGATGGTTCCAGACCTCGAAGTCTTTGCTGTCGTGGGCGATCAGGTGATCGAGCACCGCTCCGGGTGTCAGCCAGACCGTGCCGGCACTCAGGCTGAGCAGCAGCGCCAGCAGTAACAGCACGAACAGAATCAGTAATCTCGAACGTGGCTGATTCATAGCGTGCGCCTTGCCAGAAACAGAAAGAACGGAGCGCCAATCAGCGCAGTGACGACACCGGCTGGCGTCTCCACCGGAAAAGCCACGGCGCGGCTGATCAGGTCGGAGGCCAGCACAATCGCTGCACCCAGACCGGCGCTGATGGGGATCAGCCAGCGGTAGTCATTACCCAGCCATTGGCGGGCGATGTTGGGCGCAATCAGGCCGACAAAAGCAATCGGTCCCACGGCACAGACACTGGCGCCGACCAGCAACAGGCTGACAACGAACACCAGAAAACGCAGCGCGCCGATCCGTACGCCCAGGGAGCGTGCGGCATCTTCGCCCAGGTTGATGAGGTTCAGGCGTGGCGCACAGGCAACTGCCAGTACCAGGCCGATCAAAGTGCAAGGCCAGAGCAACTGCAATTGTTCTGCGCCCACATTGGCCAGTGAGCCGGCCAGCCAGTTGAGGACACTTTGCGCCTGGGCTTCCACCAGAATCACGGTCAGACGGGTCAGTGCCGCACACAGTGCAGCCACTGCCACGCCGGCCAGTACCAGTCGGCCCTGAGCCGTGGCAGGCGACCAGGCGCCGCCAAGGCTGAAGACTGTGATCCACGCCAGCGCGCCGCCAATGGCCGTCATCAACAAGGCACCACCGGGGAAGGGCGGTGTGACAAGACCTGTGGAAAACAACGCCAGCCCCAGAGCCGCGCCCGCCGTCACACCAAACAGAGACGGCGAAGCCAGCCGGTTACGGGTGATGCCCTGCATCAAGGCTCCGGCCACACCAAGGCAGGCACCGACCAGTGCTGCACACACCGCTCGGGGCACCCGCAATTGCGCCACGATGTAAGCGATGTTGCCGCCTTCGCGCCCGAGAGTGAACAGGCCGTTCCACGCATCGATCTGTCGGATGCTGAAGGGCGACAGCGCGAACAGCGACACCCAGAACAGGCCCAGGCACGTCACGGCGATCACTGCCGCCATCAGCCAGCGGCGCATTTATGGATTCAGTACGGCCTTGCCGCCCTTGAGGATGGCAAGAGCGTCATCGGCGATCTGCTCGGAAGCCATGATGCCGCGATTACGCGCCCAACTGTCGCCATCGACTTCTGCGACCTGCTTGTTGCGCACTGCACCCAGCACCTGCCAGAGCGGCTGCTTGCTCCAGGTGTCGACAAGGCTGGGGCGACGGTAATGGCCGACCAGCAGCCAGCCCGGATCCAGTGCCAGCAACTGCTCAAGGCTGACGAACTCGGTCGGGGCCGCATTCTTGCGCACTTCAGGGACTTGCAGACCGATGGCCTGCAACACGCTGCCCGCGTAGGAGTGCGGGCCATGGACCGAGAAGCTGTCTTCACGGGCAACCCCGAACAGCGCCTTAGTGTTGGCCGGGATCTGCGCCGCGACTTCTTTGAGGTGTTTCTGGTTTTCTGCGATCCGCGCCTGCATCTGCGGGCCTTTGCCCAGCGCGACGCCAATCAGTTCGGCGGATTTCAGGCTGCCCTGATAATCCTCGCCACGCGACGGCAGCATCAATGTCGGCGCCAGGCTGGCCAGGTCGTTGTACAGCGCCTGATGGCGACCCAGGTCGGCAATGATCAGGTCCGGCTTGAGGCGGGCAATCACTTCGATATTGGGTTGCGAGCGCAGGCCGACCGATTGCCATTCACCTACGGCTTTACGCACCTTGGGCAACACGCGGTTGGCATCGCCATCATCGGCCGCGCCGACCGGCGTTACGCCCACGGAGGCCAGCCCGTCGAGAAAGGAAAACTCCAGCACTACCACACGCTTGGGCGCGTCCGGCAGATGGACCTTGTGTTGGCCGTCATCGATATCGATGGGCGCGGCCTGAGCGACGCTGGCCGAGAGAGCCAACAGGCCGCAAGCCAGCAGACGGGAAAGGGGGGAAGTACGCATGGGCAATACCTTTGTAGCGGAGACAGTCGTGTCAGAGCGGCACGAAGAAAACGGCGGGCACTATTTCATATCGAGACGGCGGGATCAAAAGTCATTTGCGCATGAGGCTGTTTCTCAGCCATGGCACTTTTTGAAACCTTTTGTCACAGACCGCACTCTCAACCACTTCATCAATGCTGATCTTCAAGGATGTCGCGCGACAATGTGTCGCAAGGGCATGGACATGTAATGGGCTCCTTACTCAGGCAAGAAAAGTTTCTGTTGCTGGCGATCATCGCCACTTTTATCGCCTATCCCCTGGAGCATGTGCTGCTGGGCAATGGCCAGACGGTCGCGCTGATTGCCGGGCTGGCGCTGGTGGGTTTCATCGTCTGTGCCTCGTTGCGGGTGGCGCATCATGCCGAGCAACTGGCTGAAAAAGTCGGTGACCCTTACGGCACCATGATCCTGACCCTTTCGGCGGTGCTGGTCGAAGTGGTGATCCTGGCAATCATGATGAGCAACGAGCCGTCTCCGACGCTGGTGCGTGACACGATCTATGCCGCCGTGATGCTGGATATCAACGGCATCCTCGGGCTGGCGGCCCTGATGGGCGGCCTCAAGCATGGCGAACAGGCCTACAACGATAATTCGGCGCGCACCTACAGCGTGATGATCCTGACGGCCATGGGCGTGTCGATGGTGGTGCCAGAGTTCATTCCCAAGGCGGACTGGAAGCTGTATTCGGCGTTCACCATTGGCGCGATGATTGTGCTGTACACCTTGTTCCTGCGTATGCAGGTCGGGCCGCACAGTTACTTTTTCAGCTACAGCTACCCCGAGAAAAACAGGCGCAAGGATCAGCCTGAAGAACAGGGCGAGTCGATCAACCTGACACGTTCCATCGTGACACTGGTGCTGGGCGTGGTGGTGATCGGGGCGTTGGCTGAAGTGATGTCCAAGACCATCGACCTTGGGCTGGAGGGCAGCGGTGCGCCGCCCGTGCTGACGGCGATTCTGGTGGCGGCGATTTCTGCTGCGCCGGAGATCCTGACCGCCTTGCGCGCCGCCCTGGCCAACCGCATGCAGTCGGTGGTCAACATTGCACTGGGCGCTTCGCTCTCCACCGTGATCCTGACGGTTCCTGCGATGGAAGCGATGGCGCTTTACAGCGGCCAGCCGTTCCAGATGGCCATGACGCCCGTGCAGACCGTGATGGTCTTCATCACGCTTCTGGTCTGCGCCATCAACCTCAATGACGGAGAAACCAACGCCATCGAGGGCATGACGCATTTCGTGCTGTTCGCGACCTTCATCATGCTTTCCTGCCTGGGACTGTAGGACCGGATTTATCCGGGAAGAGGCCTGTGCATTCAGCTACATTTCCATCGTTTGAAATACCGGCTTCCCGAATGAATTCGGTCCTACAAAGCTTGCAACAACTGGTGTGCGGCCTGGCGGTGATCGGCGATCAGTTTCTTCAGATCCAGGCCTTCGACCTGTCCATCTATCACTCGCCAACGGCCCGCGATCATTACCCGGTCAGCCCTGTCAGCGCCGCACAGCAACAGCGCCGACAGCGGGTCATGGCTGCCGGAGAAGCGCAGTTCATCGAGCTTGAACAAGGCCAGATCCGCCTGTTTGCCCACGGCCAGTTCGCCAATATCGGTACGTCCCAATAGTTGCGCCGAGCCCTTGGTTGCCCAGCCCAGTACAAGCTCCGGGGTAATGTCCTGCGCGCCGTAGCGCAGGCGTTGCAGATAGAGCGCCTGTCGCGCTTCGAGGATCATGTTGGAAGCATCGTTGGAGGCCGAGCCGTCGACACCAAGACCCAGTGGCGCACCGGCGGCGATGAGGTCCAGCGTCGGACAGATGCCCGACGCCAGGCGCATGTTCGAGCTGGGGCAATGACAGATCCCGGTACCTGCCGCGCCAAGACGTGCGATTTCATCAGGGTTGAAATGAATGCCGTGTGCCAGCCAGGTGCGAGGTCCGAGCCAGCCGACGCTGTCCAGATAATCCACCGTGCGCAGCCCGAAGCGTTGCAGGCAGAAGTCTTCTTCATCCAGGGTTTCGGCCAGGTGGGTATGCAGGCGCACGTCGAGTTTTTCGGCCAGCGCGGCGCTCTCGGCCATGATCTGCGGCGTCACCGAAAATGGCGAGCAGGGCGCCAGGGCAATCTGGACTTGTGCGCCGTCGCCGCGTTCGTGGTAAGTCTCGATCAGGCGCTGACTGTCGGCCAGGATCGTTTCGCCCTGTTGCACCGTCTGTTGCGGTGGCAACCCACCTTCGGCCTCGCCCAGGCTCATGGAACCTCGGGTCAGCATGGCGCGCATGCCCAGTTCGCGAACGCTCTGCACCTGAATATCGATGGCCTGTTCCAACCCATCGGGAAACAGATAGTGATGATCCGCCGCAGTGGTACAGCCCGATAGCAGCAATTCCACCAGCGCAACCTGACTGGCCAGAGCGAGTTTTTCCGGTGTCAGGCGCGCCCACACCGGGTACAGCGTCTTGAGCCACGGAAAAAGAGGCTGATTCACCACCGGTGCCCAGGCGCGAGTCAGGGTTTGATAGAAGTGATGATGCGTGTTTATCAACCCCGGCAGCAGCACATGCTCCCGGGCATCGAACACTTGATCGCAGGGGCGGGAAGGGGGCTGACCGGCAGCCAGCAGCTCAACGATCACGCCCTCTTCGACCACCAGACCGCCACGGGCGTCCAGGTCATTGGCAGTGAAAACGGCAAGGGGATTTTTCAACCAGATACGGATCGCGGGCATGGGCCGGCTCCTCTGAAAGTGGGTTCAGGTTAGCCAGCTCAGTTTTGCCCTGTCTGCTGATCCAGGGTTGCCTAATGGCAGGGGTCGAGATTCTAGTGCTTTGATCGTTTTTTAATCAACCCCTGTCGCGAGCAAGCTCCCTCCCATTCAGTTCTTGCCAGAGGGTCGATTACCAGACAATCGTCTCGCCCTTGTAGTTGATGAAGTAATGCCCGCCCTTGCCGGCGTAGTCATTGAGTTGCTTGACCAGGCCGGTGGTGCTGGTCAGGACGTCGATTTCGGCGCTTTCGCCGCCCATTTCGGTTTTCACCCAGCCCGGATGCAGGGAGAGGACGGTGGGGCGGTTTTCGCCCAGTTTGCTGACGAAGGAGTTGGTCATGGAGTTGAGTGCCGCCTTGCTCGCCTTGTAGAGGGCGATTTCGCCTCCGTCCGGGCAGGCGACGCTGCCGAGCACCGAACTCATGAAGGCCAGGACGCCGGTCTGCGGACGAATCTGGTCGACCAGACGTTCTGCCAGACGAATCGGTGCAACGGCGTTGGTCAGGAACAGTTGTCCCAGTTCGGCGGCGGTGGATTGGGCTGCGCTTTGATGCTTGGGCCCGATCACGCCAGCATTGACGAACAGCACATCGAACACTTCGCCCTTGAGCTTCTGGACCAGCACTTCCAGTGACGCGACTTCATCGATATCCAGTGTCTCGATGCGAACCCCGGGGATGTCCTTGAGGCTATCGACCTTCTGCGGATCACGAACGGTGGCGATCACATTCCAGCCTTGTTCGCTCAGGCGCTGGACCAACCCGAGTCCCAGGCCACGGGATGCACCGATGATCAGAGCGGTTTTGGTAGCGTTCATGAAAAACTCCTTGGCAGTTGAAAAGAAAATATCTCAGGGGCTCAGCGGGCAGCTTTGGCGCAGGCGCTCTTGCAGCTCGCTGCGCAGCTCGCCCAGTTCCGCAATACGCTTGTCGATCAGCGTCAGCTTCTCCCCAAGCAGTTGAGCAATCGCGATATCCGGCGCGGGGGCCTTCCACAGTTCGGCCACGTTATTGCCTATTTCGTTCAGGCTGAATCCCAAGCGCTGCGCAACTTTGATGAATTGCACCAGTTGCACTGTCTCCACAGGGTAATGACGATAGCCGTTGCCGGTGCGCTGTGCGGAAATCAGGCCGCGCTGCTCGTAAAAGCGCAGCGTGTCGCGACTGACGGCGGTGGCGTGAGCCAGTTCACCAATGCGCATGCAATTCCATCCTTGAGAGCTTGACCCTGGAGCGTACTCCACCCTTTAGCCTGTTGGTATCTCAATCGACAGGACCTGTTTTATGTGGAAAACCCGACAATACCGCCAAGTAGTCCGTGCCAGCGCCTGGTACGACCTGATCGTCACCGCAGCTTTCGCCACACCCTGGAGTTTTGCTGTGCTGCATGGCGCTTTATCAGCCCTGAGCCTGCACTGGAACCTCCCCGGCGATTTACCGGCATTCGAGCCCATGCACATGCTGATGGCGAATTTGCTGGGCTCGATTGTCTGCGTGTGGGCCGTACTGCGAATCCGTGATCCGCAGCCGGTATTCGGACGCTATGACGCGGCGGGACGATTACTGTTTGCAGCGTGGCAGGGCTACGCGCTTATGCAGGGAGCCAGCAGCCTGCTGATCGGGATTCTGGTGATGGAGCTGGTTTGGGCTGTTTTGCAGTTATGGCCGGTGCAGAACGGTCAAGAGCAATCATCTTGACATCATTTTTTGCTGCCAGTAAAAAGCATGGATATCCTTGGCCATGGAGAGGCCGATGTCGATACCAGCCCCAGAAAACCCGCTAAAAACACGCCCCACCAAACCCAAGCGTGATTGGGTTGCCCACGATGACTTTTACGACGGCGATTTCCTCCGCGGATGGCTATTCGCAGTCCATCGTGTGCATACAGCCGCTCTTGGTTATAGCCTTTTACCCGAGAACAAGTCAGGGGTTAAGGGTTACAAACGCCTGTTCAACGAAAAGAGTTTTTCCTTATCCAGCCGCTCACTCATTTTCAATACGCCGCTTGCATCCAATGATTGGGACGCGGCCTTGAAAACAGAGTTAAGGGCCATCCAGATTTCTCGTGCTTCCAGAGGTAAGGACGGTTACGCGCAAGTGGCTTTGTATAGCCTCAATGACACGAAAACCGGTCTGAAAAATGAACGAATTCTGGAGACGACCCAAAGTGCAGTTATCGCATATCTGCGTCACGGAACAGAGTTTCCGCCCTCTGAAAACGGTAATGAGCCAGTATGACGACTCATGTCTATCGCAAGATTATTGAGCCAATCAGAGCTGGACTCACCCGTGCCCAAATATGGGACAGCGACGATAAAGGGCTGATTCAGTGCTGGGAAACCGGACGTGAGCGTGTCGAAGTACTGGCTGAGCTGGCAGCCCAATGTCAGGCAAACCAATTGCCAATCCTGGGGTGGAAAGGCGGTGTTTCGCACACCTTGAAAAAACGCGAAAAATTCGGGTCGCTGAAGTACTTGGCTCAATGGCAGGGGTTGAGAGGAGAAGACCTCGATATTGATCTCTCCAAGGAGTACAGGCTGACATGTTCGGCAACCGGCATGATTGTCACCTTTACACCGGAACAGTCGAAGTACCTCAGTAAGACCACTGCAACAGTCAACGATGGAGAAATGGTCGATGGTCGACTTGCATCAGGAGTTTCAGAACAGTCGCTTTTTTAACGCAGCCCGGATGGATCAACGATCTGTAGATGCCTTGATCGGCATCAGCGCTGGGTTGTGTGCTGATGGCAAGATCAATCAGATGGAGGCGCTTTTTCTCAAGGAGTGGATTGAGGCCAATCTCGCTCACCTTGACGATCCAGTGGTTAACATTCTTTATCGTCGACTGGAAAATATGTTGAGCGATGGAATTCTTGATGAGGACGAGTCCCAGGAACTCTTTAGTCTGCTTAAACAATTTGGCGGTGGGCAAAAGACCTCGTCGGTGAAGTTTTCGACGCCGAGCACTTTGCCGCTCAACAATCCACTTCCTGCTTTCAATTGGGAAAATAACGTTTTCATGTTTACCGGCACGATGGCGTACGGTCCAAGGAAACACTGCGAGGCACTGGTCGTTGAGCGCGGTGGCCTGATTGGAGGCACTCTCAGCAAGAAGATTAACTTTCTTGTCATTGGCAGCATTGGCAATGACCAATGGCTTCATAGCAGTTACGGGCTCAAGATCAAGAAAGCTGTAGAGCTCCGAGAGACAGGTGTACCTATTGCCATTGTCAGTGAAGAGCATTGGCAGCAGGCTTTGTTTGGATAATCTGTCAGACGTCTTCGTAACTAAAGTTGATCCGGTTTGGCGCAGGCGCGAATTCATTCGCGAAATTGGGGCACCCTCAATGCCCCGCCTGCCAAGGCTGCCCCAATGAAACCGGCGCATACAGTTTGGTCCTCAGTGCATCACGCGACAGCAGCACCAGCACGATGATGGTCGCGACATACGGCAGCATTGCCAGCAGGTTGGAGGGGATCGCCAGGCCGATGCCTTGTGCAACCAGATGCAGGATGCTGGCGAGGCCGAAGAGGTAGGCGCCCAGCAGCAGACGCCAGACTCGCCAACTGGCGAACACCACCAGTGCCAGTGCGATCCAGCCGCGGCCGGCGCTCATGTTTTCGGCCCACATCGGTGTGTAGGCCAGCGACAGATAAGCGCCGGCCAGCCCTGCCATTGCTCCGCCGAACAGCACGGCCAGAGTTCGCACCCGCAAGACCGGCAAGCCCATGGCGCTGGCGGCATCGGGGTTTTCGCCGACGGCCTGGATGATCAGGCCGATACGGCTTTTGAGCAGTGCCCAGGCCACCAAGGCAAACAGCGCGAAGGACAGATACACCAGCAGATCCTGGGCAAACAGCATGCGGCCGATCAGAGGGATATCGCTGAGGAAAGGAATCGCCACTGGCTCGAAACCATGCAGCGGTTTACCCACCCAGGCCGCGCCGACAAAGCTCGAAAGGCCCACGCCAAAAATGGTCAGCGCCAGCCCCGTGGCAACCTGATTGGCATTGAATACCAGAGCCACAATGGCAAACAACGCCGACAGCAGCATGCCCGCCAGCATAGCCAGCAGCACGCCGAGCCAAAGGTTGCCGGTGCTCAGGGCGATGATGAAACCAATCACCGCGCCGAACAGCATCATGCCTTCCTGCCCCAGATTGATGACGCCGCTTTTTTCGCAGATCAATTCGCCCAGGGCCACCAGTAACAGCGGCGTGCCGCAGCGGATCATGGCGTAGAAAATATTGCTCAGCAGGTCGATATCCATCATGCGGCTCCCGCGACAGGCGCCGTCTGGCGTTTGGCCCAGCGCAGTTTCAGGCGCGGGCGATAAAGGATCAGCACATCACAGGCCAGCAGGAAGAACAGCATCATCCCCTGGAACAGTTGCGTAATGGCCAGTGGCAGGTTGAGGGTCATTTGAGCTTGCTCTCCGCCCAGGTACAGCAGGGCAATCAGCAGGCTGGAAAACAGAATGCCGATGGGGTTCAGGCGTCCGAGAAAGGCCACTGTGATTGCGGCATAGCCATAACCGGGCGATACCTGCGGAACCAGTTGGCCGATGGGGCCAGTCACTTCACTGACGCCCGCCAGGCCAGCCAGTGCGCCACTGATCAACAGGGCCAGCCAGACCAGATGTTTTTCGCGAAAGCCCACGAATCCCGCCGCCCGTTTGTCCAGTCCGAGCACTTTTATCTGGAAGCCGACAAAGCTGCGTTGCAGCAGGACCCAGACCGCCACCAGCGCCAGCAGGGCAAAATACACACCGACATGGGCGCGGCCATCCTCCATCAGCAGCGGCAAGCGGCTGGCATCCCCAAAGGTGGCCGACTCCGGGAAGTTCATGCCCGCCGGGTCCTTGAGTGGCCCGTGAACAAAGAACAGAAGCAGGTTCAGGGCGATGTAGTTGAGCATGATGCTGGTGAGAATTTCATTGGCATTGAAGCGGGTGCGCAGCCAGGCCGTCACGCCAGCCCATGTAGCGCCAGCCAGCGTGCCGGCGATCAGAATCATCACCAGCGCCCAGCGGCTTTGCATATCGATCACGTTGACTGCCACTGCGCTGCCGGCCAGTGCGCCCAGCAGCAATTGGCCTTCTGCGCCGATGTTCCAGATACGGGCCTGATAGGCGACCGCCAGCCCGAGGGCGCAGAGCAGGATCGGCAAGGTCTTGACCATCAGTTCCGACACGCCATACCCGTCACTGACCGGCGCGATCAGCAGGGTATGCAGCGTCACCCACGGATCGAGCTTCAGGCCGATGAACAGCAGCGAGCCGCAGACAAGCGTCAGGGCGGCAGCCAGCAAGGGCGAACACCACAACATGGCGCGCGATTGCTGGCCGCGCGGTTCCAGGGAAAGCAGCATGTTTGGCTCCGTTAACCCAGCGCGACGGCTTGGGGGTGAGAATGATCGAACTGTCCCGCCATCCAGCCGCCGATCTGCACGGCGTCGGTCTGTCCGGTGGGGACCAGTTGCGAAAGCTTGCCGCTGCTCAGGGCCGCGAGTCGGTCGCTGATCTGGAACAGTTCGTCCAGGTCTTCTGAAATCACCAGAATCGCGGCACCTGCATCACGAAGGGCGATCAGGGCACGATGAATTGCCGCCGCTGCGCCGACATCGACGCCCCATGTCGGGTGAGCGGCCACCAGCAGTTTCGGGTTTTGCAGAATCTCGCGGCCCAGAATGAATTTCTGCAGATTGCCGCCCGACAGGCTGCGCGCAGCAGTCTGGGCATCGGGTGTCTTGACCGCAAAGCGACGAATGATTTCGTCGGCCAGCGCCCGCACCTTGCTGCGCTGGATCAGCCCGTTGCTGACCAGACCTTGTTGAAAGGCTGTCAGCAGGGCGTTGTCGGTCAGGCTCAGTTCCGGTACCGCGCCATGGCCCAGGCGTTCGGCGGGCACAAAGGCCAGGCCGAGTTTGCGACGGGCATCCGGGCGCAGGTTGCCGACCTTGTCATCGGCAAAGCAGATAGTCGCGGCCTGTGTGCTGGTCAGTGTGTGCTCACCGCTGAGCAAGGCAAGCAGTTCGTCCTGGCCGTTGCCCGCGACGCCGGCAATCCCTACGATTTCGCCGCTGCGCACTTCAAGGTACAGGTCCTGCAGCGAACAGCCGAAGGGATCGGGGTTATGCCAGGAGAGCTTTTCGACCCGCAGGAAAGGCGCAGATCCACGCGCCTTCTGGTATTGCGCGGTCAGCCCTTGGGCATCGCCGACCATCAGGCGCGCGAGTTCCAGATCGGTGCATTGCGCAGGAATGCAGTGCCCGGAAACCTTGCCGCCACGCAGCACCGTTGCGCTGTGGCACAAGGCTCGCACTTCGCCCAGTTTGTGGCTGATGAAGAGAATGCTGCAGCCTTCCCCGGCCAGTCGCCGCAGGGTGACAAAAAGTTCATCGGCTTCTTGAGGTGTGAGCACCGAAGTGGGCTCGTCCAGAATCAGCAGGCGGATGTCCTGCATCAGGCAGCGGATGATTTCGACTTTCTGGCGTTCACCAATGGACAGGCTGTGGACAAGTCGTTGTGGCTCAAGCGCCATGCCGTAGCGTTGCGACACCTCGCGAATGCGCGGCTCCAGTTGCTTGGGCGTGCCTGCCGAGCGGCCCATGGCCAAGGCAATGTTCTGCGCGACGGTCAGGGTTTCGAACAGGGAGAAATGCTGAAACACCATGCCGATCCCCAGGCCTCTGGCCTGCGCCGGGTTGCGCATGCTCAGCGTCTCGCCCTGCCAGATGATCGAGCCTGAATCCGGCTGGGTCACGCCGTAGATAATCTTCATCAGCGTGCTTTTGCCAGCACCGTTTTCACCCAGCAAGGCGTGGATTTCGCCGGGCTGGATACTCAGGTCGATAGCATCGTTGGCCAGACAGCCGGGGTATTGCTTGGTGATATGGCGCAGTTGCAGGCGCGGGGGCGGCGCGTGGTTTGGCATGACAGGCTCGGATCATGGAGTGGGTCGCCGGGGGATAAAGCAAAATCCTGGCCAGTGAGTCAGGTTTGTGGCGAATGTTGTCAGGCGGGCGTGTGCAGCGTGTTTCCAGACCTCTGGCGAATATACCGAAAGCGCTTTGGCACCAGTTCGGGGCGTCCCTGGGCAGGACAGGTGCCATTATGGATCATCGGGTTTGTGCAAAAAATGTACAGCAGGCCTGGAGGGCGATACCCCAAGCGATTGCGCGACTCTTGCACCTGTTATCCACAGGTTGTTCCACAGTAACTGTGTGAAAGCCGAAACCTGGGTAATAAAGGACTCTGCGCTAGTTTCCAATGGTGCTAAAAAGCGTCAAGACACTGTTTTAGCACTGTTTTTATCCAGCAGGATCACGATTGTTCAAAAAATGATCACTTGCCTGCACCTTACGTCTGCCAAGGCGTGCAGGCTGATGTGCTCAGCTTATCCACAGCCGGATGCACAGTAGATGTGGGCAAGTTTGCCTAACATCCGGGAACGTCGGTTTACTGATCGTGTGTTGGGTGCAGCATGATTCTGCCACGGCTCAGATCCGCCAGTTGCCGTTGCAGCGAAGTGAGGTGTTCCGGACCGATGGCAATCGACATTTCCACGCCATTGGCGGTGAAGTTTTCTGCTTCTACCAGACCGTTGCATTCGGCCAGGCGTACTTTGACCAGCGCCAGTTCGCTGAAAGTGCACTCCAGATTGAAGTGCTCGCGATTGATCAGCGGCAGACGCTCTGCCTGTTGCAGGCATTTGTTGGCGCCGCCGCCATAAGCCCGGGCCAGTCCTCCGGTGCCCAACTGGATGCCGCCATACCAGCGAATCACCAGCACCACGACCTGATCGAATTCCTGAGCTTCGATGGCTGCCAGTATCGGTCTGCCAGCCGTACCACCGGGCTCGCCGTCGTCGCTGCTGCGGTATTGAGCACCCAGTTTCCAGGCCCAGCAATTGTGTGTCGCATTCAGGTCGCTGTTTTGCTCGATGAATGCCTGTGCTTCGGCCGGGCTGGCAATGGGCGCCGCGAGGGTGATGAAGCGGCTTTTGCGAATTTCTTCCCGATATTCGCAAGGACCGGTGAGGGTAAAAGGCATGGAGGTTTCCAGCAGACGACAAGGCCCGAATATTACAAGACCGGCGGCGTAAGCCCACACCCTTTGAGAATGATCTGGATCAGATTGGCGCTGGCATCATCCATATCCTGTCTGGTTTGCCGGGTACGACCGGTTACCCGACAGATCTGGGTGGCAAAGTCGGCGTAATGCTGAGTGCTGCCCCAGAGCAGGAAAATCAGGTTGACCGGATCCACCGGGTCCATTTTTCCGGCATCGATCCAGGCCTGGAAAACGGCGGCGCGACCCTGAAACCAGAGGCGGTAGTCCTGGCTGAAATACTCGCTCATGCACTCGCCGCCGCTGATGATTTCCATGGCGAAAATCCGCGAGGCCTGCGGGTTGCGGCGGGAGAACTCCATCTTGGCGCGAATGTAGCGGGCCAGCGCTTCTGCCGGATCGTCTTCCACCGTCAGGTTGTTGAAGGTGCTGTCCCACTGCTCGATGATGTTGCTCAATACGGCGGCGTACAGCCCCAGCTTGTTGGTGAAGTAATAATGCAGGTTGGCTTTCGGCAGTCCGGCCTTGAGCGCGATGGTGTTCATGCTGGTGCCCTTGAAACCATGACGGGCAAATTCGTCTTCGGCGGCCTTGATGATGGCTTCTTCGTTTTTCTGGCGAATACGGCTTGCAGGCTTGGTGCCGTGAGAGCTGTGGGCTGGGACTTCAAGGGTCATGTGCAGGTCCGGACAGGGTCATGGGGTGCAACGGGTGAACAGATAACGCACCCGCGTGAATCCGACAAGCGCTCATGCAGGAAAATTATTCCTGCGGTTCAAGGGTTTTGGCTGGCTGTTCGTTGTTTTCCCTGATGGCGATAGCCTTTTCCTCCGGAATCAGCAGGCACATGACGATGGCCGTGATACCACCGCTGGTGATTGCCGAGTCGAACAGGTTCTGCACCAGTTGTGGCATGTGGTGCAGCAGCAAAGGTTGCGCTGCGATGCCCAGGCCGACGCCGAACGAGGTGGCAATGATCAGCATGCTGCGCCGGTCCAGCGGTGCCTGGGCAAGAATGCGCACACCCGCTGCCGCGACGCTGCCGAACATCACCAGGGTCGCGCCGCCAAGCACGGGCTTGGGAATCTGTTGCACCACTGCGCCAATAGTCGGGAACAGGCCAAGCATGAACAGCACCACACCTATATAGAGGCCGACATAGCGGCTGGCGACACCGGTCAACTGGATCACGCCGTTGTTCTGGGCAAAGGTGGTGTTGGGGAAGGCACTGAACGTGGCGGCAATCATGCAGCTGACACCGTCGCCCAGTACGCCGCCCTTTAGCCGTGACACATAGCTCGGGCCGCTGATGGGCTGGCGGGCCAGCATGCAATTGGCGGTCAGGTCGCCGACGGTTTCGATGCTGCTGATCAGATAAATCAGCGCGACGGGCAGGAAAGCTGTCCAGTCGAAGCTGAATCCGAACTTGAACGGGACCGGTACGCTGATCAGTGGCAAGTCATGAATGGGTTGCGGGACCAGCTTGCCGCTCATCCACGCGGCGACACTGCCCACGGCCAGCCCGATGATGATCGCGGACAAACGAATCCAGGGTGTGCGGGAGCGGTTGAGCGCAATGATGATCGTGAGTACGAATACACCCAACGCCAGGTTGAGAGGGGCTCCGAAGTCCGGTGCGTTGAAACCGCCTCCCAGATCCGTGACGCCGACCTTGATAAGGCTGATGCCGATCAGGGTGATGACAATGCCGGTAACCAGCGGCGTGATGACGCGACGCAACTGGCCAATGAAACGACTGAGCACGATCTGCACCAGCGCACCGAAGAAGCAGACGCCGAAGATCATCGCCATGATGTCTTCCGGGCTGCCGCCGCGCTGCTTGACGATAAAGCCGGCGGACAGCACCGCGCCGAGAAAGGCGAAGCTGGTGCCTTGCAGGCAGATCATGCCAGCGCCGATGCCGAACGGGCGACGGGCCTGAATAAACGTCCCGACACCGGAAACCATCAGGGCCATGCTGATCAGGTACGGCATGTAAGCGCCCAGTCCCAGTGCCGAACCGATAATCAGGGGCGGGGTAATGATGCCGACGAAACTGGCGAGCACATGCTGCAGAGCCGCGAGTATGGCCGTTACCGGCTTGGGGCGATCATTGAGGCCGTAGAGCAGGTCATTGTTCTCGGAGGTATCAGGCTGCATGTCGAGCGCTCGGAATGAGGTGTGGTCACGTCTTAGCCAAGCACATTGCAAAAACCTGTCCACTTGCTCAGTTTATTTTTTGTTCTCTTGCTAAATGCATATCCATTTCAAGGGGATAAGCTGTTCCACGGTTTTTTTGACCAGCCCCATTCAAACTTTTTTTCATCCTCGGTGCGTTATCGCGTAGCAGCCAGGCTCTCCAGAAAGCTCTCCAGCACCAAATGAGGGCGACGGCCTTTGCGGGTGACGGAGACCAGGCTCAGATCGTAAAACCGTGAGTCCGGTTTCAAGGTGCGCAGCCTGCCTTGCTGGAGCCAGACATCGGCGTAGTGATCCGGCAGATAGCCTATATAACGACCGGTCAGGATCAGAAAGGCCATGCCTTCGCGATCTGAAGCGCTGGCAGTACACCTGAGTGCCTGATAGTGAGCCTGAATATCGACCGGCAAGCGAAAGGTGGGGGCGATGGCCTCCTGAAGTGCAATGCACTTATCTCCGAGTTCTGCATCTTTCACGTTAAACAAAGGGTGGCCGACCGCGCAGTACAGCAGGGAGCGTTCGCTATATAAAGGCTGGTACTCGAGGCCGGGCAGGGCATTGGTCTGCGGAACGACGCCGACATGCAGGCTGCCATCGAGCACGCCTTGCTCCACTTCCGAGGGGGAGAGCATGCGAATGTTGATATGCACGTCCGGGCCGCGTTCCTTCAATTGCGACAGGGCATTGGTGATGCGCATGTGCGGTAGCGTCACCAGGTTATCTGTCACGCCGATATTCAGCTCTCCGCGCAGGTGCTGGTGCAGGCCGTTGACCTCGGTGCGAAAACTCTCAAGTGCGCTGAGCAACTGCAATGACGACTGATAGACCTCGCGGCCCTCATCCGTCACCGAGAAACCGGCTCGTCCTCGCTGGCACAGGCGTAAACCAAGTCGCTGTTCCAGGTCGCTCATTTGCTGGCTTATGGCCGAACGGCCAATGCCGAGCACGCTTTCTGCTGCCGAGAAACCACCGGCTTCGACTACGCTTTTGAAAATGCGTAGCAGACGGATATCGAAGTCACTGACTTGTGCCAAGGGATCGGGGCGGCGAATGCTCATTGTTTAGTAATCGCTTAACTAAAGATCGTAAAAGTTGGGTTTTTTAAACCTTATGGTCATGTCACCTTGACTGTAATTGCTCCAATAACACACCTTGTGAGGCTCGTTGCAATGAATGCGTTCGAAGTGTCTGATGTGCCTTCAGTCACCCAATTGAAGCTAGATGCTCATTGGATGCCTTATACCGCCAACCGCAATTTTCAGCGTGACCCGCGAATGATCGTTGCGGCACATGGCAGCCATCTCACTGACGACAAGGGACGCACGATCTACGACGGGCTTTCCGGGCTTTGGACCTGTGGCGCCGGACACACCCGCAAGGAAATCCAGGAAGCGGTTTCCAGGCAATTGGGTGTTCTGGATTACTCACCAGGGTTTCAGTTCGGCCATCCGCTGTCGTTCCAGCTCGCGGAAAAAATCACCGACCTGACGCCGGGCAATCTGAACCACGTTTTTTATACCAACTCCGGTTCCGAGTGCGCCGATACCGCCGTGAAAATGGTCCGCGCCTACTGGCGCCTCAAAGGCCAGTCGACCAAGACCAAAATGATCGGTCGTGCTCGTGGCTATCATGGCGTGAATATCGCGGGTACCAGCCTCGGGGGTGTGAACGGTAACCGCAAGATGTTTGGCCAGTTGATGGATGTGGATCACCTGCCGCACACCTTGCTGGCCAGCAATGCATTTTCCAAAGGGATGCCCGAGGCCGGAGGCATCGTACTGGCCGATGAAATGCTCAAACTGATCGAATTGCATGATGCCTCGAATATTGCCGCCGTCATCGTTGAGCCGATGGCCGGTTCGGCCGGTGTGATCGTACCTCCTCAGGGGTATCTCAAGCGCCTGCGTGAAATCTGCGATCAGCACAACATCCTGCTGATCTTCGATGAAGTCATCACTGGTTTCGGTCGCACGGGTTCCATGTTCGGTGCCGACAGTTTTGGCGTCACGCCAGACCTGATGTGCATTGCCAAGCAGGTCACCAACGGTGCCATTCCCATGGGCGCGGTGATTGCAAGCAGCGAAATCTATCAAACCTTCATGAATCAGGCCACGCCGGAATATGCCGTGGAATTTCCCCATGGTTACACCTATTCCGCTCACCCGGTTGCCTGTGCCGCAGGTCTGGCAGCGCTGGAGTTGTTGCAGCGTGAAAATCTGGTCCAGCAGGTCGCTGAAACCGCGCCGCACTTTGAAAGCCTTTTGCATGGCATCAAAGGCACGAAGAACGTCATCGATATCCGTAACTACGGTCTGGCTGGCGCCATTCAGATCGCGCCACGGGATGGCGATGCCATCGTTCGTCCGTTCGAGGCAGCGATGAAGCTGTGGCAGGCCGGATTCTATGTACGCTTTGGCGGCGACACCCTGCAGTTCGGGCCAACTTTCAACTGCAAGACGCAAGACCTGGATCGACTGTTCGATGCCGTAGGTGAAGCGCTTAACCTGATTGACTGATTGCCGGGGCTTTATACCGGTGATGGACGAGAGTTTTCTGGAGCCATTTGCATGAGCAGTATTCAACACTTGATCCACGGTGAGCTGACTTCCGATAACGGACGTACTGCCGATGTGTTCAATCCGTCGACAGGTCAGGCGATTCACCAGGTCGCGCTGGCCAGTCGCGAAACCGTGCAACAAGCCATCGACTCGGCCAAGGCCGCTTTTCCGGCCTGGCGCAACACGCCACCAGCCAAGCGTGCCCAGGTCATGTTCCGCTTCAAGCAATTGCTGGAGCAGAACGAGGCCCGTATCGCCCTGCTCATCAGCGAAGAGCATGGCAAGACCCTTGAAGACGCGGCAGGCGAACTGAAGCGCGGGATCGAAAACGTCGAGTACGCCTGTGCCGCGCCGGAAATCCTCAAGGGTGAATACAGCCGCAATGTCGGCCCGAACATTGATGCCTGGTCGGACTTCCAGCCGTTGGGGATTGTTGCCGGCATCACGCCGTTCAACTTCCCGGCCATGGTGCCGCTGTGGATGTATCCGTTGGCGATTGCCTGCGGCAACTGCTTCATCCTCAAGCCTTCGGAGCGTGATCCGAGTTCTACCTTGTTGATTGCCCAGTTGCTGCACGAAGCCGGTTTGCCCAATGGCGTGCTCAACGTTGTGCATGGCGACAAGGTGGCCGTTGATGCACTGATCGAGGCACCGGAGGTAAAGGCGCTGAGTTTTGTGGGCTCCACGCCGATTGCCGAGTACATCTATAAGGAAGGCGCTGCACGAGGCAAGCGTGTCCAGGCGTTGGGTGGAGCAAAGAACCACGCGGTACTGATGCCTGATGCCGATCTGGATAACGCCGTCAGTGCTCTGATGGGCGCGGCCTATGGTTCATGCGGCGAGCGCTGCATGGCGATTTCGGTGGCGGTCTGTGTGGGCGATCAGATTGCCGATGCGCTGGTGGCCAAGCTGGTTCCGCAGATCAAGAGCCTGAAGATCGGTGCTGGCACCAGTTGTGGTCTGGACATGGGACCACTGGTGACCGGGCAGCATCGCGATAAAGTCAGTGGCTATATAGACGACGGTGTTCAGTCCGGTGCAACGCTGGTTGTCGATGGGCGTGATATCCGCGTTGCGGGCAATGAAGAAGGCTTCTTCATGGGTGGTTGCCTGTTTGATCGCGTGACACCGCAGATGCGCATCTATAAAGAAGAGATCTTCGGCCCGGTGCTGTGCATCGTGCGCGTCGACAGTCTTGAGCAGGCGATGCAACTGATAAACGAGCATGAATACGGCAACGGCACCTGCATCTTCACCCGCGACGGTGAAGCGGCACGCTTGTTCTGCGATGAAATCGAAGTCGGGATGGTCGGGGTCAACGTTCCGCTGCCGGTGCCGGTTGCCTATCACAGCTTTGGCGGCTGGAAGCGTTCACTCTTTGGCGACCTGCATGCCTATGGCCCGGATGGCGTACGTTTCTATACTCGCCGCAAGGCCATTACCCAGCGCTGGCCGCAGCGTGCAAGTCATGAGGCATCGCAGTTTGCTTTCCCGAGTCTTTAAATAATCAATGCCGGGGATCGTCTTGTTAAGACAGTCCCCGTGTTTATTGGGGGAGCAGAGTTTTATGACAGTATTCTGAAATTAAGTGTTGACGGGCGATTTAATGTCTCTATAATTCGCCCCACTTCCGGCGCAGACGGAACTGAAAAAGCCTTGTAAATCAATAGTTTGCAAGTGTTTAGCGGTTCTGGAGTCGAGCTGGA
>NZ_FYDI01000029.1:0-8388 GCF_900187465.1 Pseudomonas sp. Irchel 3A18
GCTTGATGCGTCTTGAATCGGCACACTGCTGCTAAGCTTATTCACAATTGCTGGGGCAAAAATCAGCAATCCATCCTGGGTCAATTTTCAATCGGCAGGGTGGGTCAGTTTTCAATCAGCGCTAACAAATATGCGTAACTATCGCGGCTTAGTAGAGATCCGTAACTGACTTGAGGACCGCTGATGGCAACCCCAATGATCGATTTCCGAGCCGTCCGCGCACACCATGGCAGCCAGCACGCCGGTTTTGAGGAGCTCGTCTGCCAACTCGCCGCGCTCGAGTCTCATGGTGGCTTCCCGTTCCACCGCAAGGGTGCTGGTGCCGACGCAGGACTCGAGTGTTATCGCGTCGAGCCCAATGGATCTGATACTGGATGGCAGGCCAAGTATTTCTTCGAGCTTGGTAGCGGCGAAGCGGGGCAGCTCAAAGACTCCTTTGAAAACGCCGTAGCCAAGCACCCCGCACTCGCCACCTTCATCGTATGCATACCTTTCGACTTGTCTGATGGCCGTGTTGAAGGCCGCAAGTCTGAACGCGATCGCTGGGATGACTGGGTGATTGCGCGTCAAGCTTCCATCGCGCCTCGTATAGTTGAAATCCAACTCTGGGGCGGCTTTCAGCTTACGGAACGACTTTCACGGAATGATCCACTGTATGTGGGGCGTCGCACCTATTGGTTCGATCTCCCCCATTTTGGGTGCGAATGGTTTAAAGACCGGTTTGCGATCAGCCGTGCCGCTCTCGGTCGTCGCTATACGCCAGAACTTAATATTGAACTGCCTATTCGTCAGGCGTTGGTTGCATTCGCACGAGACCCCGATTTCGCGTGCAAGATCATTGGTTGGGCTGATGATCTCGACGAGGCGAGACATCGTTCGCTACGCAGCATCGGCGCCGCACTGGAGGGAACATGTGATACAGACTTCACCGCGCTCGGCGACCAAATGGCTGCGATATCTGCAGCAGTCCGCGGCGTACCACTTGGCCCAGCGAATCTCATTCCATTCGGGGAATGGAGCGCTTTACTGGCGATTGCAACTGCGACGCTCAACCGCTGTCGGAGCGGAATCTGGGAGCTACGTCGGCAACCCGGCGCGGGTAAGGACAGTGGGCGCGACGGTCTTCATTTTGCCGAACATTTACGCGAAGTGATCGATCGCGTTGTCGAGGAAATCAATACCCCCTCGACCAACTTCGCTAATTCACACCGGCTGCTGCTGAGCGGAGAGGCGGGCGTTGGTAAGTCACACTTGCTGGCCGATGTCGCCGAGCATCATGTTGCGCAGGGCTTTCCCGCCGTCCTAATGCTTGGAGGAGCGTTCAGTGACGCGGAACCTTGGCGACAGATCGCCGATCAACTGGGGCTGACAAATGTTGCTCCGGACGCAATTCTCGGTGCGTTTGACTCCGCTGCCGAAGCAGCCGACACCCGCGCGTTGGTGATGATTGATGCGATCAACGAGCGTAACGGTGTAGCGGTTTGGTCCGAGCGTCTTGCCGCGTTCCTCGCTGTTGCCGACCGTTTTGAACATATAGCGGTCCTCGTTTCCTGTCGCTCTACCTTCATCCCTTATATTGTGCGCGGCCTCGATACGACCGCGTTACCCCGCTTGGAACACCCAGGTTTCGCAGGAAGAGCGGCTGAAGCCGCGCGTCGCTACCTCGACCAGCGTGGCATCGTTCGAATGGCAGCCCCTCATTTCGCGCCAGAGTTCGAAAATCCACTGTTCCTGCGTACTTGCTGTGACATGCTTGAACGTCGTAATGAAAGCGAACTTCCGCGTGGACTGGCTGGCGTGTCGAAGGTCTTCGATTTTTATTTCAACGCAGTGGTCGAGACGCTCAATTTGCGGATGGGCTTGGCGCCAAGGCTAAAGCGTGTAGAGGCGGTCCTCACGGCGCTCACGGAAGAGATGGTGGTTGCGGGTACCGGCTATCTCTCAATTGACGCCGCGAATTCAATCATCGAATGTTTGCACAATTCAAACGGTCTCGCTGAAAAAAGCCTTTTCTTCCAGCTCGAAAGCGAAGGTGTGATCGCGGTTGAGCCAGTCAGTGACGGAGAAGAGATCAACGAAATGGTTCGCTTTACCTTCGAACGGTTAAGTGACCATCGTATAGCCCAGAGGCTACTCAATACTCATGTAGGCGACGGCGATCCATCGCCAGCTTTCCTCACTGGGGGGGCACTCGCGTCTTATGTGGTGGGTAGAGGTTCCTCCAGGTTCGCAGGCATCGCCGAGGCATTGGCTGTACAACTGCCAGAGCGTTACGGCGTTGAACTCATTGACGTTGTCGACGGCAAGTTTGCCCGCTGGGATCTTGCTCATGCCTTTCAGCTCAGTCTGCTGTGGCGTCGACAGGACGCCTTCACCAAACGGACCCTCGAACTGGTTGAGGAATGCGCTGACATAATCGGAGGTGACGCAGTTCTTGAGACGCTGCTTGCGATCGCTACTGAACCTGACAATCTTTTTAATGCCGACCATCTTGACCGTTGGCTGCAACCGTTGCCGATGTACGAGCGCGACGTTGAATGGTCGATTCGCGCTACTCAGATCGCCGTGGAGGACGACGGCGACGGAGCGATTGAAACATTGATCGAGTGGGTCCTAGCCAATGGACTTGAGCCAATCGAGCTGCCGCGCGCTCGATTAGTCGCCATCACGCTTGCATGGCTCACTAGCCTCAGCCATCGTTGGGTCCGTGATATGGCGACCAAAGCGCTTGCAACGCTATTGGTAAATCGCCGTGATCTCGCCGCCGAGATGATCGAGAAATTCTCCAATGTTGACGACGCTTACGTTGTCGACCGCGTGCTTGCTGCTGCATATGGTGCAGCAACGCGAAATTCCAGCGATGAGGGACTTGCCGAGCTCGCGCGAGTTGCCTTTGCGGCGGTGTTTACTAACGACCAGCTACCAACCCACGCGCTCGTTCGCGACCACGCGCGTGGGATCGTCGAGCTTGCTGCCAGTCGCGGCGTTTTGCCGGCGGACATATCGCTAGATTGCGCTCGGCCTCCTTATCCAGGAGGGAGGGTGCTCGAGACGGTGGCCGAAGAAACTCTCGGCACGTATGTTCAGAACTATGGCGGCAGTTTATTGCGTGATGAAATTTGCAGTTCCGCAGTCGAGGATGGTGATTTTGCACGCTACAAAATCGATAATCTTGCCGGCGACTTCCTGTTACTTCCACGCTCGGAGCATGGTCGTTCCATGCGTGAGATTTACGACGCCTGGTACTTGGAAGCGATCAAACCTCATCCGGCGCGTACCAAAGCGTTTGAGCAGGTACTTGAAATTGCAGCTCGCACCAATTCGATGCCTACGGGGCTCTCGCTTTTTCTTCGTCAAGCTCACGACGAAGCTAAAAAACTGATGGAGGCGCGGCGTGCGTCCGAAAAAAAGCGTGACGCGACTATCAGCGAGTTCGAGCGTCTTTTGGACGAGGGAGAGATAGAGGAGTTTCGTATTCGTGCTGCCGGCTTTGTGCGCGGCCGTATGTGGGACGAGCGGGCCGTAGCCGGGCATCCAACATATGCTGGTGATAGGTCGCGCCATTGGGTCGCTTGGCGCGCACATGAGCTTGGATGGACTCCGGAACGCTTTGCCGAATTCGACCGTGAGATGGCGGGCCATGATCGTAATGAGCACCGAGTCGAGCGCATCGGTAAAAAATATCAATGGATCGCCTATCATGAAATGACCGGACGTCTTTCTGACACCTCGCTCGTAGGCGGTAACTATCAGGACGATCCCGAGCTCTTTCGCGGTCCTTGGCAAGTCGGGTCACGAGAGATGGATCCGACTATCCTTGTGACTCGTACGAAACAACGCGACTCGGATCGTCAAGGTCCGACCTGGTGGTCCCCTCACTTTTCTCGTTGGCGCGACGATCCGCCCGAATCGCGAGTCGCGTGGATGGAGGATCAATCGCGAGACGTGCCTGATCCAGTGCAGCAGATTGATGTAATCGACCCTGCTGGCCGACGTTGGCTCGTACTCGACACAAATGTTGGCCGTAACCATCTAGCTATGGTAGATGGCGAACGCGTGATTCATCGGATGACCTGGCACAAAGTTAAATCGATATTGGTAGCGCGCGATGATGTTGAGCGTTTAACGGAGTTTCTAACCCAATCATCAGATAATCGGGATCATTTTCCGGCATACGATATGCCTCGGAATGGCTACCTTGGCGAGTACCCTTGGCATCCGGCATTCGACACCATCGATGGAAGTTTCGAGATGGGTTCGGACGAAGCAATTTACACGCAAGCGACGGTAGCTGACTGGCGTGTCGAGCGCTCAGGCCATGACTATTCGATTGAGGAAAGCTTCAATCTTACGGTTCCCGCTCCAGCGCTTATGCGTGGCCTTCATTTACGTCTGGCGGAAGGACGCTCCCTTGCATACGCAACAGCAGATAGCAGAGTTCTTTTTAAAGATCCGTCCGTTGACGAGCCCGGGTTCAGTGCGGCTGTTGTAGATCGCGATGTGATGCGGGCGTTTTTGGACGCAGAAGGGTTAGAAATCGTGTGGGTTGTTACTGGTGAAAAAAGTGCCCATGGCGGATCGCGTCATGGCAGGGGGTGGGGTGGAATGCTTAATTATAGGGGGGTCTACCGGTTTAATGGCGATTCTATCCAAGGCCGACTCGAGTTCGAGAAACAGGCTCCCCGGCCTGAGCAGCTAGCGGAGCTTCTGGCCCATCCGTGAAAATGTGCTATCGGCTTCCGAATTAGGTGCGACATCACCGAGGTGATAAGCATTAATAACGGGCTTCGCTTTTAGTCTTCCCATCAACCACAAAGCTGATTCAACCGCATTCGTTTGCACGACCTCACCGCCACGTAAAAGGAATGACAATGAGTGATCAAAGTGAGTATCGGGCATTTCGTACCCATGCCTTAGAGCAAGGGCGAGACGCGATCAAACGACTGGCCATTTCCGATTACGATGAAAGTGCCGACGTTCACTCCAGATTTACTCAGCGGATTGCCTTAAGAGCTGCGCGGCGTTGGGTTCAGAACAATGTCAGCGAGCTGCTTGCCGAAGACTCTGATCAGGCACTTCATATCCGCCGAATGCTTGGCATACCCGCTTCGCAGTCACTGATTAAACCAGGGGCGTGGCCCTGGTATGGCAAGTTGGGGATATTCTTCGTCCCGCATTGGCTGACATGGCAATACACGCGTAGGCAGTTAGCAAAAACACGCACCTACGAAGGACGCGCCTTTCTTTACGAGACCTTTTACGACCGACTCGTGACGTGTCGCTTGAACCGCTACACCCCGGCCGTTGATCAGGCCATACAAGGCATGCCGCTGCTCTCCTATGAACGCGCAAGACAGCTCGACAGACTGGATGCTGGCTGGTTCATGGCCGTGCGTAAGGTCGGCGTGGAGAGCTTTGCGAGGATCGAACATTATGCTCGCTATGGCAGCTTCAGATTGAAGGGCCCACTCGCCAATCTGCTGGTGCTGACCAATGTGGTGCAGACAGAATCGGAGCTGGCCTGGCTAGACTATCAAATGAAAGAGCGCTATCACGCGCCCGAGATCACCCCTGAAGCCCTTCGCACCTTCAAACAGGCCATTGATCTATTGCTGGCCAATGGTGTTAAGCGCAAGCAGGTAGCGGGTATCTTTCGTCATGACCTGGATGCTATAGACCCAGATCGGCTGCAGGTAAACTTGCAACTGATTGTTGCTTCTGGCACAGCAGGCGTAGATGCCGTCTACAAGGTCATTGGAGAGTCGCTTTGGCGAGCTTCCAGCGCAAATTGGGCCTTTGTATTGGATGTGGTTAAGGCCCATTCAGCTGATCAGATTCAACACTGCAAGCGTATGCTGGACCATTACTGCGAGCCTTCTTCATTGTTGGTCGAGCACTTGATTGCTCTGGGCGCGAGCATCGAAGACCTAGCGCATTGCCAGACGCTCATATTGGAGCTCAACAAAAAAGAGGGAGAGGGCGAACCGCTCGCCGAGATCGCGCTGTTGGCCGGTGCTCCATATTGCTTGAGCTTCGAGCAGATAGGGCAGTGTCGCACTTACCTGGCGCGCCCCGGAGCATTGCAGGAATACTTGGCAGTGCTTGAGCGACATGGGTATGGCTACCCTGAGGCAGTTCTGGGTTTTCAGCGTGCGTATACCGTCATCGGTGTCCAGAGCCTTGAGACTTGGCTTGTAATCAAAGGGCACCGTAAACCGCGTAAAGAGCGCGAGTTGGTTGACTGGATCATTCGCTGTGCTGGCACTCTGGCCGCCCAACCGTATTACTATCTGCTCACCGCCGTGCCCATGCCAGAGTTCAGTCATCTGTGCCAAGCGGAGCGCGTGGTACGGTTTGGACTAGGCACTTTGCAGTACTTAGTCGAGAACAAGGGATTGAACTCATTCAAAGCGATCATGGATTGGTACTACAAGGCACGTGGCGTACATACGCTTTGTTGCTGGGACCTGAATTCAACATCTCGTGTACTGCTGGACGATGCCTTCCGCCGTAACCACTTTGCTGCTTTCACTGAGAACCTGAGCTGTGTCATTAGAGCTATTGATGATCGGGTGGTAACGGACATCGGTTATCGCCACCAGCAACCGGACGACGCGGCATGCGAGCGCTACGACGAACGAAGGGAAGTTCTAGCTCAGGCCGAGAGCCTAAAACTTTTGCCTCGTTTACCAGCCATCCTGAACCAAACGGGCGGCGTCCTGCTGCCTAGCATGATTCGCCATGCGTGGTCGTCAGCTGAGCAGCTACAACAACAGATGGACGCATTGGTGCCGTTGCTAGAGAGCCTGCTAATGGGGCGCGGACCATCAGGCGCTGAGCTGCAGCCTCAGGAGGTTGAGGCTATATCCATGATCTACAAGGCTGATAGCCACAGCGTCAGGTCACAGTGGAAGAATGTCCTGGGTTTCGAATCGCAAATGGCTGGATTGGCATTGTGGGATGGTTACCCGATGCGCTGGGCGCGCTCGATTCGTCGCATGGAAAAGCGCCTTGAGCGCAGTAGTCTGCAGGCGCTGGTTCAGGCAAAGACGATCAGCGCGATGATCTGTTCAAAAAGGGACTTCACCGACGCGTGTCAGACCATCCGTTCCAAGCGGCTATACGACAAGTCGCGTGACCCTCAGTCTGTAGCGGCCCATCTAGGTGCACTGTTCGCGGCGAGTCGTGAGGACTCATTGATCGGATCGTGGCTCGAAACCGACCTCGGACAGATAGCTGCCTTGGAGGATTTCAGTGTTGATATCTCGGAGGGGCTGGAGCAGCTCGACACGCTTTTCACCAGCACTTTGCCGGACGCTCTAGAGGCGCATATGCCGGCGTTTGTAATGAACTTCAACGATGAGCAGGCTGATAGCTTGGCCAAGCGAATGGTGGGTGAGGCTCATCTAGCTGGGTTGCAAACCGGGCGTGAAAGATTGCAGGTCGCACTTAGACATACCCAAGCAATTGTGCTCGCAACGTGTGCAAACTGGCTGAAGCGCGAGCAGGGGAAATTCACCGCTATGCCTGCTAACGACGAAGTCACTGAATTGCAGGCGTTCGTGTCAAAGTATCCGGCAGCGTTTTTCGCCAGACAAGCCGCGAACCTGTGCACGCGCGATGACACGGACATGTGGAAGGAGGAGCGGCACGCGCATATGGTGGTGTTTGACCCTGTGCAACGTCGGCTTGCGGGGATGGCCATGATCTATTTCGAATCGATCCCGGCGCTCCATCCAACCAAGCGTTGCCTGATCGTTCGCGCGATCAACCCGATGGATGAGATGTTGGCTACTCATACGGTACATAGCATCGTCAACGCGTTTTTCGATGTCGCCGTCAGCATCGCTCAAGAAAATGAGCTGGCAGCGGTGCTTTTCCCGAATCATGGCGGCATGCATCTCCTTTCCAATCAGAGCACTGTTGAGAAGTACTTCAAAAAACGCCTCATTGAACGCGCCGAGCCTTACCGGCAGATAGAGCCAGGAGCAAGCGCTGCGCACTGGCGTACCAGACCTAGGCGCCTGAGTACACGATTTTATGCTTATGCGCAGGGACAGCAGCAGGTTTCAGAGTTATACGTCGTTTGGGCGAATAGCCAAGTCATCCTGACGGCTCAGAAGCGCAGATCGGTTGAGTACATAGATCTCTGATTGAGGGCAGATGAATCGCCCCGGGTTTCGTAGACACCTCCATGCCTTAAAATGAGGCCAATCAGGAGGTGCCATGAGCAACCCGCGTTATCCCGAAGAATTCAAAACCCAAGCGGTCAATCAAGTGACCGAAAAGAAGCTTCCCGTCGCTGACGTAGCGGCCCGTCTTGGTGTGTCGACGCATAGCCTCTATGCGTGGATAAAGCGCTACAGCAAACCTCAAGAAGAACGGCAG
>NZ_FYDI01000025.1:0-39670 GCF_900187465.1 Pseudomonas sp. Irchel 3A18
CTGATGCAGCGAGAGCTTGTCGCGGAAGTACATCCGCCGGATTTTTCCCAACATTTCCATGCTGATCACCCTGTGTTCTCCTGCTCAAAAAGTGAGCAGAAGCAGTTGAACACCTGGGTCAGTTTTCAGTCGGCAGAACAGCCTCTACTGGGTCAGTTTTCGGTCAGCGGCAACATTCTACGCGAGCCATCGCCAATCTTCGCCTGCACTGTCGCTGATCGTTGAGGCACTGCGCTTGCGTTGAAAGGATGTGGCAAAGCCTTTCAGTGCAAGGCTGGCCAGTATCGTGTCGAGGCAGCGAACGCCCAGATGCTCTCGGGAGAGATCACCGCAAAGCCTACCAATAGTCATTGGGAACCGGTTGCCCGAAGCTTGATGGAACGGCCTTGATATCGGAGCTCTGAGAAAGGCTATGTAGGGTAATATCCTCATCCCGAATAAGGCCCTGAACAAGGGATCGCAGCGAGGCGGAACCATGCTCGAAGCCAATCCGAATTGCCCTATCCGTCGTCGACTGGCCCACTTGCCTTGGGTCGGTGATAACCGTGCGGGCTTGCGCCACTGGCTGGAGATCCAGCGCGACCCATTGGCCTGGCTGCAGAAAATGCACGCAATGCAGCCGGACGTTGCCGTCATGCGCATGGGCCCGCAACGTGTCTGGTGCTTGTTCCATCCTCAAGCTGTGCACGAACTGATGGTCGAGCATCGTGACAATCTACGCCGTTGGACGCCAGCACTGTGCATGCTCAAGCAATGGAATGGACGCAGTTTCATGATGCGTGAAGGCGAGCCGGCACAGGCACAGCGCAAGGCGGTACGCCCACACCTTGTGGCACCTGAGGCCAGTGATGTACGGCGCCTTGCCGCGCAGTGGGCAGACCGGATCGAGGAGGGGCGCGAGTATGATCTCGACCTGGAAATGGCAGCGTTCAGCGTCACCCTCAGCGGTCATGCCCTGTTCGATGTAGACCTGGAGCCGGCGGCCTACCGGATAGCCAAGTCGGTTCGCCTGCTGTCGCGGGTGGCGTTGCTGGAGATGTCCACCGGTCTGCCGCTGGGGCACTGGTTCCCGAGCAAGCTCTGCCCGCGCAAACGCTGGGCACTGGGGCAATTGCGGGGAGTGGTCGACGAAGTTGTGAAGCATTCGCCTCGGCCCCTCGTCGAGATGCGTGATGAGCTCTGCACACTGCTGATGGCGTCGCACCAGTCCACTGGCGTCACCATGACCTGGTGTCTGCTGCTGTTGGCGCAGCGTCCGGAATTATGCAAGCAACTGCGGGCCGAACTGGCACCAATCGACTGGACAGCAATCCGTTCGCTCGCTGACCTGCGCAATTGTCCCTTATTGAAAGCAGTGCTACAGGAATGCCTGCGTCTTTACCCGCCGGCCTACGGTCTTGTTCCGCGACAAGTGAGTGCTGACATCGAAGTGTCCGGCCATTCGTTCAAGCGTGGAGACGTCGTTATGGTTTCCAGTTGGATCACACACCGGGACCCACGCTGGTTCGATGCGCCTCTGGAGTTCCGACCGGAACGCTTTATGGACCCAGCAACGTGGCCGCGTGGCGCCTATTTCCCGTTCGGCCTGGGGGACCGTTCCTGCCCGGGAACAGCGATGGCGATGATCGATCTTGCTGCCGCATTGGCCTACTGGGTGGAACACTGGGACATCGTGCACGACGGGGAACTGACGCCACGTGGGTGGTTTTCGCTGCGCCCGCAGCGGGCTCGGGTCAGGTTTGTTCGGGTAGCCTGAGCGTTGACGGAGAGTTCTTCGGGTGTGGCGTGAAGAATAGTAGAAAGGAGCGTTGAAAACCCATGCATCCAACGACACCCGATGGTCGCTATTTTGTTGTCAAAGGGCAGCTCTGGCGGTGCTCTGATCCATCACTTTCTGAGGATGAGCGGCAGCGCCTGGTGCATGAACTCATGAGCGCACGTAGAGAAGTGAAACAGGCTAAGGCATCTGATGATCCTGATCTCCTCAAAACAGCTCGTTCAAAAGTCAACGCTGCCAAGGTGGCACTCGGTGAGCGAGGAGCTGTGTGGTGGAACGATGGCAGCCCTGATTACAACCGATGGCGTGTTCTCGATACTCCTTATGCTGATTGGGCCAGTGGATGGTTGGAGTAGGTGTTTTTTTCGATACGTACAAAGGCGGTTGAAGCATCACTGGATTCGACCACATCAGTTCAATGGCTGCTGGCTCCGGCTCAGGCCGAGAAAAAACTTAACGTCGTGTCCGGGATCAGTTGACCACTACATTGGGCGACTCGATAAAGTTTGTCAGAAAGGCGTTTTCGGGCGACGTAATCACCGGAAACTGCGCCGCTTTAGTTAGTCACTAGGTTCCTCGTCACTCCTGCGAAGATAATTCTCCAGCAACGTGACCACTTCAAACACAAATCTCGGATTGCCCAATAAGTCGGGCTTGTCCGCCGTGACGGTATGAATGATTGCGTGCGCCGCAACGCCCATCAGGTAGATGGAGAGCTCCGGGTCCGGAACGTTTTTCATGAACGGCTTCAGCACCTGTGAAAACTGCGTTTGAAGATCCTCCTTGTCTGCCGCCTTGTGACGAATAGTGCTAGGTAACTCTTCGTGAATAGCCTTGTGTACAGCGGGGGCGATGCGATGTTCGGCGACGATCATTTCCACGATCAGTGTAAGCGCGTCTCTCAATGAAGGTTGCTGCGGCAGCACGTCGAGTATTTCCAGCAAATCGGTGCGTGTTGCCGCGGCATGACGGCGCTGTAATTCAGCGATCACTGCTTCTTTGTTCGGGAAGAACTGATACAGCGAGCCTATATTGACGCCTGCGCGCTCAGCAATTGCGTTAGTCGTCAGTCCTTCCCAGCCAACCTTGGTCAAAATGTAAGTAGCAGCTTGAATAATCGCGTCGACTGTCGCACGGGACCTTGCCTGGGTAGGGATTTTCCTGGGCTTGACGGCAGATCGTCTGTTGTTCATGGGGTGCTCCAGAACATGAGTTTTTAAAATCTAAGCTTTAACTTACGATTTGAGGCGTGAGAACACAATGTTCTTCACATCGTCAGGAGCCTCAAATCATGAACACACAAGACCCAGTACTTCCTTGGGACGGCTTTCAGGCTGCGAATCGCTTTCGCAGAGCCATTCGCAAATTCAAACCCATAGCGATTCCAGAAACTGACATTTACGCTCTGCTTACCGAAGCCGCTTATGCACCTTCCAGTGGGAATATGCAGCCCTATGAGTTCCACTGGATTCGAGAACCAGCCCTGAAAGCAAAAGTGGCTGCGGCGTGCAATGGGCAGAAAGCGGCCTCATCAGCAGCGGAGTTCGTGGTGGTCGTGGCGAGCCCTGCATTGGGACTGCGCACCGCCAACGCCCAGTTGGAACATGTGGAAAGCTCATCGGCACTGGGGCAGGCCTCTAAGGCCTACTATCGCAAACAGGTCGGTATGTTCAAAAAAATCCTCGGTGTTGGATCGTCAGCATTGTGGACCCCACTTGTACTTCTCGCCGCCTTGTTTCGCCCCACTTTATCCCTGCTTCCTGTCGGTCATATCGGTGGCCGCCAATGGGCAGCGCGAAACGCAATCTTTGCAGCTCAGACACTGATGCTCGGAGCCGCTGCAAAAGGCATTGATACCTGTCCGATGGAGGGTTTTTCAGCGCCACAGGTTGCCAAGCTACTAGGTCTTCCTCGGGGTTCTGTCATACCGCTGGTCATCGCACTTGGCTATCGAGCTGACGATGCAAGGGTCGAGGAGCGGTGGCGTCGCCCGATCACGGATGTCGTGGTGTCGCACTGAGAGAACCGGGGGGCATCAAACGCAACCCCTACCGCTAACGGCTCAACGTCTTCTGTATGGTTATCCGAGATGACAAAGATTACGTGTTACGCCAGAGGCTGCGCCCGCAATTTGCCCGTCGATGGCTCGCATAAAAGCCTATTCCTCAACGCAATAGGCGCAATCGCACTTTTATCACTAAGCGCCTGCTCGCTACAGCCCGATTATGTAAAGCCAGAAATACAAGGCCCGGCCAAGTGGTCAGTCGAAGCGGAGCAGCAATCTCGATCTGTTCCTGCCATGACCGAAAACTGGTGGCAATCACTGGGCGACGAAGCGATCAACACATTGACCGAGGCGGCGTTCAAGGACAACCCGACGCTACTCCAGGCTGTGACGCGCATCGACGAAGCACGAGCGAACCTAGGTGTGAGTACGGCGGCCAAGATGCCGACCATAGACATGGATGCTAGCGCGACAAGGGAGCAAAGTCGTAATACATCTCCAGCTTCCTCCAGTACTACCGCGCTTAGCCGTTCGGCATCGGCAGGCCCAACCTTTAGTTGGGAGATAGATCTCTTCGGGCGAGTTCGTGAGTCGGTTGAGGCGTCTCGAAGCCGTCTTGACGCCAGAACTGCAGATGCTGCTTCAACGCGACTGACTCTTTCGACGGACGTTGCCGATAACGTTCTGAAACTGCGCGCCTGCGAGAACAGCCGCCGCGTTTTGACTGAAGACATCGCGTCCAGAGAAAAGACGCTTCAATTGACGCGGTTACGCCTTAATAGCGGTTTTGCTGCAGCAACTGACGAAGCTCGCATATTGTCAGGCCTTGCGACGTCTCGAACCAATCTTGCCAATCAGCAAGAGCAGTGCGCCCGTCAAGTCAACGCATTAGTGGCTTTGACCGGCGACAGCCCAGAAAAAATTCGCAACCTGGTAGGCATATCAGGGCCGCTGGCTGATTCTGAAGCCGTGTTCATGCCCCGTGCTCCGGAGGCGGAACCTGTCATGCCCGCAATCGTACTCACAGAACATCCTGACATCATTTCAGCGGAACGCGAGGTCGCTGCAGCTTGGGCAGACATCGCGGTAGCTCGCGCAAACCGCTTGCCACGCATTGATCTGGCGGCGGCACTAACAGGCCAATGGATCCGCGCAGGGGGATCCAGTCTCAATTTCAATACCTGGTCCCTTGGCCCAAGTCTGACAGGAACTCTGTTTGACGGAGGGGAAGGGGCGGCCAATGTCAGTGTCGCAGAAGCTCGATACCGACGTGCCGTATCGAGTCTGCAAAGCACATTGCGCACGACCGTTCATGACGTGGAAAACGCCATTGCGGCTCAAGCATCGGCCAAATCCAGAGTCATGTCGACAAGTGAAGGGGTAACCGCCGCCCGCACCACCCTTAAGTCTTCCGATGATCAGTGGAAGGTTGGCGCGGTAAGCCTTTTCGAGCTTGAAGACAGTCGCCGTCAGTTCGCTTCAGCACAAGACGCCGAAATTTCCGCGCGCCGTGATCAGGCGCAGGCCTGGATTTCTTTGATCAAAGCAACTGGCGGAGCTATCGCCTCAATTCCGGATACCCGATCCCATGAGTAAATTATCTTTTTCCTCGGCCTTCCTTCTTGGTACGGACGAAGTCCGCCTGAAGGCTTCTTGGCAGCAAGCAGAAGCGAACCGTCAGCGTGCCTCACAACAGCGGGGATATCACTGGACCGTGCATTATTTCCACTATTGGTTTTAGTCGAACGACTAGGTCCCATGCATTATTTAACATAATACACATTATACGAATCATCCTATACAAAGCATGGGTCACTCTGCTGGTGCTTTCCAAGCCAGATTTCTCACCTGCGAGAAAAACATCACCACGAACCACCGTACTGATGCTATCTCGCGAAACCCAACCCAGCTCTTACGCAAACAACCCCAGCGCCGCATCATCGTCTTCAAATACAACAACGTAAGTTCCTTCTGCCGCAGGTGCTTCTGTAACTGAGCCTTGGCCTACATGAAGTTCTGATTCGGCCGCCAGATAGATTGGCATCGAGTATTCCTTTACGTGTGGGCTTGAATCATGCCAAACGCCATAAACCGGATCAAACCCTCTCAACCTTGAGCACAGGACCTCGTTGCCGAAGAGTCCTGCAGCAACGGCCGCACCACACTAATCAAACCCACCAACGCCATCCCGGCTCCCACCCACAGCGGTCCACGCAGGCCATACCCGGCATTGATAGCTTCTCCACCTGCCCAGCTACCCAGCGCGAGGCCTGCCGTGATGACTGATGTGTGAAGTGTATTCACCAGTGCGCCCGGCTCGGCGGCTTTCATTACTCGGGCGGCCATTGCCGGGTTCAGTGAGACACCGGTCAGGCCGATCGCGATGAAGCACGCCACGTTCAGCCACTGATGATCGCCAGCCAGCGCAAAGCCGCTCAATGCCAGTGTCAACAGAGCCAGCCCCCAGCCCAATGCCGGGAATGTATGGCGGTCGGCGATGCGTCCGACGAACATATTGCCTGCCAGATTGGCCACACCATAAAGCGCCAGAATCGGCGCTATGTAGCCGGGAAGTACGCCGACTTCCTTGATCAGAATCGGTGTGATGTAGCTGAACGCCGCGAAGGTCGATCCGATGATGAGGCCGCTGGTGAGGTAAGCGCCCCATAGGCTGAGGTTGTTGAGATCACTCAGTTGCTGTCGTAACGCTGGCTGTTTGTCTGCATCGCCAGCAGGCAATCGGGTGGCTACCAGGAACGTACACACCAAGGATAACGCCACGATCAGCCATGAACTCGCACGCCAGCCAAAAGCATGTTCAATCAGGTTGGTCATCGGCACGCCGGCCACAGGTGAAAGCATGAGTCCGCCCAGGACAACCGATACCGCCCGTCCGCGGGCTTCAGGCGGTACAAGACCAGCGCATATCGTCATGCACAATCCGATGCAGGCGGCGCTGGCAACGCCCATGATGACTCTGGCCAGCAACAGGATTTCGTAGCTTTGCGCCGCCGATGCCAGTACTCCGGCAGCAACATACACAGCCAATAGCCCGATGAGTGCAGGCTTATTGCCAATGCTGCGGGAAACCAGAAGCACCATGACAGGCGGCCCGCCCAGTGCCATGCCCAGTGCATAAAAGGCAATGAGGTTACCGACCTGGGCAAGGCTCACCGAGAATGAGTCGGCCAACGCCGGCATCATCCCGGCCACCATGAACTCTGCGGTGACCAGTGTGAAGATCGTCAAACCCAGCAGGTAGACGGTAGGCGGTAGTTTAGAGCGGTTGGTCATGACAATCTCGAAGCAAAACAAAGCGCGCTACCCTAAGCAGATATGACCGAACGGTCAAATATCCGGGCTGAATAATGTCTGCGCTCTTATCAAACAATGGCCGATAACCCTTCCCTGTCCAGCCGTCGCTCAATGCTGCCGCCCTTGATCACCAAAGCCCTGTCGCACAGATGTGCAACCGTATTCATGTCGTGACTGACGAGGATCATGGTCATCCCGGTATCGCGTCGCAGCCCTTGAAGCAGGTTGAGGATTTCTGCCTGTACGGTCATGTCCAGCGCCGAGGTGGGCTCGTCGAGCAGCAGTAATCCGGGTTGCAACTGCAATGCACGAACGATGGCGATTCGTTGTCGCTGGCCACCGGAGAGTTGATGCGGATAACGGTCCAGAACCTCGGCGGGCAAACCCACTTGCTCCAGTGAGGCCACCAGGCTGTGTTCATCAAAAGGCAATCCGTTGACTTGCCGCGGCTCGCGCAGGCTGCGACGAATGCGGTGCAAGGGATGCAATGAAGCGTATGGGTCCTGGAACACCATCTGGACATCGCGGCGCAGTTTGCCCTTGAAGGCTTGCTGCGCCACAAGAGACTGACCGAACACTTGAACGCCGCCCTGCCAGTCACGCTGCAGTCCCGCAAGCACCCTCAACAGAGTCGACTTGCCGGAACCGGAGCCGCCAATCAGGCCGTAACACTCACCCTGCCCGATCTGTATCTGCTCGACTTCCAGCGCCTTGAAGTGGCTCAAGCCGCGCTTGAAGCTCACTGCCAACGAACTGATCTCCACTGCGTTCATCGATGCTCCTCAAGCAGGCTTCTGTCCAGGACAGGCAATGGATGCCCATAGCTCAGCGCCGAAGGCTGGCAGTTCCACAAGGTTTTCGTATACGGATGGCTGGCAGTCGCCAACTCGGATGCCCGGCACCGATCCACGATGTTACCTTGGTACATGACCAACACGCGGTCGCAATATCTGGAGACCAGAGGCAGATCGTGGCTGATCAACAGCAGTCCCATGCCCCGCTCCTCTACCAGGCCCATGATCAGATCGAGCATCTGGTCGCGCAGGTTGCTGTCCAGGGCTGAAGTCGGTTCGTCGGCGATAAGCACTCGAGGATCATTGATCAGCATCGACGCCAGCATGACCCTCTGCCCCATGCCTCCGGACAACTCATGAGGATAGCGATCGTAGAGCGTTACCGGATCTGGCAAGCCCACGGCATTGAGCATTTCCAATACCTTCTCACGACGCTCGCGACGCCCGAGTCGGGTGTGCAAGACCAGCACTTCCTCTACCTGAGTGCCGACCTTGAGCACCGGATTGAGGGAATACTTGGGGTCCTGCAGCACCAGTGACAACCGCGTACCGCGCAGGGTTTGCCACTGTTTTTCGTTCAGCCGCAGTAAATCATCGGCTCCCAGGCGCATGTGCTCTGCAGAAACCCGAGTTGGACGAGGCACGAGCCCAAGCAGCGCACGGGCGGTCAGTGACTTGCCCGAACCGGACTCACCCACCAAGGCAACCTTTTCAGTTCCGACGGTGAAATCGATCCCCTTTACGACATCAATTCGCTGGGCATCAGGCCCGGGAAAACCGACACGCAGGCCTCTTACATCCAGGAGTGTTTCATCACGAGCCATGACGGGGATCCAGAACATCGCGCAGGCCATCGCCCAGCAGGTTGAAGGACAAACTCGTCAGAAGAATGGCGATGCCCGGTGCGGCAGCAACCCACCACTGATCGAAGATGACACGGCTGCCATCGGCAACCATCGAGCCCCATTCTGCTGTCGGCGGCTCGACACCCAGGCCGAGAAAGCCGAGCCCGGCAGCCGCCAGAATGATGCCACCCAGATTCAATGCCACCCGCACAATCACAGACGGCAGGCACAGCGGCAGTACATGCCCGAGCAGCAAACGTGCTCCTGTAATACCTTGCAAATGAGCAGCCGCCAGATAGTCGCTGTCACGCAGAACGCTGGTCTCGGCCCGTGCCTGTCGTGCGTAGGCCGGCCATGCAGTGAGCGACAAGGCCAGCGCACCGTTGAGCAAGCCCGGTCCGAGAATGGCAACGAACGCCAGCGCCAATACCAGTTGCGGGAACGCCATGAACACATCGGTTATCCGCATCAGAATGCGTTCCGCCCAGCCGCCATAAAACCCGGCCGCGACTCCCACCAATACACCGATAGGCAAGGTCAGCAACAAGACCAGTGACACCAGCAGCAAGGTGGGACGTGTACCGTAAAGCAGGCGTGTGAAAAGATCGCGACCGAAACCATCGGTGCCTAGCCAATGACTGGCTGAGGGTGGCAACAGACGCTGTTCAATGTTTTGCTGATTTGGGTCAAAACCGCTTAACAAGGGTGCAAATACTGCAACCAACAACAGCAATAGAATCAATGACCCGCCCAGGGTCAAGGCGGGTGAGCGACGCCACCAGCGTTGCCCTGAAACACTATCGAAAGCTACAGAAAGGCTCATAGCAGCTCCCTTGTTCGTGGGTCGATCATGCCAGCCAATACATCGGCGATGCCGTTAACGACGACGAAACAAAGACCGATCAGCAAGGTGCTACCCAAAATTGCAGGCACATCTCCAGCGAACAATGCAGTGGTCAGATAGCGACCGATGCCAGGCCAGGCAAAGACGGTTTCAGTGAGAATGGAGCCTTCGAGCAGACCGGCGTAAGCCAGGGCAACCACCACCACAAGTGTGCCTGCGACATTGGGCAAAACGTGGCGGAACAGCACACGACCGCGCCCAGCACCTTTGGCCAGGGCGGTTATCACATACTCCTTGCCCATCTCACCCAGCAGCGCAGAACGTGTCAGTCGGCAAATACCCGCCATGGCGTAAAACCCCAACACCAGCACCGGCAGTACCAGGTGCGAGAAGGCGTTGCTCAAGGCCCCCTCTTCTCCCGAACGCCAGGTGTCCCACAGCATCCAGCCGCTGGGCAGTTCGATGGTGTAGATAAACGCATCATCCAGACGGCCAGGCCCTCCTGCCCACTGCAATGTTGCATAGAACAAGAGCAGCATCAGCAGCCCGAGCCAGAACACCGGCACCGAATAACCGATCAGTGAGAACAACCTCACCAGCGTGTCGATCCAGCCACCGGGCTGCCAGGCAGCCAGCAGTCCCAATGACAATCCAAGAGACGCACCCAGCACAATCGACAGGGTGGCGAGTTCCAGGGTGGCGGGCAAGGCACGTTTCAAGTCTTCCAGCACCGGTTTGCTGGAGGTATTGGAAACACCCAGATCGCCCTGGGAAAGTTGGTGGAGGTAACTGCCGAACCTGACTGGCCAGGGTTGGTCCAGTCCCAGATCACTGCGGACCTGTGCCAGGGTTGCCTCACTGGCACGATCCCCGGCAATACGTAGCGCCGGGTCGACCGGCGATAGCGTGGTCAGCAGAAAGGTAAAGAGCAGCAGGCCCAGCAATGTGACCAACAAGGTCAATAATCCGGTTCCTGCCACTCGAATCCTGCGCGAGGCCCCTACCCTCACTTGGCTTTGCTCACCTGATCGAAGTACGGGAGAGAAACCGTGATGTTCTGCAGAACACCCTCGACCCCTTCATGGACGGCGACCTGATTGCGGCCTTGCAGTGCGACTACAAAGGGTGAGCTTTCCTGTACGGTCTTTTGCAGGTGGCCATACAAGGCGGTGCGCTTCTGTGGATCGCGTTCAGCGGCTGCCGCACGTGTCTCCTGGCTTAGTTGGGGAATATTCCACTGGGTGCGCCAGGCAAGAGTCTTTGGCCCATTTTCCACGTTGTAGGTGAAGGTGCTGGCGTTGGAGTTAGGGTCAAGGTAGTCCATGCCCCAATAGGTGAATATCAGTTGATAATCACGGCTACGCATCTTTGCCCACAACTCGCTCTCGACCAGAGGGCGAACGGTGATGTCGATGCCTGCTTTCCCGAAGCTTGATTGCAATGCCTGGGCAATATCGGTGTAAGGCGGCTGATTGAAGACATTCAATTCAATCCTGGTGCCTTCAGCGATGCCTGCATTTTTCAGGATGCCTTTGGCTTTTTCCACATCCAGCTTGAATGGCTGGTCACCCAATGATCCCGCCACACCTGATGGCAGGAACGATTGGTGCACGCTGTACTGCCCCTTGAGCAGGTTTTTGGAAATGCTCTGGTAATCCACGAGCCAGCGGGCTGCTTCCCAGAAAGCGGGATTCTTCAGGGCGGGAACCTGAGTGTTACCGCTATTGATGCCCAGGTAGTAAATCATCGATGAAGGGAAACGCTGGACTGTCACGCCCTTCTGCTGCTCAAGAGCGCTGAACTGATCGGCACCCAGATCATACGCAAGGTCCGCATCACCCTGGACCACCAGCAGGCGGCGGGTTGCCGGATCCGTGACATTCTTGATCACGACCGTCTTCAGCTTGGGGGCCACGGCTGCATGGGGGTTGGCCTGCAAAACCACGGCCTCATGAGGTGTGTAGGAGCGCAATGCATAAGCCCCCGTACCCGCCGAATGATTTTTCAGCCAGCCATTGCCCAGATCGGCGCCCTTCGCATGTTTCTCGACTTCTGTCGCATCGACAATAAAGCCAACGGGGGTCGCCGACAGGATACTCAGGGCAAAAGCGCTGCCGACACCTGCTGGCCAGGCAATTTTTACGTGATTCTCATCAACCTTGGTAAGAAAGCCGTCAATGTTGTCTGCTGTCCAGCCCAGTTCCCCCAGAATGAAGGAAGGCGTCTTGTTCAGTTTGACGACGCGCTTGAAAGAATAAATGACGTCCTCTGGACGTACCGCGTTGCCCGAAGAAAAAGTCGCTCCAGAGCGCAGTTTGAACACCAGGCTCTTGTCGTCACTGCCGACGGTCCAGCTTTGCGCCAGGGCCGGTACCAGCACAGACGGATTCTGACGATCAGGTTCCAGCAGTCGCTGATACAAGTTGACCAGAGTGTTTGTAGCGGTAATTTTGAAACTTTCTGCGGGGTCAAGACTGACGATATCGTCAATTGAACGAGCCACAATCAACGTATCCGCAGGCGTCTTTGCCCACACCGAACCACTGATTGCAATAGCGATTGCCAAAGCCGTAAGACGCCGCATTCCTGACTCCTGATTACAAGAAATATCGTTGATGTGGCTGGACGATATATTTCTATCAGGAATAAGAAAAATAGTTTTTAGTCATTAACTTATGACTTTTTGACGTTGCAGCTGGCATTTTGCCTAGTTACGTGTGGGGGCTTATATTTCGGTGGTAGCAACGGCGATGTAGCGCACTCATCCACAAACGGTCTGAAATGACACGCCGGGCACTACTGCCCGGCGCATCGCTCAAGGCTTATCGATTACGAGTCACCCTCCACACCGTATTCGCCAGGTCATCGGCGATGATCAAGGCGCCACGTGGATCGACAGTCACCCCCACAGGCCGGCCGCGGGTTTTCCCTTCTGCATCCCGGAAGCCTGTAGCGAAATCAAGCGGCTCGCCTGCTGGCCGTCCATTGCTGAACGGTACGAAGATCACTTTGTAACCCACCGGATTATCCCGGTTCCAGCTGCCATGCTCGCCAACGAATACGCCGTTTGCGTACTTGTCGCCCAGGGCCGGTATGGAGAAGTCGACGCCCAGTGCTGCGACATGCGACCCCAGGCTGTAATCCGGCTTGATTGCAGCGGCTACCTTCTCAGGATTTTGCGGCTGGGCGCGAGAGTCGACGTTCTGCCCCCAATAGCTGTAAGGCCAGCCGTAGAAACCGCCCTCGCGTACCGATGTCAGATAATCGGGAACCAGATCGGGGCCCAACTCGTCACGCTCGTTGACCACCGTCCACAATTGTCCGGTCCCGGGTTGAATCGCCAACGCCGTAGGGTTGCGCAGTCCGGTTGCATAAGGCTTGTGAGCACCCGTCTGAGCATCGATCTGCCATACCATGGCACGGTCGACTTCTGCCTCCATGCCACGTTCGGTGACGTTGCTGTTTGAGCCGATACCAACATACAGGAAACGGCCGTCAGGGCTGACAGTCAGAGCCTTGGTCCAGTGGTGGTTGATCTCGGACGGCAGGTCGGTGACCTTGGTGGGCGCGCCGCTGGCCTTGGTCTGGCCTTCTGCATAATCGAAACGCACCAGCGCATCCTGGTTCGCCACGTACAGCTTGCCATCGGCAAAGGCCAGGCCATAAGGCGCGTTGAGGTTTTCGGCAAACACGGTCTTCAGCTCGTAGGTTCCATCACCGTCGGCATCGCGCAGCAATGTCAGACGGTTACCACCTTTGACCTTGGTATTACCCTCGGCCTTGATGACGCTTGCGATGACATCCTTGGGCTTGAGCTTCGCAGCACCGCCGCCACGACCTTCTGCAACGATGATATCGCCGTTGGGTAGAACAAGAGTCTGACGCGGGATTCTCAGATCGGTAGCGATCGCGGTAACACTGTAGCCCTGAGGCACGGTTGGCTTTTTGTCGCCCCACTCAGCCGGCTCGGCAATTTTCATGCTCGGCAGCAGGCCACGTTGCGGCTCAGGCAGTTTGGGATCGGGCCCGAGAGACTGGGTGCTATCCGCTTCGCCGCCACATGCGCTCAGCAACAAGGCAACACTCAAAACAGACAGTGCAGGCAAATGTCTCATTGCGCACCTCCTGACCGCAGGTTGCTCAACCCGATCCATGCGGCGACAACAGACAGCAGGGTCACGATAACGGACAGAACCAGACCCGAGGGCATGACGGCCCATGCGTCTTTAGCATGTTCGAAAGCATTGATCAGGCCCAATACCCAAGTGCCCAGAAGCAGCAGAAAGTACACCACCGGGCGACCAGCCTTGTGCTCTGCCCGGATCAGATTGACCAGCGCGAACAGCAACGCCAGGCCGCAGAACACCAGGCCACCGGCAATAAGCCAGGACGCAAAGTTGCTCCACTGGATCTGAAAGGTCTTGAAGTAGGCAATGTCACTCAGCAAGGCGCCGAGAAACAGCGGGACGGTTCCGGCAAGCAAGATCGCGTGCAGCGGGCTTGGCGTGCTTCGGTAGACGGGGTTGGCGGTAACGGTCACGGCGGCTCCTTATCGTGTGGCGAACCTGGACTCATGCGCGGTGCAGTGGCACCGGCTCATCAGGGCGCGCGCAGACTGCGCACAGAAAAGGAACGCATGGCCAAGCCGTTAGTTCAGCCCGTTTCGTATCTAAATATGTTCAAGGCGTCTCGAGGGCAAGACAAGACCTCTATTTAGGTGCCTCTCCCCCGATCACGACCTTGTCTCCCGCCTTCAAACCGGACAGCACCTGAACCCTGACCTTGTTATTGATGCCGGTACGTATATTTTCCGTTCTGACCTGGTCCTGCTCTTCAAGGATGCGCACCGGATAAGTCCCGTCAGGGTTCTGTTCGCCCAGTGCCGCCACAGGAATCGTCAAGACGCCCTCACTCACCTCAAGCACGACGCGTACCTGTGCCGTCATATTGATTCTCAAGCGCCCGTCGGGATTGGGAACATCGAAGAAGGCATTGTAGAAAACCGCTGAATCTGACCGCCCTGCTCCGCTGGACTGGCTGGCGAAACTGGTAGAGGCCGGCTCGATGCCTCGCAATGTGGCGTTGTAACGCTTGTCGCGGTCCCCGAGTATCGTGAAGTAGACCGGCATGCCAGCCTTGATCTTCACCACATCGGCCTCAGAAACCCGGGCCTTGATGGTCATCGTATCGAGCCGGGCCATTTTCAGAATCACAGGCGCCAGTTGTTCGGCAATGACTGTCTGGCCTTCCTGGGTAACGATGGCCAGGATCTTGCCATCCATGGGCGCAAGAATCCGGGTGTAGCCCAGGTTTATCCGGGCTGTCTCTATGTTGATTCGGGCAGTACGAACCTGGGCCTGAAGCGACGCGAGCGTGGCGCTCTTCTCTTCATGATCAAAGCGCGCCTTGTCGAAATCCTCACGCGATACAGCAGCATCGGCCCCCAGTTCCTCATAGCGTTGATAGGTCAAACGTGCGAGGTGCGACTGGTGAGCGGCCGCATCTCTGTCTGCAGTCAGCCTTTCGCTGTTGACGATGGCCTGACGCAACGCATTGCTCGCCGGCAGAGGATCGATCTGGGCCAGTAACTGCCCTTTCTGGACATTGTCGCCGGGAGCGACCTTCAGGCTTTGCAACTGGCCGGAAACCTGGGACCCCACATCCACTTGCTGCTGGCCCTGAAGCACGCCCTCTGCCTGTACAGCATTTTCGATGTGGGTAATCTCGGCCGAAGCGGTCAGGTAATGAGGAGCCTCGTCTTGCGTGGCACCTTTATAAAGAGCATAACCGGCCAGTGACACCAGCAGGTCGATGAAAATCATCCGCAGAATGATCTTGCGGTAGTTGAGACCACGCAGAAAACGCCAGATCCTCCTCACCACCAGGCCCTTTTCGTGATATGCATGCAACCCCCTCATTCTCTGTCAGGGGAATAGAAGCATTCGGGCTCGGACGCGTCTGTCCTTGCATTCGGGGACAAGATTGCTGTGATGTTCATCTACAGGCTCAAGAACCTTACAGTGCAGGCTCTGTAGCGTTTTCAGAGACATGCATGACAGTTTGTCCCCAGTTTCCCTTACAGACATGGATCAAGGCCCCTGTGTACATTCATCCATACATTAGGAGTCTTGTCCTACAAAATGAGCGCACCACAAGGCAAGACATTGATTGACTTCCGGGCCGGGTGATACCTGAAATACCGGCGGAAATTAATGCCATGGGGGCACACGTGTGATGAATGCCAATCTACGAATGACGGGAAAGCAACCGGCTTACTTTCTTGAACTGGGGCGTCTTATCTCGAGCGTCGGTGATGCGCAGTTCGTCTCCAATATGTATCAGCTCATAGCAGCCTCTGTGCCCATCGATTTCCTTGAACTCAGCGAATGGACTATCGATGAAAGCGAGGCAAGCATCATAAGCATCCAGCCTCTTGGGCGCGAAGCTACAGAGCGAAAGCTGGGAACGCCGACAGCATTGCCGGACAACCAGATGCTGCTCACGCGGATGCTCAACCTGGATGATTCACTGCTGATTCACCTCAAATACACAATCAACGATGCACCGGGCAGTAACGCGGGTTCCAGTGTCGCTTACCAGTGCAATCTGGTTTCACGAAAGTCCAATCGGCGCTGTGTGATCTCTCTGCGTCGGGAACCGCCACTGCGTGATTTCTCTCTGCATGAGCTGTCCTTCCTGAAGAATTTTTCCGAAACCCTGCTGCCCTTGCTGGAGCGACACGCTCAGACAACACGCAATCTCTTCAGCACACCGACCGAAGAAGATTCAGCAATGCAGGGTGGGCAACAGTTGCAGAAAGACTTCAACGAAAAGCTGACGCTCTCCGAAGTCAGGCTGTCATTGCGTGAAAAGGAAATCTGTCTTGGCTTGCTTGCCGGTTCAACTGTTCCGGAAATGGCTGAAAAACTCCATGTCAAAAACAGCTCCATAGAAACCTACCTCAAACGTGCAGCAGCCAAGCTTGGCGTGAAAGGACGTCATGGTCTGGTGAAGTGGATGATTGGTGTCTCCCAGAGTGCCTGATCCACTGAATGCAGAGGGTTGCCGGTACCCACAAAGGCTATTTCAATGAAGTACTTCCTACTCAGCGCCCTGGCGGCTTCAGTGCTTGGCGGTTGCTCTCTCATTCCCGACTATCAACGCCCGCCCGCACCTGTAGCTGCAAGCTATCCGACTGGTACAGCCTATGCGACAGGTGTTACTGCGTCTGCAGGTCAGGCAGCGGCGGAACAAGGCTGGCGAAACTTCTTTCGTGACCCGGTACTTGGCCAACTGATCGAAAGCTCGTTGTCCAATAACCGCGACTTGCGCGTGGCCGTACTCAATCTCGAGGCCTATCAGGCTCAGCACCGCATACAACGCAGCGACCTGTTTCCTGCTGTTTCGGTGAGCGGGTCAGGCACGCGACAGAGCCTTCCTGCCGATTTGTCTGGAGTCAACAAGCGCGCCATCAGCAGCTCCTACTCCACCACATTGGGTATCAGCGCCTACGAGCTGGACCTGTTCGGCCGCAACCGCAGTCTTTCCCGTGAAGATCTGGAAATCTATCTTTCCAGCGAACAGGCACGGCGCAGTACGCAACTGAGTCTTGTGGCCAACGTGGCAAACGCTTACCTCACCTGGCGTGCAGATCAGGAACAACTCAGGCTCACCAGTGACACCCTGCAAACCTATGAGCAGAGTCTCAATCTGACCCTGCAGCAAGGATCGGCAGGCACTGCATCGGCCCTGGCCATCAGCCAGGCTCGTACATCCGTGGAAAGTGCGCGGGCACGCCTGGCGCAATACGAAAGACTGGTTGCCCAGGACCTCAATGCCCTGACACTGCTGGTGGGTGCCAGTGTTTCGGATACGCTGCCGGCGCAGCCCTTGAGCAGCGAGCTTCTTGGCAGCGTACCCGCGGGCTTGCCTTCGGAACTGTTACAGCGTCGCCCGGACATTCTCCAAGCCGAATACCTGCTCAAAGCCGCCAATGCCAATATCGGCGCTGCGCGGGCCGCATTCTTTCCCAGTATCAGCCTGACTGCCAATGCAGGCACCTCAAGTACTGCGCTGTCGGGGTTGTTCAAGGCGGGTTCAGGGGGTTGGCTGTTCCAGCCACAGATCAACATTCCGATCTTCAATGCCGGCAACCTGCGCGCCAGCCTGGACTACTCGAAAATCCAGAAAGATATCCGGGTCGCACAGTATGAGAAAAGCATCCAGACCGCATTCCAGGAAGTCGCCGATGGCCTGGCGGCAAGGCAGACCTACACAGAACAACTGATCGCGCAGCGTGACTCACTCAAAGCCAACGAGGACTACTACCGGCTGGCAGAGGCACGTTACAGAAGCGGCCTTGATAGCAGCCTTACCCTGCTGGATGCCCAGCGCTCGCTGTTCACCGCTCAATCGACACTGATCTCGGACCGTCTCGCCCAATTGACGGCCGAAATCAACCTTTACAAGGCGCTAGGGGGTGGCTGGCATGAATACACCACCCCGGCAAGCCTCCCACCCGTCCCTCCCCAGGCACCGCCAGCGTAAGCGGGCATCGCGATAATCCATTCAAATGATAGTGGTAGCCGAGTGCAGCCGCGTAGCATGATAGTCAGGCCTTAATATTAAATAGCTAGCACTAGGCGTACCAAAACACATTAATATTTTTTTACCTACTCATATGTATGTATATGCACTAAGCCATTTAGCAGTGTTACTAATTCACTCAATCAAAGACCCCAACGCAAACTCCAGCCCGCTCATATAGCCAAAAATGATAAAAGCCAACACCTGCAGGTTGCACTAGAGGCTGAAACGATATAGCTTTTTTTCCAATCCCCGTGCATGATTGGATCCATGCGTGAATCATCGAATCTTAGAGCAGGTAAACATCGACTTTTGAAATCATGAAATTTTCACATACGGCAGACTTAGGGCACAGGTCATACACGACAAGCCCCGAACTTGCCATTGAACTTTCCTGATCATCCGTTGTCATACGACCTCACTTGTTTCCGATGAAAACTCGCACTATTCAGCGTTCTTGACCGGGTGACAGACACGCACAAGCGTGGCCAAGATTGATATTTATCGGACTGACTCTATGCACACAAAACTGCCGGGTTCCCAGGTATTTGATTTGCTCATCGAAGCGGAGCGCAATTTCCCTGCCGCCAGTGAAACTGAATATATCAGTGCGCTCGCTTCCCTGTTTGGCAAGTTAAACGTTGATTATTTTGCCTACCTGCACATGGACCTCACCCCCCTGGGTATTTCTCGAGTCTCCATATTCAGCAATTACCCGACCGAGTGGATCGAAACCTACCGCAAGAAATCACTCTACAAGAAAGACCCCATCATCATTCATTCGGCAAACACCTCGAGCCCGTTCTTCTGGAACGAGATCCTGCGGCCTAAACACGTCAATCTGGAGGTGGTCGAGCAATCCGCCCACTACGGGATCGAGCAGGGTTTCACCGTGCCGATGCATGAGCCAGGTCGCACGTTTGGCTCGATGCACCTGGCCGCTTCCCTGGCCAACAAAGCCTTTGTGCCCAGTGTCAAAGCCCATCAACTGGCGATAAAGGCCATAAGCGATCTCGCCCACCACAACCGACCGCAGCCCTCTTCCTCCTCCGATTCGCTGAGGCTCACCCCTCGTGAAAACGAGTTTCTGCGATGGCTGAGCATGGGCAAGACCTATCGTGAAATCGGCCTGATAATGAACATCAGCGAGCGCACTGTGAAATTCTATGCTCACCAAATGACGGAAAAGCTGGAGTGCGTCAACGTGAAGCAGGCCATGATGAAAGCCATGTATCTCAACTTGGTCTAGTCCAGATATCATTTTGGTCTAGTCCAGAAAGATAGAGTAATTCCTCTTTTTGCCCTGATTGAAAGCACATTCTCGCACTCAATGAGTGCGCAGTTTGCGTGCCCCCACGATATACCCTCACAACTTACTCAACAAACACGTGTTTGAAACATGTATATGTTTAAACGATGCACGTTACGGCGGGAATGTTTAGTAAGGTTTCACCTTAAGGAAAGTTTTCGATAAACATTAACTATTCGAGGCATTGAAAAAAATTATAACAGCGCGCCCACGGCCTCATGAATCATTCCTGTACCTAGGTACAGTAGTAAAAGAGCGGGGTGAAAGTTAAAAATCAATCACTGTTCAATATTCAGACATCGCACAAATAGTTACTCCACTCCGCCACCCGAGCGCCGAACGCCGGATAGATGTTTAACCCGATCGATGTCGTTTTTTGAATAGTCTTACAAGTTCTTGGTATTACTCGCTGCGAGAAAATAGCCCTTGAATCGCCAAGGGGAAGGCTTGGGAAGCGTACAGGAAGATGACGACCCAGACCTTAATCCATAGGCCCGTCGCCGTTTTAGTCGCGATTGGGAAGGTTGAAGAAATTCAACTGAAAAAAATTTCATCTAACACAAAAAGGAAGTCTGATGAACGTTCAACAACTCTTTCCCCATCTGGGTAAAGTCATCACCGGTACTGGAAGCCGTCATTTTGCCCGCCTGCTTCACGATCTGATCAGTGCCTCGCTCCATGTCGACGCCACTCATGTGACCCAGCACCGCACCAAGCTGGTGGAGGTCGCGACAACGGCATCAGTACCCGCTCCCATGACCAGGAGCTCAAGTCAGGATGCCATGTCGCAGACCGGAAAGCCCCGCCTGGAGCCTGTCTTGCTGAGCGCCGACCAGTTTGCGAATGCCCGTATCGATAAAAGCATCAGATTCGACGTACAGGACATCTCGAGCCAGTGCACAGACCAGAGTGAGGTGCCTCAAGTGCACCTGGCATCGCACAGCAATGGCCAACGCTGCGTCATCTCGGTTTATCGCTCGTCCTCGTCCAAACCTTTCACCAGCCAGGAGCGGTCGCAACTCAAGGACATGTCCTGGATGCTGTTGCCCATTGTGGAAGAACACATCGCCACCCTGACGCCCGTACGCACAGCTGTGGCTCCAACACCGATTATCGCCGGTGCTGCTGAAGATGCAGCCATGGAAAGCTTGCGCCAGCGCTTCCTTGATCGCCTGGATGCATGCGAGCTGAGCCTGTCACTGCGCGAAACCGAGGTATGCGTAGGCCTGCTGGCAGGCCTCACTGTGCCTCAACTGGCCGAACGGCTGGAATTGAAGGTCAGCACCGTAGAGAGCTATTTCAAGCGCGCAGCGGTAAAGATGGGGATTGGTGGGCGCAGCCCGCTGCTTCGCTGGCTGCATTCAACCGACACCAAACGCAGTGTCACTGTTGCCGGCGTCTATCAAAAGGCTGTCTGAGACAGCCCTCCACTTCTTCAACGTTCACTGCCTTTCGCAAGGGTATCGGTTCTACATCCCTGGGATGTACTGACCGATACCCTTGCTTCTTTCCAGCAGCGCAACCCTCTTCTCATTCAGCCGCTTCAGCCCCGGGGAACCGGGGCTGGCTGCAGGGCTCAGTCCCGTGCAAGAGCCTCGATGGGATCAAGACGTGCCGCATTGCGTGCAGGTACAAAGCCGAACACGATGCCGATCAGGGTGGAGCAGACGAACGCCGTGATGATCGATCCCAGTGAAAACACCATCTGCCATTCCTTGACCAGCAGGGAAAACACATAACCGATGGCAAAGGACAGACCGATGCCGATCAGGCCACCCAGCAGGCAAACCATGACCGCCTCAACCAGAAACTGCTGGCGAATGTCAGAAGGTCTTGCGCCCACCGCCATCCTGATGCCGATCTCGCGGGTACGCTCGGTCACCGATACCAGCATGATATTCATGACGCCTATACCGCCTACCACCAGGGAAATCACTGCGATCAGCGACAACAGCAGCGCCAGGGACTGACTGGTCTTCTGCACGGTCTGCATGATGCTGTCCAGGTTGTAGGTGAAGAAATCCTTGGTGCCATGGCGTTTCTCGATAAGTTTGGTCAGGTTTTCTTCCACCAGCTTGCTCGGCTGACCGTCCTTGACCCGTACCGTGATGCTGTCCAGATAACGCTGGCCCAGCAAACGGCCGGACGCCGTTTCGTAAGGCATCCATACATTCAGGTTTTTGCTGGTGTTGAAGACGCTCTTCTTGTCTTCGGTTACACCAATGACGATACAAGGCAGGTTATCCACCAGAATCACCTGCCCCAGCGGATCGGTTTTCGGCCCGAACAGGCGTGTACGGGTGTTGTGATCGATCACCACCACCTGGGCCTGGCGAATGCTGTCTTCCTTGCTGAAGCCCACGCCCTCGCCCATCTTGATGCCTCGTACACGGAAATAGTTGTCGCCTACACCGTTGACTGTCGCGGTCACATCGAGATTCTGATAGCGCAGCAGCAGGTTGCGGCCGACATTGGGTGTGGCGCTGTCAATGTAGTACTGCTCTCCCAGCGCCGCGACGTCACCCAGGGAGAGCGTTTCGATCGCCGCCGAGCGGCTGTCTCCCCAGTCGGTCCCGGGAAATATCTCGATGGTCGTGCTGCCAATGGCAGCGATGTCGTTGAGTACATAGCGTTTGGCGCCCTCGCCGACCGCCACGATAGAAACTACGGACGTAATGCCGATGACAATCCCCAGCATGGTCAACAAGGTACGCATGCGGTGCGATATCAGCGCAACCCAGGCCATGGTGAATGCCTCGCGGAACAGCTCGAAGCTGGCCACCAGGCGATTGCCCTTCCGGTTTTTCGTCGGTAACCGGTCCTGCTCCTGGTCTTGCGGGGCCTGACGATCAGGATTGATACGATCACTGACAATCTTGCCGTCTGATATCTCGATGACTCGCTGCGCATGCGCTGCAACCTTCTCATCGTGAGTAACCAGAATGACCGTGCGCCCGGCCGCATTGAGCTCCAGCAGAATCTTCATCACCTCCTTGCCGCTTGCGGTGTCCAGCGCTCCGGTCGGCTCGTCGGCGAGAATGATCTCACCTCCGTTCATCAAGGCACGCGCAATACTGACCCGTTGCTGCTGACCGCCAGAGAGCTGATTGGGCCGATTGCTCAGATGCTCCCCCAGCCCCAGGCGTGACAGAAGCTCTTGCGCCCGGTCATTTCGGGCTGACTCGCCGACACCAGCGTAGATCGCAGGCATCTCGACGTTATTGACAGCACTCAAGTGCCCAAGCAGATGATAACGCTGAAAGATGAAACCGAAATGATCACGCCTGAGGGCTGCCAGTTCGTCATCCGTCAGCGCATGGGTTTCACGTCCGCTGACCTTGTAGCTCCCGGCATCGGCATGATCGAGGCAGCCAAGCACGTTCATCAGCGTCGACTTGCCCGACCCGGATGCGCCGATGATCGCAACCAGTTCCCCTTCGTTGATGGTCAGGTTGATGTTATCCAGGGCAATGAAATCCTTGGCGCCTGCGCTGAAGCGACGGGTAATGCCCTGCAGTTCCAGTAACGGTTGAGTCGTCATGCGCCAGCCCCCGACGTTGCGGTTGCAGTCGCCGTCGAGGTGGAAGGCTCACCGATGACCACTTGATCACCTTCCTGCAGTCCGTCATCGATCTGCACCCGGACATTGTTATTGATGCCGGTCTTGACCTTGCGAACCTGCGCCAGCCCCTGAGCATCCAGTACGCGAACCGCAAAACGGCCGTCAGCATCTTTGTCGCCCAAGGCCGCAACAGGCACTGTCAGCACACCGGAGGCCTTGGAAAGGACGATACGCACCTGCGCGGTCATCGAAATGCGCAGTTTGTGATCGGGATTGGGCACATCGAACAGCGCGTTATAGAAAACCGCTGTGTTCTGGCGACTGGAGTTGTTGGCCTGGGTTTCCAGGAAGTTCTGCGGTGCAGGCTCGATACCGCGCAATTTGCCGTAGTAGCGCTTGTCGGACTCGCCCAGGATCGTGAAATAGACTTCCTGGCCTTGTTTGATGTGAATCACATCCGCTTCGGAAACCTGAGCCTTGACGGTCATGGTGTCCAGATCGGCCAGCTTGAGCAGCACCGGCGCCAGTTGTTGGGCGATGACGGTCTGGCCTTCCTGGGTCACGATGCCCACGACGGCGCCATCGATAGGCGCGACAATGCGCGTATACCCCAGGTTGACCCGGGCGGTTTCCACCTGGATGCGTGCATCCTTGAGCTGAGCATTCAAGGAGCGCAGGTTGGCATCCTGAACATGAAAATCCGCCTTGGCCGTCTCGAAATCCTGCTTCGAGATTGCGTTGGCCGGCAGCAGGTTCAGATAACGCTCGTAGGTAGCCTTGGCTTGGCCAAGTTGCGCTGCCGTAGCTTCCTTCTTGGCGATCAGGTCCTCTTCATTGACCTGAGCCTGGCGCAGGGAGTTCTGCAGCACGACAGGGTCGATCTCGGCCAGCCACTGCCCTTTCTTGACCTCATCTCCCAGTTGGACCTTGAGAGACTTCAACTGGCCGGACACCTGGGCACCGACATCGACCTGCCTGACGCCTTGCAGAACGCCGGTAGCCAGCACCGAATTCTCGATGTCGCTGCGCTCGGCCTTGGCTGTCAGGTATTGGGGCGGCGCTTCCTCGGAGCGAGTCGCGGCATACAGAACCCCGGCAGCAGCCACCAGACCGAGAATGATAACGGTTTTGCGAAATTTGAACTTTGGCATATAGGACCACGAATACGTTACGGACAGGCCCGGCTGGCTGGCAGCCGGGGTGAAGGTTGTCGATGCTTGCCGTCGAGGCCGTTATTTAAGGGTCATTTTCGGGCTGACTTCCTTGCCTGATGCAGCGAGTCCCTCGCGCCACCATTGCGCGAGGCGTTGCACATGACCGTCCTTGAGAATCGTGAAATGGTTTCCGGGGCCGTACCAGACGCTCAGGTCCGGCACATGGGACTTCCAGCCTTCGAGCATCGATTGCTGCTCACGCTGGTTGTTCGCGGCATCCAGTGTCGGGTCTTCGGCCAGTACCAGCCGGACAGGACCGTCATAGCGGTGAATCGGCTTGTAGCGTGTACGCAAGGCGGCCCCGAAGGCACGGGCCGGCCCATTCATTGCCGTGACCGGAGAGCGGGCCGGCAGAATGCCTGCGCGCACCATGCCCGCATGCAGCATTCGCATCTGCCCGGCATCGTTCTGGGCAGCAAAAGCCGCAGCATCAATGTTCAATGATTTGCCAGACGACAACTGAATCGCCTCGATCAGACGCTTCAGGACGCCGCTGCTCGTATAAGGCTTGCCCACCACACCGTTCCCGCCGGGCGATTCGCTGTCGATCAGGGTCAGAGACGCAACCTCGCGTCCCAGGGCCTGGAGGCGAGCCGCCATTTCATAAACCACCCAGCCACCGAACGAATGCCCCAAAAGATGCACGGGACCGTGGGGATGAACGGAATCGATGGCCTTCAAGTACGCCTCGGCCGCGACTTCCACCAGACCGAAAGGCACTGTCGCGCCATCCAGCCCTCTGGGTTGCAGACCGTGTACCGGCCAGTGCGGACCGAAAGCATCGGCCAGGGCGATAAAGCCGGTGACACTGTCGCCGGCCCCCGGCACACAGAACACCGGCACATGGTCGGCACGCCCGGACTGAATCGTCAGCAATGGGTGGAACGTACCGCCGTTCGGACCCGCAGGCCCGCCATCCTCCAATGCCGCACTGATGGCCTCGCCCAGCACCTGGATGTGCGGCACTTCCATCATGGTCTGGTGGTCACCCGGTACCGAGATGCAACGCAACTGGGCAACAGGCATAACCGCTTCCCAGCCCAGGCGCCCGTCATGCAGCGGCGCATCCGTGGCTCGTTCAGCGGCCACGAACAGATGCACCGGTACAGGAATCGGGTACACGCTGTAGTTCGCAAGTGCATGGCCATGAGCGACTTCGCGATCCAGGTAAGACCAGAGCTCGTCACGTCCCAACACTGCAATTTCCGCAGGCAACAGATTCTGTGCACGGCAGGCGGCCAGCAACGTATCGAAATCTGCCTGACGGGCCATCGATTGCAGTGCCGCCAGAGCATCAGCGATACGGGCACGCTCTTCATTGCTCAGCCCGGCGGCATTGCCCAGTACCTCGCAGCGGTCCAGCAAGTGCAAGGCATGCCCGTGTTCGCCGGCCCAGCGCTGCTGCCCCTGATCCACTAGGCGTGGGTAATAGCTGTCGATCAGGCCAAGGAACTCGACCGTTTCTTCGAGTGCAATCAGCTGGTTGGCGATTTCATAGGCCAGAACACCACCAAACGACCAGCCCGCCAGACGATAAGGACCTTGTGGCTGAACCTCACGCATCAGCCCGACCAGTCGGGTTGCCATGCATTCCAGCGTCTGCAATTGCGGCTCACCCCAGGCCAGAGCGGGCAATCCATAGACTGGCGTATCGAGATCGATGTGTTTACCCAGCGCCGGGAAGTAAAGGTCCAGACCGCTGAACTCATGAACCAGGAACAATGGCGTACGGGTGCCGCTACGGCGCACGGGAACTGCGCCTCCCTCTCCCGACTGGCCAGCCCCGCGCTGCTGGATAAGCCCGGCCATGGCCGCGACACTGTCGTGCTCGAAGACCTCCGACAAAGTGATGCGCGCATCGATCTGAGTCAGAACCCCGACCAGACGCACCGCCAGCAACGAGTGGCCACCCAGTTCAAAGAACCGCTCATGACGTCCCACCCGCTCCAGTTGCAGCACCTGTGCCCAGGCCTCGGCCAGTGTGGTTTCAAGCCCCTCATGAGGCGCTTCATAACCCCGGTTGACCAGCGCCAGTTCATCAGGATCCGGCAGTGCTTTAACATCCACCTTGCCGTTTGCAGTCAATGGCATTTTTTCCACCCTTACATAGGCTGCCGGCACCATGTAGTCCGGTAGCTGGTTCTGCATGTGCGCTCGCAGCGCTTCGAGATCAACGTCGCCATCGGCAGTGAAATAGGCCACCAGGCATTTCCCTCCGGCAGTCGACTCACGCGCCAGTACAACGCCCTCTCTGATCGCAAGGTGAATATTCAGCCTGGCTTCGATCTCACCCAGCTCGATCCGGTAGCCACGCAGCTTGACCTGATTGTCGGTACGTCCCAGACAATCCAGGGTCCCGTCTGCCTGCCAGCGTCCGGTATCGCCCGTGCGGTACAACAAGGCACCTTCGCCCGGGCTGAACGGATCATCGAGGAACGCTTTTGCGCTGAGTTCCGGGCGGTTCAGGTAACCCAAAGCCACGCCGTCGCCAGCAATACAGATCTCACCCTCGACGCCCACGGGAACAGGCTTTTGTCGCGCATCCAGCACATACACCCGTGTGTTGGACAAGGGTTTGCCAATGGACAGGATGGCTGCATCCGGCGCGACCTCCCTGACCTCATGAGTGGTGGCGAAGGTCGTGCTCTCGGTCGGGCCATAGGCATGAAGCAACTGCAAGGCAGGAGCCTTTTCGCGCATCCGGGCGAACATCTGCGGGTCTGCCCGCTCGCCACCCGACATCAGGACACGCAACCCGGCAAGAGCATCACCGATCAGGCTCACGTAATGGTTGAAGACAGCCGTGGTCAGGAACAACACGCTGACTTCGGAGCCTGTCAGGACCTGCGCGAAGCGGTTCGGGTCCAGCAGGCATTCATGATCGATGATGACTATCCGCCCACCGTTGAGCAGCGCACCCCAGATTTCCAGAGTGCTGGCATCGAATGCCGGGTTCGATGCAAAAGCCAGACGATCCTGTGCAGTGAACTGCGCGAAGTCGTTGTTCAGGACCAGACGTGCAATGCCACGGTGCGGCACGACCACACCTTTGGGCATCCCCGTAGAGCCGGAGGTGTACAGTATGTAAGCCGCATCGTTGCCACCCGTCTCAACCTGTTCCTCAAGGACAGTACCCGATGGAACTGTCACATCCAGCCAGCGAATGCCCTCGGGAACCGACATGTTCCCGGCGCTCAGGGTCAGCACAGCGGCACTGTCATCCAGAACCATGCGCAAGCGCTCTTCGGGAGCCTGGCGGTCCAGCGGTACATAGACCGCACCGCACTTGAGAATCGCCAGCGCGCTGACCAGCCATTCCAGCGAACGGTTCAACAGGATGGCGACAGGGTCACCCGGCCTGACACCCTCGTGCCATAGCTGTCCGGCCAGACGCCGGGCCTGTTCGTCGAGGCTACTGTAGGAAGTCTGGACACCGTCATGCTCGACAGCGATGGCCAGCGGCTTCAGTCGTGCCTGCGCCTCGAAAAGACGATGCACTGGCTGGTCCGAAGGGTAATCCACCTGGGTATCGTTGAAGTCCAGCAATACCTGATGACGCTCGGCCAGCGGCAAGACCTGCAATTCATGAACCGGTTTGTCCGGCGTACGTTCCAGGGCTTCGATCAGGCTGTACAACGCCCGGTTCATGTAGCCGCAGAGACGTTCCGCTCCTGCCTGAGGTACGGCCTGGGCGGTCAGTACGAACGAGTCGACCATGTCATCCACGTTCAGCGCGACCGGATAATTGCTCCACTCCTCACCGCCCAGCCCCTGAATGCCATCCCATGCCGCTTGAGCCTTGGCATCGACCTGCACCCCGCTGTGACGGTAGTTGAGCAAGGCACTGAACAACGGCGCCGGTGCCTCGATGCCGCTGCAACGCTGGGCAAGCGCCAGCGAAGCATGCTCGTGAGCCAGCAGAGCCGCCAGCGAAGCATGAGTCGAACGTACCGCTTCACGCGCACTCCGGGCAGAGATATCAATGCGGATCGGCAAGGTATTGATGAACATGCCCAAGGCACGATCGGCACCCTCACCGCCCTGCATACGGCCCATCAACAAAGTGCCGAACACTACATCTTCACGACCGCTGACCAGACTCAGCACCTGAGCCCAGGCCAGGTGATGCAGGCTGGCCGGGCTCACGCCCAGTTGCCGGGCGCAGGCACGCAGCCTTTGCCCAAGCGTCTCGTCCAGCACCAATCGGAACTGCTCGATGCCACTGCCGTCCATCTGCACATCATGCAGGCCGAATGGCAGCGTCGAGGTGCTGACATCACCGAGCATTTGCGTGAAGAACGCGTCGTGTGTCTGCGCTTCTGTAGCCAATCGTGCCTGGGCCACGTAGTTGCGATAAGGCACGGCAGCGTCCAGTTGTGCTTCCTGCCCTGTCAGGAACGCCTGCATTTCAGCCTGCAAGACATCCAGCGCGGTATGGTCCAGAGCAATGTGATGGAACAGCAGGATGCCAACCCAGCGATCCCGCTCATCGTCATAGGCATAGGCCATATGCAGCAGCGGTGCCTGGCGTACATCCATGCGGTAATGACGCGGATCGAAATGCGCGCGCAACTGGTTTTCCAGCGCACCCTGTCGTGGGTCCAGCTTGACCACTTCAATAGGCAGCGGAGCCTGGCGCAGGACCACTTGAACGGGCTCGCTCAAGCCTTCCCAGAAAATCGCCGTACGCAGAATGTCATGGCGCCCGATCACACCACGCAAGGCGGTGATGAAATCATCCAGACGCTCCTGATTCTCGAACGTAAACAACGCCTGCTGCAGGTAAGAGTCACCGACTTCAGAAGCAAGGTGGTGATAGAGAATACCTTCCTGCAACGGAGCCAGCGGATAGATATCCTGAATGTTCACCACACCGCCAGGCACCGCAGTAACCAGACGGTCGATCTCGTCCTGAGTCAGATCGATCAGCGGCAGCATTTGGGGCGTGATCTGCTCACTGCCCGCCACAATCAGGTTTTCCGGCACCGTCACTTCATGGTCGCTGCCCACGGCCTGTGCCAGTGCAGCCAGGGTCGGCTGGCCGAACAATACCCGCACATCGGCACTCAATCCGGCCTGGCGCATGCGTTCGATCAGCGTGACCGCCAGCAGCGAGTGCCCGCCCAGTTCAAAGAAGTGGTCGAAGCGACCTACTTGATCGACATGCAGCAGTTCAGACCATATCTCGGCCAGCAAGATTTCGGTCGCGCCCTGCGGTGCCTCATAAATGCGGCTGGCAACGCTGTCACGGTCCGGCGCAGGCAAGCGCTTGCGATCCAGCTTGCCGTTAGCGCTCAGTGGCAGGCTGTCGAGCCTTACATACGCCGCGGGGACCATGTACTCCGGCAACAGGCCCAGCAGATAGCCGCGCAGGCTTTCGACCTCCAGATCACGGCTCGCGGTGTAATAGGCCGCCAGTCGCTTGTCACCCGGCTCGTCTTCACGGGCAATGACCACCGCTTCCAGAATGTCCGGATGAGTGCCCAGACGTGCAGCCACTTCACCCAGTTCGATACGGAAGCCGCGTATCTTCACCTGATCGTCATTGCGGCCCAGATAAATCAGCGTGCCGTCGGCCAGGAATCGGCCCAGGTCACCGGTGCGGTACATCCGCGCTGCAGGGTCACTGCTGAACGGGTCGCGCAGGAAACGCTCGGCGGTCAGATCCGGACGCCCCAGGTAACCGCGGGCAACCTGAACACCGGCAATGTAGATCTCACCCGCACTGCCCAGTGGCACCGGTTGGAAGATACTGTCCAGCAGATAGATGCCGGTATTGGCCACCGGTTTGCCAATCGGCGTGTTATCCGGCGTTTCAAGACCGCTGCAATCCCAGGCAGTAACGTCCACGGCCGCTTCGGTCGGACCGTAGAGGTTGTACAGAACGGCGCCGGTCGGTTGTGCCTTGAAGCGTCTGACCAGATGCCCCGGCAGCGCTTCACCACTGCACATCACACGAGTCAGGCTGTGGCAACGCTCCAGATTGCCGTGAGCCAGGAAGACTTCCAGCATAGAAGGCACGAAATGCAGTGTCGTCACACCCTGAGCCTGAATCGTGTCGCACAGACAGGCCGGCTCACGATGACCGCCCGGACGTGCCATCACCAGGCGGGCACCGTTGAACAGCGGCCAGAAGAACTCCCACACCGACACGTCGAAGCTGAACGGCGTTTTCTGCAACACGACATCGGTCGCATCCAGTCCGTACTCGTCCTGCATCCACAAGAGACGGTTCACGACACCGATGTGTTCGTTCATGACCCCTTTGGGCTGGCCGGTTGAGCCCGAGGTATAGATCACATACGCCAGGTTCGAGTCTGTCAGGTTGGCAACCGTCGGGTTATCGCCCGGCTGGCCATCCAGATCCTGACCATCGAGCATCAGCATCGGGCATTTGCAGCCCGGAAGGCTGTCACGCAACGACAACTGGCTGAGCACGACGACCGGCGCACTGTTCTCCAGCATGTAGGCGAGGCGATCCGCAGGATAATCCGGGTCCAGCGGCACGTAGCCGGCACCCGCCTTGAGAATCCCCAGCAGGCCCGCAACCATATGCAGACTGCGCTCCACGCAGATCGCGACCCGATCCTCCACACCGACGCCCATGCCGATCAGGCGATGAGCGATGTTGTTGGCCTGGGCGTTGAGCTGCGCATAGCTCCATGACGTGCCCTCGAACGTCAAGGCCATGGCATCCGGCGTTCTCGACACTTGCTCTTCAAACAGACCATGCAACGTCAGGCCTTGCGGATACTCCACGGCGGTCGCGTTGAAGGTTTCGAGCAACTGCCGACGCTCATCGTCCTTGACCAGCGGAATATGGGTCACGACGGCATGACTGTCAGCGACCATGCCACGCAGCACCGCTTCCAGGTAACCCAAGTGGCGCTCGATGGTGTCCCGGTCAAACAGCGCGGTTGCATATTCCAGCGAGCCATACAGGCGACCGCCGATTTCTGCCATGTCCAGCAGCACATCGAACTTGGCGCTGCGGCTGGTGGAATTCACGCCCTGCAGGTTCATGTCACCCAGGGTCAGGTCCTCGCCTGCGCCGTTCTGCCAGGACAACATGGCCTGGAAGATCGGGCTGTGGGAAAGACTGCGCACCGGATTGACAGCTTCCACCACTTGCTCGAACGGCAAGTCCTGATGAGCCTGCGCCTCAAGGGTGCGAGCCTTGACCTGTTGCAGCAACGCCTCGACCGACGGGTCTGCAGACAAGTCCACCCGCAGTGCCAGGGTGTTGACGAACAGACCGATCAGGCCTTCGACCTCCACCCGGGTACGGTTGGCCACCGGCGTACCGATCACCACATCATCCTGACTGGCCAGACGCCCCAGTACCGTGGCCCAGGCCGCCAGTACGGTCATGAACAAAGTGGTGCCCTGACGCTGACTCAGCGCCTTGAGCTGTTCAGTAAGCGCCTGATCCAGCGCCAGGCCGACGGCATTCCCCGAATAGTCCTGATGCGCAGGACGAGCACGGTCAGTAGGCAGGCTCAGCAGCGCCGGAGCATCATCCAGTGCCTGTTGCCAATAACCCGTCTGCTGTTGCAACACGTCGGCGGTCAACCAGCAGCGTTGCCACATTGCATAGTCAGCGTATTGCAGCGTCAGAGCCGGCAGCGGATTGGTTTCACCGTTGCGCAGCGCTTCATAAAGAATGCCCAGCTCACGGGTGAAAATATCCGAAGACCAGCCGTCTGCAATGATGTGATGGAAAGTCACCAGCAGGACATGGTCATCGCTGGCCATGCGCACCAGTTGGCCACGCACCAACGGCCCGTTACTCAGATCGAATGGTGCACGGGCCTCTTCAGCCACCAGCAACGCAAGACTATGCTCGGTAGCAGGTTGTCCCTCCAGTGTCTGCAGTCGCAACTCGAAACCGATATCGGACGGCGCAATACGCTGTTCGGCATCATGCCCCGGCAACTGGACAAAGGTGGTGCGCAACGACTCGTGACGCGCAACGATCATGTCCAGCGAACGTTGCAGCGCATTCGCATCCAGCTCGCCACGCAGGCGCAGGCCGGCCGGAATGTGATAAGCCGGGTTGTCGCCTTCAAGACGTGCCAGGAACCAGAGGCGCTGCTGAGCGAACGAAAGCGGCAAGGCCTGATCACGGGAAACCGCGATCACCGAAGGCTGCGAACTGCGGGCCGCCTGGGCCAGTCCCTTGGCCATGGCCTCCAGCACCGGATGGGCGAAGATATCCATCAGGCGCAGCTCGGCACCCAGTCGTTGCCTGACATGGGCAATCAGTCGCATGGCAAGCAGGGAATGCCCGCCCAATTCAAAGAAGTGGTCATTGCGCCCTACTCGCTCCACATCAAGCAATTGCTGCCAGACCTGGGCCAGTGCAGTTTCGGTCGCGCCTTGCGGCGGCTCGTGGATCCGGCTGACAAAGGCCTCGCCTTCCGGCGCTGGAAGCGCCTTGCGATCCAGCTTGCGGTTCGGTGTCAGCGGCATTGCTTCAAGCATCACGAAAGCGCTTGGCAGCATGTATTCGGCCAGTTGTGGTGCGAGAGTTTCACGCAGTACAGCCGCCGTCAGCGTTTGCCCTGCATGAGGCACCACATAGGCGACCAGACGTTTCTCGCCCGGTGCATCCTCGCGGGCGATGACCACGGCTTCCTTGACCCCGAAGCAGTCGCCAAGACGGGTTTCGATTTCACCCAGTTCGATACGGAAACCCCGAACCTTGACCTGGAAGTCATTACGGCCCAGGTATTCGAGGCTGCCGTCTGCCAGGTAACGCGCCAGATCGCCCGTCCTGTACATCCGGGCATCAGGCTCGTCGCTGAAAGGATCGGCCAGGAATCGCTCGGCGTTCACTCGCTCAAGGTTCAGGTAACCGCGGGCAACACCGTCACCACCAATGTACATTTCACCCGCCACACCCTCTGGAACCGGTTGTTGCCGTGCATCGAGCAGGTAAATGCGGGTGTTGGCCATCGGTTTGCCGATCGTGACGTTGTGGCTGGCAGCCGTGTTGTCTACATAGGCAGTCGTGCAGGAAACGGTCGCCTCGGTCGGACCATAGGTATTGATCAACTGGGTATGGGCTGGACGCAATGCCTGCCACCATTGCAGTTTCTGTGCTGACAAGGCATCGCCGGTGACGTTGATCAACCGCACGTTCGCCAGCGCCCTGGCTGCAAGATGCGGCTGATGGTGCCAGTCGCCCACCAGGGTATGCCAGTGCGCGGCCGTCATGTGCAGCATGCTCGGGGCAGCATCTTGCAGACCTTCACTGCCAAAGATGTCACGGGTCGGGACCAGGGTCGCGCCAGCCAGCAACGCCGGGAAAACCTCCTCCACCGACAGGTCGAAGTTGAGGGAGTTCTGCTGCAGCACCGAATCTTCAGGCGTCAGCTCGAACAGGCGCGCAGCGTCAAGGCTGTAGTTGACCAGCCCGCGATGCTCGATCATTACCCCTTTTGGGTTGCCGGTTGAGCCAGAGGTATAGATCACATAGGCCAGATGTCGGGCGTTCAGGCCTTCGACCTCAGGGTTGTGCTCCGCGCCCGTCAATGGTTTGTCCAGAGCCACGATCGGGATGCTCAGTTGCGGTAGTGAACGGTCCAGCCCACGATGGCTCAAGACTGCCTTGGGCTGACTGTCCTGCAACATGAATTGCAGGCGATCCGCGGGATAGGCCGGATCAAGTGGCACATAGGCACCACCGGCCTTGAGTACGCCAAGCAGGCCGACCAGCATATCGATACCGCGCTCCACGCAGATCGCCACCCGATCGTCCGGGCCAATGCCTATCCCGGTCAATGTGTGAGCCAGGCGGTTGGCCCGCTGGTTCAATTGCGCATAACTCAGGCGCTCGCCTTCACATACCACGGCAATGGCATCCGGCTGGGCAGCCGCACGTTCCTCGAACATCCGGTGAGCGGTGCTGGTCTGCGGGTAGGTTGTGCGTGTGCGATTCAAGTCATTCAGCAGGCGCTGACGCTCTTCAGCATCCAGCAATTCAATGCGGGTGATTGCCGTCTCGTCACCTGCCAGCAGACCGCGCAGGACATTTTCGAAATAGCGGATATAACGGCGTACGGTGGTTTCACCAAACAGTGCCGTGGCGTATTCGAGGCTGCCGACCAGTTGGCCCTGCAACTCGCTCAGGTCCAGGGAAAGGTCGAACTTGGACACCGTGTTGGCAATACCAATGCCTTCCAGAGCCAGGCCATCCAGTTCCAGCGCTGTCCCACCAGTATCCTGCCAGCTCAACATGGCCTGGAATACCGGGCTGTGCGCCAGACTGCGCACCGGTTTGACAACCTCCACCACTTGCTCGAACGGCAGATCCTGATGGGCCTGGGCACTCAAGACCCGGTCCTTGACCCTCGCCAGCAGCGTGCTGACATCCGGGTCATCCTCGATATCGATACGCACGGCCAGTGTGTTGACGAAGAAGCCGATCAAGGGCTCGACTTCAGCACGCATGCGGTTGGCCATGGGCGAACCGATCACCACGTCGCCTTGACCGGACAGCCGGCTCAGCAGCACGACCCAGGCAGCCATTACGGTCATATACAGAGTCGTTCCGTGGCGCTGACTCAAGGCTTTCAGGTCCTGGGTCAAGGCTGCATCGAGCACGATGCCCAGGGTCGCACCGGCATAATCCTGTTGCGCCGGGCGAGGTTTATCGGTGGGTAACGCCAGCAGTGCTGGAGCATCGGCCAGGGTCTGCTGCCAGTAACGGCTTTGTGCTTCCAGCACTTCGCCACTGAGCCAGCGGCGCTGCCACACCGCGTAGTCGGCGTACTGCACGCTCAGCGGTGGCAACGGATCTTCCATTCCCTGCCTGAAGGCTTCATACAGTTCGGTCAGCTCACGGGTCAGTACGCCCATGGACCAACCGTCGGAGACGATGTGGTGCACCGTCACCAGCAAGGCATGATCTTCGGCACCCAGACGCACCAGTCGTCCACGGATCAAGGGACCGGTGGCAAGATCGAATGGTGCCAGGGCTTCCTCCTGAGCCATGGCGAGCAGTTGTTGCTCACGGTCGTTGCTGGCCTGCAGGTTGACACGGGTCAACGTGAATCCGCTTTCAAGGGATTCAATCAGTTGCACAGGCTCCTGATCTTCACGAACGGCGAAGCGAGTGCGCAAGGCTTCATGGCGGGCAATAATCCGCTCCAGCGCCTGTTGCAGCGCGTTTTCATCGAGAGCACCGCGCAAGCGCAGGCCGGCTGGCATGTTGTACGCCGTGCTGCCGCCCTCCATTTGCGCCAGGAACCACAGGCGCTGCTGGGCAAACGACAGAGGAATATCCTCATCACGAGGCACCCTGACAATATCCGGCAGCGCACTGCGACCCGCCTGGGCCAGCAATCCGGCCAGGGCCGACAGTTCTGAGTGAGTAAACAGTTCGGCCAGGCTCAGCTCAACGCCCAGCCGCAGTCTCACCTGGGAAATCAGGCGAATGGCGAGCAATGAATGCCCACCCAGGTCAAAGAACCGGTCGAAGCGTCCAACCTTCTCGACACCCAGCAATTCCTGCCAGAGGTGCGCCAGCGCCACTTCGATTTCGCCTTGAGGCGCTTCGTAACCCTGACTGACCAGCGCCTGCAGATCCGGTGCGGGCAGCGCCTTGCGATCCAGCTTGCCATTGGGCGTCAGTGGCAAGGCGTCCAGCGCAACGTAGGCCGCCGGCACCATGTATTCAGGCAGCAAGGCTTGCAGGTATTCACGCAACGCCTCGATATCCACACCGTCGACACGGGCCGTGAAGTAAGCGACCAGACGTTTGTCGCCCGGCACATCTTCACGTGCCATGACCACGGCTTCCTTCACGCTTTCATGACGCGCCAGTTTGGCTTCGATCTCGCCCAGCTCGATGCGGAAGCCGCGGATCTTCACCTGATCGTCGTTACGGCCCAGGTATTCAATATTGCCGTCAGCCAACCAGCGACCCAGGTCGCCAGTGCGGTACATGCGCGCTCCGGCGTTGAATGGGTCGTCCAGGAAACGTTCGGCGGTCAGGTCGTCACGATTCAGGTAACCACGGGCCACGCCGGCACCACTGATATAGATCTCGCCCGGAACACCCAGCGGTACGGGCTGGCGGTGTTCGTCCAGCAGGTAGAACTGGGTATTGGCCACCGGTTTACCGATATGCGCGGCAAAACCGTCTTCACGATCCATGGCCACCCAGCTCGAGTAGGTGGTGGTTTCCGATGGGCCATACAAGTTGCACAGGCGTTTGACACCGGTTTCAGCGAACAACCTTTCAACCAGCGCACCCTTGAGTGCTTCACCCGCCACGTTGACGGTATGCACGCCCTGCCCCAGATCGCCCGATTCCAGCAGCGCTTTCAGCGCCGAAGGTACGGTGTTGATCAGGGTGACGTCATGCTCGCCGTCCTGCAGAGCTAGAACGTTCTTGACCACTTCAATGCTGCCGCCGGAAATCAGAGGCGCAAAGCACTCATAGACCGCCAGGTCGAAGTTCAGCGAGGTCGAAAACAGGGTTTTGGCCAGCACTTCAGGCGCAAACGCCTGCTGTGCCCAAGTCAGGAAATTGACTGTGTTGCGGTGCTCGATCATTACGCCTTTAGGCAAGCCGGTCGAACCCGAGGTGTAGATCACATAAGCCAGGTGGCTGGAGTTGAGGCCAGGCACCTGCGGATTGGCGGCCGGTTCATTGAGCCAGTTGCCCCGATCCAGATCGATGATCGGTGCCGACGAAGTGGCCAGTAGCTCATGATTTGCGGTATGGGCCAGGATGGCTGCCGGAGCACTGTTCTTCAACATGTAGGCAATGCGGTCTACCGGATAGGCCGGGTCAAGTGGCACATAGGCGCCACCCGCCTTGAGGATCGCCAGCAGGCCGACCACCATATCGGTGCCGCGTTCGACACAGATGCCCACCCGGGAATCCGGCTGCACACCCTGATTGCGCAGATGGTGAGCCAGACGGTTGGCGCGTTCGTTGAGCGTGCGATAGCTCAGGCGCTCACTGCCATGGACCAACGCCACCGCATCCGGCGTGCGCTCGACCTGGGCCTCGAACAGACCGTGAATGGTCTGGGTTTGCGGATACGGCGCATGGGTGTCATTGAATGCCACCAGCACCTGGCAGCGCTCGGCCTCGGACAATACCGACAGACGATTGAGATGGGTATTCGGCGCTTCTTCCAGGGCCGTTACCAGGCTCACCAGCGCAGCCTGCATGAGATCACAGGTCCTATGCGCACCTATCTCGGCAACCGCCTGGGCATTGAGCATGAATCTGTCGCCCAGGTCATCCACGTTGAGGGTCAGCGGATAGTTGGTGCGTTCCTCCATGGACAGCGTCTGGATACCGGCCCACGCTGCCACGGCTTCGGATACCGGCGCTTCACCCGCGCTGTGGCGGTAGTTGAGCAGCGTGCTGAACAGCGGCAACGCCGAAGGTACACCGCTGCAGCGCTGAGCCAGCGACAAGGAAGCATGCTCATGGCCGAGCAAGGCAGAGAGGCGTTGATGAGTGGCACGAACGCCCGCCTCGACGCCCTGAGTGCCGACATCGATGCGCAGCGGCAAGGTATTGATGAACATGCCCAACGCCCGGTCCGCACCGGCAGTGCCGCTCATGCGGCCCATCAATACCGTACCGAACACCACCTCTTCACGCCCGGCAAGCCGTCCTACCACCTGTGCCCAGGCCAGATGCACCAGACTCGCGGCACTGGCACCCAGACGGCGGGCCTGAGTGTGCAGACGCTGACTCAAGGCATCGTCCAGAACCTGATGCGCTTCTTCGATACCGTGGCCATCACCCTGAATATCCTGCAGACCCAATGGCAATGTCGGCTCATCGATATCCGCCAGCATGTCGCGGAAGAAGGCTTCATGGTCTTCACGGCTGACGCCCAGCCGGGCATTGGCCACATGGTTGCGATACGGCACGGCGGTAGGCAGAAGCTCGGTCTGCCCCATGAGGCTGGCCTGCATTTCCTGAACCACGACTTCCAGTGCGGTATGGTCGAGGGCCATGTGATGGAACAGCAACATGCCAACCCAGCGGTTATTGGCCGGATCCGCAGCAAAAGCCAGGCGCATCAGAGGTGCGCGGGAAACGTCGAGACGATAGTGCCGTGGATCGAAGCGCTGTTGCAGTTGCTGCAACACATCCGCTTCGCCCTGCTCCAGCACGACCTCTTCGACGTCCAGGGTTGCCTTGCGCCAGACCACTTGAACCGGCTCGCTCAGGCTTTCCCAGACCACCGCGGTACGCAAGATATCGTTACGATCCACGACGCTCTGCAAGGCATGGGCAAAGATTTCCAGGCGTTGACGGTCCTCGAAACTGAACTGCACCTGCAGCACATAGGGGTCGCCCTGGCTGGCAGCCAGGTGGTGATAAAGAATCCCTTCCTGCAACGGTGCCAGTGCATAGATGTCCTGCACATTGGCAACACCGCCCGGCACACTGGCCACGACACGATCGATAGCCTCCTGATCCAGATCCGCCAGCGGCAGCATGTCCGGGGTGATGCGCTCGCAGCCTTCAGGAATCAGATTGGCCGGAACCACGATCTGTGCCTGCCCGCCCACCGCAGCAGCCAGGGCTGCCAGAGTCGGCTGACCAAACAGCACACGCACATCGGCGCTGAGGTCCTGTTGACGCATCCGTTCGATCAGCTTCACTGCCAACAACGAGTGACCGCCCAGCTCGAAGAAGTGGTCATGACGACCCACTTGCTCAACACCCAGCAATTCCTGCCAGAGTTCGGCAATCGCCGCTTCGACTTTGCCTTGCGGCGCTTCATAGGCCCGGCTGGCCAATGCCGATTGATCCGGCACAGGCAGCGCCTTGCGGTCCAGCTTGCCGTTAGTAGTCAGCGGTAGCGATTCCAGCATCACAAAGGCACTTGGCAGCATGTGCTCGGCCAAGGCTTGCAACAGTTGGTCGCGCAGGTCAGCGGCAGATGGCGTCACGTTTTCTTCTGGAATGACATAAGCCACCAGACGCTTGTCGCCCGGAACGTCTTCGCGAGCGATAACCACCGCTTCGCGTACGCCATTGCAGGCTGCAAGCTGGGCTTCAACTTCACCCAGCTCGATACGGAAACCGCGGATCTTCACCTGATCGTCGTTACGGCCCAGGTAATCGAGGCTGCCTTCGGCGGTCCAGCGAGCCAGGTCGCCGGTGCGGTACAGACGAGCTCCCGGACGTTGGCTGAACGGATCGGCAATGAAACGCTCTTCATTCAATTCAGGGCGGTTCAGGTAACCCCGTGCCACGCCTGCACCGCCGACATACAACTCACCGACCACACCGACCGGCACGGGCTCACGGTTGGCATCCAGCACATAGGTCTGCAAATCAGGAATTCGCACGCCAATCGGGCTGACACCCGCGTGCAAGGCATCCGCCGCTTCCAGCGCACGATAAGTCACGTGTACCGTGGTTTCGG
>NZ_FYDI01000021.1:0-86311 GCF_900187465.1 Pseudomonas sp. Irchel 3A18
CGACTACATCGAGATGTTCTACAACGCAAAACGCCGGCATGGTTTCAACAATCAGCTGTCACCGGTAGAGTTTGAAAAGCGTTACGCAATGAGCTTGCAAGGTGTCTAGAGAATCCGGGGCGATTCAGATAGTGTTCTCTGTATTATCAAACGGTGGTGGCTTGCGCCGCGTTTTGCCGCAACTTGTCTAAGTAGTTCGCCCATTGTTGGGCAGCTTCCCGGCGTTGCGCTAACAATTGCGCACGTGCATACACAGCACCTAAAGCTCCTGGCATCCGATGGGATAACGAAAGTTCGAGCACGATTGGATCGATACCTAAGTGTTCATGAGCTATGGTTCGGTAGGTGGCGCGAAAGCCGTGAGCTGTGATGTCGTACTCCGACCAGATGCGCTGAAAGGACTTGAGTATAGAGGTCGGGTTTATGGGGCGTCCCGGATAGACCGGCGAGACGAACACCCAGCCTTTGCCTTCTTCATCCACCACGCGAGTTTTATGTAGTTCACGTAACAGAACCAAGGCTTGCTCAGGCAACGGCACGATGTGTTTGCCCTTGTCCAGGTGCTTGGTCTTGCTCACCACATAACGCCAATCGGCGCCCACCAAGTCGACATCTTCCCAGCGCATCTGCACCAGTTCGCCTGGTCGGACCGGCAACATGACCAGCAGGCGCATTGCGGCGGCAACGCTGCCGTCGTTGCAGTCATCAAGGCGTAGAAGAAACCTGCCCAGGTCGGCTGGCCTTTCGATTGCCGGGTTGCTGGTCACGACATGGCGGATCTTCAACTCCTCAATGTTGCTAAGCGCCACATTACGTTCCACCCATCCGCGCCCCTCGGCAAAGCCCAGGACGGCACGGATAATGGTACGCACGCGCCGGGCCATGGCCATGGTGCGCCGACGGCGCAAGTCCGTGATGATTGTGGTGATGTGCTCAAGTTTGATCTCGCTGACCGGTTTTGTACCAATCGCGGGCAAGATGTGGTTGTTCAGCGCTCCGCTAAACCCCGAGATAGATTTGGTCACCAGTTCGGCAGACTTGAATGCCAACCATTGCTCGGCCACGTACGCGAAGGTGCGCTCTTCATTGAGCAACTGCGCCTCGATTTTTGCGGTCTTAGCCTTGAGCGGAGCGGTGTGGTTAGCCACGTCGCGGCGTGCGCCGCGGGCAATGTCGCGCGCCTCCTTGAGACCAACGTCGGGGTAAGCGCCGATGGAGAAGCGGTTTTCCTTGCCATGCAGCCGATACTTCAATCGCCAAACCTTGGAAGGGCATTTGCCGACCTTGCTCGACGACCTTACCTCCAAGTAGAGGCCAGGGACTTCGCCATCGGCGTGTTTGCCGGGCTCGGTCAGTGAGCGGATCAAGGCATCGCTGAGTTTTCGTTTGAAAACGACTGCATTATCTGGGGGCATCGGTGGGGGCATCCTTTTTAAGGAACCGAAATTTGCCCCCAATTATGCCCCCATGAGTCGTGGAATCCATTGGATTTAGACAGGCGGCAGCGGACTAAAATAACCAATAAGTTTTTGTTATAAAACGGTTTTATGGAATTCAATGGAATTCCATTACAGGCTATCGGGGTCCCCAAAAAACATCTGAATCCTCGACCTCAACCACCGCTCCCCCGGATCATTATCCTGCGCCCCGCGCCAGGCCATATGCAGTTCAAAAGTCTGGGTTTCGATAGGCAGATCCTCTGATCGAACCCCGCCAGCAGCCGTCAGCACCTGTGCGGCGTAGTCCGGGACGGTGGCAATGATGTCGGTGCCGGTCAGGAGGGTGGCCAGGCCATTGAACTGCGGGACGGCCAGGACGACGTGGCGTTTGCGGCCTACTGCTTCCAGATATTCATCGATGAAACCGCTCAGGTCGCCTGCGAATGACACAAGTGCATGGGGGCGGGCGCAGAAGTCATCCAGGGAGAGGGCGCCGGGAATCGAGTCGGCGCGCAGCAGTTGCGGCTTGCTTCTGCGCAATACCTTGCGTTTGGCGTTGGCGGGCAGGTCCTGGGTGTAGCTGACGCCTACGGAGATTTCGCCGGAGGCCAGCAGTGCCGGCATCAGGATGTAGTTGACGCGCCGTACCACCAGCACGATGCCTGGCGCTTCAGAGCGCAGGCGTTTGAGCAGGGTCGGCAGCAGGGCAAACTCCACGTCGTCGGACAGGCCGATGCGGAAGACGTTGGTGCTGGTGGCCGGATCGAACTCCGATGCCCGGCTGACCGCGGTGGAAATCGAGTCCAGCGCCGGGGACAGAAGGGCGAAGATTTCCGTGGCGCGAGCTGTGGGCTCCATGCTGCGGCCGGTGCGCACGAACAGCGGGTCGTCGAACAGGCCGCGCAGGCGCGAGAGGGCCGCGCTGATTGCCGGTTGCCCGAGAAACAGTTTTTCGGCCGCGCGGGTCACGCTTCTTTCATGCATCAGGGTTTCGAAAACGATGAGCAGGTTGAGGTCAACGCGACGCAGGTCGTTGCGATTCATGCGGAGTTTCTCGGGCCATTTGTCGATTTGGTGCTTTGAGAGGCTGCGATAGTACGAGCAAACGCTGATAACGCGCATCGAAAAATTTCGTGGCGCTGTCTTAAATGTCCACACAGGTTGCAATGTTTCGTCGACATGCCAACAATGGCCGCCCATGAATGCATGGGCCTTCAGGGAGTGTCAGGCGTTGTCGCCCGGCCCATGAGGCACAATCGATGACAGGCATGTCGACTATTAATAGCCACTGATAGTGTTGTCGGCAGAGCCCGGATAGAGTTCACGGCATCAAGGTATACAAGGCGAGGTTCTAAATGTCCCGCACGATCCGTTTTCACCAGTTTGGCCCGGCCGAGGTGCTCAAGGTCGAAGAGCATCCCGACGCGCTGCCTGCACCCGGCGAGGTACAAGTGCGTGTCCAGGCAATCGGTGTCAGTTGGTATGACGTTCTCTGGCGGCAAAATCTTGCTTCCACCCAGGCGCGTCTGCCTGCCGGTCTTGGCTATGAGATGGCGGGTGTTGTAAGCGCTTTGGGTGATGGTGTCAGCGATCTGGCCTTGGGTGACAAGGTCGCCAGCTTTCCGGCCGCCGATGCCAACAGGCATCCTGTGTATGGCGAGTCCATCGTATTGCCGCGTTCGGCATTGACCCGTTACCCCGACGTATTGACCCCTGTCGAAGCCAGCGTGCACTACACGCCGATGCTGGTCGCCTACTTTGCCTATGTAGAGCTGGCTCGCATCAAGGCGGGGCAAACCGTGCTGGTTACCGATGCCAGTCATTGCTCGGGGCCGTGCTTCGTGCAAGTTGGCAAGGCGCTGGGCGCTCGTGTCATTGCAGCGACCAAGACTGACGATGCCCGTGATTATCTGTTGGCTCAAGGCGCTGACAAGGTGGTGGTCACCGAGGAGCAGGACTTGCTGATGGCCATCAACAAGTACACCGACAATCGCGGTGTTGATGCGGTGTTCGATGGCTTGGGCGGTCCGCAGATGTCGATGATGGGCGATGTTCTGGCTCCCCGTGGCAGCCTGGTGTTGTATGGCCTGCAAGGTGGCAACCAGACGCCGTTCCCGGCCTGTGCAGCGTTCCAGAAGAATATCCAGTTCTTCGTGCACTGCCTGGGTAACTTCACCGGCAAGCCCGAATTGGGCATTGTTCCTGATACCGAGGCGCTGCAACGGGCCTTGCGCGATATCAACCAGTTGACGGCTGACCGGGTACTGGTGCCGCTACAGACGCGCAACTTCCCGTTTGAGCAAGTGGTCCAGGCTCACCGCTACATGGATGCTTGCCCGATTGGTGGACGTGCTGTGCTGGAAATCACTCAGGCATAGTTTTGTCACCTGCTTGTTAAGTTCTACTTGAAGCCTTCCTTTTCAGGAGGGCTTTTTTATACGTGGAAACTAGGTGGGCTTGTACTGCAGGGCAGGCATCAGAAAGGTGATATTAGTTGTTTGATATTTTTCGGTTTTACGGATGAACGGTTAGGTGGGGTCGTCATTTTTAAAATAGTCATAATGAGTAGTTGTGTTTAATGTGTCTGACGGATGCTGGCTTGAATGAACAGGGTTTCCTACGGTTGAAAATCCATTTTTTGTCGGCTGCTTCGGGGAGGTTGATGTACAAACCCTTTCCAGAGCCTTCGGCCTGACCGGATTGGCTTGCGCTACGGGTAGCGCGTGACGGGAGCAGGATCATTACAGTTTGAGCGTGGTGTTTATTGTGGGTGTCTGTTTAAACGAAGTGTATTTCTTTTGGTGTCGATCTGTACCTTGTAATTGTTTTAGGGATACCGATAATAGTTTGGTAATTCTTACTCAGGGAATGAGTCATGATCGATTATAAAATCGCGTATAAGCCCGATATTAAATGCCGCCCTTACATCATGTGTTGTCTTGATCGCGGGGTGGGTGAAAAAGTATGAGTTCCATTCACGAACAAGCCATGAATTATGTGTACCAGCAAGTATTGCAGCGCTTGCTGGGCTATTTCACGAGAGCTGAGCGCACGGCCCTGCAATTGCTGATTCAGCGACTGATCGTGGCCGCGGGTGGTATCGAGCGAATCTCCAGCTTCAAGGTGCTGGTCGCGTTCGGTGGCGGCAAGGACAGTGCCTATACACTGGCTTTCCTGAGAGCTGCGCAACTGAGCATCGCAGGCAGATCCCCCGGCACTTTCAATCTGCGGGTGGCCAACATGCGCCATGTAGGGCTGACCCAGGCCGTGATGGATAACATTCATCGCACCTACTCGGCGTTGTTTCTGTATGACGACCCGCGGGTGGAAATGCTTGTGGTCGATAACCAATATACCCAGACATTCGAGCCGGACCTGCCGTTTTCCAGTGCGGGGCGCGAGCAGAATCGCTCGGACATGTTGCTGGCCGGCCATCTGACCGGCGGCGATGGCCGCACCACTTTCTGCAATCGTTGCTATCTGGGGCTTGCGGAGTTTTTGGGGCGGGCTTCTAGCTGGGGCAGCGGCGTGGATGCCGTGGTCAATGGCGACTCCCGAAAGGAGCAGAAACACTACGTCACCTGGGCGATGCGTCTTGCCCAGCGAACGGGGCAGGGCAAGGTCAACTGGGGTGGCCAGAATCTCAATGGCATCCTCAGGTCCATCGACACGATCGGCCAGGCTTATTTCCATGAACTCTATGGAGAGGGCGATGAGGCCGCCAGGTCGCCGCGGGCTGTGGTTTCCCCCAATCAGGCGATTGTGCCGGCCTTCATCAGCATCTGTGATCTGGTCAGTTGCAAGGTCGAGGAGCACTGGAACCTGCTGACCGAGTTCCTGGGCTTTCGCTTTGATGACCTGGCGTTCGCGTTCAGCGAATCTGACTGCGCCAATCCATTGTTGATGGCCCACATCCGGGGTCTCAAGGCGCAATACCTGCATGGCCGCCGCTATGCCGACGGTATTGCCGAGTACCTGGCACTGGCCCGGATGCTGATGCGCAGGAAGCAGATGCCGGCACGGCTGATCAAGCTGGCCATGGATGCCTATGACGGGCCTGAGCGTATCGAGTCGCGACGTGAACTGGCCGCCAGCTACGCCCTGGATGGATTTGGCCTGAATGAGTCGCAACTGGTCTGCATGACTTTCTCGCCATTTGTGGATCGTGGGCGGGAGCTGGAAGCATTTCTGCGTTCTTGTCATCCGGGCATGCTGGTGGCTTTGCCGGACCTGCACAAGGTGCTCTCGGGGCTCACGGCACCGGAGCAGGTGGTGCAATGGCTGGTGGATATCAGCGGCCTGAGTCTCAAGGGTTTGCAGAGCCTGTACTGCAAATCGCGGGTCAACTTTGACAATGAACACTCGATCATCGCCAAGGTTCGCGCTGCTGACCCGGACAAGTGCCGGGTCGTGACGGTCGATCCTGAAACCGGCGGCGTCATGGCTGAAGTGCTCTCCGGACGCTGAGCCTTCTTGTCTGGATATGGCTGTTGCCTTGGACTCGGTATCAGCCATGTCGCCATCGCCTGGAAAATCTTTTGGCCCTGCGCCGGATTGTCTCCCCATGAAAAACAAAACGGATTTCGCCTATCAGGCGGTCTACCGCTATCTCGTTCGTCTGATTGACGAAGTGCAAACCGATTCAACGACCAGGATGCCCTCCTTGCGGCAGTTGTCCCGGCGCCTGCGAGTATCGATCTCGACGGTGCAAAGCGCCTATTCGCTGCTGGAGAAAGAAGGGCGGGTGTGCTCCATGCCCAAGTCCGGCTATTACGCCTTGCCAGGCGGGGTCGGCGATGAGTCTCCTGAGCCGGTATTCGAGAATGACAACCTGCTGGAAACGTTTTACCGGCATGTCCGTCGCCCGGGTGGATGGGTATTGGGCAACGACGAGCCCACCTTGCTGCAATCCATGGAAAGCCCGCTGCTGGCCATGGAGCGCGAATTGCTCAGGTATTACCCACGCCCGCTGAATGCCGTATTTCAGCCGTTTGGCGATATTGAACTGCGCACGGCCCTGGCGGCTCGTCATACCCGTGATGCCCAGCACTGCTGGCATCCGGAAAATGTCTATATCGGGCCGGACATGCCCGGCATGCTGACAGCGGTTATCGATGTTCTGAACCTGCGCGGTGGAACCGTACTGGTGGCGTCGCCTTGTACCTGGACGTTGCTACGTCTGCTGCAATCCTTCGACATCCGGGTCATCGAGATACCGCTGGACGAAACCGGCGGCATCAATCTGGCAGCGCTGGACCAGGTGTTGCTGACGGAAAACATTGGCCTGGCGTTTTTACCCTCGCTGTTGAACCCGGTGCAGTGCAGCCTGTTGCCGCTTGCCAACCTCCAGGCCGTCGCCCAATTGCTCAATCGTTATCGGGTCTGGGTGCTGGAAAACGACAGTCACGGCGAGCTGGTCTTTACGCCTGAACCCACCCGCTTGCGTGACCTGATCGATCCCCAGCGCCTGCTGATTCTGGGCAGCTTCGACAAGACCCTTGGGCCGGAAGCGCCTTATGGTTATCTGCTGTGCAAGCACTTCGAGGTCCAGTGGCAGCAGTATTTCCTGTTGCGGGCCTTCGAGTTGCCGCCTATTCGTCAGAAGGCAATCGCCAGGCTCTGTAGCAGCGGGCGGCTGGATGCCCATCTGGTTGAGTTGCGGGGTTTGCTGGTGGAGCGCATGAAGATGATGGTGCAGTTGCTGGATCGACATCTGGGGCAATTGCTGCGCTATGACCTGCCAGAAGGCGGCTGCGGAATATGGGTGCAAAGTGTGCATCCCGTGGACATGCGTCAGGTATTCGAGAGCCTCTTGCAGCAGCGCATAATCATCACCCCCGGCGAGCTGTTCAGTCTCCAGGGCTTGCATCGGCAACACCTGCGCATCGGCTACGCCATCGACTGGACTCAGAATATTCCCCGTCTTCTGACTGCACTGGTCGAAGCCTTGAAGCAGGCGCGGCAGCATTGATGAGATGGACGCACTTCACAAACAAAATTCATGTTGATGGAGCCGCTGATCCATTTGTATTTGCCAGAGCCGGGTAAAGACTGTTATCTGTATACCCATCCAGTATTGGCAATCAACAGTTCCTCTGTGCAGTGACCCTGACGATTCCTTCCAGCCCTGACCTGAAACCGCCACCGACCAGCGCAGAACCTTCGCGCTATGTCGTGGCGGCGCGTGCGTTGTGTGAGTTTACGGCCAAGGCTGGCAGCCTGGACCTGCGCTTCACGCCTTCGCCCACGGCTCAGGAAGGCATTGCTGGCCATCGCACTGTGGCGGCGCGGCGTGGCGCGAGTTATCAGGCCGAGCTGTCGCTGAGTGGCGACTATCGGGAATTGACGGTCCGGGGCAGGGCCGATGGCTACGATGCGGCGCTCAATCAACTGGAGGAAGTGAAGACCTACCGCGGCGAACTCGATGCCATGCCGGCCAATCATCGCCAATTGCACTGGGCCCAGGCGAAGATCTACGGCTGGCTGCTTTGTCAGCATCTGAACCTGAGCGACGTTACCCTGGCGCTGGTGTACTTCAATATCGTCAGCGAGCAGGAAACCGTGATCCGCGAGCCTTTCAGCCGCGAAGCGTTGCGGGCGTTCTTCGAGCAGCAATGCGAGATATTCCTGTACTGGGCGCAGCAGGAACTGGCGCATACCTCATTGCGCAACCAGAACCTGAAAGCGCTGGCATTTCCTTATCCCGGCTTTCGCACCGGGCAACGGATGCTGGCCGAGTCGGTTTACAAGGCTGTCAGCACCGGTTCCTGTCTGATGGCCCAGGCGCCGACCGGGATTGGCAAGACTGTGGGCACGCTGTTTCCCATGCTCAAGGCTGCACCGACTCGAAAGCTCGACAAGGTGTTTTTCCTGACGGCCAAGACACCGGGCCGCAAACTGGCACTGGATGCCCTGCAAGTGATCGGGCGCAGTTCGCCTGAGCTTGCGCTGCGTGTGCTGGAGCTGGTTGCACGGGACAAGGCTTGCGAGCATCCGGACAAGGCCTGCAATGGCGACTCCTGTCCGATGGCCAACGGTTTCTATGACCGCCTGCCTGCTGCACGCAGCTCCGCCTTGAAGGCGCCGTGGCTGGATCAGGCTGGCGTGCGGGAAGTCGCCTTGCAGCATCAGGTCTGTCCGTATTACCTCAGCCAGGAGCTGGCGCGCTGGGCGGATGTGGTGGTCGCGGACTACAACTACTATTTTGATCTGAGTGCCTTGTTGTTCGGCCTTGCCCAGTTCAATCAGTGGCGCGTGGCGGTGCTGGTGGACGAAGCCCATAACATGGTCGAGCGTGCCCGCAGCATGTACAGCGCCAGTCTCGACCAGCAGAGCCTCAATGCGCTTCGGCAGACGGCTCCGCAGCCCCTGCAGAAAACCCTGCAACGGCTCAATCGCCAATGGAATGCGCTGCACAAGGAACAGGCGGGCGCTTATCAGGCTTACGCCGATCTGCCGGGCAAATTCCTCAGCAGCCTGAACCTTTGTGTAGCGGCAATAGGCGACTACTTCAACGAGCATCCCCATGCCGTCGATGGCGCGCTGCAAAGCTTCTATTTCGATGCCATCGGTTTTGTGCGGATTGCCGAGCTGTTCGACGAGCATTTCATCTTCGATATCGCCGTGCGCGATTGGGGCGCAAAACGCCGTTTTTCCCGGCTGACATTGCGCAATGTGGTGCCGGCCCGTTTCATTGCGCCGCGCCTGAGTGCAGCGCTGGGTACTGTGTTGTTTTCTGCCACGCTGAGGCCGCAACGCTACTACGCTGACTTGTTGGGGCTGCCAGAGAAAACAGTCTGCATCGATGTGGAGTCGCCGTTTCATCACGATCAACTGAATGTGCGGATCGTCAGCCATATATCGACCCGCTTCACTCATCGTCAGGCATCACTGGCCCCCATCGTTTCCTTGATGGGGGAGCAGTTTCAGGTGCAACCGGGCAATTATCTGGCGTTCTTCAGCAGCTTCGATTATTTGCAACAAGTGGTTGAGCTGATGCGCCAGACCTGGCCGAAGATCGAGTTATGGCAACAGGAGCGCGGGATGAGTGAAGGCGAGCGACAGGCCTTTCTCGACCGCTTCACCCTGAGCAGCAGAGGCATTGGTTTTGCGGTACTGGGCGGTGCATTTGGCGAGGGTATCGACTTGCCCGGAGCACGGCTGATCGGCGCGTTCATCGCGACCCTTGGCTTGCCGCAACTGAACCCGGTCAACGAACAATTCAAGCAACGAATGGCTGCCTTGTTCGGCTCTGGCTACGATTACACCTATCTTTATCCCGGCGTGCAGAAAGTTGTGCAGGCTGCCGGACGAGTGATCCGCAGCCAGAACGATCGCGGTGTGGTCATGCTGATCGATGACCGTTTTGCCGAGCGTCAGGTGCAACAACTGCTCCCGACCTGGTGGCAGCTCGCTAACTCAGAGACTTAGGGATCGATAGCCAAGCATTCCGGTCAAACTGCCAGTAAACTGCCGCACCATAGCCGTTTTCGCCAAAACCGAATTTCCTGTCCCCATTTACGTGGAGGTTGTATGAGTCTCAGTCCTTTCGCCGGCAAGCTGGCACCTGCGCAGTTACTGGTCGATATCCCGAGACTGGTAACGGCCTATTACGCCGGACAGCCGGACGCTTCGATCACAACCCAGCGCGTGGCTTTTGGTACTTCCGGCCACCGTGGCAGCTCGTTTGAGCTGAGCTTCAACGAGTGGCACGTTCTGGCCATCAGCCAGGCGATCTGCCTGTACCGTCAGGCCAATGGCATCGATGGTCCGCTGTTCCTGGGCGCCGATACCCACGCACTCTCGACGCCTGCCAGCGCAACGGCCCTGGAAGTGCTGGCTGCCAACGGCGTGCAGGTGATGATTTCCGAAGGTGATGAATACACGCCGACTCCGGCGGTATCCCACGCGATCATCTGCTACAACCGTGGCCGTACATCCGGTCTGGCAGACGGGATCGTGATCACGCCGTCCCACAACCCGCCGCAAAGTGGCGGTTTCAAGTACAACCCTCCCAATGGTGGCCCGGCTGACAGCCACATCACCAAATGGATCGAGAACAAGGCCAACGAACTGCTGGCCGAGAAGCTCCAGGGTGTGTTGCGCATCAGCCATGAAAAAGCCCTGCGTGCCGATACCACCCATCGTCATGACTACGTGAACACCTACGTGGCCGACCTGAAAAGCGTCATCGACCTGAACGCCATCCGCGATGCCGGTCTGCGTCTGGGCGTCGATCCGCTGGGCGGGGCAGGGGTTCGCTACTGGTCGGCCATTGGTGAACATTACGGCCTGAACCTGGACGTGGTGAACCAGTTCGTCGATCCGACCTTCCGCTTCATGAGCGTGGACTGGGATGGCCAGATCCGCATGGACCCATCGTCCAGCCATGCGATGCAGAGCCTGATCGGCCTCAAGGACCGCTATCAGGTTGCCTTTGCCTGTGACCCGGATCATGACCGCCACGGCATCGTGACCCCGACCGGCGGACTGATGACGCCCAACAGCTATCTGGCAGTGTCCATCGATTACCTGTTCCAGAACCGTCCGGACTGGCGCGCCGATGCGGCCGTCGGCAAGACCGTGGTCAGCAGCGGCATCATCGATCGCGTTGCGGCGCGTCTGGGACGTCGTCTGTATGAAGTCCCGGTGGGCTTCAAGTTCTTTGCCGAAGGCCTGTTCGAGGGTTCGCTGGGCTTTGGTGGCGAAGAGAGCGCCGGTGCTTCGTTCCTGCGTCGCGACGGTACGGTCTGGACCACCGACAAGGATGGCCTGATCCCGGCCTTGCTGGCTGCTGAAATCACCGCCCGCACAGGGCGCGATCCAAGCGAACGCTACAAGACTATGACCGATGAGCTGGGCGAGCCGTTCTCGACTCGCGTCGATGCCAAGGCCAACCCGCAGCAGAAGGCGCTGCTGGGCAAGCTGTCGCCTGAGCAGGTCACGTCCACGGAACTGGCGGGTGAAAAGATCCAGGGCATTCTCAGCCATGCGCCGGGCAACGATCAGGCTATCGGCGGTCTGAAAGTGATGACCGAGAACGGCTGGTTCGCCGCACGTCCATCCGGGACCGAGGACATCTACAAGATCTATGCAGAAAGTTTCCTGGGTGAGGATCACCTCCAGCGTCTGGTGGCTGAAGCTCAGGTGCTGGTCGATGGAGCCATTGCGCCGAAGTGATAACGCAGGTTTCGGGCTACGCTTGCCGTTGGGCGTGAGTAGCCTGGAGCCAGATCAGTCGCGGTAGAACACCTGAACCAGGTGGTAGCCGAACTTGCTCTTGATGGGGCCGTGCACGGTGCGCAGCGGTTTCTTGAAGATGACCTGGTCGATGGCGCCGACCATCTGGCCGGGCCGCACTTCACCCAGGTCGCCGCCACGCTTGCCGGACGGGCAGGTGGAATGCTTCTTCGCTAGCACGTCGAAGGCCTCACCCTTGGCAATACGCAGCTTGAGCTGTTCGGCTTCTTCGGCGGTCTTCACCAGAATATGGCGGGCTTGGGCTTTCATGTCGCAATATCACCTGTCAGAAAAGGCTGCCATTATGCCTGCCCTGACCTGAATGAATAAATCTGCTCGTCGAAAGCCATCGAGTGTGATGGGCAGACAAACGTTTTCATATTTTATTGTGCGGTGTTGATTATGGATTTTCCGGCGTTGTTGAAGATTCTGGCCAGCCAGGACGGATCGGACCTTTATCTTTCCACCGGAGCGCCGCCTTGCGCCAAGTTCAATGGCGTGCTCAAGCCGCTGGGCACTGAAACCCTCAAGCCCGGTGAGGTGGCGATCGTCGCCCAAGGCCTGATGGATGAGGAACAGAAGCTCGAATTCCAGCGTGAGTTGGAGATGAACCTGGCGGTGTCGCTGGCCGGTATCGGGCGTTTCCGGATCAATATCTTCATGCAACGCAACGAAGTCTCCATCGTTGCGCGCAATATCAAACTGGATATCCCGCGTTTCGAGGACCTGCACCTGCCGCCGATCCTGCTCGATGTGATCATGGAAAAACACGGGCTGGTGCTGTTCGTAGGCGCGACTGGCTCGGGTAAATCTACTTCCCTGGCGGCCCTGATCGATTACCGTAACCGCAATGCCAGTGGCCATATCATCACCATCGAAGACCCGGTGGAGTTCATCCATCGCCACAAGAAGTCCATCGTCAACCAGCGTGAAGTGGGGGTCGATACCCGCAGTTTCCGTGCCGCCCTGAAAAACACCTTGCGTCAGGCACCGGATGTCATCCTGATCGGCGAGATTCGTGACCGGGAAACCATGGAGCATGCGCTGGCCTTTGCCGATACCGGTCACCTGGCCATCTCGACCCTGCATGCCAACAACGCCAACCAGGCCCTGGACCGAATCATCAATTTCTTCCCGGAAGAGCGCCGCGAACAACTGCTGCACGACCTGGGCAATAACCTCAAGGCCTTCGTTTCCCAGCGACTGGTCAAGACCCCGGATGGAAAACGACGGGCTGCTGTTGAGGTGATGATGGGCACGCCAACCATTCGTGATCTGATCCAGCGCAACCAACTGACTGAACTCAAGGGCATCATGGAGAAGTCCGGCAGCCTGGGCATGCAGACCTTCGATACCGCGCTGTTCAACCTGGCGGCAGAAGGGGTCATCAGCGAAGAGGAAGCCCTGAAGAATGCCGACTCGCAAAACAACGTGCGCCTGCGCCTCAAGTTGCATGGCGAGGGCGTCTCGCACCTGACAACGGCACCCTCGGCGCCTGTGGGGACGAATACAGCGCAGATGCCCGATTGGGGCCTCGTGGATGAAAATGAAGGCCCCCAATCCTGAGTATACAAACCCTGTAGGAACCAATTCATTCGCGAATGAATTGGCTCCTACGCCGTCTTATTGTGCCAGCCAGCCGCCATCCACATTCCAGGCGGCCCCGCGCACCTGAACTGCCGCTTCGCTGCACAGAAACAACACCAGCTCGCCCAATTGCTCGGGCGTGACAAAATCCAGCGAAGGCTGTTTTTCGGCCAGCAGGTCACGCCGTGCCTGATCCGGGTCGCCTTTGCGATTGTCGATCTGTTGCTGCACCAGCGGCGTCAGGACCCAGCCGGGGCAGATGGCGTTACAGGTGACATTACTGCGGGCTGTCTCCAGACCCACCACTTTGGTCAGGCCGATCACGCCATGTTTGGCTGCGACATAGGCCGACTTGCCGGTCGAGCCCACCAACCCGTGAACCGAGGCGATATTGATGATGCGTCCCCAGTCCTTGCTGCGCATACCGGGCAGGCACAGGCGCGTGGTGTGGAACACTGATGACAGGTTGATGGCGATGATCGAGTCCCAGCGCTCGACGGCAAAGTCCTCCACAGCGTCCACGTGCTGAATGCCAGCGTTATTGACCAGAATGTCGACACCGCCGAATTCGCGTTCGGCATAGGCGATCATGTCGGCAATCTGGGCCGGGTCGCTGACATCCGCCGGGTGATGGCCAACACGGCCGCCAAACTGTTTAACCTGTGCGATCACCGCCGAAGCTTCTCCGAAACCATTGAGCACCAGGTTTGCACCGGCTTTTGCCAGCACCAGTGCAATGCCCAGACCGATGCCGCTGGTGGAGCCGGTGACCAGTGCGGTTTTTCCTTGCAGATTCATAATCGATTCCTTAAACGATGCCAGTGGCGTAGAACGCTGCGATCACGACGAAAACCGCCAGTGTCTTGATAATAGTGATGCCGAAAATGTCCAGATAAGCTTCACGGTGGGTCAGCCCGGTCACGGCCAGCAGCGTGATGACCGCGCCGTTGTGGGGCAGGGTGTCCATGCCGCCGCTGGCCATGGCGGCCACCCGGTGCAGGACTTCCAGTGGAATATTCGCGGCATTGGCGGCTGCGATGAAACTGTCCGACATGGCTGCCAGAGCGATGCTCATGCCACCCGAAGCCGAGCCTGTTATCCCGGCCAGCAAGGTCACAGTGATGGCTTCATTGACCAGCGGATCCGGGATGCTTTTCAGGGCGTTGGCCAGTACCAGAAACCCTGGCAATGAAGCGATGACAGCACCAAAGCCGTATTCGGATGCAGTATTCATGGCCGCCAGCAATGCGCCATTGACTGCGCTTTTACTGCCCTCGGCCAGTCTGGAACGAATGGCGCTGAAGCCGAATATCAGCACCATCACAATGCCAGTCAGCAGTGCGGCTTCAACCGCCCAGATCGCTGTCAGCCTGGCGACTTCGGTCTGAATCGGCGCCGCCATGCCCGGCAGCGCCAGGGTGTGAGTCTTGCCATACCACTGGGGAATCCACCAGGTGAACAGCAGGTTCATGACTCCCACCAGTATCAGCGGCGACAGTGCGATCCACGGGTTGGGCAGCTTCAGGTCGGCTGCCGTCTCCGGCTCGTTGCGCAGGTCATGACCATAACCCTCGCCGGTACGTGCAGCCTTGTTGCGCTGACGCTGCAGATACAGCATGCCAGCGCTGAATACGAATACGGTGCCGATCAGGCCCAGCCACGGCGCGGCCCAGGCGGTGGTGTTGAAAAAGGTGGTGGGGATAATGTTCTGGATTTGCGGCGTGCCGGGCAGGGCGTCCATGGTGAACGAGAAGGCGCCCAGGGCGATGGTCGCCGGGATCAGTCTTTTGGGGATATCGCTCTGGCGAAACATTTCGGCGGCAAACGGATAGACCGCAAATACCACGACGAACAGCGACACGCCGCCGTAAGTGAGCAGGGCGCAGACCAGCACAATCACCAGCATGGCCTGGCGGGTGCCGAGCACGCCGATGGCGGCTGCCACGATGGAACGGGAGAATCCGGACAGCTCGATCAACTTGCCAAACACCGCACCCAGCAGGAACACAGGAAAGTACAGCTTGATGAAGCCGACCATCTTGTCCATGAACAGCCCGGTAAAAGCAGGTGCCACCGCCGAAGGATCGGTCAGCAATACCGCACCCAGCGCGGCAATGGGGGCAAAGAGGATGACGCTATAGCCACGGTAGGCTGCGAGCATCAGCAGCGCGAGCGCCGCCAAAGCGATGATTACGCTCATGGGTATCTCCTGTTGTTATTGTTTTATGGGTGCGGTCAGGCCGCCGCAGGGCTATAGCGGGATTCGTGCCAGATATTCAACTTATTGAAATTAAAGGAAATTATTTAAATACATGCAGCCGGTAATCTCACAACAGAGACTACCGCCGCCCCGTAGGAGCGAATTCATTCGCGAAAACCGATCTTTCGCGAATGAATTCGCTCCTATGGGGGGATTGTCTCTTAAAGGAGACTTGGTTCTCTTTATTGAGACTCGGCAATCCCCAGCATTGCCATCTTCTTGTAGAGGGTTGAGCGGCCAAGGCCCAGTTGCTGGGCTGCTTGCACTACATTTCCTGCGCACTGCAGCAAAGCGCTTTCAATCAACTGCCGATCACAGCGTTTGCGGGCCTGGCTGAAGGTTTCGTGGACATGAGTCTGACTATCGCGGTGGTTGCTGGCGCTGACCGGCAGCAGGGTGCCGATGGCGCTGTGGATGTCCTGGACCGTGAGTTGCAGGTCGTCGCTGAGCAAGGCCGCACGCTCCAGCACATTGCGCAATTCCCGGATATTGCCGGGCCAGGCATGCTGGGCCAGCAGCTTCAGCGCGTTGCCTTCCAGTTCGTGCTGGCTGTGCAGTTCTTCGAGGATGGTTTCACTCAGGACCGGCAAATCCTCCAGGCGCTCGCGCAAGGGCGGAACCTGAATCGGCAGGACGCTCAGGCGATAGTAAAGGTCGGCGCGAAATTCCCCCCGCTTGATGGCTGCTTCCAGATCGATGGAAGTGGCGGCTATCACGCGCACATCGCTCTGGAACACTTCGTTGGAACCTACGGGTTCGTATTCCTTTTCCTGCAACACCCGCAGCAATTTGCTTTGCAGCGCCAGCGGCATGTCGCCTATCTCATCGAGAAACAGCGTGCCGCCCTGGGCGATTTTCAATTTGCCCGAACGCCCTTTGCGCACGGCACCGGTAAACGCGCCGGGGGCTGTGCCGAAGAATTCGGCTTCCAGAAGGGCTTCCGGGATCGCGGCGCTGTTGATGCTGACGAAAGGCTTGTCGGCGCGGGGCGAGGCGTTATGGATGGCATGGGCAAGCAGTTCCTTGCCGGTGCCGGTTTCACCCAGCAGCAAGACCGGGGAATCGGTGCTGGCACTGCGTCGGGCACGGCGTTTGACTTCCAGGGTTGCCTCACTGATGCCGATGAAGTGCGCAAAGCTGTATTTTGCCTGCCGGGCCTTGAGCAGCGAGCGCGTGCTGGCCAGTTCCTGTTGCATGCTCAGGTAACGCTTGAGCAGGGGGGACAGGGTCTGCAACTGGTCGAACAGGGCAAAACCGATGGCACCAATCACCGAGCCGGCGTTGTCATGGATCGGCAGGCGCATGACCACCAGCGGGTCTTTGGCGGTATCCATCATGTCCAGCAGGATCGGTTGCCCATTGTTGGCCACCTGGCGCAGCAGGCTGCCGGGAATCACGCTTTCGCAAGGTTGCCCGATGGCCAGGCTTGCATCCTGCAGGCCAAAGCGACGGGCGTAGCGTTCATTGATCCAGACGATGCGCGCCTCTTTGTCGACGATCACCGTGCCTTCACTGGACTGTTCGATGATCTCGAACAGGGAGCGGGTCGCAAGGCGCTGGATGTTTTGGTAGTCGCTGAGAGTGTTCTCTTTCATTGGGGTGTTCCGTCATTTGACCCCGGCGTCTGGCCGAACAGAATGCCTGTTTTTATCCTGGGTGCGCTGCCGCCAGCAATTCCCTGGTGTAAGGATGCTGAGGCGAATCGAAGATGGTGTGGCTGGCGCCGTACTCGACCACTTTGCCGTCCTTGATCACGATCAGATCATGGGCCAGCGCCTTGACTACGGCCAGGTCATGACTGATGAAAAGATAGGTCAGACCATGTTTTTCCTGCAGGTCGCGCAGCAGTGCAACGACTTGTTTTTGTACCGTACGATCCAGCGCCGAAGTGGGCTCGTCGAGCAGTATCAAGGCTGGCTTGAGCACCAGGGCCCGGGCAATCGCAATACGCTGGCGCTGGCCGCCGGAAAACTCATGGGGATAGCGATGGCGGCTTTGCGGGTCGATGCCGACTTCTTCCAGCGCCCGGATCACTTCTGCCTCACATTGCTGTGCGTCCAGTTTTCGGTGGACTTCCAGGCCTTCGCTGATGATTTGCGCCACTGACATGCGCGGGCTGAGACTGCCGTAAGGGTCTTGAAACACCACCTGCATCTTTTTACGCCATGGGCGCATCTGCTTCTGACTCAAGCCATCCAGAGCCTGTCCTCGAAAGCGGATACTGCCACGAGACTCCAGCAGGCGCAGGATTGCCTGACCAAGTGTCGATTTGCCCGAACCGGATTCGCCGACTATCCCGAGCGTCTTGCCACGCTCGATGCTCAAGCTGACATCATCGACGGCCTTCAGATACTCCTTGTGCCGACGCAGGATACCGCCCGCCAGGGAAAACCAGACGCGCAGATTCTCGACTTCCAGCACCTTTTCCCGGGTATCCCGTGGCAGCGGCTCGCCCGCAGGCTCAGCATCCAGCAACAGGCGGCTGTAAGGGTGTTGTGGCGATTTGAACAGTGACTGGCAATCGGTCTGCTCGACGATTTCACCGGCGCGCATCACGCAAACCCGCTGGGCGACGCTATGCACCAGATTCAAATCATGGCTTATCAATAGCAGCGACATGTTCAGGCGCTGTTGCAGTTCCTTGAGCAGCAACAGGATCTTGCGCTGTACGGTCACATCCAGTGCGGTGGTCGGCTCATCGGCAATCAGCAGTTCCGGCTCGCAGGCCAGAGCCATTGCGATCATGATCCGCTGGCGTTGGCCGCCGGACAGTTCGTGAGGGTAGGCCTTGAGGCGCTTTTGCGGCTGCTGGATGCCCACCAGCTCCAATAACTCTATGATTCGGGACTCAGCCTCGCGTCCACTGATGCCGCGATGCAGGAGCAGCGTCTCGCCGATCTGCCGGGCGACGGTGTGCAGCGGGTTCAGGGACGTCATGGGCTCCTGAAAAATCATGGCAATCCGATTGCCTCGCAACTCACGCAAGGTCCGGTCGCTGGCACCGATCAGTTCCTGGCCGCGATAGGTGATGCTGCCGGTGCTGGTCGTGCCTTTTTTGGGTAGCAATTGCAGGATCGAGTGGGCCGTGACGGATTTACCCGATCCGGATTCGCCCACCAGTGCCAGGCATTCCCCCGCGCAGATATCGAGGCTCAGGTTGCTGACGACCTTCTGCTCACCGAAGGCGATGTTCAGGTTGCGTATTTCGATCAGCTTTTCTGACATTTCAGGGTCTCGAATCAAATCGGGGGGATCAAGATCGCGGATCAAGATCGGGGATCAAACGCATCACGCAAGGCTTCACCAATGAACACCAGCAGCGTCAGGATCAACGCCAGGGCGAAAAAGGCTGTCAGCCCGAGCCACGGCGCTTGCAGGTTCTGCTTGCCCTGAGCGATCAGTTCGCCCAGCGAAGCACTGCCAGCCGGCATGCCGAAGCCCAGGAAGTCGAGTGCCGTCAGGGTCGAGATGGCTCCGGTCAGGATAAACGGCAGGTAGCTCAGGGTTGCGGTCATGGCGTTGGGCAGGATATGCCGCACAATCACCTTGCGATCACCCAGCCCAAGGGCGCGGGCTGCCTTGACGTATTCCAGGTTACGACCGCGCAGGAATTCGGCGCGCACCACATCCACCAGGGTCAGCCAGGAAAACAGCGCCATGATGCCCAGCAGCCACCAGAAACCGGGCTCGACGAAGCCTGACAGGATGATCAGCAGGTACAGCACCGGCAGACCTGACCAGACTTCCAGCAGACGCTGACCGATCAGGTCCACCCAGCCGCCGTAATAACCTTGCAGTGCCCCGGCCGCGATGCCGATCAGTGCGCTGATGGCGGTCAGGATCAAGGCAAACAGGATCGACACCCGCGCCCCGAAGATGACCCGCGCCAGCACATCCCGAGCCTGATCGTCGGTGCCCAGCCAGTTGGTGGGCGAGGGCGGGCTGGGGGCCGGGAGCGCCAGGTCGTAATTGGGCGTGTCGTCACTGAACGGAATCGCTGGAAACACCATCCAGCCATTTCCCTTGGCGATGAGCGTGTGCACGTATTCGCTGCGGTAATCGGGCTGGAAGGGCAGTTCCCCGCCGAATTCCTGCTCGGTATAGCGCTTGAGAACCGGGAAGTAGAGCGAACCCTGATAGCTCACCACCAACGGTTTGTCATTGGCGATCAGTTCGCCGCCCAGTGTCAGTGCAAACAGCGCACAGAACAGCCACAGCGACCACCAGCCCCGACGGTTGGCGCGAAAGCGTTCCAGGCGGCGTTGAGCCAGCGGAGAAAGCCTGCGCATCAGGCATTCCTCGCGCTGAAGTCGATGCGCGGATCGACCAGGGTGTAGCAGATATCACCTGCCAGCTTTATCAGCAGGCCGAACAGGGTAAAGATGAACAGCGAGCCGAACACCACCGGGTAATCCCTTGAAACGGCGGCTTCGTAACTCATGCGCCCCAGGCCATCGAGGGAGAAAATCACCTCGATCAGCAGCGAACCGGCGAAGAACACAGTGATAAATGCCTGGGGAATACCGGACACCACCAGCAGCATTGCGTTGCGAAACACATGGCCGTACAGCACACGCCGCTCGCTCATGCCCTTGGCTCGGGCTGTCGTGACGTACTGGCGGGTGATTTCATTGAGGAAGGCGTTCTTGGTCAGCAGGGTCAAGGAGGCGAATCCGCCGATGACCAGCGCCGATACCGGCAGCACCAGATGCCAGAAGTAATCGGCGATCTTGGCCCATGTCGAGAGCTGGTCGAAATCATCCGAAACCAGGCCGCGCACCGGGAACCAGTGCAGCGAGGTGCCGCCGCAGAACACCACGATCAGCAACATGGCAAACAGAAAGGCCGGAGTGGCGTAGCCGATGATAATGGCGGTGCTGCTCCAGATATCGAACTGGCTGCCGTGCCTGACCGCCTTGCGAATGCCCAGCGGAATCGAGATCAGGTACGTCAGCAGCGTTGCCCAGAGTCCGAGAGAAATGGAAACCGGCATCTTTTGCAGGATCAGATCGGTCACCGTGGTTCCACGAAAGAAACTGTTACCGAAATCCAGGCGTGCGTAGTTTTTCAGCATCAGCCATAACCGCTCGTGCAGCGGTTTGTCGAAGCCGTACTGACGCTCGATCTCCTTGATCAGCTTGGGATCAAGGCCACGGGAAGCTCTTGATTGACCGGTGTTGACCGACTCTGTCGCGCCTGCGCCAACACTGCTGTTACCGATGCCTTGCAGACGGGCGATGGCTTGCTCCACGGGGCCACCGGGAGCGGCCTGCACGATAAAGAAGTTGACCAGCAGAATGCACAACAGCGTGGGAATGATCAGGAGCAGGCGGCGCAAGATATAACCGAGCATTCACTTCATCTCCGAAACAAGGGCTGAAGCGCCGCGTTTTGCTGCAAATTGCTCGTTATTGAGCGGAGTGGGGCTGACTTCCCACCAGGTTTCGATGGCTTCGCTGTTGCTGGCCTGGATTTTCGGGATACCGAAACGATTCCACCAGACAGTGGAGGAGCCCGGCGGGTAATAGTTGGGAATCCAGTAGTAGTTCCATTGCAACACCCGATCCAGGCTATGGGCGTAGTCGGTCATGGTCGCCTTGTCGCCCGCTTTTACAAGGCCTTCGATCAAGGTGTCCACGGCGGGGTCTTGCAACGCCATGTAATTGCTGGAGCCGGGGTCGTTGGCCACCTTCGATCCAAAGCTGTTATAGAGGTCCGCACCCGGTGAAGTCGACACCGAATAACCGGTCACGATCATGTCGTAATCACGGGCCATGACACGGTTCAGATACTGGGCCGCATCGATCCGCCGCACATCGAAGTGGATACCGATCTGCGCCAGATTGCGCTTGTAAGGCAGCAGCAGACGCTCGAAACCCGGTTGACCATTGAGGAAGGTAAAGCTGAGCGGCTCGCCCTGGGCGTTGACCAGTTGATCGCCCTTGGGTTTCCAGCCAGCTTCCTGCAATAGCGCCAGCGCTTGCAGTTGTTTGTCGCGTATAAACCCCGTGCCATCGGTTTTCGGGTTCTTGAAGACCGTCGTGAAGGCTTCGTCGGGAATCGAACCACGCAAGGGCTCGAGAATCTTCAGTTCGGCAGGTGTCGGCAATTGGCTGGCGGCCAGTTCCGAGTTCGAGAAATAACTGTCCTGGCGGATGTACATATTGCGCATCATCTGCCGGTTGGCCCATTCAAAGTCCCAGAGCAGAGACAGCGCCTGACGCACGCGGCGGTCCTGAAACATCGGGCGATTCAGGTTGAAGACGAAGCCTTGCGTACTCTGGACCGCTCCCTTGGCCAGATGCGCCTTTTGCAACAGGCCCTCGCTGAGCGCCGGGCTGTCGTAGCGAATCGAATAACCGGTTGCCGAGTATTCGCGGTTGTAATCGTAGGCGCCGCCCTTGAGCACCTGCCGCGCTACATCGGTATCGCCAAAGTACTCGATACTGAATCGGTCGAAGTTGTACATACCTTTATTGACCGGCAGATCCTTGCCCCACCAGTTCGGGTTACGCTCGAAGGTGATACTACGCCCCGGATCCACATGGCTGATCCTGTAAGGGCCGCTGCCCAGTGGAACCTCGAAGCCTGCGCCACCGGCAAAGTCACGGGTTTTCCACCAATGCTCGGGAAACACAGGCAACGAGGCCAGATCCAGGGGCAGGGTACGGCTGTCATTATTCTTGAAGTCGAAGCGAATCCGGCTTTCGGATTCCACTTCCAGACCCTTAACCGCTTCAAAGCGGGTGCGGTATTGCAGGCTGCCTTGCGTCATCAGCAACTCATAGGTGTATTTCACGTCACTGGCCGTGATCGGCGTGCCGTCGGCAAAGCTTGCGCGTGGGTCAAGATAGAAGCGCAGGGACATACCGTCTTCCAGGCGCTCCATTTTCTGTGCGATGAGCCCGTATACCGTGTAGGGCTCGTCCAGGGATTTGACGGCCAGGGGTGAATACAGCATGCCGCTGATCTGTGTGACCCCTATGCCTTTATCGATATAGGGAATCAGATGGTCGAACTGGCCGATGTCCGTTGCCGAGCGGCGCATGCTGCCGCCTTTGGGCGCCTCGGGATTCACGTAGTCGAAATGCTGGAAGCCGGCAGGATAGCGCGGCGGCTCGCCATAGACGGTCAAGGCATGCTGCGGCGCCGCCAGCACCTGTTGAAAGCCCGTGATCAGCACCAGCAGTGCAGTTAGCAGTGGTAAGAAAACAGAACGCATTACTTGAATCCTGACTGAGGTTCGCAAATGAACATCAGGGTTGAAGGCATGCGCCAAGGTACCGGATCGCAAGGGGCTTTGTAACCGTAATTGTCAATAAAGACGGGAGCTTGTGAAGGGGGCACAAATGAAAACGGCCCATCCGAAGATGAGCCGTTCCATGTGCCTCAGCGAATCAGGATCAGTCCTGACGGCTGGTCACTTCCAGCAGGTGATAACCGAACTGGGTTTTCACTGGGCCTTGCACGGTATTGACTGGCGCGCTGAATACGACGGTATCGAATTCCTTGACCATCTGGCCTGGACCGAACGACCCAAGGTCGCCGCCCTGACGGCTCGACGGGCAGCTGGAGTTGGCCTTGGCGATTTCAGCGAAATCAGCGCCGCCTTCGATCTGAGCCTTGAGTTCGTTGCATTTCTCTTCGCTCGAAACAAGGATGTGGCGGGCAGTGGCTTTAGCCATGGGAAAGTATCTCCTGTGAAAAAAAAAGAAAGAGCCTACCGGAATCAAGGCTGCATTTCCTGATAAAAGTTCATCGAGAAGCGATTACCTGTAGCGCAACCGGTCCACCGCCTGGCGCAGCAACTGCTCGCTGCCTTCCCAGCCCAGGCAGCCATCGGTCACCGAAACCCCATACTGAAGCGTTTCACTCAAGGGCTGGCAGCCATCGAACAGGTGACTTTCCAGCATCATGCCGATCAACGATTTGTCGCCCTGCAAGCGTTGTTCAAGCACGTCATTGAACACCTGTGGCTGCCGTAGCGGGTCTTTACCGCTGTTGGCGTGGCTGCAATCGACCATGATCCTTGACGCAATCCGGTTCTTTTCAAGGCTGGCGCGCACCTGGGCAACGCTCTGGCTGTCGTAGTTGGGGCCGCGATGGCCGCCGCGCAGGACGATATGAGTGTCCGGGTTGCCCTGAGTCTCGATGATCGCCGGATGACCGTGACGATCCATCCCGAAATGGCGATGGGGGTGAGCTGCCGAACGCATCGCGTCACTGGCCACTGCTACGCCGCCATCGGTGCCGTTCTTGAAACCTACCGCCATGGGCAGGCCGCTGGCCATTTCCCGGTGGATCTGGGATTCGGTGGTGCGTGCGCCAATGGCCACCCAACTGAGCAGATCATCGAAGTAGCCTGCTGCCATGGGTTGCAGGATCTCTGTGGCAACCGGCAGGCCCATGAGCAGCATTTCGCGCATCAACTGGCGTGACAGGGTGAGGCCGGCGGCCATGTCGTCACTGCCATCGAGCTGCGGATCGTAGGCAAGGCCTTTCCAGCCTACGGTGGTGCGAGGCTTTTCGACGTAGGCGCGCATCACCAGCAGCATCTGATCGCTGACTTCGGCGGACAGGCTGGCCAGGCGTTCGGCGTATTCAAGGGCTGATTGCGGGTCGTGAAGAGAGCAGGGACCTACGATCACCAGGAGGCGGGAATCTTCCCCGGTCAGTATCGAGCGCACGGCACGGCGGTGGGCTGCGACCTGTTCGTTCAGGGCGGCGGTCAGTGGCAGACGGCTTTTCAGCTCGAGAGTACTGGGCAGGCGCGTTGGAGCGGGCGTGTTGTCGAGCAGAGTGACATTGCTGGACAGGTCGGACGGTTTTACGGCAACGGACGAGTTCATGATCTGGTTTCCTGGGCTGGCGGGCATGTTCCCGCGCAAGACCCTATTGGGGTGTTCGACAATTGGCCTGACTGGCTGTGCGTGTGAGGTTGCCACCTGGCAGTGACCGATCGGAGGCGGCTGGTTGTCCCGAACGGAGGTTGCTAAATCGCCAGGCGAAGTCGATGTCGTTGCGGTAATAGAAAGTGGTGTTCATGTCGTATTCCTCATGTGGATTCAATCGGGCTTTCGAGAGCCCCAAAAAACAAAACCCCCGGTCGGGTAGCCGACCGGGGGTAGAGAATTCTCTGGTTGGCGTCCCCTGAATCTGGGCGCCTTTTGGGTATCAGGCGCGCCAGTGGCTAAACCAATACCCGTAATAAACGTTGACCGGCAGGCAGACACCAACCGAGGCAGCCCGCGCAGCCGCGCCTGCTACCGAGCGTTCAACGCTGGCAGGATGCAAAGGCTGTGATGAGGCGGATGGCAACATGATGTGTCTCCATAGGTTGAGCGCGAGCTTACCGTAGGCGAATGGCCTGATTCAATTGGAAAATTCAATTTAATTGGCGTCCGTGTGCGGGCCTTCATGAACGCTGGCCATTAAAAGAGATCAAGGTTTAAACGGCAGGTTTTTCTATGGACAGGTTCTGTCAGAAAAGTCGACACCGACAGTCGGATTGTTTGTTTATTAATTGCAGATGTTGGACCGGGAGATATTCTCAGCTTTCAGTCTCTTGTGCTGGGTCACTGCTGTGCGAAGGGATGACGCCTATCTTCATACCCAGTAAAACCGCCACTTTATGGGCTTCTCCGCGACGGCCTTTCTTGCGGCCAGCCAATACTTGGTAAGTAGTTGCCGGGTCAATGTCGTTTTCCCGAGCAAATTCTTGAACCGATTTTCCCTGTTGTTCGAGCCAAGCCTTGGCTTGTGCAGCAGTACGTATTCCGGGCATAGTTCAAAACCGTTCAAATAAGTTTAATTCTGTCTGGATTCTACCATTCGTAAGGATGGGGTCAACAAGGTTATGCATTCAAATGAGTGGAATCGGTTATCGATTGAGAAAAGAAAGGGAGCGTCTTGGGCTCTCTCAACGCGCCTTTGGTGAAATCGGTGGCGTGGAGGCTAATGCTCAGGGGAAATACGAGAGTGGCGATCGTGCGCCAAAGGCTGACTATCTAGCCGCGGTAGCGGCCAAGGGTGTCGATGTCCTTTACGTGTTGACCGGGATGCCTACGCCTGTTCCCATCGATAATCTCAGTAGCGCCGAAGAAAAAGTATTGGGAAGTTACAGAACCTTACTCAAGGAGGATCAGGATGCAATAAGCCGATTGACCATCACTCTGGCCGAACTGTCGGCGTCCTACACCATTCACAACAAGTCGTTGCCTGATGATCATTGATGGCAGATCTGCCAATCAAGCGCTTTTGCGAAAAAACACTGGCGTCTTAAGAGGTTAGTGATAGTTTGTTGGCAACGCTTTCCACGTATCCGTGTGATGCGGATCTTGTCCTGTGCTGCCGTTTCTGCACGATTTCCCCCACTTTCTGGTCTGCAGGGATTAGTGCGGTAATCGGCTTTGTACTGAAACGGCAACAGGCGCTAGGTCTGACTCATGGTTTTTGTTATGGTGGCTGGCATTCGTTATGACTGTTGCGTGAGGTGTCTGCTTGATTAGGGTGCTAGTTGTCGATGACCATGATCTTGTCCGCACAGGCATCACCCGCATGCTTGCCGACATAGATGGCTTGCAGGTTGTCGGTCAGGCTGACTCTGGCGAGGAGTCCCTGAAGAAAGCCCGGGAACTCAAGCCTGACGTCGTGCTGATGGATGTCAAGATGCCTGGCATCGGAGGTCTTGAAGCGACTCGCAAGTTGCTGCGCAGCCATCCCGAGATCAAGGTCGTTGCCGTTACGGTGTGCGAGGAAGACCCTTTCCCGACGCGCCTGCTTCAGGCTGGCGCAGCTGGCTACATGACCAAAGGGGCAGGGCTTGCGGAAATGGTGCAGGCCATTCGCCTTGTATTTGCCGGTCAGCGCTACATAAGCCCGCAGATTGCTCAGCAACTGGCATTGAAGTCTTTTCAGCCACAGGTCAACAATTCTCCGTTCGATCTGCTTTCCGAGCGCGAAATCCAGATTGCCCTGATGATTGTCGGCTGCCAGAAGGTTCAGACCATTTCCGACAAGCTATGCTTGTCACCCAAGACCGTTAATACCTACCGTTACCGGATTTTCGAGAAGCTTTCGATCAGCAGCGATGTCGAGCTTGCATTACTGGCTGTACGTCACGGCATGGTTGATGCCAGCGCCTGAACATGACCCAATCGTTTGATCCAAGTGCGTTTCTTGCAACATGCAGTGGCCGTCCTGGCGTCTATCGCATGTTCGATACTCATGCCCAGCTTCTTTATGTCGGCAAGGCCAAGAACCTCAAGAAACGCCTGGCCAGCTATTTTCGCAAGACCGGCCTTGCACCCAAGACCAGCGCGCTGGTTGCCCGCATCGCCCAGATCGAAACCACCATCACGGCCAACGAAACCGAAGCGCTGTTGCTGGAGCAGACCCTCATCAAGGAGTGGCGGCCTCCTTACAACATCCTGCTGCGCGACGATAAATCCTATCCCTATGTCTTTTTGTCCGACGGTGCGTTTCCGCGCCTGAGCATTCATCGCGGTGCCAAGAAGGCCAAGGGGCGATACTTCGGCCCTTATCCAAGCCCTGGTGCGATTCGTGAAAGCCTGAGCCTGCTGCAAAAGACGTTTCTGGTTCGCCAGTGCGAAGACAGCTACTTCAAGAACCGCAACCGGCCTTGCCTGCAATATCAGATCAAACGCTGCAAAGGGCCATGTGTCGGGCTTGTGGAGCCACAGGTCTACGCTGAGGACGTGCGCCATTCGGTGATGTTTCTTGAGGGGCGCAGCAACGCCCTGACCGATGAACTGAACGAGTCGATGGAAAAGGCCGCCATGGCCCTAGATTTCGAGCGGGCTGCCGAGCTGCGTGATCAGGTGGCCTTGCTGCGCCGGGTTCAGGATCAGCAAAGCATGGAAGGTGGAACCGGCGACGTGGATGTGGTGGCTGCGTTCGTCAACCCCGGTGGTGCCTGCGTGCACTTGATCAGTGTGCGCGGTGGGCGCGTGCTGGGCAGCAAGAACTTTTTCCCGCAGGTGGGTATAGAAGAAGAGGTCGGGGAGGTCATGTCGGCCTTCCTGGCACAGTACTTTCTCGGCGGCGTCGACCGTGAACTGCCCAGTGAGGTCATCGTCAATGTGGTCCACGAAGACTTCCCGACGTTGATCGATGCTATCGAAGAGTCCCGTGGTCGCGAGATGACCATCAGCCACAGGGTTCGTGGCACTCGTGCGCGCTGGCAACAACTGGCGGTGACCAATGCCGAGCAGGCGCTGAGCGCACGTCTGGCCAATCGTCAGCATGTGGCTTCGCGATTCGAGGCGTTGGCCAAGGTCCTCAAACTCGATGAGCCGCCTCAGCGGCTGGAGTGCTACGACATCAGCCATTCCAGCGGCGAAGCGACCGTGGCGTCCTGCGTGGTCTTTGGCCCTGAAGGCCCGATCAAGTCCGATTACCGGCGCTACAACATCGAAGGCGTCACGGGGGGCGATGACTATGCCGCCATGCATCAGGCTCTGACCCGGCGATTCAGCAAGATCAAGGACGGCGAGGGCAAGCTGCCCGATATCCTGCTGGTGGACGGCGGCAAGGGGCAATTGTCCATGGCTCGTGATGTGCTGAACGAGTTGGCAGTCCCTGACCTGATTCTGCTCGGTGTGGCCAAGGGCACGACCCGCAAGGCCGGTTTCGAGACCTTGTACCTCAATGATGCCGCCCATGAGTTCACCTTGCCGGGCGACTCGCCAGCCTTGCACCTTATCCAGCAGATCCGCGACGAGGCTCACCGTTTCGCCATTACCGGCCATCGTGCCCGCCGCGGCAAGGCCCGCCGAACCTCGACCCTTGAAGGTGTGGCAGGCGTGGGGCCGACGCGGCGTCGCGATCTGCTCAAACACTTCGGTGGATTGCAGGAATTGGCCCGTGCGAGCATCGATGAAATAGCAAAAGCACCCGGAATTAGCAAAAAGCTGGCAGAGTCGATTTATGCAAACCTGCACAGCGAGTAGAATGCCCGCTCACCTCGTAGCCAGTTGTGCCGATGAATATCCCTAATCTGATTACCGTTCTGCGCGTTTTACTGATCCCGATCTTCATTCTGCTGTTCTATTTGCCCTATCACTGGAGCTACATGGCGGCCAGTAGCGTGTTCGCATTTGCCGCAGCGACTGACTGGCTCGACGGCTATCTGGCGCGTCGTCTCGAACAAAGCACGCCATTTGGTGCCTTTCTCGATCCGGTGGCAGACAAGCTGATGGTGGCGGTTGCGCTGGTGCTGCTGGTGCAGACCCACGCTAACCTGTGGCTGACCCTGCCGGCTGCCGTGATTATCGGTCGCGAGATCGTGATCTCGGCATTGCGTGAATGGATGGCCGAAATCGGCGCACGTGCTCAGGTGGCCGTGTCCAACATGGGCAAATGGAAAACCGCCGCCCAGATGCTGGCGCTGGTTATCCTCCTGGCCAACCCTCCGGCTTTCGCTTTCTGGGTCATCGTCGGTTATGCATTGCTGCTTGTCGCGGCAGGGCTGACTTTGTGGTCTATGGTGCAGTACCTGAGAGCCGCCTGGCCTCACCTGAAAGCTACCGCAGAAAAGAAATAACTTTTTTGAATCAAGGGCTTGACGAATAAACACCAGCGTATAGAATGGCGGCCATCACCAAGCGGGAATAGCTCAGTTGGTAGAGCACGACCTTGCCAAGGTCGGGGTCGCGAGTTCGAGTCTCGTTTCCCGCTCCAAGATTCAGAAAAAAGCCACTCAGATGAGTGGCTTTTTTTTGCCTGAGAAATGTCTGTACTCATGTTGACAAGCTACTTTCGACTAGGAGCGGACTGTAGACAGGTCGCCGTTGCGCACCATACGCTGGCAAGCATGAATTCAAATTAATGAAGAGATCATGATGCTGGCCATTGCCATTGATCGAGACAGCGTCCACGCAGGAGACGATTTGAGCAGCCACACCAGCTCAATCAAGCTCGATCCGACTGCAACGCTACGTGCCTTGTTCAAAGCCATACAAACCATGCACTACCTGCCTGGTATAAGCGGGGGCGAGGCTACCTGGATTATTTGCACATCAGGCAAGCAGATTGGCGTTTTCGCACAGCAGTGGCCCACCCCCAAACTCGTCGTACCGATTGAGAGCCTGGTCAAACAGGTTTTTGGCGACTCCGAACCTCGCCTTTTCTTCAAATACTGGTGCCAGACAGATCCTCACGTTGTTTTCTCGCGCATCGAGGCAGGAGAAATATTGTCATCTCGATATTAGGGAAGTTATCTGGAGATCTCGCTGGATGTCCGCGTCGGGACGAACGCAGCCGGTCGCGACTGACCGCTATCGACCCAGAGTGTGTAAAAACGCCTCGTCAAAATTGAAGTACGTGCGTCTACGTTAAATCTGGAATTTATCGGCACGCCAGCAGATGTAGATCTCGCGCAGATGCGCGATTTTCAGTCCGGTTCTGAGTACCTGTCGCGCTCGAAAACGGTTTTACACAGCCTCGGTCGAAAGCTGTCTTGGCCGCTATGCCGCTATGCGTCGTCTTCGCATCAAGACCGTTTGTGATTGATCAGCGAGAATACCGCGGCCTGCCAATCCTTGTTGTGCTGTTTGTAGTAGTCCAGTAGCGGCGAGAGGTGCGAGTTGAAGACCTTGTGAAGGCTAACCTCGCGTAGTTGTTCCGCTGGGGGGCGGTGCAGCCAGAATCCGCATGGGAAGGTGAAACGGAAATCCCAGGCGTGCTCGGGATCTGTGAGGCTTAAGCCATCTAGCTTGTAGGCCCGGCTGAATCGCAAGGTATTGACGATGCCCGAGTGAAGGAAGCCTGTCAGGCAGACCACCACGGCATCGATATTGGTCATTAGCGACAGATTGGGGATGACCGAGTTGGGTAGCTGGGGGCTGTTACCCGCAGCCCTGGAAGCTCTGATGAGGCCATAGGGCCCGTGCAGACTTTCCATGACATCAGCGTATTCATCCGGATCGTTGCAGCAAAGTAATACGACGTTCATGTCATTGTCACGGCGCAGCAACTGGCAATTCGCGTCTCCAAGAAAACGACCGATGGTAGGGGCAAGGGTAGCTTTCATTTCGATACCGACGTCGTAGAGCTGCTGTTTGATTGGCTCTGGCAAGAAGTATTTCGCGCCTCCTTTGTCGTCTGTAGAAAAGGCCTTGGAGAACGCTTTCACTTCGACATTGAAGCGAATGCCCTCGGCTTGGAACGTGAAGTCGAAGTTCTTATCTGGACCGGTGCTCGAACAGCCCGGATTCGGAACATGGTTTGCGAACCCCTCTGGATGGATTGTTCTGAAATACTCCGCTGCTCCCAGTTCCGAGATTTGCGCGAGGAACTCCTCGATATTGTCCGTGCGAAGCAGGCCTGCTAGGCCATCAGCTATTTCCTGAGATGTCTTGTTTGGGTGCTTTTGATATTCGATAGCTGTGGCCAGGAGTGCACAGTACTGATTGAGGATCTCACCTTGAACGGCATCCAGGCGTTCTTGCAGAGCAAGGCGAATGACCCAGGCGGCTGCGTCACGACTCCCCGGCGTAGGGTCGACGGCCGGATCGTAGGGGATGAAGTTTTCCTTGTTGAGCTGCCACACCAGATCGGAGACCGGTTGCCTATCGCGCTTGCGATTGGCTGCCGCGTCGCGGAGAAGGGCACCGAAGCGCTGGGGGGAGATATCGGGATAGTGCGTGGCACACCATCGGAGCGCTTCGCTAAGGGAAAATGACTGGATTCCAGATGCTTTCCAATAACTCAGCATTTCCTTGAGGTGATTTTCTGTAGGCGCAACAGCAGATTTATTATCCATCGTGTCTCCTCCTTGAGTAACACACGCATTGTGTCAGCAGGAGTAATAGTTCAAACCAGTGGGCGCGAGCTTTCCTGGAGAGCGAAAGGAGCGCAAAAGGTCCCGCGGGACTCGTCCTTGTCTCTGACGCAACCGCCATGCATTGGAACCAGTAATAGGCGGGGGACTATTTAAGATATTCCATGCGTCGTTTGGCCTTGTAACAGTCATTGGTATCGATAGCCTTCTGGTAATACTCCAAGCGACGCGCACGATTGCTGTCGCCCTGTAGGCGGTAGATTTCAGCTTGATAATCACGACCGTTGCCCCATTGCATGGCGAAACCCACAGGTTCCTCAGGCTTGCATTCAAGCCTGACAACTGGCTGTGGAAAATACTTTTCGTAGAGTGGCATGCTGGTTTCTATGGCCTGCAATGTTTTTTGGTACTCGGGCGTATCGGTAAACGCCAAGCACCAGGAGGCAATTTCAAGAGCGGGTGGAGCAAAGCCCTGGGCGAGGCTTCGTTTGAACAAGGGGCAAGCTTTCTCTTTGATCACTTCGCTCGGAGACAGCATCACGTAAATCAATCCGAGACGATATTGGGCTACGGGATGATCAAGGGCTGCTGCTTGTTCAAGCAAAGTAAAGGCCGGTTTGAGTAGCACACCTCCTTCTTCGGCTAGGGTTAGGGAGCGCTGTCTCTCCTCTTCGCTTGTTGTTGGGGTATCAGCTGTCACTGCTTCGAGCTTGGCATTCGCTTGTAATAGGTATGGAACAGCTTCTTGGTAAAGGCTCTCGGCACGAGGATCTATATGCAGTGTGCTGGCCAGGCTCAACTGCGACAGCAGACAAGTTAGTAGGGTGTAGCTCCAACGATGTAGGTGCACAGATTGGCCTTCTTGCATCAGCTAGTGGGGGACGGTCTAGACAAACTGCCTGGCGGTTTTTTGGCCGGCCGCCGGCTAGTATCGGCCGGTTCGGTTTAAAAATTAGCTCCGCTGTCTGACCGACAGTTCAACTTGAAAGCACTGCCAGCCAAGGTTTTTTAGTGCATTAATCCGGCGCTTGGTAGATGACTTTTTCGTGAATTCCAAAGGCGCCAGGTGCTGGGACTTCCGCTTTTCCTGGGCTGATAAGCAACCCCGTATTTTTCTCTGTACCTATCCTGAAATCAGCTTGCGAGAGGCTCGTGCTCTGCGTGATGTTGCGAGGGCGTTGCTCACCCGTGCAAACACAGCAAGGCTATTGCTGACCGCTCTAAGCTAAGCGTTAAATGTTATTGGTTTTATATTTTTTATAGCCATAAATTATTTCTCCTCTAGTGCTGTGGCAGCGCTCAGGCGCCTGGCATAAACCGCAGCAGTGCCATTTGCGAGGAATAGACCCTGAAACGCACCATCAAAGCTCTGCTGCTAGCTGTCGCTGCAGCAACCGCCGTCCAGGCGCATTGCGCCGATATCGTAATCGGCTACCAGACCGGTGTGGACCCGTCCAAGGTCGCCCAGGCCGACGGTGCCTACGAAAAAGCCATTGGCCAGAAGCTCGACTGGCGTCGTTTCAACGCAGGCCCGGAAGTGGTAACCGCACTGGCCTCCGGTGATGTGCAGATCGGCAATCTGGGTTCAAGCCCACTGGCAGCGGCCACCTCGCGCAAACTGCCACTGGTGACCTTCCTGGTAGCGGCGCAGATCAACTCCGCCGAGGCGCTGGTGGTGCGCAACAGCAGCGGCATCGAAAAACCCGAGCAACTGATCGGCAAGACCATTGCCACGCCGTTCGTATCCACCTCCCATTACAGCCTGCTCGGTGCCCTGAAGCACTGGAAGATCGACCCCACCAAGTTGAAGATCGTCAACCTCAGTCCGGCCGAAATCAATGCCGCCTGGAAGCGCGGCGATATCGACGGTGCCTTTGTCTGGTCGCCGGCTCTGGGTGAGATCAAGCGTGACGGCAAGGTTCTGACCGACGCTGCCGAGGTGGGCAAGTGGGGCGCGCCGACTTTTGAAGTCTGGGTCGCCCGCAAGGATTTCGCTGAAAAGCACCCTGAAGTGCTGGCCAGGTTCGCGGGTGTGACCCTGAGCGCCTTCGCCGACTATCAGGCCAATGCCGCCAAGTGGACCGCTGACTCAGAACAAGCCAGAAAGATCGCCAGGCTGGTCGGTGCCAACGCTGCCGACGTACCCGAACTGTTGGCCGGTTCCGTGTACCCGAACGCCCGGCAACAGCTCAGCGCTGACCTGCTCGGTGGTGGCACTGCCAAGGATATCGCCGCTACCGCGGAATTCCTCAAGGAGCAGAAGCGCATTCCCGCCGTGTTGCCGGACTACTCGGAGTACGTGAGCACCGAGTACGTACGCCAGGCTCAGTGATAAAGAGTACACCTATGACCATCGTATTTGAACGCATCGGCCAAGCGCTTGGCGCGCGTGTGAGCGGTGTCGACCTGAGTCGCCCGCTGAGTGCAGAAAGTTATACCACTTTGCGCCAGGGGCTGATGGAGCATCAGGTGCTGTTTATGCGTGATCAGTTGCTGACGCCGCGCCAGCAGCGGGACGCGGCAGCTCTGTTCGGCGATCTGCATATACACCCCATCTATCCGAAGATCGAAGACCAGCCGGAAATCCTCTTGCTGGATACCGACCTCAACGACCTGCGCGACAACGCTCTGTGGCATTCAGACGTGTCCTTCATCCAGTCGCCGCCGATGGGTTCGCTGCTCAGCGCACGGCATGTTCCTCCCCACGGTGGAGATACCCTGTGGGCGAGTTGCTCGGCTGCTTACGAGGGATTGTCCGCCAGGATTCAGCATTTGCTCGATGACCTGACCGCCGTGCATGACCTGACCCTTTCGTTTCCCCTGGAGCGCTTCGGTAATACGCCTGATGCATTGGAAAAATGGAACGCCGCTCGCGCTGCCAACCCGCCCGTGACCCATCCCGTAGTGCGCGTGCACCCGGAAACAGGTCGCAAAGGGCTGTTCGTCAGCGAATCCTTCACCACCCGGATTATCGAGCTGGAACCCGACGAAAGCGATGCACTGCTGAAGATGCTGTTCAAGCAGATCGCCAAGCCGGAATTCAGCGTTCGCTGGCAATGGCGCCAGGGCGACCTGGCCTTCTGGGACAACCGCCTGACGCAACACTACGCCTGCGACGACTACCGACCGCAAAGGCGCATCATGCACCGCGCGACGATTCTCGGGGATCGACCGTTCGGGCCCTGATGATTTGGTTGGACGCGACCGTTTGTGCGTTTTTCTGGTTCCGTGAAAGCGTCAGTCGGGAGCAGCCCCTGGCTTTGGTATGTTGTACACCCGTACTTCTTGAGCGGGGGCTATCGAGCATGGTTCTGCTGATCTTGATTTTATAGCCTTCGCGATTCAGCTGTTTCACCTCGAAGGCTGTCCATTGGCAAGGCTACGTGTGCCTCGAACTTGCCCGCTTTGCGGATAGCGTTCCGGGACATCGGATCTCAACAGGGAGATGAGGCTGGTGATGTCCTCGGTAGCCACCTGATCGCTGATATAACGTTGCAGCAGGTTATAGATATGCCGCAGAACGCCAATTCCCAGGCATTGATGAGTAAGCTGTGCGGTATGAGAGGGTGACGGGTGAGCTTCATCTGCTCTGCATCAAACGTCTGACACTGTTAACGATGCCTTAATCGGGCTCCCTCAAAGTGCAGCTACTTGAAGCAGACGCCCTTGGCGCTGCAAGCCTGCCACCCCTGAGAGAAATACCCGATGACTATCACAAAATGTATCCTGGCCTCGTTTTTTGGTCTTTGCTGTGCCACTGCCTTTGCCCAGGATGGTGCCGACATGATTCAAAAGCGCCAGGAGGCGTTTGCCCTTGAGCGGCAGCAGGCGCGTGAGAATCTGGCCAAGGCTCAGGAAAAGACCGAAAAGAATCAGGCTGCTGCCAGTGCATCCAAGCCCAATACCCAACCTCAGGAGACTGATGAAAAGCCTGCCAGTTAAACTATAAGCATTTTGCTATCCTCCGATCCCGAAATGTCGCTTACGCGCTATTGTGGCAAGTATGAAATCTTGCCCTCCAACAGAGTCGGCCATGCACGTACTGCTGTGTGAAGATGATGAACTCATTGCCAGTGGCATCGTCGCCGGCTTGAGCGCCCAGGGTCTTAACGTCGACCGCGTGGCTTCGGCATCCGCCGCTTATGCCCTGCTGGATGTCGCGCAGTTCGATGTGATGATTCTTGATCTGGGCTTGCCTGATGAGGACGGGATCAGTCTGTTGCGGCGTTTGCGGCTTCTGGGTCAGGCGATACCGGTATTGATTCTGACCGCACGGGATGATGTGGATGACCGCGTCAAAGGGCTGCAAGCGGGAGCTGATGATTACCTGCTCAAGCCCTTTGATCTGAGAGAGCTGTATGCTCGCTTGCATACGCTGGTACGCCGAGTTGCAGGCCGGGCGGTCAATCTCATCGAGCATGGGGCCGTCACCCACGATCCCAGCACTCGAGAAACCTGGCTGGCAGGTGAGGCCATCGACCTTTCGCGTCGTGAGCAGGCATTGCTGCTGGCATTGCTCAACAACCGTGGCCGGGTTCTCTCTATCGAACAGTTGAAAGACAGCGTGTATGGCTTCGGTGATGAGGTCGAGAGCAACGCTTTGAACGTCCATATCTTTCATCTGCGTCGCAAATTGGGTCACGGCATTGTCGAGACTGTACGCGGCTCGGGTTATCGGCTCGGTGCGCTGGCGGCACGCTCATGAGTCTGCGCCTGCGTCTGAGCCTGATTCTTGGGGTTGCCTTTGTCGTGGTCTGGACGCTGGCGGCTACCTGGATGTATCAGGACCTGCGAACCCAGATGATGTATTCCCTCGATCAGCGGCTCGTAGCCTCGGCACGTATGGTCTCTGCCTTGGTCGATCAATTGCCCGAACCTTTGTCGGTGAAGGAGGGCGGTGCACACTTCAGCGCCAACCAGCTGGCTATTCCTGACGGCATGGCCTGTGAGGTCAGTTCGCTGCGCGGTGAAATTCTGGCCAGCAGTCATAACACTGCCGGGAATATTATCGCCAGCCCGAACGGTGGTTTTTATGATCAGGAGATCGACGGCGAGCATTGGCGAACCTTTACTCTTGTCCGTGGTGATGTGCGTATCACCACGGCGGATCGTGAGCAGGAGCGCGAGTCCCTCAACCATTCGGTCCTGCTGTCAGCGTCAGTTCCTGTATCGGTAGCGCTGTTGGCGTGCGTTGCCATGCTTTGGCTGGGGATAGGCAAAGGTTTGTCACCGCTCAAGCGCATGCGAGACGAACTGAAAAAGCGCAACATCGACTCCCTTGAGCCTCTAAAGCTTCGCATGCTGCCCAACGAATTGAAGCCGCTGCTGGAAACACAAAACCACCTGTTGGTGCGTATCAGTCAGGCCGTCGAACGTGAGCGCCGCCTGACCGGGGATGCTGCCCACGAACTGCGCAGCCCGCTCACTGCGATCAAAACCCATTTGCAGGTTGCGCAGATGACTTGCGGTGAAGCCAGAGAACTGGCATTGGTCCGCGCCGAACAAGGGACTGACCGGCTGCATAACACCCTTGAGCAATTGTTGTTGCTGGCCAAGGTGGAAGGCAGCCTGTCATTCGATGACGGCAGCCAGTGCAATGTCGAACAGGCTGTTTCCCTGGCTATTCAGGATACGGGCAGCAATACGGAGCGAATTCACCTGCGTTTCCAGGCAGTGACGCCTTCATCTGTCCTGGACATGCCGTCGGTACTGGCAGTGGCTGCACTTCGCAACCTGCTGGATAACGCCTTGCGGCATAGTCCTGTCGATACGCAGGTTATCGTCAATGTGACAAGCAACAGCGAATTTGCCTTTGTCAGCGTCAGGAATGCCAGCCCAGGCATACCCGAAGATAACCTTCGCCACATGACCGAACGTTTCTGGCGCAGCAGCTCAAGCACGGGTTGCGGACTGGGCCTGGCAATCGTGCAGGCGATCGTTCAGCGTTGCGGTTGCACGATTGACTTCAATAGCACCGGTCAGGATTTTGTGGTGACGTTGGGGCTGCCTTATTCCGAAAGCACTCAACGCATGTAGGAGATTGCGCGGTGTCAGAGGCATCGCGCAATCTCCCGCTGACAGTCAGTTTTTTATGACTACTTTCCCAAATACATTACGGGTGACCAGACGCTCGATCCCCAGTTTCGCATCGTCGAAATCCCAAGTGCTGTCGATGACGGGGTGGATGTCATGTTGGGTGATGAACCGTATAAGGTCATCAAGGTCATTACGGCTGCCAATGGCGATTGGCTGGTAACGTGCCTGACTCATGAACATTGTCATGAACTCGACACCACCCTGCAAGCCGGACAGCGCGCCTACCAGTGTGACCTGGCCGCCCACGGCGATTGATTTTGCGGACTGCTCCAGCGTACCCGCGCCGCCGACTTCCACGATGCGATTTGCTCCGTTGCCGTCAGTCAGTTCCCGAACCTGTTGTGACCATTCAGGTTGGTCTTTGTAATTGATGGTTTCGTCTGCGCCGAGGGCTTTCAGGCGTTCTGCCTTGGTGTCACTTGAGGTCGTCGCGATGACCCGTGCGCCCAGCGCTTTGGCTATCTGAATGGCAAATAGCGAAACGCCTCCGGTGCCTTGGGTCAGCACGGTGTCGCCCGGTTTTACGCCCTTGAGTGCTGTCCAGGCGGTAACACCTGCGCAGGGCAAGGTCGCGGCTTCTTCAAAGCTCAGGCTGTCGGTGATGTGGGTCAGGTACTCTGCGTCTATCGCACGGTAATCGGTCAACCAGCCATCAACATCAATGTTGTAGTGGAGGTGTTTACCGGTATAAGGCCCGTCGATCAGGTCCGGAAAGAATGAATTGGTGACGCGATCTCCGACGCTGAATCGCGTCACGTCAGGCGCAATGGCTACGATCTCGCCAGCTCCGTCCGAGAGAGGGATTCGGCCCGCAGGTGCGGGCAGGAAGTAATGGCCATCCAGGATGATGACATCCCGATAGTTAAGTGAAGAAGCTCGAACCCGGACAAGCACTTCGCCCGGGCCTGGTGTGGGGATAGGTGCTTCGCCGCGCTTCAAGGCATCAACACTGCCGATTTTGTCGAACGTAAAGGCTCGGGATTTATTGGCTTCAGAGCTCATGAGCTTTCCTGATAAAGGGGGTAAGAAAGCTATCTTTGTCTATTGGGGGAGGCTTGAGAAGCCAGCTCCAGGTGATCATACTGTGTAGATGAACTACACAATAAAACGTGGCGACCTGGATGGCGTAGTGGTTTTCCTGGCTGTCGCCGAAGAGCGAGGGTTTCGAGCGGCTGCGCGTCGTCTTGGTATCACTCCGTCTGCAGTCAGTCAGGCGATACGGGCCTTTGAGGACCGTGTGGGCGCCGCCTTGCTGCTACGCACAACCCGAAGCGTCGGCTTGACCGAGGCGGGCGAGCGGTTGCTGCTTCAAGTCCGTCCTGCTGCTCAACAAGTGCTTCAAGGTATAGAGTCCGCTCGCAGCCTGGGTAACTCGGTGACCGGTTTACTGCGTATCAGTGTGCCCAAGGCGAGCGTGCTCATGTTGACCGAGCGCTTTCTCACGGAGTTTCTGCAGGCGCATCCTGGTGTTCAGGTCGAATTCATTGGCGATGACCGAATGGTCGACATTGTCGCCGAAGGCTGTGATGCCGGTGTGCGGCCCAGGAATTTTGTACAGGCAGATATGGTCGCAGTGCCCATTACCGCCGAAGAGCCGCAAGTGGTCGTGGGTTCGCCTGCCTTGTTTGCGCGCTATGGGCGACCCTCATCACCGGATGAAATCGGGAAAATACCCTGCATCGTTTTTCGTCAGGCCAGCACTCTGCTTGATGAGTGGGCTTTCAACGTCGGTGTAGAGAGGCGTGTCATTCCCGTCAGCGGGCCTTTGATACTCGACGATATAGCGGCCTGCATACATGCGGCGGAACACGGTGTCGGCCTGTTCAAATTGCCGCGCTCCCTCGTTGCTCGCAACATTCACGCGGGAACACTTGAAGTCATTCTCGATGCTTACTCCATAGCATTCCCGGGCCTGGCACTGTACTTCCCCAGTCGGCGAACGGTTCTACCGAAGTTGCGGGTTTTTATTGATTACCTGCTTTCCAAATCCATTTAGCCTTCTTTGCCTCAAAATGACGCCCGGGCCTTGTGAACCCGGGCATCAACAAGGATCACTCTCAATGCCTTACGCCGGTTCTGCCACTGCCGAAACCTGCTCAACCTGCTGGGTATAACGATTCTGCGGCACATCAATCCCCAGATGGCCGCGCAGGGTGCTGGTTTCGTATTCGCTGCGGAACAATCCGCGTTCGCGCAGGATCGGCAGTACTTCATCGGTAAATCGAGCGAAGCTGGCCGGTGCGCCGACGTGGATATTGAAGCCGTCCACGGCGCCTTCGTTGAACCAGCGTTCGATTTCGTTGGCAACGGTCAGTGCTGAGCCGGCGAACCCGGTGAAAGGGCGTGCAAAGCGCAGGGCGGTTTCGCGCAGGGTCAGATTTTTTTCCTTTGCGACCCGCTTGATCTTCTCTGCATGGCCGCGATAGCCGTTGCTGCCCAGTTCGCCCAGCTCGGGGAACGGTGCGTCGAGGTCGTACTGGCTGAAGTCGTGGTAGTTGAACGGGCGGCCCAGTTGCACCAGTGCCTTGTTCAGATCTACTTCGCCTTCGCGTTCCAGCAGAATCGCCTGAGCCTGTTCATCGGTGTCGGCAATGATCGGTGTAATGCCGGGGAACAGCAGCACCTGTGCCGGGTCACGGCCTGCGGCTGCGGCACGACGTTTGATATCGGCGTAGTACTCCTGGGCATCCTCGAAATTGTCGACACCGGCAAAGATGCCTTCGGCGATTTCCGCCGCCAGCTTGCGTCCGGACTCGGAAACCCCGGCCTGGAAAATTACCGGCTGACCCTGCGCCGAGCGGGAAATATTCAGGGGTCCGGTGACCGAAAAGAACTCGCCACGGTGGTCCAGGCGGTGCTGCTTGTTCGGGTCGAGGAAGCGTTTGTTGGCCTTGTCCCGAGGGAAAGCGTCGTCTTCATAGGAATCCCACAACCCCTGAACCACCGCCACGTGCTCGCTTGCCCGGCGATAGCGCTCGGTGTGGTCGATATGCTGCTCGCGGCCAAAGTTGCCCGCTGCGCCTTCAAGTCCTGTAGTGACCACGTTCCAGCCGGCACGACCGTGGCTGATCTGATCCAGTGAGGCGAACTGCCGGGCGACGTTGAACGGCTCTGTGTAGGAAGTGGTCAAGGTTGCGACCAGGCCGATCTTGTCGGTGGCACCGGCGAGTGCCGAGAGCAAGGTCAGTGGTTCCAGCCGGTTGAGAAAGTGCGGTGCCGAGTCCGGGGTGATGTAGGGGCTGTCGACGATGAATACGAAGTCTAAATGCGCTGCCTCGGCCGCTCGTGCCTGCTGTTTGTACCAGTCGATATCGATGCTGGCGTTGCCGGGAATATCCGGGTGCAACCACTCCTGCTGGTCGGTTCCTACGCCGGTCAGGATGGCGCCAAAGTGCAGTTGGCGTTTGCTCATGGGGTCAAGTCCTTTCGCTGGAATAGAGGGGGGTCATGGCTGTCATGCCCGGGCCTGTCGAGCGGGTTGGCTGTCGGCGTCCAGTACCGCGTCCACAGCATCGATATTGAGGGATTCGCTCATGACAGGCTCCTGGCGAAGGTCGGCGGGGAAACGGCCTTCGCCAGGAAAGGGGTCGGACTGGAATAGACGATAGGCCTCTGAGAAATGCCTGTGAAAGTCTTTTTCGGTCTAAGCTAATTATGTATTTTTGTTATGTTGATGATTTATAAAATCAGTTTTATATATTTTAAGCCTGTCACAGCAGGAGCGAATTCATTCGCGAAAAGGCTGCGTTCGCGAATAAATTCGCTCTTGCCGAGTCTTGAGAGGTTTCATGAAACTAAAACCGCAGGCCATCGGTCATTAACCTCGCAGAGGTTGGTCATGTCGCAAAACCTCCAGTATTGAAGATGTCCGCCTTGGCCAGTCACTCGGATCGCCGCAACAATTTCTCCCTCGATAGCCTCAATTTTTTCCTCGCGGACGTACGCGACGGGCTTGGGCCTTACCTGGCGATTTACCTGTTGGCTGTTCATCATTGGGAGCCCGCCAGCATTGGTGTGGTGATGACGATTGCCGGGATAGCCGGGCTTATCACGCAGACTCCTGCTGGAGCACTGGTCGATAGTGCTCGTGGCAAGCGGACGATCATTGCGGTTGCGGCATTGCTGGTGACCGGCAGTTGCCTGATGCTGCCTTTCGTGACTTCATTCACGCTGGTCGCCCTGACCCAGGCCATGAGTGCCGTGGCTGCATCGGTTTTTGCCCCGGCCATTGCCGCGATTACTCTGGGCATCACCGGGCCTCGTGCTTTCACCCGCCGTACCGGGCGCAACGAAACCTTCAACCATGCGGGTAATGCCTGCGCGGCCTTGTTGGCTGGCGGTTTCGCCTACCTGTTCGGGCCTGTTGCAGTCTTCTATCTGATGGCCGTCATGGCGCTGGGCAGTGTGATTGCGGTCAGCTTCGTTTCGGCGGATGCCATTGATCATGACCTTGCCCGAGGCCTGGATACAAGCGATGCGCGGCATGTTGAGCCGCCTTCGGGATTTTCCGTGCTGCTCACCAACAGGCCACTGCTGCTGTTCGGCATTTGCTGCGCGCTGTTCCATCTGGCGAATGCCGCGATGCTGCCGCTGGTGAGCCAGAAACTGGCGCAGGTCAATCTGCAGATGGCAACGCCATTGACGTCAGCCTGCATCGTTGCAGCGCAACTGGTCATGGTACCTGCCGCGTTACTGGTGGGCGCCAAAGCCGATTTGTGGGGGCGTAAACCGTTGCTGTTGATCGGTTTCCTGATCCTGCCGTTGCGCGGCGCGCTTTATACCCTGTCCGACGACCCTTACTGGCTGGTCGCCGTTCAATTGCTGGACGGTATCGGTGCGGGCATTTTCGGTGCCCTGTTTCCGGTGATCGTCAAAGACCTCACGTATGGCACCGGGCACTTCAATATCAGCCTTGGCGCGCTCTCGACGGTCTTTGGCCTTGGCGCGGCATTGAGTAACAGCCTGGCGGGCTTTGTGGTTCAGGAGGCTGGTTACAGCGCTGCGTTTCTGACCCTTGCGGCTGTGGCGGCGGTTGCTCTGATCCTGCTGTGGGTGGCGGTGCCTGAGACCCTCAACGCTAGCCAGCAGCTTTCACAAGAGCTGCCGGGCACTATTCGCCAGCCATATACCTCAACGTCATCCGGCTCAGCGCCCGAATCCCCACGGCAAGGCTTGGATCATCCACGGTAAACCCCGGTGAATGGGTCGGCCAGACGGCCTTGCCTTCCAGCGCAGGGGGTGTAACGCCCATGCGCATGAAGGTCCCCGGAATCTGCCGTGCATACTCGGCGAAGTCGTCGGCGCCGTAGGTGCCGTTGTCGATTTTTACGGGTGTGGTGGAGACTTCTTGCAGCACCGGCAGCAATCGGTCGACCAGTGCGGTGTCGTTGTGGCCTGCGCGGTAGTTGCCTGGCAGGTAGTCGATCTCTGCCGTGGCGCCGGAGGCTTCGGCGATTTTTTCTGCCGTGCGGCGCATGCGCATCAGCACGTCTTCGCGCTGTTCATCGCTGACGGTGCGGATCGAGCCTTCCAGGCGCACTTCGGCAGGGATGATGTTGTGGCGGTCGCCGGCTTCGATCCGGCCTACCGAAATCACCGGAGCAGGCAGCAGGCTCAGGTTCGACTGGCGGCTGGGAATGGTCTGCCAGGCGAGGATGGTCTGGGCCGCGACGGGGACCGGATCAATGCCGGTCCAGGGGAATGCGGCGTGGGTCTGGCGACCCTTGATACGGGCGACGAAGGTATCGGCTGCCGCCGTGGTGCGGTTGCGGCTCAAGGTGAAGGTGCCAGCAGTGCCGGCAGTGACATGCAGGCCGAAGATCACAGCGGGTGCTGGATGGGTCAGGACACCTTGTTCGATCATCAATTGCGCACCGCCTTTTTCGCCCAGCGGCGGACCTTCTTCAGCGGGCTGGAATATCAGTTTGAGGGTGCCTGGCAGTTCACTGCGATGGGCCGCAAGTACTTCGGCCACGCCGAGAGCCATGGCCATGTGCGCGTCATGGCCGCAGGCATGCATCACGCCGACTTCCTTGCCACGGGTGCGGAAGTCACCGCTTTGGTCCTGAACGCGCACGGTCGAGGCATACGGCAGGCCGGTCTGCTCGATCAGCGGCAGGGCATCCAGTTCGGCCCGGATGGCCACCACCGGTCCCGGCTTGCCGCCACGCAGTACGCCGACCACGCCGGTATGGGCGATGCCGGTCTGCACCTCAAGGCCCAGCTCACGCAGCCGTTCGGCGATGCGTTTGCTGGTGTTGAATTCGCGATTGCCCAGTTCCGGGTGTTGGTGAATGTCATGGCGAAGTTCGATCACGCCGGGCAGGACGCGGGCGAGCTGTGCATCCAGATCAGCCCAGGCAGCCGGTTCAGCGGCCCGGACCTGGCTCGACAGCAAGGTCAACAACAGTGAGGCGCCTGCTATCAGGGGCGCACAGGGCTTGCGATTCGGCTGCATGGGAAACCTGCTCTGTCAGTAGGTGAAGGCAATCGGCGGGTAGTTACCGTTGAGCAGGTAGTCACCGATGGCCTTGTACTTGTAGGCCACGGCATCGTGGGTGGTGTGGGTCCGGGCATTGCGCCAGTGGCGGTCGAAGTTGTACCTCGATTGCGTGGTGGCAGCACCGCCCACTTCGTACAGCCGCTCGCAGACATGCAGCGAGGCGCGGGTGGAGGCGATCTTCGCCTCGGCCACGGCAATCGAAGAGCGCGCCAGCAGAGCGTCCAGTTCTTCGCCGGCCAGCAGGCCCTGCAATTGAGCGCGGGCCGCGAGATCGACACTCAGCGCAGACTTTTCAACCAGCGCTTCGGCACCATGAATCGCCGCCGAAAGGTCGCCGATGGTGTGCAGGATGTAAGGATCGTTACGGGCCTTGTCGACACCGCTTTCGCGAACCGGGCGCGAGCCGTTGCGTGCCCAGTGTACGGCGTCGTCCAGCGCTGCCAGGCCAATGCCGATATCGATGGAGCAGTGGATGAGTTGCGCGCTGGCCCCGACGTAGTTGCGCCGCTGATACCACTGGGCCAGAGGAATCACCTGCTCCGGTTGCACGATGACATTTTCCAGCAAGGTGCTGCCGCTGGCGGTGCTGCGCTGGCCCATGCCGTCCCAGTCATCGAGCAGGGTGATGCCAGGCGTGTTGGCGGGCAGGATCACGTAAAGCGCGTTGCCTTCTTCGTCCACCGCCTGGATCTTCAGCAGGTCGGCGAACAGGCAGCCGGTGCTGTAGAACTTGCTGCCATTGAGAATCAGCTGTTCGCCACGGCGCTCAAGGCGGGTATGGATTTCACCGCGAAAGGTGCCGCTGCGCTCGGCGACTGCGCCAGAGGATAATTGCCGGTCGGCAAAGGCGCTGAGGTAGCGGCGCTGTTGTTCCGGGTTGGCGATCAGGCGCAGGTGTTCGACGGTGGCGAAATGCGGAAACAGCGCCTGGGCCACGCACGGGTCGGCCTTGCCCAGGGCGATGAATATCTGCGCCACCTGTAACTGGCTGATATCGCCGCCGCCCAGTTCGGTCGGCACGCGAGCGGCCCCCAGCCCCGACTCGCGGATCAGGTCGAGCTGAGCGTAGGGCAGGGTGCGGTTGGCATCGCGTTCCGCTGCGCCGGGTTGAATGTGGGTGGCCAGTTCATGGGCCAGTGCCAGGTAATCAGTCATGTGCAACTCTCGAAAAGGGTTCAGGGTGCATCGCGCAAGGCCTGGCGTGAAACGCCGAGCAAAAGGATCAGGGTGCCGCAGGCCACCAGGGCTGCGACTATGTAGAGCGCCAGGCTGATACTGCCTGTGTTGGTCTTGATCGAGCCGATCATGATTGGCGTCAGCAGGCTGCTGACTTGTCCGCAGCAATTGACCAGTGCCAGGCCCGCGGCCTTGGCACCGTCCGACAGGTAATAGGTGGGGATGGTCCAGAAAATCGACGTGGCCACAAGATAGCCGCTGGTCATCACGGTCAGTACGGCAATCGCCGACCATGGGCTGAACAGCATTTGCGGCAGGATCGCCATCGCCAGTGCGGCGGTCAGCCCGCCCAGTGCGAAGTGCCAGCGACGTTCCTGATGCAGGTCCGAATGGCGGCAGGCCCAGAGCATCATGCACACACCGACGACATAGGGCAGTGCCGAGAGCAGTCCCAGATGCCCGAGGTTGCTGACCCCCGAATCGCGGATGATCGACGGCGCCCAGATATTGGTGACGTTGCCGGTGCACATGATGGTCAGGCAGTAAGCCAGGGTGATGAACCAGACCTTGCGGTCTTTCAGTGCCTCGACGAAGCGCTGATGGCCGCTTGGCTGACGTTGCTTGCGTTCATGGGCAAGGGCGTTGGCGATGGCCTGCTTTTCGGTGCTGCTCAACCATTTTGCATTGGCCGGTTTATCGTCCAGCCAGTACCAGGCGAACAGCCCGGCCAGCACCGGTGGAATACCGGTGACGACAAACAGCCATTGCCAGCCGGTAAAGCCGCCAAGGCCGCCGAAGTGGCTCATGATCCAGGTCGACAACGGGCCGCCGATAATCCCGCAAACGGCAATCGCCATGATGAAGCGCGAGGTGATCCGCGCCCGATGGCTGGCCGGAAACCAGTAGGTCAGGTACAGGATCACGCCCGGGAAGAACCCGGCCTCGGCCGCGCCCAGCAGTATCCGCAGCACATAGAATTGCGCGGGCGTCTGGGCGAAGGCGGTGGCGATGGTCACCAGGCCCCAGAGGATCATGATCCGGGTCATGGTTTTCTTCGCGCCGAACCTCTCCAGCAACAGGTTGCTGGGGATCTCGAACAGCAGATAACCGATGGAGAACACCCCGACGATGATGCCGAAGGTGGCATCGCTGATGTTCAGGTCGGTCTTGAATTGCAGGTGGGCAAAACTGATGTTGACCCGGTCCAGCCAGTTCAGGACAAAACACAGAAACAGGAACGGCATGATTCGCCACGCCAGCTTGCGGTACAGGCGTTGGTCGAAAACCACCTCAGTGTCTTCTGTGGCAGGTTGCGTGCTAGCGGGTAAAGCGCCGGGAGTACTCATGGGGGTTACCAGCTCACGTCAAGTTTGGCGAAGTAGTAGGCACCTTCCAGTCCGTAGGGCGAGTACCAGCTATAGGTCGGGTTGTCGGTGGGGAAGAAGTAGAAACGCTTGGCCTCTTCGTTGAGCTGTTGTGGCCTGCGATCAAAGATGTTCTCGCCGCCGACGGTCACTTTTATGGCATCGCTCAGCCAGTAACCCAGGCTCAGGTCGGTGATGAGTGCCGGGCGGATTTCCTCGTCGCGGCTGGCGGAAACCTGATTGCGTCCGGTGACTTTCGAGTAGCGCGTACCCTTGAGCGTTACGTCGAAATCGTCCAGTTGCCAGGCGGCGGTCAGGGACGTGACGTTCTTCGGGTAAGCCGTGGTCAGGTTGCCCTGACGATCACGACCCACGGCGCTGACGCCGGTACCGGCCAGTGATTCTGGCTCCTTGATTTTCTCGATGGTTTGCAGGCTCTGGTTGCTCAGCAGGGTCCATTTGGTCTTGCCGTAGCGGCCCAGGTCATAGCGGTAATCGGCCACCAGGTCGATACCACGGGTGCGGGTGTCGGCCAGGTTGCCGAAGTAGGACACGATCTGGTTCGGGTCCAGGCCATTGGCCGCCAGCAGGTTGGAGACTGCAGTGCCTTGCAGGTTGCTGGTCTGCAGGATGCGGTCCTTGATATCGATCTGATACAGATCGACTGTCACATTGAGGTTTTCCGTCGGCGTGGCGACAAAGCCCAGGCTGTAGTTCATCGAACGTTCGGGTTTCAGCTCCTTGGCGCCGAGTGCCTGACCGGCAGCATCATCCACCGTCACATAGCGAGTGACTGCCTGTTCCAGTTGGCCGTTCAGCGGGCTGGTGCGCCAGGCGGTGAGCGACGAGGAGTAATACTGTTGTTGCAGCGACGGCGCACGGAAACCGTTGCTGATTGTGCCGCGTACGGCGAACTGCGGCGTAAAGGCATAGCGCGTCGAGAACTTGCCGCTGCCGGTATCGCCAAAGTCGCTGTAATGCTCGAAACGTCCGGCCAGGCTGACATCCCATTGCTCGGTCAGGCTTTGGCTGAGGTCGATGTAGCCAGCGGTGTTGGTGCGTGAATAGTTGTGTGCATCTTGCGGCGTGAAACCGACCAGCCCCGGTGCGCCAGGGTTCGGGCGTTGTCCGGCCAACGGATGACCGACGGGGAAGATGTAGCCGCCATCGGCGTATGAAGCGTATTCGCCCGCTTCGATGGCGAAGCCGTCGCGGCGGAATTCCAGCCCGGTGGAAACGTTCAGCGGCTTGGCGAACAGCCCTGTATCAAAGCCACGGGTCAGGTCGAGGTTGTTGGTCCATTGGCTGGCAATCAGATGGCCGCCATCCATGTCGCGAGGGCTGTCCGGACCCAGCGACGGGTTCAGCGAGCGTTCGTTGCGGGTGTTGGCATCGTTGCGGCCATAGCTGGTGCTCAGGTCCCAGCGCCAGCCGAGCAGGTTTTCATGGCGTGCGCCGAATACGGTCTGGAAGTCGTCCTCTTCCACCACGAAGCGCGGTGAGAAACCGTCCGGGTATACCGAGACGATGTTCTGCGGCGAGTTGGCGGTACGGTAAGTCCCCCAACTGGTGGAGTTGCGGTGGCTGAGGGTGGAGAACGAGTAGAGGCTGACCTCATCGTTGAGCGGCAACTCGGCGTTGTAGCCGAAGTTATAGGTTTGTGAGCGAGGCTGGCCGAGTTGCTGGCGATAGCGGCTTTCGCTGGTTTCCCGTGGGTCGGCACTGCCGTTCTGCGGGAAATAGATGCGGGTGCGGTCAGGTACTGCACCCGCGACGTTGGAGCTTTCCTGAATGCCGATATCGGCGCTGAGGCTGAAGAAACCGTCATTGGGCAGCTCGAAGCCCTGGTTGATCTGGCCTTGGCCTCGAGCGCCGAAGTTGCCCTTGCCGCCGACCCTTTCCTTGTATTGCCCGTACAGCGCGCTGGCGCTGCCGCCGGAACGGTTGGTTTTGAGGATGATGTTGATCACCCCGGCGATGGCGTCCGAGCCGTATTGCGCAGCGGCACCGTCACGCAGCACTTCGATATGGTCGACTGCGCTGACCGGGATCAGGTCCAGGTCGGCGGGTGACTGGCCGCTGGAGGTAGCAGCGGTCTGCACGAAGATCAGCGAGGTGTTGTGGCGGCGTTTGCCGTTGACCAGCACCAGCACGTGGTTACCGCCCAGGCCGCGCAGGGTCGCGGACTTCACCGACAGCCCGGTGCCGCCGGTAAAACCGGCGGCATTGGTGTAGGACGGCACGCTGGCGGCCAGGGCATCGCGCAGGTTCTGTTTGCCCGAGCGGGCCAGGTCGTCGGCGCTGATCACGTCGATGGGGGCCAGGCTCTTGGCCACGGTGCGGCCCTCATCGCGGGCACCGGTTACGACGACTGTCTGCAGAGCAGTATCAGTGCTGCCGATTGTGCTTTCGGCGGCGAATGCCAACGGGGTGGCGCAAAGGCCGAGGGTCGCTGCGGTCAGCAGGTTGAGCCTGGGCTGGAAAGTGTTGGGGCGAGACATGGTGAGGCTCCGATTCTGGTGCCGCTTTCCATTCCTGGTGGTGTGTGTTCCTGACAGTACTGGCGAGGCGAAAAGTGTTAGTTATTGTGGTTATCGGTAGAGCATGACGTCCTGGCGGGCCTGGTCGACCAGGGCCATGTACTGCTTGAGACGGTCTTTTCTCTGGGCCAGCAGCAGGGTCTTGGTCCATTCCACCGCCTTGGGCGAATGGGCGGCCAGGCGTGATGCCAGTTCCAGCGCACTGGCATGGGCGTCGTCCGCGAGCTGGTTGACCAGCCCCATGGCCAGCGCCTGCGAGGCATCGAACTGGCGAGCACTGAGCATGATGTCCAGCGCCGCGGCTTCGCCGATCAGCCCTGGCAGGGTAATGGCGCTGAACCCCGACAACATGCCGTGCTGCACTTCCGGAAAGCTGAAACGAGTGTCATGTCGGGCAATGCGAAAGTCGCAATGAATCGCCAGGCTGATGCCCAGGCCCAGGGTGTGGCCGTGCAGTGCGGCAATCACCGGCTTGTTCAGGTCGAAGCCGACGCCGGGCAGGGCGCGGGCGAGCAATTCGCTGCTCACGGCTTCGCCAGTGGCTTCGATTTCCTTGAGGTCGGAGCCTGCGCAGAACGCGCGCTCGCCTGCGCCACGCAGAACGATTGCGCGTACGGCCTGATCGTCACCGGCGCGCTGCCAGATTTCGCCCAGTTCGCGTTTGGCCTGGCTGTCCAGGGCGTTCAGACGCTCGGGGCGGTTGAGAGTGACCTGCAGAACGCCTTCCCCAAGGTGTTGATACTCGACTGTCATGACTTCGATTTCGCTGAGTGTGAAAGAAAGACGCATTGCCTCTTGAGGTCCGCGTCAAAGTGAGGAAAACTTAATTGATGTTCATAATGCAAACAACATGTTTGTTATATGAACATATTCTTAATAGGTCACTAATGGTTATAAAAAATGAAAGCGATAGTCCTGAAAGCCTTCGGCGGGCCTGAGCAACTGCAAGTCGAAGAGGTGCCTACGCCACAGATCGGTCCGGGTGAAGTACTGGTCAAGGTTCACGCTGCAGGCGTCTGCCATCACGATTTGCTGCACCGTGCCGGGCATCTTCCCGGTGCGCATACCGGCGTGGTGCTGGGCCATGAAGTGGCCGGCGAGGTTGTCGAGGTCGGCGCGGGCGTCTTGCAACTGGTGGTCGGCTCCAGGGTTGTGGTCTATCAGCGACGTTTCTGTGGCCAGTGCCGAGATTGCCTGCGCGGGCGCCAGGATTTGTGTCGGGCACTGGGCCTGCCATCGGTGGATACCGAAGGTGCCTATGCCCAATACCTGCGTATTCCGGCGATCTCGGCAATCGAATTGCCTGAGGGGCTGGATTACACCCTGGCGGCGCTGGCGTCCTGCCCGATTGCCACCAGCGTGCGGGCATTGCACGGCGAGGCGGCGCTCAAACCGGGTGAAACCGTATTGATCAACGGCGCCAGTGGTGGCTTGGGCGCGCATCAGATCCAGTTGGCCCGGGCGCTGGGCGCGCGAGTGATTGCCGTGACCGGCAGCGCCGCGAAGCGCGATTTCCTTCATGAGCTGGGCGCCCATGAAGTGGTGGTTTCAGATGGCAGCTACAGTGCCGAAGTCTGGAAGCTGACCGGCAAGCGCGGCGTGGATGTGGCGATGGAAAACCTCGGGCACACCCTTGAAGACACCTTGCGCAGCATGACCCTGGGTGGGCGCGTTGTGGTGCTCGGTAATGTCCAGCCGGGGAGTGTGCCGATCCCGCCGGGCTTGTTGATCGGTCGGCGGCTCAAGGTTCAGGGATCGGGCAGTGCCACTGTGGAGGAACTGCGGGTCGCGCTGGCACTGATCCATAGCGGACAGGTGCGGCCCTTGATCGACCGGGTGTTGCCGTTTCAGCACGTGAGCGAGGCCCATGCGCTGCTGGAGTCGCGTCAGGTCAATGGGCGTATTGTTTTGAGTGGGTGGTAGAGATGGATATCAGTACCTTGCTGGGGCAGGCCGCTTGTAAATGGCCTGATCTGCCAGCGTTGAGCGAGCCGGCCAGTGCTCGCAGCCTGAGTTTTCTTGATCTCGACCGCGCTCTTACCGCGTTCGGCCAGGTGCTGGACCGGCTCGACATCGCACCCGGTTCGCGGGTGGCGTTGCTGGCGGATGCCAGTATCGATTACCTGATCGCCGACTATGGCTGCATGGCCAATGGACGTGTCCGCGTACCCCTTGATCCGGCACTGTCGCCTGATGAACTGCTGGCCCAGTTGCGCGATGCCGGTGCAGCCTTGCTGCTGTTTTCCGATCAGTACGCGGCGGTTGCCGAAGGTCTGGCGCTGGCGGGCATTGCCTGTCGTGCTCTGGGTTCGGTTATCGAAACAGCGCCTGCCGACCTCCTGCCCCGTGCCGGACAACCGGCCCAGGCCCTGGCTTCTTTGAACTATACCGGTGGCACTACCGGCGTGCCCAAGGCGGTCATGCACCGGCATGCCAGCCTCTGCGCCGTGTTGCAGAACATCGTGATGGGCCGTGGTGCGGCGGTGGGCGACGTGCTGCTCAATGTCCGCCCGTTATGGCCGATTGCGGCGGTAGCGGTGCTGGCGCATCTGCTCAGCGGCGGGCAAGTGGTGCTGGGCGGGCGTTTTGACAGCAAGACCTTTCTGGCGCAGTTGAGTGAGCAGCGGGTTGCCTTCAGTTCTCTGGTGCCGACTCAACTGTTGCGCCTGCTGCGTGAGAACGGCAGCGAGCCCGCGCAGTTGCCTGCCTTCAAGAGCCTGGATATCGGCGCAGCCGCCTTGAGTGGTGAAGTGCTGGAAGGCTCCTTCAGAGTGTTCAATGGGCGAATCAGTGTGCTTTACGGCATGACCGAAGCGCCCTGGAGTTGCTACCTCGCCGCCGCGCAAATGGCTGCGTTACGCAATGCCGGAGAAAGCGCCGAAGGCGTGGTAGGGCGGCCATTGTTTTCTGCGGCCATCCGCATCCACCAGCCGGACGCCAATGGCATGGGCGAGATTCTGCTGGGCGGGCCGCAATTGATGAGCGGCTACTGGCAGCAGGAGGCCAAGAGTGCCGAAGCGCTGGATAACGGCTGGCTGCGCAGTGGTGACCTGGGACGGATTCGTGATGATGGGCAACTGGTCGTGCTCGGGCGCTGCAAGGACATCATTCGCAGTGGCGGCAAGTCGGTACAACCTGGCGAAGTCGAGCAGAGCCTGCTGAGCTGTCCGGGCGTCAAGGAGGCCCATGTGTTCGGTCTGGCGGATATCGAGTGGGGTGAGCAGGTGTGTGCGGCAGTGGTGGTTGACCCGGCGAGCCCGCCGTCGTTGCAGCAACTGGCCGAGCATTGTCGCGCCAGCCTGTCGCGGCACAAGGTCCCGCGACAGATCTACTTCATCGACGAATTGCCGCGTTCGCATTACGGCAAGGTGCAGAAAAACCGCCTGCTTGAGGCGCTTGGGCCGCAGTTGCCGGCTTAAAGATTGCCGAGTTGCGCCGCGATGCCCTCGCAGGCGCGACGCACATGGCTGGCCAGTGGCGAGGCGGGATGGGTTTCATCCTCCATCGCCAGGCCTGCCACCACCACGGCGCCCAGCGCCAGGCCTGCCTCAAGGCGAATCGGAAAGGCCACGGACGACAGGCCCGGCTTGAACTCGCCCTGACCGAAGGCGAAATCCTGCTGGCTGCGGATCTTCTCCAGTGCGGGCAACACTCTGGCGTAGCGCTCCTGGCCCAGAATGTTCAGCGCCGCGTCTTCACTGTAGGTGGACAGCACGGCGCGGCCGCTGGGGCTGCCATCGATGGGGTACTGATCGGCCAGATCGACGATGACGTTGAGCGGCGTGGTCGGTGTCCACATCCTCTCGATCAACACCACTTGATCACCCACCGGAACCGACAGCGAGACGATTGCCTGGCGTTCGCCAATCACCCGTTGCAGTTCGATGGCGTAGGGCAGGGCGATCTTGCGCAGGTTCATGCGGTTCAGATAGGCCGCCGAGTAGATCAGGCTCTCAGGTCCGATGCGGTAGGTCGCGCCCTGGGACTCGATCAGGCTCCAGTAGGTCAGGGTTTTGAGCAGGCGATGGATGGTGGAGCGATCAATGCCGGTCAACCGCGCCAGATCCAGCGCACTGGCGCCGTTCTTGAGGCCGGCCAGGGTTCGCAGCAGAACAATCGAACGGTCAATGACCTGAACGCGCCCGCCGCCAGCGTTTTCCTTGCTGCTATTGAGTGCGGGGTGAGTCGAAGAGATATCCATCGTGGCAGTGTTTTCCGAGAGCATTTTGATCGGCAGGCTCGAATGCTGGCCTGACCGGTCGCCAAGGTTAGCCGTGATCGGATGCCGGGTGAAGAGCCAACTGACGTTGTATCGGCTTTATTGCAAAGCGCAACTTGAGCATTTATTTGCATCGCGTTTAGAACAAATATGCATTTGAGTTATGAGCATGGAACCAATAGCGATATCCATTGCGTGGTATCGGTCGTTAAGTGGCGTTCTATGGATGTAATAGCAGTTATTTATCTGCTGCTACAGTTCATGCACTGGTCGTTGGCATGAAACCGCTTGCCTTGGCAGCATCCGGTGCTGTTTTGCCAGCATCTTGCCGTGCTCACGCTTGAGCCTAGAATCGGCCCCATCAGCTCCACACCCTATCGTCAAAATTGAAGAGGATTTCACCATGATGAACGCGATGCAGATGCCAATGAGCGCCAACATGCCGATGGTGCCAATGATGGGCATGCCGATGATGATGGCGACCATGACTTGCAAAATGGTCGAAGACGGCATGATGTGCACCATGAAGCCGGCGGCTGGCATGGACATGGCCATGTTCAAGAACAACGCTGAAATGATGCAGATGATGATGAACTGCGGCATGCCGGTCATGATGCAGTGCGCCAACATGTCGATGATGTGCATGTCTGAAGCTGCGATGGCAATGTCGATGAACATGCCGATGATGTCGATGCCGATGATGGGCATGCCGATGATGAAATGCATGATGGAGTGCACCATGATGGCTGACGGCATGACCTGCAAGATGATGCCGATGGCTGGCATGAGCATGGACATGATGAACAACTGCTGCATGCTGATGATGAAAATGATGAACGACTGCAGCATGCCGATGATGATGAGCTGCAACGGCATGCCGATGATGTGCTGCACCTGCTGATCTGATACGGGACGCCGCGAACCTCAGTCGCGGCGCTCGGGGTGGGTGACCACCAGATAAGCCACCGCCTCACTGTCTACCGGATTTCGGTAGCGGTGTGGCTGGTCTGCATAGAACATGATCGAATCACCCGTGGATAGCAGGAAGCGCTCCTCGTTCACGCTGATCTCCAGCGCACCCTGCGCGACCACCAGATTCTCCTGCACGCCCGGGCCATGCTCGGCGGAATGTTCCTCCCCCAGCGGGCTGATCCGCAACTCATAGAATTCAACATGACGCGATGTGTCGTACGGGTAAAGTGCACGGCTGATAAAGTCGCCGCTGGGACTGACCAGGCGTTTGCTGTCGCGTGCCGGCATTACGGTCACACCTTCGCATTCGCGGTTTTCCAGAAAGGCTGCAACCGAAACCCTGACAGCCTTGGCGATCTTGAACAGTACCTTGATCGACGGCACGCTGCGCCCGGACTCGATCTGTGCCAGCATCGCCCGGCTCACCCCGCTCAATCTTGCCAGGGCATCCAGCGATAACTGGCGTTTGCTGCGCAGGCGTTGCAGGTTCTGTGCGACGCGCGAACCGATAAGGTCGTCTTCGTTGGTGGCCGTCTCTTGGGCAAGGTCCAGAGGTGTGTCAATCGATGTTGCCAGAAAACGGTCCGATGTCGTCATGGCGTTACGCTTGGCGAGGTGTTTTCGGCGATGCGAGACCCTCGCTCCCCGGTTGTATCGCAATTCCTGCCTGATGCGCGTACATCGCCCACATCATACGGCCCAACTGCTGTGCATGTTTGCGTTTGCGATACAGGCTCAAATCGACGATATGTGCGGAGTGGCTCATGGGGAAATCCTTGTTTGCGAAGCGGGGCATGGGTTGAGACTAAGGGCTTTTTTATAGAACGATAAATACTTTGTTTTCATGTGGTGATTCGTTTCTGGAATAAGAGGTTTCAGCGCTGCCTGCATCGATATTCGGGTGTCGATGCAGGCCGGTCACGCTTTCGATTACAGGTCGTAACGCACGCTCAGGGTGAGGGTGCGTGGGTCGTTGACTGCGTAATACGCTGTGCTGCTGGCCGCTGAATAGGCAATGCTCTGCGGGTAGGCGCGGTTGAGCAGGTTCTTCACCGCCAGGGTGGTGGTCCAATGGCCATCGCCGCTGCTGTAGCTGGTGTTGGCGTTCCAGAAGCTCTGCTGAGGCACTTCGTAGATATCGCCATTTACGGCATTGGCGTAGGACTTGGTCTGGAACTGCCAGTCGGTGCCCGCCACCAGTGCACCCGGCAAATTGACCGGCACTGTCCAGTTCAGGCCCAGGGATGCGTTCCAGCGGGGTGCGAAGACCATCCAGTTGCCATCGGCATCGACCCCCGCACCGGCGGCGTTCTTGAAGTCGTCGTACTGGGCCTTGAGGTAACCCAGGTTGGCGGTCAGGGTCAGGTCGCGGCTGAGCAGTGCGGTGTTTTCCAGCTCGAGGCCATAACTGTGGGCGCTGCCGACATTGGTGCGCAGGTTGGCGCTGATGGCCGGGTCCCAGGCGTTGGTCTGCAGGTCGCGATAGTCGTTGTAGAACAGTGCGATATTGCTGCGCAGGCGACCTGCGAGGTAATCGCCCTTGAAGCCGGTTTCATAGGTAATCACGTTCTCCGGTTCAAAACCCTGCAGCGCCGCGGCCTGGGTGGGTGCGCGGTTGTCGAAGCCGCCTGCCTTGAAGCCTTTGGCCACGTAACCGTATTGGGTCAGGCTGTCGCTCCAGGTGTATTCCAGGCCTACTTTCGGGCTCAGGGAAGCCCAACTGTCGCTGGTTTCGGCATTGAAATTGAGACCGGTGATCTCGCGAGCGGTGGTGATCCGGTAGTTCTTGTAATCGAAGTTCTTGTGTTCGCTGGTATAGCGCAACCCGGCGGTCAATGAGAGGCGCGGTGTCAGTTTGTAGTTGCCCTGGCCATAGACGGCGTAGCTTTCGGTGTCAGTGGTGCTGTACTGGCCGCTGGCATTGACCCGGTCGGCAGCGACCGAATAGGTCAGGCTGTCGCGTTCGGCGCGGAAGCGCTCTTTATAGAGGTAGACGCCGAGGGTGTAGTTGAAACGCTCATAGTCGCCATTGAGCTGGAATTCCTGAGTGGCGTAGCGCTGCTTGTAGTGGATCAGGTTGTTTTGCACCGGCGCAGCGTTGCCACTGTTGGCCTCGCCCGAGTTGTCGTAGTCCACGGGCTGATCGAAAGCCGACCAGCCGGTGACCGACTTGAAGTTCAGGTGATCGTCGAAGGTGTAGATGGCCCGCAGCACGGCGCTGCCCTGATCGAGGCGGTTCTTCGGGTCGAGGCTGCTATAGGTCTTGAACTTGTCGAAGCGGCCGGTGGCCGGGTCGAATGGCGTGTAGCTGGTGGTGTCGCCACGGTCGAAGGTGCCTGCCAGGGTCAGTTGTGTGTCCCAGGGCGAGTCCAGCGGTGCCAGGCGCAACTTGCCTCGATAGGACTGGATGTCGACATTGTTCACATCGGTATCCCGGGTGCGGTTGCGCACGGTGCCATCGCGACTCAGGCGCAGCGCGGAAAAACTGCCGAACAGAGTGTTGTCCACCAACGGTCCGCTGATCAGCAGGCGGCTGCTTTGAGCGTTGTAAGTCCCTGCGCCAAGTTCAACGAAGCCCCGGGTTTCCTGGCTCGGGTCGCGTGTGATCACACGGATCGCCCCGGCCGCGCTGTTGCGTCCATACAAAGTACCTTGGGGGCCGCGCAACACTTCGACGCGCTCGACATCGTTGAAGTCGAGCATCGAGGAAATCGCCCGGGGGATGTACAGGTCGTCGGCGTATACCGCGACGGCGGCTTCCTGGATCGGGTCGGTTTCACCGATGCCGCGAATGCTGTAGGTCTGTGCGCTATAGGAGATCGACTGGCGGTTGAGAGTCAGGTTCGGCACCCGTCCTGAGAGGTCGCGGATATTGTTGATCTGCTGGTCGCGCAGGGTGTTTTCGTCGAAGGCGCTGATCGCCAGCGGGGTTTTCTGCAGGTTCTCCTGACGGTGTTCGGCGGTGACGGTCACGCTGGGCAGGCGCTCTTCCGGCAGCGGATCGCTGGCGGCGAAGGCACTCAGGGGCAAGGACAGCACGAGCGGGGAAATGCGGTAACGCAAGGTCGGTTTGGCCATGGACGAAGTTCCTGACGGTCAACATGCTCGGTTGGTGTGTTTAACCTGCAGCCGTCCACGCAAACGCACGAGAGCCGGGGAGGGTGCAGGAATCCTGTGCCTCCGCCGGGTCGGGGTCGGTCAGTCTGTAAAGGGGCAGTGCTTTTTCAGGGTGTGGCGTGGTGTGTAGCGAGTTTCAGTAACCGCGCTGATGATCCACCAGATTGTTCAGGGCCAGGCCCTGGCGGTAGCGCTTGAAGTTCTCGACGAAATCATCGACGAAGCCGTTAACACCGTCAGTGGACAGTGCGCAGGTATGCGGCGAGATAAACACCCGTGGGTCGCTGTACAGCGGATGGCCAGCCGGCAATGGCTCGGGTTCGGTCACATCCAGCGTAGCGCGGCCAATCCATCCGGCTTCAAGGGCTTCGAGCAGCGCCTGCTGATCGAGCAATCCGCCACGGGCGATATTGATCAGGTGCAGGCCGGGTCTGGAACTGGCCAGTATTTCACTATTGATCAGGCCACGGGTCTGGGCAGTCAGGGGCGCAGCCAGCACCAGATGGTCGGATTCGGCAAACAGGTGATGGAGGTTTTCGGCCACTTCAACATGGGGTAGCCCGGTCAATGGCTGCTCAGGCCGACCCAGGGCAATCACGCGCATACCCAGTGCCGTGGCTTTGGTCGCGAGGCTGCGGCCGATGCTGCCCAGCCCGAGAATCCCCAGGGTACGGCCACGCACCGGTTGTAACTGGCTGAAGCTCCAGTCGTCATCCTTGACCCAGATATCCGGCAGGCGCTTGGCTGCGGAAAAGATGGCCGCCAGTGCGAACTCGGCGACCTGTTCAGCGTTGCTGCCTTTGCCGCTGGTAACCGGTGGTCCCTGAAACAGCCAGTCGGGATAGAAGTCTATGCCCGAAGACACCAGTTGCACCCAGCGCAGCGACCAGGGCCAGCCACGCGGCGGCTCATCCACTCGGCGGCCACGCACATTGACCGGGCGCAGGATCACAACATCCGCCCGTTCGGCATTGAACTGATCGGGCGTCAGGTCCAGTACCCGGTGCCCGGGCAATTGCCGACGGAGCAGTTCGTTGGACTGGGCATCCAGTTGGCTGGCGATCACGCTGACAGTGGTAGCAGAAGGTTGATTCATCAGGCACTCATCACAGGAAACACGGGGGAATGCCCAGATTGGGCGATGCTTATGACCGTATTCTTGGTAATGACTGCTGTAAAATTCTTTTTCGATATAAGCTAATGGCGATAATTAAAAATATACGCATATTAGGTTATGACTAAAATGCATTTCACTGATTATTTGCTTGCCGGTACAGTCATCCTCCAGAACCTGACCACAGGCTACCTCAGCCACGGAGAATGTCCGCGATGCCCCTTTTTGCAAGAATCCTGGCGCTAGGCGCCGCCCTGCTGCTGGCAGGCCCGACCCTGGCCGAACAACGTATTGAACTGCGCATCGGCGACCAGAAGGGCAATATGCGCGCCCAGCTGGAAGCTGCCGACGCCCTGCGTGATCTGCCGTATGACATTCGCTGGGCGGAGTTTCCGGCCGCCGCACCGCTGGCCGAAGCCTTGAATGCCGGAGCGGTGGACGCTGGCATCATCGGTGATGCACCGTTGTTGTTTGCGCTGGCTTCCGGGGCGCGGGTCAAGGCCATCGCCGTAGACAAATCCGATGCTTACGGCACGGCGGTGCTGGTCGAGCCCAAGTCATCGTTGCAAACGGCGGCGGACCTGAAAGGCAAGCGTATTGCCACCGGGCGTGGCTCGATTGGTCACCACATCGCGCTCAAGGCCTTGGCCTCTGCCGGTTTGAGCGAGAAGGACGTGGAGTTCCGTTTCCTCGGGCCGGTGGACGCCAAGGTTGCACTGGCCAATGGTTCGGTGGATGCCTGGGCTACATGGGAGCCCTACACCGCGCTGGCTGAACTCAGCGGTCAGGGCAGGGTGCTGGTCAATGGTCGCGGGTTGTCCAGCGGCAACAGTTTCCTGGCCGCTACCGACAAGGCACTGGCTGACCCGGCCCGTCGCGAAGCGTTGCAGGATTATCTGGTACGGCTGGCCAATGCGCAGATCTGGGCTTACCAGAACCTCGACAGCTATTCAAAAACCCTGGCGCAGATCATTGGCTTTCCCCAAGAGGCAGCGCGCTTGCAATTCGAGCGCCGGAAACTGAGCTGGCAGGCCGTGGATGCCAAAACCATCACCGAACAACAGGAAACCGCCGACTTCTATCAGGCCCATGGTTTGATCGCCAAGCCACTGGACGTCAAACCAACTTTCGCGACAGGTTTTGTACTGCCTGCGACTGATGCGGTGACGCAGAATCCTTGATTCACACCATCCGGGCAAGAGCGAATCGGGCGGTACTCCGCTCATTCGCGAAGGGCCAGTACATTCCATAAAAATTCATCGCCTGGAATGCTGTCTCGCGAATGAATTCGCTCCTACTGGGGTAGGGGCGGTTGTATTCCCTGCACGATGTAAACGTTGGTTTTGCCTGCCTTATGGCGGATCGGTTTGATCACTTCATACGCTGGCGAGCGGTACCACGCCCGTGCCTGCTCGATGTTGTCGAACGCGATGACGACCATTCTTCCCATGGGTTTTTCACCCTCCAGAGCATCGACCTCTCCACCGCGCACGATGAAGCGCCCGCCAAAGGGTTTGAAGGTGTCTTCGACCCGATCGCTATAAGGTTTGATGGCCCCCGGTGTGGTGGGCTCGAATTCGGCGACGTAGTACGCCAGAGGTTTGGCCGGTGCAGGCGTTTGTGCGAATGCCGCACTCATGGCAAGGCTGGTAACGGCCAGCGTCAGGCAGGCAAGTTTCTTCATGTGGTTCTCCAGGTGATAAACCGCTTGATGATTTATTTCGCGCTCAGTTGCACCGGTGTCGTCTCAATCAGCTTGCGCGAGACAATCATTGCCTTGGTTGCTTCTACATAGTGTTTGAAATGCGCAGAGGCGATATGCGACTTGTAGGCCTGCTCGTCGGCATAGATTTCAAAGAAGTGGAGCTTGTGAGGCTGATCCTTCTCGGCCACGGAGTAAATGGCGAGCACGCCCGGTTCGTCCCGTGCGGAAATTTCCATCTCTTCCTTGACGATCTGTGAGTAGCGTTCCAGTTGCTGCGGATCGATTTCAAGCTGTGCGACACGCACCACCACCGAAGGCGGGAATTGTTGTGCATGGGCCCAGCCTGATGCCAGCAGGCAAAGCGTCATGGAGCAGGTGGAAAACAAACGGCGAAGTTTCATGGTCGGTCCTTGATGTCATGGGTGGGGAGCTGGCTTGGGTGATTCAAAGGAGCATCATCTCCGGTAGGCGGGTTGCGAGCACGTCGATGAGATGGCGCAGTCGCTTGGGCATCTGCCGCATTTGCGGCCAGACGGCATGGCAATCCATGGTTGTAGGCGGGTGGTTTTCCAGAAGCTGGACGATTGCGCCCGAGCGCAGACGATCACGTACCAGCCAGGAAGGCAGCCAGCCGATCCCCATTCCGGCTTCGACTGCATCGGCGATTGAAGACAGATCATTCAGCCGGATGCGCGGCGCAAGGGACAAGTTCTTGAGTTGGCCATCCATGTCGAAAACCGGCCAGGTCTGGGTGTAATCGCGTCGGTGATACAGAATCGCTTTGTGATCCATCAACTGCGCGATGGTGCGTGGATGCCCTTTTTCCGCCAGATAAGCCGGCGATGCACACAACAGTTTCTGTTGTACGGCCAGGTGCTGGGCTTGCAGGCCGTTCAACTGTGACAGTGGGCCAAAACGGATTGCCAGGTCGAAACCTTCTGCGATCAGGTCAACCGACTGGTCGGACAGGTGCAGATCAAGTTCCAGTTTTGGATGTTCACGCGCCTGTTCCATCAGCAGCGGGGTCGCACAATGTTGGCCGAACAGGGCGGGCATGGTCACGCGCATGCGGCCGGCAATCTCGTGCATGCCGGATTCGATCAGGGACTGGGCTGAGCGGACTTCTTCCAGTGCGCGCAGGCAATGCTCGTAATAAAGCTGACCATCCTCGGTCAGGCTTTGGGTGCGTGTGGTGCGATGGAACAGACGCACCCCCAGCCGTTCTTCTACACGGGCAATCGCTTTGCCCACCGCAGAGCGTGTCAGCGCTAACTGCTGTGCAGTACGCGCAAAACCGCCTGCATTGACCACTTCAACGAACAGGGCAATGCCATCCAGAGGATCTCTCATACATTCTCGGCTCTCAATTGGTGCCTATGGTTCTACTTAAAGAGGAATAAATATCGGCAATGGTGATTATTACTCTACTATAAACTTCCTTCCCGTGGCTATTGGCGCTTGCACGGAGCCAGTACAGCGACTTGTCATCGTCGTTTTTTCTTTCTCTCCATGGCTTAAGAAGGATTCATGAAGCATGTTGATTTCCATCGTTTATGACAGTGGCTGGGGGCACACCGCCAGGCAGGCTCAGAGTGTGGCCGAGGGCGTGCGCCGGGTTGACGGTGCCGAGGCCCGGTTGATCGCGCTGGCCGAAGGCTCGATAGCCTGGGATGTGCTTGAGGCCAGTGATGCAATCATTTTTGGCTCGCCCACCTACAACGGTGCTCCCAGCGCCCGCTTCAAGCAGTTCTGCGAGGACTCCACCCGGCTTGCCTGGAATGATTTGAAGTGGGGCAACAAGGTTGCCGCCGGCTTTACGAATTCGGGTGCGCAAAACGGCGACAAACTGCATTCGCTGATTTCCATGGCGCTGTTTGCCGCTCAACACGGGATGTTGTGGGTAGGGCTCGACTTGAAGCCGGGTAACAACATCAGCACAGGCAGCGAACAGGATCTCAACCGACTGGGTAGCTGGCTGGGCGCGATGGCGCAATCCAACGGCGATCAGGGACCGGATGACGCCCCCATCAACAGTGATCTGCAAACCGCTGCCTACCTGGGCCAGCGCGTGGCCGAAACAGTGCGCCGATTTCAGCCGGTCTGACCCGTCACTTCAATAGGCGAGCTCTCCCATGAAACTACGTTGTCTCGATGTTCCACAGCCCGGTGCCAGCCTGGAAAAGTACCAACCCCACATGCCTGATACGGATCAGCCACATTACGTCACGCCTGCCTGTCAGCGATGCCGAGCGGCGTGATCTGACTCAAGGAGAAAAACATGGTGCAAGAAATCAACAACAAGGTCGTTGTCATCACCGGTGCCAGCAGTGGCCTGGGCGCAGAGACGGCGCGACATCTTGTGCAAGCCGGGGCTAACGTTGTGCTCGGGGCGCGCAGGCTGGATCGCTTGCAGGCGCTTGCCAGGGAATTGGGGCTTGGCGACGAGAGCATCGTGCAGACCGATGTCGTCGATCATGGCCAGGTGCAGGCACTGGTGGCGCGTGCTGTTGAAATACATGGCCGCATCGATGTGCTGATCAACAATGCTGGCGTGATGCCGCTCTCGCCACTGGAAATGCAGCGCGTCGAGGAATGGGATCAGACCATCGACGTGAATATCAAGGGCGTGCTGTATGGCATCTCTGCTGCGTTGCCTTATATGAAAGAACAGAAAAGCGGGCAGATCATCAATGTCTCGTCGGTGGCCGGGCATATCGTGAGCCCAGGGGGCGTTGTGTACAGCGCTAGCAAGTTTGCCGTGCGGGCGATTTCCGAAGGCCTGCGCCAGGAAGTCAAACCATACAACATCCGTTCCACCATCCTTTCCCCTGGCGCGGTAGATACCGAGCTGCCTGCTTCTACCAAGGCCGAGGGCATGGCGCAGGCCATGCACAGTTTCTACGAACACAATGCGATTCCTGCCAGCAGCTTTGCTCGCTGTGTGCTGTTCGCCATCAGCCAGCCTGAAGAAGTCGACATCAACGAAATCGTCTTCCGCCCGACGCGGCAGGCGTTTTGATCGAGGAGGGGATGGGCATGATTGATTCAAGTCAACCCGCCCCACCAGACCGCCCGCCACTTGTGCGCATTGCGCGGATCGAGGTTGATCCCGCAAAGCTTGATGAGTATCGGACAGCCTCCCGAACAATAGTGGAGGCTTCGGGTGAGCTGGAGCCTGGGGTGATTGCTTTCTATGCCCTTGAAGTGCGTGAGGTGCCAGGCCGCTTCTTCGTGGTCGAGGTGTACCGGGATGCCGAAGCTTATTGCGCTCATCTGGATTCTCCTCATTTCAAGGCCTACAAATCCACAGTGGCGCACATGGTCCGGTCTCTTGAACTGATCGATACCGACGTTGTGGCCATTGCTTCATGACAAGGGAGGCATACATAGCATGATGCTGTTTTTGTTCACTAATCCGGCTTCTGCAACCTTCCTGCCGCCCGATGGACAGGGGGCGCAGGCATGACGGTCGATGCACTGTTTCATGCCTTTCTCTATCTGTGCGCGGGCGTGCTGGCTGTACCTGTCGCCAAACGGCTTGGGTTGGGCTCGGTATTGGGGTATCTGATCGCCGGGATCATCATTGGCCCGCTACTGGGGCTGGTGGGTGCCGAGGCGGAGCGCTTGCAGCATTTCGCCGAATTCGGTGTCGTGATGATGCTTTTTCTGGTCGGCCTTGAACTGCAACCGCAGCAGTTGTGGGACATGCGTCATCGGCTGTTAGGGCTTGGTGGCTTGCAGGTACTGTTGACCACTTTGGCGGTCTGGGGCACCGCTGTTGCCATGGGCGTGGAATGGAAAACGGCGCTGGCCATCGGCCTGATTGCGACGGCTTCCTCCACGGCCATTGCGTTGCAGACCCTTGATGAGAAGCGCCTGCTTGACAGCGATGGCGGCCGGGCAAGTTTTTCGGTGTTGCTGTTTCAGGACATCTCCGTGATTCCTATGCTGGCGTTGCTGCCATTGCTGGTCGTTCCCGGTCTTCTCACCGGTAGCGAGGCCGAAGTCGCTCATGGCTCCAGCACGACCTTGCTCACCGGGTTACCGGGCTGGATGATCGGGCTGGTCACGCTCCTGGCTGTTGCTTCGGTGGTGGTCGGAGGGCACTACCTGACGCGACCTTTGTTTCGCTTTATCGCCACGGCGCAAATGCGCGAAATCTTCACGGCCAGTGCGCTGTTGCTCGTGGTAGGCACTGCACTGCTCATGAGCCTGGTCGGTCTGTCGCCTGCGTTGGGGACCTTTCTCGCCGGTGTCGTGCTCGCCAACAGCGAATATCGGCATGAACTGGAAAGCGATATCGGGCCGTTCAAGGGGCTGCTGCTGGGGTTATTTTTTATAACAGTCGGCGCAAGTATCGACTTCGCCTTGCTGTTTGAACATCTTGGGCTGGTTGTCGGTTTGACCTTGCTGTTGATTGTCATCAAAGCACTGGTGCTCTGGGTGATTGGTAGTCTGTTCCGGCTTCGAGGCATGGATCGATGGCTGCTGGCGCTGGGCCTGGCGCAAAGCGGTGAGTTTGCTTTTGTCCTGCTGTCCTTCAGCGTGGGCGGTGGTGTGCTGGCGCAAGACATGGCCGAGCTTCTGCTGTTGGTTGTGGCGCTTTCGATGCTCTGTGCACCGCTGTTATTCGTTTTTCTGGAACGGGTGATCCTGCCGCGTCAGGCAAAAAAACAGGCCCGAGAGGCTGATGCCATCGATGACGAGGGCGTGGTCATCATTGCCGGGTGCGGGCGTTTTGGGCAGATCGTCAATCGCCTTTTGCACGCCAATGGCTATAGCACGGTGGTTCTGGACATCAGCGCCGAGGTGGTTGAAACCCTGGCGCGATTTGACGTCAAGACGTTCTTCGGCGATGCGTCGCGTCCGGATCTTCTGGAAGCGGCGGGCCTGATGAAAGCGCGCCTGCTGGTGGTTGCCATTGACGATCGCGCCCGTGCGTTGACCATTGTCCGCTATGCCAAGCGGGTGCGTCCCGATTTGCATGTGGTGGCTCGGGCTTATGATCGTCTGCATGTCTATGACCTGTTCAAGGCCGGGTGCGACGAGATTATCCGCGAAACCTTCGACAGCGCCGTGCGTGCAGGTCGCAACTCGCTGGAGGCGTTGGGTATGGAGCCCGGCGAGGCGCAAAAGACTGCTGATGCCTTCGTCAAGGGTGATCGTCATGCGCTATGGATGCTTGCTCAACTGTACGACCCGCAGATCCCTCCGGCAGAGAACCCACCGTACGTGGCAATGGTGAAACAGGTTCATCAGGAAGAGGCGGAGCAGATGATGGGCAGGCGCAGGGCTTCAAACGAAGCACCTCTTTAACGCGGGATTCATCAGTCAAGGTCATGGATCATTTGGTGGGAGGCAGCTTGCTGGCGACTTCAGTGTACAGACGCAGAATATCGACCGGTTTCACAGGCCTTTTCGCCAGCAAGCAGCCTCCCTCACGTTTTGTTTGTGCCTTCACTGATCGGCATGAGGATTATGCGGGCCTTTTTCGCGAATGAATTCGCTCCTTCAGGAGCGGACTCATCCGCGAAGAGGCTTTACCGCATCTGCAAGATGATCACATTACTGCTGGCCGGATTCGTCCGTTCGCGAAGATCCTGCACATCCTTCACGCTGACCGGGCCGCCCTTGTTACCCCAGGAAGTGCGGATAAAAGTCAGGACGTCTGCGGTTTCCTGATCCGAGAGCTGATTGCGGAACGGCGGCATGCGATAGGCATCCGGTACGCCATCCGCAACGATACGTCCCGACCCGTTCAGGGTGACGTTGATCGACGATGCATGTTCCTTCGCCAGTGAGGATGAGGCGCCTGCCAGAGGCGGGACCCATTCTCCCTGTCCACGTCCGTCCGGGCCGTGACAGGAGCTGCATTTGGCCATGTAGGTGCTTGCTCCCGGAACCTTCAACTGCTCGCTGACCGTCAGGTTGGCATTGGATTTCGCATCGTATTGCCATGGCTCGCCGTCACGCTTGGGATCCCCCGGCAGCGACTTGAGGTAGTGCGCCACGGCCTTCAGGTCTTCGTCAGTCATGTACTGCGTGGAGTTGTTGAACACGTCGGTCATCGAGCCGAAAACAACGGCATGCTGATTGCGACCTGTCTTGAGGAAGCGTGCGATGTCTTCCTCGCTCCAGCGGCCAAGCCCGGTGTTTGGGTCGTTGCGCAGGCTGGGCGCATACCAGCCATCCAGAAGTGCGCCGGAAACGAACGCCGGGCTGCGTTCGTCCAGTGCTTTCTCGTTCATGGCAAGGCCACGCGGTGTGTGACAACTGCCGCAATGCCCAGGGCCTTGAACAATGTAGGCACCGCGAAGCCACAGCGGGTCTTTTGCGGTTTCAGCCTTTATATAGCTTCCAGAGTCGGTGAAGACCGTGTTCCACAACGCCAGGGGCCAGCGCATGCTCAGTGGCCACGGGATTTCGCTCGGCTGGTTTTCCTGTTTGACGGGTTTTACGCCCTGCATGAAGTAGGCATAGAGCGCGCGTATATCGTCCTGGCTGAGCTTTTCATAGGACGGATAAGGCATCGCCGGGTAAAGCCGATGGCCGTCACGGGCCACGCCCAGGCGCAATGCCCGGTCGAATTCTGCCAGGTTGTAGTTGCCGATCCCGGTTTCCTTGTCGGGCGTGATGTTGGTGGCAAAGATCGATCCCAATGGGGTGGCCATCTCCAGACCGCCAGCGAAGGGCGCACTGTTGGGGGTGCTGTGGCAGGCCACGCAGTCGCTGAGCCGGGCAACGTATTCGCCACGCTGGATCAGCTCCGCTGGCGCAGTCTGAGGGCTGGCCACGCCATCGAAGGGCGAGGCGGGTGTGCGTGTCACGAACCAGGCTACGCCGGCTGCCGCCACGACACTCACCGGCACCAGGATGGCAGCAACTTTCTTGAGTCTGCTTGTTGTCATCTGTGATCCCTAGGCGTCAGGCTTGTTGGTCTTTGAAGGTGTACCGAGACAGCGGCATGCTGCGAATCCGCTGGCCAGTCAGCCTGGCGACCGCATTGGCCACGGCTGGCGGAACGGCGGGCAACGGCGGTTCGCCGATGCCGCCCATTTTCGCGCCGCTTTCGATGATCTTTACATGCACACGGGGCATGCGATCAGGTGGCAGGATCGGATACATGTCGTAGTTGCGGGCGGCGGGGATGCCGTTCTCGTACACCGCTTCTTCAAGCAAGACCTGTGAAAGCCCAAGCGCGACGGCACCGTTGACCTGGGCTTCGATGATGCCAGGGTTGACGATGCTGCCTGGATCGATGGCCTGCCAGATGTCGTGCACCTTGACCTGGCCATTCTTGATCGAAACCTCCGCGATGACCGCCGCTTCAGTGCCGAAAGGCGACGCCATGGCAACGCCACGGGCACGGAGGGTTCCATCTTCAGCCTTGAACGGGCCGCGCTTCCAGCCACCGGCCAGATCGCCGACGGCGTGCAGCAGGTGGGTCAACCGCTCGTTGCCTTTGAGCAAGTGCAGGCGCAGCTCGTAAGGGTCCTGACCGCCTTTGTCTGCCAACTCGTCGAGGAAGGTTTCATACAGGAAATCGTTCATCGAGTTGCCGACCGAGCGCCAGTAACCCAGCATGACCGGGCTCTTTACATACAACTGGGCAATCCTGCGATTGGGGATCGAATAAACCTTGCCGGCCAGCCCTTCAAGGGCCGTGGGGTCAATTTTCTCTCCCTGTTTGTTGCTGATGGCTTCGGTTGGACCTTCGGTGGCGCTTACGGCTTCCAGCGCGACAGGCATGCCTTTGGCATCGAGTCCGCCACGGAAGCGCACGACGGCCATGGGGCGCAGCACATCGCGCAGGAACTCTTCTTCGCGACTCCAGATCAGTTTGATCGGACGCCCGACTTCCTTGGCCAACTGGATGGCTTGGGGGTAGGGCGAGGCACTGTTGTAGAGGAAGTGCCTGCCGAAGAAGCCGCCCAGTACCGGCGAATGAAGTTTGATCTGCGACGGCTCAAGGCCTGTTCTCTTGGCCACGTCGGCCAGAAACAGGTCCGGCGCCTGGTTGGGCAGCCACAGATCCAGCGTGCCGTCCGGGTTGAAACGCGCCAGTGCAGAAGGCGGTTCCAGCTGTGCATGATGGACAAACTGGCTGTAATAAGTAGCGCTGACAACGGTATGAGCGCTGTCCAGCGCCTTGCCAGCTTCGCCGACCACTTCGTCGTCCTTGCCTGCGCCCGGCTCGTTGGCCAGTCGTTCGCTGAAAGCCGCGGTGGAGAAGTCCGCCGGCATGTAGCGCAGGTCCGAGTCGGGGCCTGGCTCTTTCCAGTCGACCTGTACGGCTTCTACTGCACGTTTGGCCGTCCACCAGCGCTCCGCCACGACAGCCACGGCACCCGGCAGACGATGCACGGAGTGAACGCCTTTCATGGCCTTGATCTGGTCTTCGTTGCGGATGGAACCGACCGTCAGGCCGAGTCGCGGAGCGTGTTGTACGGCCGCGTGGAGCATGTCATCGACACTGCAATCGATGGTGTAGAGGGTCTTGCCTGTAGACTTTTCGTGGCCGTCCAGGCGTTTTACCGACTTGCCGATCCAGCGGAACTGGCTTGGGTCCTTGAGCTTGACGCTGTCCGGATCGGGTACTGGCAGGTCCATGGCGCGCGAGGCCAGTTCGCCGTAACTCAGCGTCCTGCCCGAGGCCGCATGAACGACCTGGCCAGGCTGGGTGGTCAGTTCGCTGACCGGCACGCCGAGCCGTTCCGAGCCCGCCTGCAACAACATCGCCCGCGTCAAGGCGCCGAGCCGACGCATGGTGGGGTAGCTCATGCGCACCGACATGCTGCCGCCGGTGATCCGCATGCCGTTGCTCAGGACCACATACTCGCTGCCGGGAGAGGCGTTTTCCACGATAAAGGTGGACGGATCTGCGTCCAGTTCTTCACCGACAATCTGCGCCATGGCGGTAAAAATGCCCTGGCCGCCTTCGATGAAAGGACTCTGCAACCGGATCGTGTTGTCCGGGCGAATTTCGAGAAAGGCGGGGACTCGCGTGCCCGGAACCTCTGCGGCCACTCGGGCCTGGGCGCGGGCCTGGCCCATCGGCAGGCCGAAGCCGAGAACCAGGGCGCCTGCCATGGTGCCGGCCGATGCAACCAGGAAGCGACGCCGAGAAATATTGATCGCTTCCCCTGTCGGAAACGCCTCGCTTGTGTCGGGACTGTCCGCCAACTTTGTCATTATGATTTCCTCTGGATTCCATCCCTTTCAAGACGCATCCACACTCAGGTTCTGGATCACGATGGGTGAAGCTCAATGCCGAGGTCTGTGCCTCGTGCAGTCCTCAGGACTTGCCGGGAGTCGCTGCCGGTTCAAACAGCGCGACCTTTTCTCCAGCCACTTCATGCACTGCTGCATTGATGAAGTTGTAGGTGCCACAACGGCACAGGTTGACCATCGCAGCGCCGATTTCTGCATCCGAAGGGTGGGCGACCTGCTTGAGCAATGAGGTCGCAGCCATGACCTGGCCGGACTGGCAGTAGCCACATTGCGGGACCTGATGCTTGACCCAGGCGGCGACTACTCGCTTGCCCACGTCATCTTCTTCGATGGCTTCGATCGTGGTGATCTTGCGCCCGATCACGCCCTGGACCGGCACGACGCACGAACGCGCAGCCACGCCATCGATCAGCACGGAACAGGCCCCGCATTGAGCGAGGCCACAGCCGTACTTGGTTCCGGTCAACCCGAGCTCATCGCGAATGACCCACAGCAACGGGGTATCGCCTTCGGACTGGACCTGATAGGTCTTATCGTTAATCTGCAGTTCCATGATTATCCAGCCATCTCGTGGGGGAATGCCCTTGGGTGCTATTTGCGGGCCAGGTAGCAAGCGTTTCGCTTGCGTAACACTGCTGAAACGTTAGCACGCTCTTGAACACCCTCAAGTGCGTGTGGTTTCTAGGCTATATGAGCTGGATTGATTAATAGCCCTCGATTGCGCCCACGCCGAGGCCATGTACAGGTCCCGGCATGTTGCCTTGATACCCTGAATCAGGCGTTGGCCAGCGTGGTGTTATCGATCACGAAGCGGTATTTGACGTCGCCCTTGAGCATGCGCTCATAGGCTTCGTTGATCTGGTCGGCACGTATCAGCTCGATGTCCGAGACGATGTTGTGCCGGGCGCAGAAGTCCAGCATTTCCTGGGTTTCAGGGATACCGCCGATCATGGAACCGGTGATCGAACGCCGCTTGAAGATCAGGTTGAATACCTCGGGGGACGGGTGTGGCGAGGCGGGCGCGCCGACCAGCGTCAGGGTGCCGTCACGCTTCAACAGCGCCAGGAAGTCATCAAGGCTGTGGGGGGCCGCCACGGTGTTGATGATCAGGTCGAAGCTCTTGGCATGGGCGGCCATTTCTTCGGCGTTGCGCGAGATCACGACTTCATCGGCGCCCAGCTCTTTCGCCGCTTCACGCTTGGATTCGGAGGTGGTGAAAGCCACCACATGTGCGCCCATGGCATGGGCCAGCTTGATGCCCATATGGCCAAGGCCTCCGATACCGACAATCCCGACTTTCTTGCCGGGACCAGCCTGCCAGTGGCGCAGCGGCGAATAGGTGGTGATTCCCGCACACAGCAGCGGTGCAACGGCAGCGAGTTGTTCGGCCGGGTGACGGATACGCAACAGATAGCGCTCGTGAACCACGATCTGCTCCGAGTAACCCCCAAGTGTCCAGCCGGGAGCGTCTGGAGTCGGGAAGTTATAAGTGCCGATCATGCCGTCGCAATAGTTCTCGAGGCCCGAATCGCATTCTTCGCAGTGTTTGCAGCTGTCGACGATGCAACCGATACCGACCAGGTCACCCTGCTGGAAACCTTTTACGTGCTCGCCGATTGCGGACACACGCCCGACAATCTCGTGGCCCGGTACGCAGGGAAATTGAGTCCCGGCCCATTCGCCCCGCACCTGATGCAGGTCGGAATGGCAAATGCCGCAATAAGCGATATCGACCTGTACATCGTGGGGGCCTGGAGCGCGGCGGGTGATTTCCAGCGATTCGAGAGGCTTGTCGCCAGCGTAGGCACCGTAGGCTTTAACGGTCATGAGTTCTCCTTTTCATGAATACATGAGCCCTTTGAGGGCTGAGGAGAATCAGTCTAGAGGCGCAGAATCCATCGATATATTGCGTAAATCCGCATGCCGACATGAACCAGATTGGATAATGCCACGTACTTGGAAATATGGCTTATGGCCCTATATTCAGGATTACCAAAAGCAGATGCTTTATCCCGAACAGCAAAGGAGCTTTATGCAGGCCGAGGAACTGAAGAAATTTCTTGAAGCGCAAACCACGTTTTCATTTGGTGATGCAGCGACTCCTTACACGGCCAGTGATTTCTGGAGCTGGGCATTTTCCAATATGAATGTGCCGGTCTTGCGTGGCGTGTTGATCGAGTATCTGGTTGCCAAGAGCCTGATCGCGAAGTGTGGCGACATTGTCGGGGATACGGTAAGAACCCTGACGACTGATAACCCCAAAGACGGCGACCTGACTCGAAGCATTGAAAAGCACTATCAAGTACAGCCCCATGGTGATGTGTTTGACCTGCAATTGACTTGGGGCGTGACCCTGGAGATCAAGAGTACGGCGTCTCCCCAGAACTGGAGCCTCAAAAAGACTTGCCGATGGAACATCATGGAAGACAAGAACCTCTCCGAGCGGGTTTTCCCCGCACAGTTCTACATCCTGGCGCATATCAACTCCGACTCAAGTTTCAATGAAAACGACCTTGATCTGGGAGCGGTGACTTTTCATGTGCGTACAGGACGTGAGCTGGATGCCTTGACCGGGGCTAAGCAGTCAATTGGCTTCAACAGATTTGTAGGTGATGAAAGCAAACGTCCCGGCTGTCGGTTTGAGGAACTGCCAGGCGTCCTGTTGAAGTTGCAGACCGAGCGTTTGAGACTCGTGCGAGAGAACATGCTTGCGGACTGGAAGCAGGATCCGGCACCAGGTGAGCGAGAGGAAAACCTTTTGCCTCTCGCCATTGAGCAGGGTGAAGCGGTGCATCTCTTCTGGTGTAAGAAAGTGGAGCTTGATAAAGGGATGTGGCGATGCGTCCCCAGAGGGCTTATCACATCACCTTGGCGACCAGGCTTCACCCCTGATTGGCGCGACTGGGAGGCAGCAGGTTTCTCGTATGTGCCAGAGGTGAAAGCCAAGGACAGCGCTGAGGCTGTCCTGGCCAATCAGGACGATTGACGTTGGGCGTACGTTTACCTGACGTTAATGACCACCTTGCCTTTTGAGCGCCCCTGTTCCACATAACTCAGAGCCTCTGCTGTCGACTCTAACGGGAAGGACCGATCTATCACCGGCTTGATTGCACCGGATTCGATCAGTGTGCTGATTTCACGCAGTTGGGCACCATTTGCCTGCATGAAAACGAATGCATAGCTGACGTCGAATTCGCGTGCTTTCTTTCTGATGCCATAGCTCAGAACCCGCATGATCTGCTTTAGTCCCCAGGACAATTTCTGCTCGTCAGCGAACAAGGGCGTCGGTGGCCCGGAGATGGAAATGAGCTGGCCACCAGGCTTCAGAACCTTGAGCGATCTTTCCAGAACATCGGGGCCCAGGCTATTGAGTACGACGTCATAGTCGTGCAGTTCGCTCTCGAAGCTTTGCTGCGTGTAATCGATGACAACGTCCGCGCCCAGCGCTTTCACCCACTGGACATTGCTCGTACTGGTCGTTGTGGCAACAAAGGCTCCAAGGTGTTTGGCAAGCTGAATGGCGATGGTTCCAACGCCGCCTGAACCGGCATGTATAAGTACCTTCTGCCCTTTCTTTACTCTGGCTGTCTCGACCAGTACCTGCCAGGCCGTCAGAGCGACCAAAGGGACAGAGGCTGCTTCCTCCATGCTTATGTTCTTGGGTTTCAGGGCCAGTGAATCTTCCTTGACGCAGATAAGCTCGGCGAAGGTGCCGATGCGCTCCTGGGGAGGGCGCGCATAAACCTCATCACCTGGCTTGAAGTGCCGCACACCCGCCCCCGTACGAACCACAACGCCAGCCAGGTCGTTGCCCAGCACCAGTGGAAAGGAATACGGCAGGATCAGCTTGAACTCACCTTTCCTGATCTTGGAATCCAGAAGATTGACGCTTGTGGCATGCACTTGAACCAGTACGTCGTTGGGCCCCACTTGCGGGTCGGGTAACTCGGCAAAACGTCCGCTGTTTTTGCCGTAGCGCTCAATGAAAAATGCCTTCATGTTGATTTGGCTCTGTGAATTGGAAATCGGGCGATCCGGAAGGCCGCTTTTCTCGTCAGGCTGACTGGGTGTGAATGCCTGATTATGATGATGGTCATAATCTTTTTGGTCAAATTATTTGATTATGATCGACATCAAAATGTTTTGCGATTGGGCGCTGAGTCCGCAGAGGGGGTGAGAGCAGGAGTGGCCGTCCAATTCCAAGGCTTACGACAAAATGCCATCATTCGCTTGGAAAATATCTACACTGCCAATCAGGGGGCTGCCCAATCGAGGATTCGGGCGATGCGCTCACTGATTGCGGTTCCTTGAGACAGCCACGAAGGATCGAGAAAATGACAGTGAAGTCTGTGTTGGCAGCATTAAGCATTGGGGTTGGAAGTCTGACATCGGCAGTGGTACTGGCAGATGAGTACAGTCTGGATCAAAACTGGAGTGCGAAAGATCTCGCAGTCTGGCAGGACACTTCTCAAGGATCGCGTCTGGTTCCTCTGAGCTGGATGATGGCCTTGGAAATAAAAGGCTCGAAAGTGCCTTTCATGTCTGATGCGAATATTGAAAAGTATGGTTATACACCGCGTACTCTGGAGTTCGACTACAAGAGTTATCGGTTGCCCTTGGGGTTTGTGGTCGATCAAGGCAGTGACAAGTCCCTGACGTTTTCTCGCCTGCGCTGGAAGAGCAACCAGTCTGACAAGGAACCTTGGGTGGGAATGAACTGCGCGGCCTGTCACACGGCCAATGTTTCCTACGGTGGCCATACCTGGGAAGTTCAGGGCGGCCCCACCAATGCCGATTTCCAGAAGTTTGTTGATGCCTTCCGCGATGCGCTGATCGACACCCAGAGTGATGATGAAAAATTTGATCGCTTTGCGGCAAAGGTCCTTGCAGGTGACGACACCGAAGGTAATCGTCAGCTTCTGTCCAGTTCACTGAATGAGTTGAATCTTTTCCTTGAGAAAAGCGCATCGCTCTATAAGACGGATCTGGTGTATGGCCCCGGCCGAGTTGATGCTGTGGGGCATATCCTCAACCGTGTGGCGCAGCTCAATGGTGCGCCACACCCAACGCCCAATCCCTCGGATGCTCCCGTCAGCTATCCGTTCCTGTGGAACACTTCCCAGCACGATAAAGTGCAATGGAACGGTGTTGCTCCAAACAAGCGACTGGGTCCGGATGGCCTGGATGTTGGCGCTCTTGCGCGCAACGCCTCGGAAGTCGTGGGGGTCTTCGGTGATGTGGCCTTTCGCTCAAATTCGCTTTTCAAGGGCTTTGTTTCAAGCGTGCGCATCGATAACCTTGATCAGCTCGAGCGCACGTTGCAGCGCCTGAAACCACCGAAATGGCCTGAAAAACTCGGAGCTATCGATCCTGTGAAGGTGGAGCAGGGCGCCAGACTGTTCGACAACAATTGTTCAAGCTGCCATTTACCGTTGTCACGCGATGATCTGAAAAGCAAGATCGTCGCTCAGATGACGCCTATCAGTACGAGGCCCGAAAGCCTTCAAAGCATCAATACGGACCCTTGGATGGCCTGTAATGCGGTCCAGTTCATCAGTGATCCTGGCAAGCTCAAGGGCGCGCTTCTCAACACATTCGACGGTGTTGTCACCGATCAGACGACGTTGGTTACACAGTTGGGCGTAACGGCACGAGAAATATTGCTGAACCAGAAGAAAGACCTTCTTGAGCTGGCGTTCAAGGATTACCTGGATGTCAAGCCGTCACCGCCACGAGTCGTACACAAGAGCGCTTTCTCCTTGCTGAGCTTTGCCTCGTCCGAAAAGAACAAGCGACTCCAGGCCTGCTATGCACTGAATATTCAGGAGTATCCGACTCTTGCCTACAAGGCGCGCCCATTGACGGGCATCTGGGCAACAGCGCCTTACCTGCACAACGGCTCGGTACGCACGCTATATGATCTGCTGCTTCCCCCTGATGCACGTCCTTCGAGTTTCAAGACGGGCTCGATTGTGTTCGATCCGAAGGCTGTCGGTTTTATCGATGCCAATGGGCCTGGTGCCCCCTTCACTTTCGATACGTCCTTACCGGGGAACTCGAAGGCAGGTCATGACTATGGTGCATCATCGTTCAACGATGACGAGCGCTATGCGTTGATCGAGTACATGAAAACCCTTTAGATCAAGTGAGAGGGCGGTACATCCAAAAAATGTATCGCCTTCAATGCCGTCGTCGCGAGCAAGCTCCCTCCCACGCCAGACTGTCGCTCAACCTCCCACATCTCGCATCAACAACCCAAACCCCAAGTCCACCTCAATGGGAATAGGCAAGTACACCGTATGCCCGTCCCCGGGCGCGGTTTCGATGGCTTCTCCTTTGGCGTTCTGCAACTGCTGCAAGTCAAAGTGGAAGTTGCCCCTGGGTGTCATCAGTTCCATAGGGTCGCCGAGGCTGAAGCGATTCTTGACCCGGACTTCGGCCAGCCCGTCGCGGCGTTCGCCGGTCAGTTCGCCGACGAACTGCTGTCGTTCTGAAACCGAGCTGCCGTTCTGGTAGTTCTGGTATTCGTCGTGGACATGGCGGCGCAGGAAGCCTTCGGTGTAGCCGCGATGGGCCAGGGATTCCAGATCGGTCATCAGGCTGCGGTCGAATTCGCGGCCGGCTACGGCGTCGTCGATTGCCCGGCGGTAGACCTGTGTAGTGCGGGCGCAATAGAAGTGGGATTTGGTCCGGCCTTCGATTTTCAATGAATGCACGCCCATGCGGGTCAGGCGCTCGACATGCTGTACAGCGCGCAGGTCTTTGGAGTTCATGATGTAGGTGCCGTGTTCGTCCTCGAAGGCGGGCATCAGCTCATCCGGGCGATTGTTTTCCTGCAACAGGAACACCTGATCGGTCGGCGCGCCTGCGCTCAGGGTCGGTTCGGGCTCATAGACTTGCACAATGTCGCCAAGCGGGTTTTCCGTGGCTTCTTGCGCAGAATATTTCCAGCGGCAGGCGTTGGTGCAACTGCCTTGGTTGGCGTCACGCTTGTTGAGGTAGCCCGACAACAGGCAGCGGCCGGAATAGGCCATGCACAGCGCGCCGTGGACGAATACTTCCAGCTCCATGGCAGGAACCTGCTGGCGGATTTCGTCGATTTCTTCCAGGGACAGCTCGCGAGACAGGATGATCCGGCTCAGGCCCTGCTGTTGCCAGAACTCGACGCTGGCCCAGTTCACGGTGTTGGCTTGCACCGACAGGTGAATCGGCATCTGCGGGAAGTGCTTGCGTACCAGCATGATCAGGCCGGGGTCGGACATGATCAGCGCGTCTGGAGCCATGGCGATTACGGGTTCAAGGTCTTTGAGGAAGGTCTTGAGCTTGGCGTTGTGCGGTGCGATGTTCACCACGACGTAGAAACGCTTGCCTTGAGCCTGAGCCTCGTTGATGCCGAGTGCCAGGTTGGCGTGATCGAATTCGTTGTTACGCACCCGCAAGCTGTAGCGCGGCTGGCCGGCATAGACCGCATCGGCTCCGTAGGCGAAGGCATACCGCATGTTTTTCAGGGTACCAGCGGGGGCGAGCAGTTCCGGGGTAAAGGGTGTCATGGCGGTGTCGGTCGCAAAAAGTCGCGAACGGTAATCGCCTTGCCTGCCGGGTTTATTGATCTGGATCTATGAAACGCTGTGTACAGTATTCTTTGATGCCTGAGCCCTGCTCGACGCAGGGCTCAGGAAGGGGGACGCGGATACCGTCAGGCATTCACTTGATTGATCAGCGTCTTCAGGTAGGCAAGGCCTTTGTCGGTGATTGCGTTGCGCAAGGTCCGTTCGGCGGCGGTCACTGCGTTATGGCTGGCAGCCCGGCAGAAGCGGTAGACAAGGTCCACGGTCTGCTGTTTGTCCGGCGCCAACTGGTTGGTTACATCGCAATGCGCGATTAGCAGGTTGCGCAGGGTCAGGGTGCGGATCGCCAGGGTGGTGGCCCACTCGGTCAGGCTCAGGCCGTAATCCTGCCCGGCACTGGTGTTGGAGATGAACGGGAAACCGGTGCGGGTCATTTCGGCCGCAATGAAACGCTTCAGGATCAGATCCAGGCTGTGTTGCAGTTTTTCCGTATACAGGTGGCGATATTCGCTGCGCAGGGTCCATTGCGCCTGTGCCGGGGTTTCGCCGGGCACGATGAGTGAAGAGGTGAGTATCTGCTGGCGCAAGGAGGAGGGGGCGCCCGGCGAGTTCAAGACATTGATCAGCACGATCAGCAAAGGGTCGGCAAGAATCGGCTCGCTGGTATCTTCCTGAAGGTTGCTGGTGTTGTCGGCCAGCAGCGGGATTTCCTCGACCCAACGGGCATGTGGCAGTTCCGAAAGTTGCGCAGAAATGTCGTACAGGCGCAGCAATACCTGGCCAACCGGCAGTTTCTTCGACAGGGTGATTTGCAGCAGAGACTCCACCACCGAACGCCACTGGGCCTGATCGATACCGGGGAATTCCTGATTGGCGGCGGCGTAGAGATGATGGTCGTCCTGCGGACCTTCTTCGATCTGGAACGGCGCTTCGCCAAACAGTCCGATACGGGCAACTTCGGGGCAGCTCATGGTTGCGGACTTCACCAACGAGTTATTGATACGGCGATACATGCGAGGGTAGTTGGCACAAGTATCGGTGAGAACTGCTTCACCCTGCTGGGCATGGATCTGGCAACGTCCGCCTTGCAGCGCGCCGCACTGGCCACCCGTCTTGTCCATCTGGTAGCCCGAATCGTCCTTGACGATCAGATTCAAGAGTTCGGGAAACTCCCGGCTGTACAGGTCATGGCTACGATTGCTGACCGCAATGCGCCAGTTACCCTTGCAGCAGTTGTCTTCGCAACGCTCGGCAATGCATGAAAACTCTTGTACGTATTTGAAAGCCCTGGCGGACTGAATGCCCATGAATTCTCTCCCGCGGTCTTAGGTTCGTTTGAACCTGAGTGGCCGTTGTGCGGGAGTTGTTCCATGCAGAAAGGGAAATGGTGATGCGGATGTAAAGGCTCCCGAGCCGCTGGAGGTCGGGAGCCTCAGGTTTTACTGGGCCATCTTTGCCATGACCGACGCATAACCGGCGGCTGAGCCCAGCACATCGGCTTTGCCCTGAGCAATCAGAATGGAGTCGGAAACCTCACGGAATGCACCGGTGCCACCTGCGCGTTGCAGCACATGGGTGGCTTGCTGCTGCACGTATATCGGTGCATCGGCCACGGCGAACGACAGGCCGCAGGCAGCAAAGGCTGGCAGGTCAATGGAATCATCACCGATACAGGCTGTTTGCCCGGCAGTAACGCCTGCGGCAGCCATCAACTGCTCGCAGGCTGCCTTTTTATCCTTGATACCGAACTGGCAAAGCTCGACGCCCAGATCAGCCACGCGTTTGCGCAAAGTAGCCGAGTCGCGGCCCGACAACACGGCCACGCGTACGCCGTTTTCTTCCAGCATGCGCATACCCATGCCGTCGCGCACGTGGAAGCGTTTCAGGCATTCGCCGGTGGCGTCGTAGAAAATACCGCCATCGGTCAGTACGCCGTCGACATCGGTAATTACCAGACGAATATCGGCCAGCGCAGGTAGGCCTGGCAGTGAACGGCCTTCGATCAGGGCGCGGACTTTCTCCAGGCATTCAGGGGTATCGACGCCAGGGCCGGTGGGCTCCACCACCCAGGCACGAATGCAGTAACCGGCGGTCAGCAGGCGCAGTTGTTCCAGTTTTTCCGCGTGTTCGATCATTGGCTGGGACAAGCCGGAGTAGCTGGTCAGCACCTCGCGACGGTAGGCATAGACTCCGACATGCTTGAGGTAGGTGGCGGTTTCAGCTTCGCGGGGGTAAGGAATTGGCGAGCGGCTGAAATACAGCGCATTGCCGTTGGCGGCCAGGACCACTTTGACGGTATTGGGGTTGCCTGCTTCGGCCGAGTCTATCGGATGGCAGAGCGTGCCGACCTGCACGGACGCATCGGCGAGCATGCCCTTCACCAGTGTGACAATATCCGCAGGCCTTACCAGAGGCTCGTCGCCTTGCAGGTTGACGTAGATATCGGCGTCGACCTGACTCATGACTTCGGCCAGGCGATCAGTGCCCGAAGGATGGTCAGGGGATGTCATCACACAGGCCGCGCCAAAGCTGCGCGCCGCGTCGGCCACACGCTGGTCGTCGGTGGCAATCACCACTGTATCGGCAATGGCGGCTTCCAGAGCGCGCTCATACACATGCTGCACCATGGGTTTGCCCGCGATGTCGGCAAGCGGTTTACCGGGGAGGCGGGTGGATGCGTATCTTGCCGGGATGACGATGGCGACACGTTGCGGATGGCTGGCCATTAAGGGTCCTTAAACGATTTCAGCGGTGCAGGGCGAAAAGCGGATCATACCAGCGACAGGGCCTGCGCGAGTCAAAGTTCCAGCTTGTAGTGAGTCTCGCGAATGAATTCGCTCCTACACAATCTGTAGGAGTGAACTCATTCGCGAAGGGCTGAGAGATGTCGCCCTAGAACCTGGCACTCAAGGTCGCGACCACCGATGCCGGTGCACCAGCATAGTTACCATCGGTACTGGCAACGGTTTCGATATATTTGCGGTCGGTCAGATTGCGGCCATTGAGTGATACCCGGATGTTTTCATCAATGTCGTAGAACAGACTGGCGTCGATCCGGGCATAGCCGCCCACGTCATAGGTATTGTCGATATCACCCTGACGCTCGCCGACAGCGATCACCCCGGCACCAAAGCCCAGCCCTCTCAACGCACCTTCCTGCAACTGATAACTGGACCACAGCGAACCACTCAGGGTCGGCACGCCTTCAAGCGTGTTGCCGACCTGGATGGTGGTGTCCTTGGTCACTTCAGCATTCAGCGCGCTGATATTGCCGATGATCTCCCAGCCTTCCAGCGGCGTGCCACTGACGTCCAGTTCGACACCACGTACGCGCTGCTCACCGGTCTGCACTGAATAGTTGTCGTCTTCGGGGTCTGTAGCGGCAACGTTCTGGCGGGTGATCTCGAAGGCTGACAAGGTAGCGCTCAGACGGTCCGGGATCAGATCGAATTTTGCGCCCACTTCATACTGAATACCTTCTTCCGGGTCCAGGAGGCTGCCGTTACGCTGGATATCGCTCTGCGGGGTGAATGACGTGCTGTAACTGGTGTAGAGCGCAAGCCAGTCGGTGGGTTGATAAACCAGGCCGATACGTGGCGACACCTTGCCGGGGTCCACGTCGGTGCGGGTAATGTCAGAGGTGCCCACTGTGGTGTTTCGCTGGCGGGTGTCATCGTAGCGGGCGCCGAGGATCAGCTTCCATTGTTCGTTCAGATCAATCTGGTCTTGCAGGTAAAAGCTGTAGGCGGTCAGGTCGAAACTGGCCTTTTCACTGAATGCAAAAGGGCTGGGTGTGGCGCCGTAGACCGGATTGAAAATATCGATGGAAGTCAGGGATGCGCGGTCGCTGCGGCTGCGACGTTTGCCGTCGATGTACTCGAAGCCGGCAAGCACCGTATGGTTCAGGCCGCCGTTGGCGAAACGGGCGATGGCCTCGAACTGCATGTCCAGGGTCTTGATTCGCTCTTCGCCGTCAGTGGCGCGGCGGGCGAGGGTGCGGCCATCCGGACCCAGGCCGCGTAGATCGACGACATAGCGATCCTTGTGGGACTGATCCCAGCGAGTCATCTGGCGCAGGGTCAGCCAGTCATTGACGTCATGTTCGGCGCGATACCAGAGCGAAAACTTGTTGGCCTTGTCACGCGCCCAGGGTTCGCCCAGATAGCGGTCGGCACTCATATCGATCTTGCCGTTGACCGGAATCAGGCCGCGGTCGAACGGGCTGGTCTGATCGATATATTCCATGCCGCCGTCGACCCGGGTGGTATCCGTTGGCTCCCAGCGCAGGGTCGGGGCCAGGTAGGTGCGTTTGCTGTCGCGGAAGGTGTCCCGAAAACCCCGTTCGGTCTGTGTAGCGACTGTCATGCGCCCGGCCAGGGTCTTGGCTTCGTCCAGCGGCCCACTGGCATTGGCTTCCAGACGGTAGAAGTCGTAGGAGCCTGCCTGGAGTTTGACCTGTGCTTCGGGCGTGAAGCCGGGCTTGCGGGTGACCAGATTGATCAGGCCGCCAGGGTTGCCCCGGCCATACAGCACTGATGCCGGCCCCTTGAGCACTTCAGCACGTTCGACGTTGGCCAGGTCGCGCAACGCCTCGGGCCTTGAGGCCAGCGGGTTGATCAGCATTCCGTCCACCGCATAGCTGGTGGCTTTGAAACCACGGATCACGAAGCTCTCGGACGAACCACCATGGGAGTTACTGCGTTGCACACTGCTGACGTTGGTCAGGGCGTCGGCGAGGTTATTGGCCTGTTGATCCTCTATCACCTTGCGCGACACCACCTGGATCGACTGCGGCATGTCGCGCAGGGCCGTGTCGGTCTTGCTGCCGGTCGCGCTGCGAGTCGCCCGATAGCCTTGCACCATGCCGTCAGCCTGTTCGATGAATGAGCTGGAGGTGATGAGTGACGGTGCCAGATCAAGCGAGCCGCTGGCAGGTTGCGGGAACAGCAACAGGATACGGTCGTCGGTCAGCGACCAGCTCAACCCCGACGCCTGGAGCAGCCGGGCCAGCGCTTCACGTTCACTGAGCTGCCCGTTCACCGCCGGTGCCATCTTGCCTTGGGCCAGCGCGGCATCGAAGCTCAGTTGCAGGTTGTTCTGTCGGGCAAACTGCGCCAGTGCCGAGGCCAGCGGTTGTGCAGCGATGCTGTAACGTACAGTGCGCAGGTTCTCGGACGTTTCGGTGGCCCGGACGTTGTCCATCGGCAGGAGGATGGCCAGTGCCAGAGTCGGCAATGCAGGGAAGCGCGACATCGATTTAATCCTTCATACGACTTGATTGCATTTGAGATAAATTCTCAAATTGGTCATGAAAGACGTAGTGCGCAGTGATTTTTTCCATCTTTCAGATAAAAAATCAGAAACTTCCCAAAACATGCACCCACGGCGACACCTGCCGGGTTTCAACCGTCAGCGATTGCGCCAGTGCCTTGAGGGCTCGATCCGGTTGGTTCAGATCGAACACGCCCGTGATGCGTCGCTGTTTCAGGGCCGGGTCGGCAATCACAATCCAGCCGCTGGTATAGCGTTGCAGCCGCTCAGCGATGTCGGCCACGGTCTGGTTCTCGACGAACAACGAACCGCTGCGCCATGACCCAATGTGCGCCGGATTGACGTGCGAGTGTTCGGCTTTGCCCGATGGCCAGCTGAACTTCAGGCGCTGGCCGGGCATCAGGCGTTCGCTGAGAGGGGGCTGAGCATTTTCGGCCTGCACCTGGCCATGCTCCAGAGCGACTTCGGCGCTGTGTGCCTGAAGGTCCAGATCGAAAGCCGTGCCCAATACCCGTACCGAGAGCTGTCCGGCCTGGGCCGTGAACGGATTCTGCGGGTCGGGGGCGACCTGGAAATAGGCCTGGCCTTGCAGCAATTCCACCTTTCGGGCATCGCCACCGATCAGGCTCAATGCACTCTGCGGGCTGAGGGTGACCGTAGAGCCGTCCGCCAGTTGGACCGTCCGGGTTTCTCCAACGCCGGTGTGATAGTCGGCGCGCAGCGTGAGGCTGGCTCGTGGCGCCAGTAAAACCGCAACTGCCGCCAGCCCGGCTGCCAGCGCCAGACTGGTCCAGACACGGCGTTGCCCGGTTTTGCCTTGTGGCTGCGGTGGGCTGTGGGGGGCAGGCGTAATTGCCATGGCTGGCAATTCACCCAGCGCGCCCCAGAGCTTTTCCATCTTGAGCCATGCTGCACGGTGTTCAGGGCTGGCCTGCAACCACTGTTCAAAAGCTTCCCGGGCCTGAGGATCTTCCTGCAGGCGTATCTGCCAGTCACCGGCCTGTTCCAGTGCATCGTCCTCATGACTCACAGGGAAACATCCTTATCGTCATCCGGGTTGTCCACTTCACGGGCCAGTCGCACCAATGCATCGCGCAGCAGGCGATGGGTCGTGGTCAGGGACACGTTCAGATGCCCGGCGATTTCGGCCAGGGTACAGCCGCCAAAGCGATGCATTTCAAGAGCCCGACGACTGTTTTCAGGCATTGCTTCAAGGGCACGGGAAAGACGTTCCAGCGTCATGTTGTGCAGGCACAACTCGGCAGGATCACTGATATGGGCTGGCAGCAGCCAGGCAGGAGGGGAGACCTGATGCGCCTGTTCCCGGCTGCGGCTGCGTATGAGGTCCAGCGCCAGATTGCGCACAATCCGATACAGATACGCTGCCGGCTGCTCGGCGCTGGCCTGCTGCGGAATGAAGCGAATCCAGGCCTCCTGAACAATGTCTTCGGCCTGCATGCGATCACCCGTGATCTTTGCCGCGTAGCTGACCAGTTCCTGGCGGATCCCCAGAAACGTGTACAGATGGCCGGATGAGTCGCTCATTGAAGATCTCGAACCTGGAGAGCGGTTCTGTCGACCCGCTGAAAAGGGTGCAGTTTAAACGTGAACGATAAGTATTTTCAATTGTGCTCGCGGTTCTGATCAGAGGGTCGAATCTGCATGGGCGTATAATTCTCTTTTCACGAATTCTGCGATTTTGACTAGACTTGATGGGTCGCTGAATCGTTTAATCAACTTCAGTTGTCCCCATAATTCCAATAAGGACCACCCCCATGAAATCGCTCGCCTGGCTTCTCGGTGCCACTGCCATTGTCTCGGCTACCAACGCCTTCGCCTGGGACTATGTGCTGCTCGATACCGACAAGGCCGCCCAGAACCAGCAGATCACCAGTGCTCAACTCGGGATCAAGACCGATAAACCCTTTTCCGTCACCATGCGCACCTTGCACGGCGGTCGTCAGGAAGGCGTGAGCATCATCGAGATCGACAACGGCACCATGAAGCTCTCGGTTGTGCCCACTCGCGGCATGAACGTACTGCAAGCCTCGGTCGGTGATGTACGCATGGGCTGGGACTCGCCGGTCAAAGAGGTCGTCAACCCGGCCTTTATCGAACTGAACGGTCGCGGCGGGCTGGGTTGGCTGGAAGGTTTCAACGAGCTGGTGACCCGTTGCGGTTATGAGTGGGTTGGCCACCCGGGCATCGACAACGGCGAACTGCTGACCCTGCACGGCCGCGCGGCGAATATCCCGGCGAACAAAGTCACTTTGCATATCGACGAAAAGCCGCCTTATGCCATTCGCCTCAAGGGTGAACTGAAAGAGCAGGCGTTCAAGAAAGTCGATTTTTCGGTCCAGACCGAGCTGGTCACCGATCCGGGCAGCACCCGCTTTACCCTCAACGACACCCTGACCAACAACGGCGACTATCCAAAGGAATACCAGGCGCTGTACCACAGCAACTTCAGCACGCCGTTCCTGGAGGAGGGCGCACGCTTCGAGGCACCGGTGCAGCAGGTATCGCCCTTCAACGAAAAGGCCAAAGGCGACTTGCCTGATTGGCAAACCTACCGCGGTCCTACACCAGACTACGACGAAACCGTCTATAACGTAGTGCCTTACGGCGACGCCAAGGGCGATACCCTGACCGTGCTGCATAACAAGGTCGGCAGCCTCGGGGTGGCGGTGGGCTTCAACACCCACCAACTGCCTGTGTTCTCCTTGTGGAAAAACACCGACACCCGTGGCCAGGGCTACGTCACCGGCCTTGAGCCAGGCACCAGCTTCTCCTACAACCGCCGCTACCAGCGCCCTCTGAAACTCGTGCCGACCATCGCCCCGAAAGAACAGCGCCAGTTCCAGATCAGCTACAGCCTGCTGGCAGACAAAGGCGCAGTCGACACCGCACTGGGCCAGATCAAGACCATCCAGGGCGGCCGGGCAACCGAAGTCCGCAAGGAACCACTGGTGGACCTGAGCAAAGAGTAAAGTCTGACTCGTTGACCGGACGTGTATGGAATTATTTCATTCTCGTTCTTGACATGCCCGGTCAACCAGTCCAGAATTGCGTCCATTCCTGATTCGGGAACGAGAAAAAACCCTTAAGATTCAATGGGTTGAGGGTGAAGCCAAGGCTTGATCCAAAGAGTTCAAAACGGTTGATGTGGTTGTATAAGCATCAGGCGTCTGAGGCCGAGTAGCAAAATGGTTATGCTGCGGATTGCAAATCCGCCTACGCCGGTTCGATTCCGACCTCGGCCTCCACTATTGAAAACCCCGTAGATTAACGTCTACGGGGTTTTTTATTGGGCTGGGGAAAGGGGGATCGTTTCTGCATAATCAGGCATCGTTTCCGCATCAGGCATTTATTTGGTCGGAGAAACCACCTCGCCGACTCGTCGATAGACTCGCTTCGTGATCTCCTCTTTGGAGTGCCCCAGAAGTCGGCTGGCGTGACTGATGTCCTCGATCTCCGAGGCTGCCTTCGGTCGAATATCGCGGAACTGGAACTGCCGGACCTTGCTGGCTAGATCAGCGTTACCATCGGCCGTAAGTTTCCGAGCAGCCTTGTCACGCGCTTCGCTGAACCGGTTCCTCAGCATCTCCCAGCTCATTCGCAGTCCCGAGTCGTTTGTGATCAGTCGTGAGTTGCGCACGCCCTGCAGCTTGCGGCGCTCAAGTAACGCCTCGATGAACAATCCAAGGCCAGTAAGCTCGCCATTGACGTGCCGACGGATGCGCAGTTTCTTTTCAGTCTTGTTCTGATCGACCCACAGGTAGTCCTCGTCGAGGTCGATGGTGCTGAACTTCAGCGTGTCGGCAGGGCGCTGACCAGCCAAGTAGGCCAAGTCCATGGCGTCCTTGAGACCTTGGTCTCCCTCGGCATACACCGCATCCCAGATTTCGTCGGCAGCGTAGAAGTCGCGCACCTTTGTTGCCGCTGACCGAAAACTGACCCAGTAGAGGCTGTTCTGCCGACTGAAAACTGACCCAGGTGTTCAACTGCTTCTGCTCACTTTTTGAGCAGGAGAACACAGGGTGATCAGCATGGAAATGTTGGGAAAAATCCGGCGGATGTACTTCCGCGACAAGCTCTCGCTGCATCAG